>NZ_JBHVWY010000003.1:582322-608473 GCF_042882005.1 Kribbella sp. NPDC058245
GGATGTGGGCGGCGCGCGCGGGGTGGAGTGCGGGCGGCGCGCGCGGGGTGGAGTGCCGGCGTGGGGCGGGGTTAGTGGGGGGTGCGGAGGGTGGGTAGGTGGTGGTGGAGGAGGCGTTTGGCTTTGGCGGCGACTTTGCGGGGGTTGCGGAGTTGGGCGGCACGGGCGACGGTGCGGGCCAGGGCGTAGGAGCGGGAGCCGTGGATCTTATTGCGGTCGACGGTGGCCTTCTGGACCTGGGCACGGAGCTCGCGGATGCGGTTCTCGCGGGTCTTGAGGGCCTTGTTGCGGAAGCCGAGTGTGCGCTCGAGGCCGAAGACGTGGCCCTGCATCTCGATGAGCTCCAGGCGGGCCTGGTCGGCGTCGGCGAGGGTTGTGCGTAGGTCGGGCTGGGCTTGCTCGCGCGGATCCAGTACGGCGGCCAGCGCGGCCGCGAGTTGTTTGCCCCAGGCAACCTGTTCGGCGGCGATCGAGGCGGCGTACGGCGCGGCGGCGGGGGTCGGGGCCGCGGGGGCGATGCCGGACATCGAGAGCCAGACGGAGACCAGGTCGTCGCCGATCATCCACGGCGGCCAGGGGTGCCGGCGGTGGGCGTCAATCAGGCGCTTGTGGAAGCGGAGCCACGCGGCCGCGAGCAGGTCGGTCTTGTCGACGCGTTCGGGCGCGACCCAGCCCGAGATGCCGTGGGCGAACGTGTCGCCGTCGACGATGATGTCGTCCCAGCGCAGCAGTACGCGTGAGCTCTTCGCCCACTCCCCCAAAGCCGCCGCCAGCTTGCGGAACCCCGGCACGTCCTCAGCCGCAGCCAGCCGGAACAGTACGGTCTCCACAGTCTCCCCGCCGGGGATCTCCGTCGGCACGACCATGGGGTCGAACAAGACTCCCGACACGTCCGTCGGTCTGGCGAGGCCTACGGCCTCGTCGAGAAGGGGGGTCAGCGATGCAACTCCTCTACCGGGCGAGCTGGTGGGAGAGGGGTCGCCCGCAAGCCCCCGACCGGTGGCTGGCGTGGGTGTGGTGATCCAGCCGGCCGGCGTGGAGGCTGCTGGGGCGAGGGCGGTGCTCCAGCCGGTTGGAGTGGGGGTGGCTTTGAGGGTGGTGGGGCCGGACTGGGTGTAGAGGGCGTGGGGGCTTGGGGTGTTGCAGACGGCTAGCCAGGAGGTGGGGATGGCGGCTAGGAGGCCGGCTCGGGCTGCGGACTCGACAGGCTCAGAGGCCGACGTCAGGAGCGGGGTGTCCACCGAGTCAAGAGCTTGTTGGGCTAGGCGGGTGGGGAGGTGGCCCGGGCGGGCCAACGCGGCGGCTTCTACGGAGATGAGGGTGTGGGAGGAGAAGTCGGCGTACAGGTGGGTCGGCCAGGGGAGGGCGGCTTGGAACTGGTCGACTGAGACCGGGCGGGTCGGGTCGTCGTGCAGGGGGACCCACTCGTCGTCGCCGTAGCGCAGGTGGGGTGGGCGGCGGTCCAGGAGGTTCACCATCGAGAACTCGTTGCGCAGACCCAGTACGACGACAGCGTCCGGCGCGGCGAGTGCTTCGACAGCGGCGAGGCGCTCGGTCCAGGTCAGGTGCTCGCTGTCGTAGCCGAGGACTCGGTCCAGGCCGTCAGCGGCGACTATGACCTCGAAGGGCGCCACTCCGTCGGTCGCTATCTCGAAGAGCGTGGGCTGCGCGGCAGCGACGGTCTGGAGACCGTCCAGTGCACCGGCAACGACGTGCAGGCAGGGCCCGAACGTCTCGGTCAACGCAGAGGCGTCGGAGACGGAGCGGACCAGGATGGTGACGTCGGCCGAGTGGGCCAGCACGGACTCGATCAGCAGCGGGGAGTGCGGGCCGAGAATCAGCGTCCGGCGGTTGGCCGGGATCACGTCGGTCAGCAGCGCGGCCAGCACGGGCTGACGCGCCGTGTGATCGGTCCACGGCTGCATCTCGCCACGGACCACCAGGACGTCAGAGGGCATCTGAGAACTCCACGCCGTAGCGAGGAGGTACTCGGTGCGGTAGCTCGGCGTGCTGGGGCGAAGGGTTCGATGCGGAGCATCGTGCCCTTTGCACCAGTGCGGCGAGATGCCGTGCCGAGTGCCCCGCAGTAGGTGTGGGGTTCTCAGATGCCCTCTTAAACACGCTCTCTCCAATCGAACAGCATCCGCAGTTCCGCGGCCGGCATCATCCAGTCCTTGCCGAGCTCCAGGTCCGTGGTCGCTCGCGCCGCTTCCAGGTCGATCGACGAGCCGAGCATCTCGGGCCACAGTCGCTCGATCCGGCTCTGCCCACCGAACAGGGGGTTCTCACCGTCCATCTCCATCGGGTCGCCGTACACGGCCGGTTCGCAGCCGGCGGCAACGCCGTAGAAGATCGCAGTGGAGAGCCGATTGGCCGCTACGCGCTTGTGTTTGCGCAGCTCGGCCAGTTGCTTGTAGAGGAACTGCTTGTCGGTGCCCTCATACGAGAAGCCGCGCCGCCCGAACGACACCACCCGGAAGCCGGCGTCCTCGTAGTACCGGCGTACTTCGGGCCGCTCGTACTCCGTGTAGTACAGACTGAACGTCACCGGACCGGGCTCGGTCTCGCGGATCTCGTCGATCAGCCGCTGATGGTCGCCGTGGATCTTGCCGCCCTCCCAGCCGTGGAAGAGGAACCAGAGCGTGCCCTCACGCTCCTCCTCCGGGACTGGAGGCACCAGATCGAGCAGGTACAGGAATGGCGCGCCGATGCTGTGGTAGTTCCGCCGCCCGAGCGCATGGCCGCGCCGACGCGGTGCATCGCTCCAGGTGAACCGCCAAGCGCCGTCATAGAACTCGTGCACCGGGTTCCACCCACAGCCGATGTTCCAGCCGTGCTGCAGGTACCCGCGCAGTCTCGGCGGGTGGTCGTACTCCAGGCCGGCATAGCGGGCCAGGATGTGCGCCTGCCCGTAGTAGTGGTTGTGGTGATGCATCAGCGCACCTCCACATGCAGAGTGCCCGCATACGGCCGTACGGCGAGCGAGTGCTCACCACTGCGGACCACCAGCGGCAACTTGCTGCACAGGAAGGGCTCGCACTGTACGGCGTGGGCCGAGCCGTCCATCGCGACCGCGAACAGGATCCAGTCGGCCAGCGACGCCGTCGGGTCGACCGACACGCGATGCTCAGCCGTCGGGTCCACAGTCGGGATCAGCGCATCCAGCTCGACCACTGCGGACCAGCCGTCGTCGGAGAAGCTCCGCCGCGCCGGCACCTCGACGTAGTCGTCGGTCCCTGGCAGGAAGCGCCGCCACGCGAACGACACCTCACCCCAGTCGGGTCCGCGCGCGACAATCATGTTGCCTGCAGCAACTACCGCGGTCGCGGCGAAGCGGATCGGTGACTCGTGCAGGTTGACGTAGCCGCCGGTGGAACGGGTCATCGTGATCACCCGGCCGCGCTCGGCGTGCGACACCGCCCGGTCGCCGGCGGTCCAGAGCAGCAGCTTCTCCTCGCCGCCCGGACCGCGCAGCCGGAAAGCCCGCGTGGTCCGCTGACTGAACGGATCGTCCGGGTTGATCTCTTCCATCATCGGCCGGATCGGCAGCCAGGCGGTGAAGTCGCGCCCGTCCACCTTGATCGGCACCTGCTCCTCGCCACCCGACACGGGCCGCGTGACGAACAACGACGGCTCGTCGAACGACGACCGGCCGTGCAGCACCAGCGCATCCGGCGTGTGCTCGATCGACGTCAACCGCGAGGGGTCGGACAGCCGCCGTACGGCGAAGCATCCGTCCTTGCCGGGACCCGGCTGAACCCAACTGGTCTCGTCGATCCACGCACCAGGCGGCCAGCCCGGACTGCCCGCGGACTGTCCACGCAGCTGGTCCCGGCGCCGCAACCGGCCCAACTTCAGCTGTACGTCGAAGTGCGCCGGGCCGGCGGTGCACCGGGCCAGCAGGTCCTTGTCGAGCACCACCTCGAACCCGACCCGACTGGTGTCCCCGTGCAGGTCAGTCGCGTCGTACCGGCGGACGGGCAGCGGGTGCGGCCATCCGGCGATCACCAGGTCGATGCGCAGGCTGGACGACTCGCAGATGGCCAGATGCTTGATCTCAGCGGTCCCCTTGACCGACAGCTTCCCGTCGACCCACTTCACCTCGCGGACGCTGGTGGCCAGCGTGAGGTCCTCTTCGGCCACGCGGTAGAGCTCCGGCGCGACAGCACCGTCGTACAGGCCTGGGTAGTTGTAGACGTACTGCTTGCGCTTGCGCGGCCTCGGGAGGACTCGGGCGCCTCCGCGCAGCCCGCCGTCCTCACGGAAGATGGCGAGCCGCCGGAGCAGTTCGACGTCCCCGGCGCGCAGTGCGGCGTGCTGGATGCGGTCGTAGCGATGCGCCTGCGCCAGCGCTGCAGGGTCCAGCCGGCCGAGCAGACTGCCGGCCAGGTCGACCAGGTCCTGCTCTTCGCCCGCCGGGACTGCGCCAAACGCCATCATCAGCGTCAGCAGGTCGATCTGGGTGAAGTGCGAGTGCAGCCGGCTTCGGATCGCGGGCAGCGCCTTGTCGGCCAGGTCCATCACCAGTCCGGCGGAGGTGACCCGGTCCTGCAGGTTGCCGAGCTGGAACTTCTGCTGGGTGATCGACTCACCGGACTCCCGCTCGCGCCAGTAGTAGACCGGTGCGGCGATGGTGTCGACGGTGACGGCGTCCAGATGCGCCTGCAGGGTGACCGGGTAGTCCTCGTAGCGGATGGCGGGGAACTGGTAGCCGTGCTCGTCCCAGAAGGACCGCCGGTAGACCTTGTTCCAGACCATCCGGTCCAGGACGAGGTCGGTGACCTCGCTGACGTGGGTGGCGAACCGGTCCCGCACGAACGGCTGCCGGTGCAGCCAGGACTGCCGGACGCCAGAGCTGTTGTTGAACCGGCGCGCGTTGCCGCCGGCGAAGTCGGAGCCGGTCCGGTCGAGCGCGCGGACGAGCTTCTGGAAGCCGTGCCGGGTGACCAGGTCGTCGCTGTCGACGAACGTCAGGTACTCGCCCTGGGCGTGCTCGACACCGGTGTTCCGAGCCGGTCCGAGACCGGCGTTGTCCTGCTGGACGATGCGGAACCGGGGGTCGCGGCTGCAGAAGTCCTTCGCGATCACCGCGCTGTCGTCGGGGGACCCGTCGTCGACCAGGATCGCCTCGAAATCGGTCCAGGTCTGCCGGGCGATCGAGTCCAGACAGTCGCCGATGTACTCACCGACGTTGTAGAAGGGCACCACCACGCTCAGCCGCGGGACCACTAGTGGTCCGCGAGGGTTGTAGGTCGAACGATAGCGGTGTCCAGGTGCGTGCATCGTGGTGCTTGGTCAGTGGCCTCGATGCGGAGCATCGTGGGCGCTGGGCAAGTGGCGCGAGGTGCGTGCCTGGGCGCCGATAGCGTCGAGATACAACCCTTGCGGACCACTTAGCCGGAACTCCCCTCGCCGGAGGGGTGCGCCCTGGCCGCGCACCCTACGTAGCGGCAACGAGGTGGACGGTGAGGAGGTTATGCACGGGTTCGAACCCGTAACGTGCCCAGATCCGCTGGATTCCGGTCTGGTGCGCTTGCGTGGAGACCACCAGACGACGGGTGTTGGCCGCATCCTCGATCGCGGACAGCAGGTGCCCGTACCGGCCGCGGCCCTGCTCAGCCGGTACGACGCCGGCCAGCTGGATCTCGGTCCAGGAGCGCCGCTCGTCGACCGAGGCCAGTGCGAGCACCCGACGGTCCGGACCGCGCAGGATGACCGCTCCGGCCTCCCGGATCCGCCGCCGCGCCCACTCCTGCCGCCCGGCGAGCGCCACAGCCCGGTCGAACAGCGGGTTGGCGCAGTAGTGGTTCCCGGAGTCGCCGAAGATGTCCGCGACCACGTCGTCGACCAGTACGTCGTCCGCCGCCGACTCGAGTTTTGCCGTGAACCCGGCCAGTGGGGCCGGCCGCCGACCCTTGCCGACCGGCAGCGACCAGTACACGACAGTGTCGGCCAGCAGCGGCTTCCGCGGTCCTTCGGACAGCGCCGCGAACCACGTGGTCTCCCGCGCCGGATACCGCAGTACGACGACATCGGCCGTCGATCGCTCGACCGCGGCGAGCACCTCGGCGAGTGGCGTCCCGGCCGAAGCGGACACCGACATGCGGTCGATCGAAACGCCGAACCGCTTGGCCGCGTCCACCGAAGGACGGATGCTCAGCTCGCCGGACTCGAGCGCTTCGTACCAACTCATAGGAGTTGGCAGCTTAGCGAATACTGTCGACTTCCGGGCGCTCCGGACGAGTCGTTCCGCGAACTCGGATGACCCTGTGTAAACCAAGCGTTTCACTCTAGGGTGAGCGCATGCGCGCACGGGCACGGCGGCGGGGGCCGCGTACGGCGGGGCCGTCTCTGACCGGGTTACTGGCCGGCGTCGCCGTCGGCATCCTGGCGATCGTCTTGTTGCTGCAGCACGCCACCTTCTTCGAGGTCGGCCGGTTCGTGCTGTTCACCGCGCTCGGGGTGGCGCTGCCCGGCTTCGCGCTGTGGCGGCTGATCGGCAGCTACAGCCGCAACCTGGTCGAGGACCTGGCCGGCGGCTTCGCGGTCGGTACGGCGGGCCAGATCCTGGTCTACCTAGCGGCCGCCTCGATCGGACAGCAGGCGTGGTCGTGGGTCTGGGGTCCGGTCGTGCTGGTGCTCTCCTTCATCGACAGTGACGTCCGGGCGCGCGTCTGGCGCCGAGTTGCGCAACCACTCCGGCCGCTGCAGGCGTGGTTGTTCGCACTGTCGACCACAGTGGTCGTGCTGATCGTCTATCGCCGCGGTCCGGGTCAGTTCCTGCCCGCGTATACCGACCCGCTCCGCTCGTACCCGGACCTCGCGTTCCAGCAGGCTGTCGCCGCTAGCGCGAAGTACGACGTACCGATCGCGACGCTGTGGCTCGGTGGTGAGCCGATGAAGTACCACTCCTTCTACCACCAGGCGACCGCTGCGACCGCGTGGGCGACACGGATCGACCTCACGGACCTCATCCACTCGCTGACCTGGTTGCCGCTGTTTCTGGCCGGGTGTGGGCTCATCTTTGCGTTGGCCAGCCGGTTCGCGCCAACTGCTGAGACGGGTGCCACATGGGCTGGGCCGCTCGCCGTACTGGTCGCTGGACTGGGCGGGGCGATACAGCCGCTCGCACATGCTGGTTTTGGTGGCGTCTCGACCGCAGTCGCGGCGTACCTGAGTCCTACGCAGAATCTGGGCGTCATGATCGCTATGGCGCTCTGCGTGGTCGCGGTCGACCTGCTGCGGGCTGAGCCGCCACGCAGTCGGTGGGTGCTGCTGATACTGCTCGCACTGGTTGCGTCGGGCGCCAAGTCGACCATCCTGCCGTTGCTGGGCTTCGGGTTCGCGTTCGCCTTCGTCCATGCCGGCATGGTGCGGAGGAGCAACCGTACGGCGTTGCTGGGCGGCCTACTGGCGTTTGTCTTGTTCATCGCGGCTCTGCTGACGATCTTCGGCGGGAGCACGTGGGGGACGGAGATCAAGCCGTTCAAGACCTTCAGCCAGTTGTCGTCGTACTCACCGCTCGCGACGCTGTTGAGCTGGGGGCTCGCGGCCTGTGGCATGTGGTTCCTCGGGCGCAAGTGGCGAGACGTCGGTACGGCGTTCCTGATGGGCTTCGCCGTGGCCGGACTGGCCGGGACACTGCTGACCTCGCAGTCCGGGATCAGCCAGATGTACTTCCTCCGTACGGCGTTCCCAGTGGCGGCGGTGCTGGCGTGTGTCGGCCTGGCCAACCTGGTCGGCAAGCTGGGCGATCGGCGCGGTGTCGTGCTGGTGGGTGTTGCAGGTGCTCTCGGACTAGTGGGGCTCGCGGCTGCGCGTTCTCAAGCGGCCAGCGTCCAAGGTGTGTTGCGGCCGTGGCTGTACGCGCTGGCGGTGCTGCTGCTTGTCGGAGTGGTCGTCGGGATTGGCTGGAAGGCGTTCCGGCGGCCAGGGAACGTCGGGATCGCGATGGTGGCCGCTGCTGTGGCCGCCTGCATGATCGGCGCGGTACTGGTACCGCTGCAGGCCTTTGTGTCTGACAGTGCGTCCAACTTGGTCTACGCGAAGGTGTCGCGTGGTGGAGCCACGGCGGCCGAGGCCGGCGCGGCGATGTGGTTGCGGAAGAACACCCAGCCGGGCGATCTGATCGCGACCAACGCGCACTGCATCATCCAGAGCGGCAACGTCTGCGACAGCCGGCACTTCTGGCTCGCCGCGCTCTCCGAACGCCCGATCCTGGTCGAGGGCTGGTCCTACTCGAACCAGGCGAACCGGATCGCGCTCGAGACCGACTCCAACCCCAGCCTGATCCCGTACTGGGACAGCGGGAAGCTCGCCACCAACGACACCGCGTTCAAATCACCGTCCGCCGACATCATCCAGCGCCTGCGCAACGCCGGGGTCCGCTACCTGTACGCCGACCACCGGGCCGGTGCGGTGTCGTCGAAGCTCGGCAGTTTCGTCAGCATCCGGCACGCGACGCTCGACGTGACGATCTACGAGATCAAGTGAAGCAGCGCGTCAGCTACGCGCATGCGCCCTTGACCGTCGACCAACTGCCACCCCGCGGTCGCTAGGCGCGCTCGCTCGGCTGGGTCGGTCAGCAACCGCTTGAGCACAGCAGCCGCCGCAGTGGGGTCCGCCCGCAGCTCCGACAGCGCTCCGACACCAGCTGCGGTCCCGGTGGCGATTGCCCGCTCGTAGCCCATCACCTGGTTGTCCACGACACACACCAACCCCGCGGTCGCCCCGAGACACAGCAGCTCCCAGGTCGACGTACCGGAGGCACTGAGCACCAGGTCCGCCTCACGAACCGCAGCAGCGAGTTGATCAGTCGGTCCGACCACACGCACCTGTGAAGAGACCGCAGCGACCTGTGCGGCCAGCTCCGGCGTCGGCGCGACCACCGTGACATCGAATGGCACCCCAGTTGCAACGAGCGCTCGTGTGACCGCCGGACCGGCCCCAAAAGCATCTGTCCCACCGAAGAACGCAAACACCTTCGGTACGGCGACCTGTCGCGCGGCTGGCGGGTCGACCGGGCGCAGGGCGCGGATCTCGTCGCGAATCAGCACGTACTCGAGTCCCGCGAGCCGGACAGCGTCAGGCGGCAGCACGGGGTGGTCCAGCTCGGCTGCGAGGTTCTGGTCGAGCAGCACGTCCGCCTCGGCACCACGGAGGTCGCCATCCACGATCGCCAACGTGGGCACGCCGGTCCGCCGTACAGCGGGGTAGACGACCGCATCCAGGTCATACGAGTCGAACACCACAGCGTCGTACCGGCTGAGCACCTCGACGTGGTCCGCCGATGTCCAGACGGCCGGCCGGACCGTGATACCTCGGGCAGCGATCTGCGCGGCTGCCCACGGCACTGTGTGGGCGTCGCAGATGAACTCGACGGTCAGCCCACGTGCCTGCAGCTCCTCGGCGAGAGCCAGGCAGCGCATCACGTGGCCGATCCCCCGCTGTGGACCTACATCGCACCGCACTCCGACCAGCCTCACGCCACAGACCGTATCCAAGTGGATTGAAAGGGTGGTTAACCGGGCAGCTATTGTTTCGGGGCGGCAACCGCACCCGTCCGTCCGAAGGAGCCCGCTCGACGTGTCTATCCTCACCGGCTCCGACATTCTGGTCACGGGCGGCACCGGGTCGTTCGGCCGGGCGTTCGTGCAGCACGCGCTGGACCGGCTGAACCCGCGCCGGATCATCGTCTTCAGCCGCGACGAGCTGAAGCAGTGGGAAGTCCGCCAGCTGTTCGGCGACGATTCGCGGCTGCGGTTCTTCCTCGGTGACGTGCGGGACCGGTCGCGGTTGCTGCGGGCCATGCACCGGGTCGACTACGTGGTGCACGCGGCCGCGCTCAAGCAGGTCGACAGCGGTGAGTACAACCCGTGGGAGTTCGTCCAGACGAACGTGATCGGCTCCCAGAACGTGATCGAGGCCTCGATCGACTCCGGGGTCAAGCGGGTGGTGGCACTGTCGACCGACAAGGCGTCCAGCCCGATCAACCTGTACGGCGCGACCAAACTGACCGCGGACAAGCTGTTCGTCAACGGCAACCACTACGCGGCGGCGTACGACACCCGGTTCGCCGTGGTGCGGTACGGCAACGTGATGGGCAGCCGCGGGTCGATCATCCCGAAGTTCCGCGCGCTGCACGCGGCCGGGCAGTCGCTGCCGATCACCGATCTGCGCTGCACCCGGTTCCTGATCACGCTGCCGCAGGCGGTCGAGTTCGTGGTCGACTCGTTCGAGCTGATGTCCGGTGGCGAGCTGTACGTGCCGCGGATCCCGTCCATGAAGGTGACGGACCTGGCCGAGGCGATCGCCCCCGGCGCGGCGATGCACGACATCGGCCTGCGCCCGGGCGAGAAGCTGCACGAGGAGATGATCAGCCCGGAAGAGGGCCGACGCGTGCTCGCGATCGGCAACCGGTTCGTGCTGCAGCCGGACCTGGCGACGTGGGGATACATCGCGCCGGAGGGCGGCGTACAGCTGGACGAGGGCTTCCACTACTCGTCCAACACCAACGACCAGTGGTACACGATCGAGGAGATCCGCAAGATTCTTGAGGTCGATCACTAGTGCTTCCGTACGGAAGGCAGTCCATCTCTGCGGAGGACATCGCCGCGGTGACGGCTGTGTTGCAGGGGGATTGGCTCACGACGGGGCCAGCCGTGACGGCGTTCGAGGACGCCATCTCGGAGCTGGCCGGTGGGCACCGGGCAGTTAGCTGTACGTCGGGGACCGCGGCACTGCACATCGCGTACGCCGCCCTGGGTGTCGGGCCGGGTGACGAGGTCGTGACGACGCCGATGACGTTCGTGGCGACCGCTTCCTGCGCAGCGATGTTGGGCGCGAAGGTGGTGTTCGCCGACGTGGACCCGGACACGGTGCTGCTCGACCCGGCTGCCGTCGCGGCTGTCACCACCGAGCGGACGAAGGTGATCGCGGCGGTCGACTACGCCGGGCAGGCTGCGGACTACGCGGCGCTGCAACCGCTGGCCGACGCGGTCGGCGCGCGCACGCTCGCCGACGCGGCGCACTCGATCGGCGGGAGCGCGGCTGGGCGGCCGGTCGGCGATCTTGCTGACGTGACGACGATGTCGTTCTTCCCGACCAAGAACCTGACCACCGGCGAGGGCGGTGCGGTGGTCTGCAAGGACCCCGCGGTCGGCCAGCGGGCGCACGAATTCCACTTCATCGGGCTGGTGCGGGACCCAGATCGGTTCGAGCTCGTGGATGAGGGTCCGTGGCACCAGGAGGTGCACGAGTACGGCGTGAACTACCGACTGACCGACCTCGGCGCCGCGCTCGGGCTGTCGCAGCTGGCTCGGCTGGCGGGCTTCAAACAGCGTCGGGCCGAGATCACCGCGCGGTACAACGAGGCTTTCCACGGCGTCGACGGGCTGCGTACGCCGGTCCAGCGGCCCGGCGTGGATCCCGCCTGGCATCTGTATCCGGTGCGGGTGCTCGAAGGCCGCCGACGGGAGATCTTCGAGGGAATGCGCGCCGCCGGGATCGGTGTCCAGGTGAACTACATCCCCGTCTACTGGCATCCTGTCTTCGCACGGCAGGGTTACGCCCGCGGCCTGTGCCCGAACGCGGAGGCCTTCTATGCCGAGGAGCTCTCCCTCCCGCTCTACCCGGACCTCACCGACAACGACGTCGACCGGGTGATCGAGACTCTGACAAGACTGGTTGGCTAGGGGCCCCTAAAGTGACTGATGTGACCCGATCGAATCTGGTCGGTGGAGAGATGCTCAACTGGTCGGATCTCCATCCGGCCGACAGCCGTCCCGCGGCCGGCGGCCCCGCCGCCGTCAGCCTGCTCGCGGCGGCCCTGCAACCCGGCGACACCGTCCTCGTCGCGGGCCCGCACGCCACCAGTCTGTACGTCGATGTCGCGGCGCAGGCGGAGTCGATCGACATCCTGGTCCGGTCCGCGCCGGATGCCGAAGAGCTGGCCGAGTCCCTCACGCACGTCAAGACCCAGGTCTACTGCGGTTCCCTCGACCGATTCGAGACCGACGAGACCTACGACCTGATCGTCGCCCTCGACGGGCTGGAACGGATGGTCGGCCCCGACACCGAGTCCCTGCCGTGGTCGGACGCATTGGCCAAGTTGACCGCCCGCTTGGCACCCAATGGCCGGTTGTTGCTCGGCGCAACCAATAGCTTCAGCGTCAACAGAATGATCCAGCCGGACATCACCGCGGCCCTCCCCCGCGACGAGGACTGGGGCCGCTCGGTAGCCGACGCGTCCCCCACTGGACTGAAGGCGCTACAAGCGGAGCTTCAGGGCCAGACCTTCGGCGTCTATCCGTCATTGATCGACGCCGAGGTTCTTGCTGGCGGCAACGGACAGCTGACGGCGGCGCAGGCGGCTCGGGTTGTTGCTGCGCGCAACGGTGGTCCGACCTTGATGGATCCGTATCGGGTGGTGATGGATGCGGCTGCTGCGGGCTTGCTCGTGGAGTTGGCGCCCGCCTGGTACGTGGTGGTCGGGGTCGAGGCGCCGGTCGAATCCGCCACGGGTGAGCTGGTCGAGGAGCGGTTGCTGGCGGCTCTGCGTGCTGACGACCAGGCGACCTTGCGGCGGGAGATCGTGGCGTACGTCGAGTGGTTGCGGACGGCCCCTGAATCCGGTTCGCCGGACAACGTGATCGTGGACGGAACGTCGTACCGGCTGTTTGGTGAAGGTGACCAGGGGACGATTGAGGACCACCTCAACCGGTTTGCGCGGCGCGCGCTGGAAAGTGGCGCTCGGCAACCATGGCCCGCCGGTGGTGAGCCGCACGACTTGACTGCACGACTGGCGTCGATGGTCGGGATCACGCTGTCGTCGCCGACCGGCCTGGAGATGATCAGGCCGTTGGGGAGTGCTGAGCAGCTCGCCACCGTCGCGCGGCTGGCGGATGAGCTGGCGCATGCGAGTGCTCGGGCGATTCTGTTCCAGGGAACGATCAACGGGATTCGGAAGTCGGTGCCGTATCGGCTCGGGCACGCGATGCTGAACCCGGCGCGGATTGTCAGGCGCCGGCTGAAGCGCGTGCTGCGGAGGCGCTGATGCATCACGCCAACCACTTCTACGGACACGCCGACGTCCTGGCGTCGTACGCCGGCCTCCGCAAACCGCGCCACATCTGGGGTTACCTGCAGCACGGCTGGAACATCCTGGACGGCTTCGCACACGGTACGAACTTCGCGGCGGGGATGCCGAAGTACGTGTGGACCGACAGCGTCCGCCGTCGCGGTCAGTCGATGGGCCTGCGCAACTACTCCGTCATCGGTTCGGTCTGGCTCTACGTGCTCAAGAACCACCCGAAGCTGGCGACGCAGGACAAGAAGGCCAAGGGCACGCTCTTCTACCCGTTCCACGGCTGGGAAGGCCAGAACGTGCTCGGCGACCACGGCCGGATCGTTGCCTCGATCAACGAGCACGAGACCGGCCCGGTGACCGTCTGCCTGTACTGGAACGAGTACCAGCAACCGCCCATCCGCAAGGTCTACGAGGACGCGGGCTTCCGCGTCATCACCCATGGGTACCGCGGTCTGCACTGGCGCAAGACCGACCCCGACTTCCTGGTCAACCAACTGCGCGAACTCCGCTCGCACACCCGCGTCGCCTCCAACCGGCTCAGCTCCGCCGTCCTGTACGGCGCCTCGGTCGGGTTGCAGCCCGGTGTGTACGGCGACCCGATGGTGCTGGAGAACGAGCACCCGTCGTTCGGCGGACAGGCGCGGATCAAGCGGCTGTGGCCCGAGATGGACCAGCCGTTCGTCCCGCTCGCGATCGCCAAGGAGTTCACCGACACCGAGCTGGGCGTCGATCACGTCGTCTGTCCGGCCGAGATCCGGGAGTTGTTCCGATGGAACGACTGAACGTCGGCATCGTCACCCAGGTCCGGGTGACGAGCTCGCGGCTGCCGGCCAAGGTGCTGCTCACCGCGGGCGGGCAGTCCTTCCTGGAGCACCACCTCGACCGGCTCAAGCAGACCGGTCTGCCGGTGGTGCTGGCCACGACCACGAACTACCACGATGACGTCGTACTGGAAGTGGCCAGGCATGCGGGTGTCCCGGTGTTCCGGGGCTCGGAGGACGACGTCCTGAGCCGGTTCGCCGGCGCGGCCCGTGAGCACGGGCTGGACGGCCTGGTCCGGGTCACGTCGGACTGCCCGCTGATCGACCCGGCGATCATCTCCGCCGCCGCCGACCGCTGGCGCTCCGAGAAGGACCTCGACCTCTACATCTCGAACTGCCTCGAGCGCACCTACCCCCGCGGCATGGACTACGAGGTCTTCTCCGCCGCCCGCCTGTACGACGCGGAGGCCCGGGCGACCCTCCGGGCCGACCGCGAGCACGTCACGCCGTACCTGCACCAGAACCGGTCGGGTGAGATTCGCCTGCTGAACCTCCCCTGGACCGGCGGCGGAGCGCAGTACCGGCTCACTCTGGACACACCCGACGACTGGCAGTTGCTCGAAATCCTCTTCGACGACCACGGCGCGGCGAGCCTGAACTGCGCCGAACTGGTCGCGATTCTGGACACCCACCCCGAGCTGGCCGCGCTCAACGCGCACATCGAGCAGAAGAAGCTCGGCGAGTAGCCGCGTGCAATTGACCCGCTACGGCATGATTTACCGTGATGAGCACCGATGATCCAGCACCCGACCTCAGCGACAAGGCCCGCGCCGCGTCGTTCGGGGCCGTCGCGGCCGCGTACGACGCGGGCCGGCCGACCTTCCCGGTCGACGCGCTGACCTGGATCCTCGGCCCGGGGCGCGGGCTGCAGGTGCTCGA
Source organism: Kribbella sp. NPDC058245 (assembly GCF_042882005.1). Lineage (NCBI taxonomy): Bacteria > Bacillati > Actinomycetota > Actinomycetes > Propionibacteriales > Kribbellaceae > Kribbella > Kribbella sp. NPDC058245. The sequence continues at coordinate 597,110 of NZ_JBHVWY010000003.1, forward strand.
CCTGGGCGCCGGAACCGGGAAGCTGGCCGCCGTCGCGGCCTCGCTCGGCCACGACGTGGTCGCCGTCGACCCGTCCGAGGAGATGCTGTCCATCTGCCGGACGCGGCCCGGGATCGACACCATGGTCGGAGCGGCCGAGTCGATCCCGCTCGCGCACGGCTCGGTCGACGCGGTCATCGTCGGGCAGGCGTTCCACTGGTTCGACCACGCCCGGGCGCTGCCCGAGATCGCGCGGATCCTGCGGCCGAACGGCGTACTGGGTCTGCTCTGGAACAACTACGACACGGTGGTGCCCTGGGTCCGCCGGGTGCATCGCGCGATCATGGGCGAGGACTACGGCGGCGGCGACGCGTTCGACCCGATGCCGATCCTGCTCCAGTCGGACATGTTCGCGGCGATCGAGACGGCCAAGTTCAAGCATTGGCAGGACCTCGACCGCGGTGGCCTGCGGAAGCTGGCGCTGTCGCACAGCCGAGTTGCGGTGCTGACCGAATCCCGGCGCGAGGCCGTGCTCGAGCAGGTCGACGCCGTCTACGAGACCTCCGCCCGGCCACCCGAGCCGTTGCGGATGCCGTACATCACCGGTTGCTACCGCACTCACCCCAGCGACCTGGCGAACTACCGCCGTACCCTCGACGCTCCGGTCGCCCCGCACCTGTAGCGGGCCGCTCGAAACATTTTGGTTGCGGACACGCCCTATAAGTCACAAACACCCTACTTAGGGCTAACGTGCACGCATGGAAGAGGACGTCGTGCGCGAGCGGGATGCCCGCGCCTATCAGGCCGTGCACGACGCGGCCGACTTCACCGAGCTCAAGCGACGGTACAAGAACTTCGTCGTGCCGTGGACGATCGCCTTCATGGCGTGGTATCTGGCGTACGTGGCCTGCAACAACTGGGCCCGTGACTTCATGGACCACAAGGTGATCGGCCACATCAACGTCGCGCTGATCTTCGGCCTGCTGCAGTTCGTGTCGACCTTCGTGATCGCCGCGATCTACGGCCGGTTCGCGAACCGCAAGCTCGACCCGCTGGCCGCCGGCCTGAACGCCAAGTACAAGAGGGAGCGCCGCCGGTGAGCCTCATCCCCCTGCTCATTCCGCTCGCGGATGGGGAACCCGGCAACCGGGTGCTGACCATCTCGCTGTTCTCGGCCGTCGTTGCCGTGACGCTGTACATCACCTGGTGGGCGTCCCGGCAGAACAAGACCGCCGCCGACTACTACGCCGGCGGCCGCAACTTCAGCGGCGCGCAGAACGGCCTGGCGGTGGCCGGCGACTACATGTCGGCGGCATCCTTCCTCGGCATCTCCGGCCAGATCGCCCTCTACGGGTACGACGGCTTCCTGTACTCGATCGGGTTCCTGGTGGCCTGGCTGGTGGCGCTGCTGCTGGTCGCCGAGCTGCTGCGGAACTCCGGCCGGTTCACGATGGCCGACCAGCTCGCGTTCCGGATGAAGCAGAAGCCGGTCCGCACGGCCGCGGCGTCCTCGACGATCGTGGTGTCGATCTTCTACCTGCTCGCCCAGATGGTCGGTGCCGGTTCGCTGGTCGGGCTGCTGCTCGGGGTGAAGAGCGAGGGCGTGAAGGCCGCGGTCATCATCCTCGTCGGCGCCCTGATGATCATCTACGTGACCATCGGCGGCATGAAGGGCACCACCTGGGTGCAGATCGTGAAGGCCGTCCTGCTGATGGCCGGCACCGTGCTGATCACCTTCCTGGTGCTGCTGAAGTTCCACTTCAACATCTCCGACCTGCTCGGCGCGGCCGCGGCGAAGTCCGGCAAGGGCGAGTCGTTCCTGCAGCCGGGTCTGCTCTACGGCAAGGACTTCGTCGGCCAGATCGACTTCCTGTCGCTCGGGCTCGCGCTGGTCCTCGGTACGGCGGGGCTCCCGCACATCCTGATCCGCTTCTACACCGTGCCCGATTCGCGGTCCGCCCGTCGGTCCGTGCAGTGGGCGATCGGCCTGATCGGCGTCTTCTACCTGATGACGCTGGCCCTCGGCTTCGGCGCCGCGGCGCTGCTGAACACCGCCAAGGGTTCCGCGGTCGCGGAGTCGAAGGGGAACGTCGCCTCGCCGCTGCTGGCCGAGTCCGTCGGCGGTGGCGCCGGGTCGGTCGGCGGTTCGATCCTGCTCGCGCTGATCGCGGCGGTCGCGTTCGCCACGATCCTCGCGGTGGTGGCCGGTCTGACGCTGACCTCGGCCTCGTCGTTCGCGCACGACCTGTACGCCAACGTCATCGCGAAGACGAAGCCGTCGGAGAAGAACGAGCTCCGCGTCGCGCGGTTCGCGGCGATCGGGATCGGCGCGGTGGCGATCGCGCTGGCGATCCCGGCGCAGAAGCTGAACATCGCGTTCCTGGTCGCTCTGGCCTTCGCGGTGGCGGCCTCGGCGAACCTGCCGTCGCTGCTGTTCAACCTGTTCTGGAAGCGTTTCAACACCTCCGGCGTCGTCTGGAGCATCTACGGCGGCCTGATCTCCGCAGTGGTGCTCGTGGTCTTCTCGCCGGTCGTCTCGGGCAAGCCGACGTCGATGATCACCGGCGCCGACTTCGCCTGGTTCCCGCTCTCCAACCCGGGCATCGTGTCGATCCCGCTCGGGTTCCTGTTCGGTGTCCTGGGCACGTTCCTCGGCAAGGACAAGTCGTCCGAGCAGCGGTACACCGAGCTCACCGTTCGCGCCCTGACCGGCGCCGGCGCGGAGACCGCCTCCAAGCACTGACCTCTCACCTCAAGGGCCCGACTCGCAGATGCGAGTCGGGCTTTTTTGGGTTTTTCTCGAACCGTTGACGCCTCCGTAGCACTGCCGTAACAATGAGCCAGCGCTACGCAAGAAATTGGCAAGTCTACGAAAGTTCCGAACTCTCGCGTGGCTGCTACCCCCTTTGCGTTCTCCACCGCCCATCAGGAGAGGCCATGCGAATTCCCCATTGGCGGCTGCCCGTCGCCTTGCTCGCCGCGAGCCTGGCGCTATCGGCCGGCCCACTGCTCCACTCCACCGCGGCCAGTTCGGCGAGCGCCGCCGTACTGGCCGGTCCGAACCTTGCCGCCGGCAAGGCCGCGTCGGCCGGCTCGGTCACCCAGAGCTATGTCGCGTCGAACGTGACCGACGGCAACCAGGGCACGTACTGGGAGAGCGCCAACAACGCCTTCCCGCAGTGGGTGCAGGTCGACCTCGGTTCGTCGGTCGCCACCAACCAGGTCGTGCTCAAACTGCCGAGCGGCTGGGGTTCGCGCACCGAGACCCTCGCGGTCCAGGGCAGCACCGACGGCCAGAACTTCAACGACCTGTCGGCGTCCGCGGGCCGGGCGTTCAACGCTCCGACCAACACGGTCACCATCGACTACGGCAACTCGACCGTGCGGTACGTCCGGATCCAGGTCACCGCGAACACCGGCTGGCCGGCCGGACAGCTGTCCGAGTTCGAGGTCTACGGGCCGGCGACCGGTGACACCCAGGCTCCCACCGCCCCGGGCAGCCTGTCCTTCACCGAGCCCGGCGCCGGTCAGATCCGGCTCGCGTGGAACGCGTCCACCGACAACGTCGGCGTGACCGGGTACGACGTCTACGCGAACGGCCAGCTCCGCACCAGCGTCGCCGGGAACGTCCTGACCTACACGGACACCCAGCCGACCAGCTCGACGATCGCGTACTTCGTCCGCGCGAAAGATGCCGCTGGCAACCAGTCGCCGAACAGCAACACGGTGACCCGGAACGGCAGCCAGGGCCCGGGCAGCAACCTCGCCGCGGGCAAGCCGATCACCGCGTCCGGCTCGGTCTTCACCTTCGTGGCGACGAACGCGAACGACGACAACGTGACGACGTACTGGGAGGGCAACGCCAACCCGGCCACGCTGACCACCGAGCTCGGCGCGAACGCCGACCTCAGCTCGATCGTGATCCGGCTCAACCCGGACTCGGCCTGGGGTGCGCGGACGCAGACCTTCTCGATCCTCGGCCGTGAGCAGAGCTCGTCGACGTTCACCACGATCGTGGCGAGCGCGGCGTACAACTTCAATCCGTCGTCGGGCAACCTGGTGACGATCCCGGTCAGTGCCCGGGTCGCCGACGTCCGGCTGAACTTCACCGCGAACACCGGTGCGCCTGCTGGTCAGGTCGCTGAGTTCCAGGTGATGGGTGTTCCGGCACCGAACCCGGACCTGTCGCTCTCGAACGTGACGTGGACGCCGACCGCACCGGTCGAGACCGACACGATCACGGTCCGCGCGACCGTCAGCAACACCGGCTCGGCCGCATCGCCGGCGACCGACGTGAACTTCTACCTCGGCACCACCAAGGTCGGTACGGCGGCGGTCGGCGCGATCGCGGCCGGCGGCTCGACCACGGTCAGCGCCTCGATCGGAGCACGGGACGCGGGCAGCTACACGCTGAGCGCGAAGGTCGACGAGGCCAACACCGTGATCGAGCAGAACGACGCGAACAACTCGGCCACCGCGGCGAGCGCGCTGGTGGTGACTCCGGTCGCCAGCTCGGACCTGATCGCCTCGGCGGTCAACTGGACGCCGAACAACCCGTCCGCGGGGAACAGCGTGGCCTTCTCGGTCATCCTGAAGAACCAGGGCAGTATCGCCACTGCTTCGGGGGCGCACGCGATCACGCTGACGCTGCTGAACGGGACCTCGACGGTTGCCACGTTGACCGGTTCGTACAGCGGTTCACTGGCAGCGGGTGCCTCGACATCGGCCATTGCCCTGGGCAACTGGACGGCGGTCAACGGCCGGTACACGGCGCGCGTCGTACTGGCTGATGATGCGAACGAACTGCCGGTGAAGCGCACGAACAACACCAGCGAGCGGCCGTTCTTCGTGGGTCGCGGCGCGAACATGCCGTACGACCACATCGAGGCCGAGGACGCCTCGGTCGGTGGCGGCGCGACCGTGATCGGCCCGAACCGGACCATCGGCGACCTCGCCGGTGAGGCCTCCGGCCGGCGCGCGGTCACGCTGAACGCAGGAGGCTCGTACGTCGAGTTCACCACCCGGGCATCGACGAACACCCTCGTCACCCGATTCTCCATCCCGGACTCCGCCGGTGGCGGCGGGATCAACTCCACCATCAACATCTACGTGAACGGCACCTTCCACAAGGCGTTGCCGCTCACCTCGAAGTACTCCTGGCTGTACGGCGCGGAGGCCGGCCCGAGCAACTCGCCGGGTGCGGGTCCGGCCCGGCACATCTACGACGAGGCGAGCATCATGCTCGACTCGACGGTCCCGGCCGGTGCCAAGATCCGGCTCCAGAAGGACCCGGCGAACACCACGACGTACTCGATCGACTTCGTCGACACCGAGCAGGTCGCGCCGATCCCCAACCCGGGTGCGGGCTTCGTGACGCCGGCCGGATTCACCCAGCAGGACGTACAGGCCGCGCTCGACCGGGTGCGTCAGGACACCACCCTGCAGGGCGTCTACCTGCCGGCCGGTGAGTACCCGACCTCGTCGAAGTTCAACGTGTACGGCAAGGCGACAAAGGTCGTCGGCGCCGGACCGTGGTTCACCAAGTTCGTCGCACCGCAGACCCAGGCGAACACCGATGTCGGGTTCGACTCGCAGTCGTCGGCGAACGGATCGACGTTCAGCGGGTTCTCGTACTTCGGCAACTACGACAGCCGCAACGACGGCCCGGGCAAGGTCTTCAACTTCTCCGGTACGTCGAACATGACCATCGACAACATCTGGGCCGAGCACCAGATGTGCCTCTACTGGGGTGCGAACACCGACAACTCCACGATCAAGAACTCGCGGATCCGGGACTCGTTCGCCGACGGCATCAACATGACCAACGGCTCGGCCGGCAACACGGTCAGCAACAACGACGCCCGGTCCACCGGTGACGACAGCTTCGCGCTCTTCAACGCCACCGACAACGGTGGCGGCGAGGTCCGGGACAACGTCTTCGAGAACCTGTCCGCGACGCTCACCTGGCGCGCGGCCGGCTTCGCGGTCTACGGCGGTACGAACAACATCTTCCGCAACCTGTACGCCGCGGACATGCTGACCTACCCCGGCGTCACGATCAGCTCGCTCGACTTCGGCATCCCGATGAACGGCTTCGGCGCCACCCCACCGACGGTGTTCCAGAACGTGTCGATCGTCCGGTCCGGCGGGCACTTCTGGGGTAACCAGTCGTTCCCGGCGATGTGGATCTTCTCGGCCTCCAAGATCTTCCAGGGGATCCGCGTGAGTGATCTGGACATCGTCGATCCGACGTACAGCGGGATCATGTTCCAGACCAACTACGTCGGCAGCCAGCCGCAGTTCCCGGTCGCCGACACGATCTTCACCAACACGACGATCTCCGGAGCTCGCAAGTCCGGCGACGCCTTCGACGCCAAGTCCGGCTTCGGTCTCTGGGCCAACGAGCTCCCCGAACCCGGCCAGGGCCCGGCCGTCGGCAGCGTCACCTTCAACAACCTGACGCTGTCCAACAACGCGGTCGACATCCGCAACACCACGTCCACCTTCACCATCAACCGCAACTAGCCGAGAGGTCGGAGGGGCCGCCCAGCGGCCTCTCCGATCTGCCCCGACCTGCCCCACGATGCCCCGGTGTCGTGGGGCGTTTCGCCTTGCAGCACATGAAAAAGTCGTCCAGGTGCCGACCCACGTATTCGTCGATGAGAACAAGTCCAAGGGCCTACTGATGGCTGCCGCCTACTGCCGCGCGGGTGATGTGGCAGTCCATCGCAAGGCGCTCCGCCAACTGCTACTACCAGGGCAGGAACGCCTGCACTTCAGCCACGAGCGACCTGCCCGCAGGAGGCAGATCCTTGGCCTCATCACCAGTTTCGGTGTGGTGGTCGACATCTACATCACGGATCGCTCAACACTCGCGGATCGCCGGAGGTGCCTGGAGGCGATCGTCCGCGACTGCGCCGGCTCGGCCGAACGGCTCATCGCCGAGATGGACGAGTCGCTCTACGAATCCGACCTCCGCACCATCCGTGAGGCTGCACATCGATTCGGCTGTCACGAGACGCTGCGCTGGAGCATCCTGGTTGCCAAGGCCGACCCGCTGCTGTGGGTGCCTGATGCGGTCGCTTGGTGCTGGGCACGTGGCGGTGACTGGAAACAGGCCGTGGCGCCGTTCTGCCAGCTGCGCGAGCTCTAGAAAGCGCGAAACCCGGCACGCCCACCGTCCGGTAGGCTTCCGGGTTCACTTCCGAGGGACTCGTGTCCCAAGGCATTACCTACTGTAGCGGATTCTTGGCGGGGCACCAGTCGATTGTGACCGCTGCCCCGATCTGCCCCTGGAAACCCTTGGAAACCCTTCGCCTTCAGCTGTTCTGCATCAGGAGGGTGTGGGCGGTGGGGGTGAGGGAGTGCAGGGAGGTGCCCTGGGAGCGGTGGGTGGTGACGAGGGAGGCTGCGCGGAGGATCCGGGTGTGCTCGGAGGTCGAGGCCAGCGAGATGCCGATCCGGCGGGCCAGCTGGGTGGTGCTGGCGGGGGTGATGAGCGAGCGGAGGACGGCGGCCCGGGTGCGGCCCAGGAGGGCGGCGAGGGTGTCGGCGTCCGGGTCGTGGGGTTCGGCGGCGGGGCCGTCGGCGCAGGGGTAGATGAGGACGGGACGGCGGCGGGGGTTGTCGTCGACCAGGCACTCGGCGAGCAGGGGCGAGGGGTAGAGCTGGAGACCGCGGCCCCGGAGATGGACCTCGACGCTCGCGTTGGCACGCAGGGTGTGCACGCTGAGGACGGGGGGCGCCCACTCGGCGTCGGGGTGCAGGTTCGTGAGCAGGGCTTCGATGCCACCATGCATGAGCGCGTGTGCCCGCTGCGCGAGATCACCGGCGTACTGGCGGGAGAGCTCGTCGGAAGACTGCGCGAGCACGTTCCGATGGAAGTCCAGTACGGCGGTGCCGAGCGCCCGCCGGGCGGAGGCGTCGCCGGCGCGCAGGCCGTGCAGGTACGGGTCGATGTCGCGCGGGAAGCGCTCGTCGAGCTCCTCGCGGAAGACCTCTGTGGGGGTTCCGGCGAGCAGTTCGGCGGCCGACTGCACGCCTGAGGTGGCGACCGTCGGAGTCAGGAAGTCGGGGAAGCACCCGCCCGGGGCGATCAGCTTGAACAGCGGCCGCATCGAGGGCGACACCAGCGGCGCCGCCGCCTGCCGCCAGCGACGGGCGGCCGGTGGGAGCGTCTCGCGGGCCGCGGCCGCGCTCAGCGCCCGAGCCGCCAGCGCCGCCTCCCACAACGGCTCCGGCTCGGCCGGGAACACCACCCGTCCCAGGTCTGCCGCGCTGAAGTGAATCCGGATCATGCCAGAATTCTGCGCCCTCCCCGGTCCACCCCGGAGCCCTTCGCCCTCCCCCGAAACATCCCTTCGGCCCTCCCCGAAGTCGTCTACTCCGTACCGACCAACGGGTAGTGGTCCCCCCACCGACCGACCGCCCCGCCTAGCCCCACCCACGCACCCCTGTCCCGACCCACCACTACCCGTCCGTCGGTACACCCCCACTACCCATTCCCACGCCGCCCGCCGCCCGTGGATCGCATTTGGGTGGCTAGGCAGGGAAATCGCGGGTTCCGCACCGTGATTCAGGGTGCTTAACCCCTCATTTGGGTGGCTAGGCAGGGAAATCGCGGGTTCCGCACCGTGGTTCACGGTGCCAAACCCCTCATCTGGGTGGCTAGGCAGGGAAATTGCGGTCGGTTAGAGGTCGCGGGCGATGCGGTTGAGGAGCTCGCCGGCCTGGAGGACGTGGGCGCGCTCGTCGGGGTCGAGGCGGTGCAGGAGCTTGGTCAACTCGTCGGCGGCCTGGCGGCCGGACTCGGCGACTGTGGTGGCACCGAGCTCGGTCAGTACGACGGCGGTCGCGCGACCGTCCACGGGATCCGGCTCACGCCGTACCAGGCCGGCCTCTTCCAGGGCCGCGACCGTGGTGGTCGCGGTCGGCTGGGAGCAGGGGACGCGCGTGGCGATCTCGCCGATCCGGATCGGTTGCTCGTCGGCGATCAGCATCAGGGCCAGGAACTGGGTCGGGTGCAGGACGGCGCTTCGGGTCCGGCGCAGGTACCGGACGATCCGGTGCATGCTCACCAGCAGTTGCAGGGTCTCCTGCTCCAACGCGATCACCTCCGACGAGAAGCTCGATCCTGGCACATACACCCAAATCCGCCTACTGCCCAGTGACAGACGTCATAGATGCGTCGCCAATACTCCGAGCGCGAACGCGAGCCCGGCGAGACCGAGCATGGTGGTGGCGAGGACGATCAACCGGCGTTGCAGAACGGGCAGTTCGGCCGCGGTCGCGAAGACCCGGGCCGGCCAGTGCCGCCAGGAGACGTACCAGAAGATGCCCGTTGCCATGAGCAACAAAAGGCCCTTGGCCGCGTGGATCCACCAGTGCTCGTCGTCGAGCACCAACAGCCCCACTCCGCTGAGTGCGATCGCGACGGTCAGCCCGATCACCTTCCATCGGTTGCCTGAGGCAATCACCGTGGTGAGCGCCTCCCGGCCGGCCGCGTCGGGACCGAAGTACCGCTTCAGCTTGGGCTGGATCACGAACAACGAGTAGGCCATCCCACCCACCCAGGCCGCAGCCAGCCCGGCATGGATGATCGCGAGGACGGCAGTCATCGCTGTGCCGGGAACGGCAGCAAGCCGACCAGCTGCATGATCTTGCCCAGCGTCACGACGACGTCGTCCGGCTTGGTTCGCCCGAAGATCGGATGCTCCATCACCAGTAGATCGTCCCCCACAATCGCCCGGGTATGCACCTTCGCCGTGCGCATGAGCTGCATCAACGCCGGCTGCAGGAAGTCTGCCGCCACCTGCGGATCGGTACCGACCAGTTTCGAAACCGTCACCCCGCTGATGAGCCAGCTCCCACCGCTCCTGATTCGTCTGCTCGATCGGCCTCGCCTCCAGCACAGCCGACCCTGACCACCCCCAGGTGCAGCCGAACGGGATTAGCCTCTCGGCATGACCAGCAACGAGGCGTGGCGTGATCTGACCACCGACTACGAGCAGGCACGCTCTCGCGAGGATTCACTCGACCGGTTGATGGAGTGGGACGCGCAGCGCTCGGTGATCGGATCCGTCGCCGGGAAGGCCGTCCTCGACGTCGGATGCGGGAACGGCAGCAAGGCCATCGAGCTTGTCCGGGACCACGGCGCGGCCTCTGTGCTCGGTCTCGACATCGGCTCGCAGTTCCTCGAGGCGCCGCCGGAGGTAACGCTCGTACCGGGTGATCTGTCGGAGCTCGACACGATCCCCGAACTGGCCGGCCGCACCTTCGACGTGGTGCTCTTCCTCCAGTCGCTCGCCTACGCGAAAGATCGCGCGCGCACGCTACGGACCGTCCGCTCGGTGATCGCCGAGGACGGCGTACTGGTGATCTCGATGGCCCATCCACTCCGGTACGCCGTGGAGCGCGCCGAGCGTGACGGCGTCGGAATCGGCGAGGCCTACCACTCGGCCGGCCCGTACTCCTACCCGTCGAGATGGAACCCGGAGATCACCCTCACCCACACGACGGACACGTTCGCCTCGATCCACAACCCCTTGGTGGTCGCGGGTTTCCGGGTCGACCAAGTACTGGAACCGCAACTGCCGGAAGAACTCAAACTCCGCTATCCCCACAAGCAGGACTGGCTGGCCCGGTACGCCGGAATCATCATCCTCCGCGCCCGCCCCGTCTGAACCCAACAGCCGTCCACGTTTCCTGTGCCTGACGGGCTCTGGTTGCCGCCAGCGACGAGGTTGCCTCCTCAGTGACGGCCTGCGGAGGTGGGGAGGTATTCCACCATCATCGCGCTGGACAGATCGCCCGGCCGCAATGCCCACCCCCAGCAAGGGTCACTCCCAACGCGCCCCTCATGAAACCCCAGCCCAAGCCCGTCAACCCAAAGCAACGTGGACGCGATCGCCAACCGCAGCATCCCCCTCAGCCACAGACCCGCCGTACCCAAAGGATCAGTGGCCGCCGAAGGCGGGCGAACCCACCCCGTGTGGAAACAAATGTGCAGTAGCCGACAAGGAGTTCCACACAACGAGCACCCCCGAGCCCGCCCGAGCCCGCCCGAGCGACCTGACCGGAACTGGGGATCAAAACCGACCCGTATCAACAGACCCGTATCAACAGTAAAACTCCCCAGCCGCCCCACCCTCAGCGCACCCCGCACCCCGCACCCCGCCCCCCGCCGCCGCCCCGCCACACCCCACTCCCCACACCCCACTCCCCCGGACCTTCCGGAATTTGAACGGATCTCCCCTCAAGTTGCCCCCCTTCTCCCCTCAAAATTTGAGCAGAGAACCAGGGCGGAATCCATCGGTGGAAGCAACGGGTTCATGCTGCTGCCGGGTTGGCGAGCAGGTCGGCCAGCGCTTGGGCTGGGGTTTTCAG
>NZ_JBHVWY010000004.1:0-132781 GCF_042882005.1 Kribbella sp. NPDC058245
CCCGGTCTCGTCCACCCTCGCGACCCGCGATAGACGAGCGGTCTCCAACCGGGCGATCTCGGCGTCGATCGAGTCGATGTCGGCCAGCGCTTCGCCGCCGCTCATCGACCACGCCGGCCGCTCACCCAGAAGTTCCATACCGATAACTCTAGACAGGCCCTCCGACAGTTTTCAAAGCCGGAACCCCTTATTTTCAAGGGAAATAGTTATCCACAGAAGATCCACAGATCTACAATGTCGCACTCGTTGCCTAGAGCAACGGCTTTAGCCGGGTAGGCGAGATGTGAGTGAGAGGTGGTTGTCGGGATTGGTGAGGGCTAGGGCGCCTGCGGTGTTGGTGGTGGCGGTGCGGGTGGTTTGGTGGGCCAGGAGGTCGAGGGTTCTGGGGGCGGGGTGGCCGTAGTCGTTGTCGCGGCCGGCGGAGATCAGGGCCAGGCGGGCTTGGGTGGCGGCGATAAAGGCCGGGTCTTGCTGGGCGGAACCATGGTGCGGGACTTTGAGTACGTCGGCGCGGAGGTCAGCGCCGGTGGCGAGGATGGCTCGCTGGGACTCGGGCTCGAGGTCACCGGTGAGCAGGAGGCGGAGGCCGGACACCTCGACCATCATGGCGATGCTCGCGTTGTTCTCCGGTGAGCCTTCGTCTGTTGGGGTTGCGGAGGACGTGCCGGGTGGCGGCAGGGCCGGGACGCGGGCGGGCCAGAGGGTTGTCCAGGTGAGCTGACCGACGACTCGCTTCTCTTGATAGGTGACGGTTCGGACCGGGACGCGATGCTGGGCTGCCAGGTCGGTCACTCGGCGATACTCCGCGGGTGGAGAGTAGTACGGCGTCACCTCCACCTCGTCGACGCGACGATCACTCAGTACGCCGGCCAGCCCGCCGACGTGATCGGCGTGGAAGTGCGTGAGCACGATGACGGGGATGTAGTCGATCTTCAGGTCGCGGAGACAACGGTTCATCGCGGTCGGGTCGGGTCCGGTGTCGACGACCACCGCGCTTCGCTCGCCGGCTCGCAGCACGAGGCCATCTCCTTGGCCGACATCGCACATCACGAAGATCCAGTCGCGGGGTGGCCAGCCGAATGAGCCGACAGGCCGCAGTACGGCGAGGGCCAGCACCAGGACGGCGAGCAGCATTGCGAGTGGCCGGGCGAGGACGCGACGGAGGCCGAAGACGAGCGCGATGCAGAGCACGGTTAGTACGGCGACGCCTACGGCGGTGGCTGGCCAGGGGTTGGCGGCGCCGGGGAGGTTGGCACCTTGGCGGGCGATCAGGAGGATCCAGCGGGCGGGCCATCCTGCTGCCCAGCCGATGAGTTGGGCGATGTCGGTACTGATCAGGGCGACGCCGGCTGCGGCGAAGCCGAGGATCGTGGCAGGGCCGACTGCCGGGCCGGCAAGGAGATTGGCGCCTACGGCAACTAGTGATACCTCACCCGAGAGCCAGGCAACTACCGGCGTACAGGCGAGTTGAGCGGCTAGTGGGCAGGCGATGGCTTCGGCGAGCCAGGTGGGGAGCCAGTTGGCGAGAGCGTCGCGCCAGCCGGGACCGAGCAGGACGATGCCGGCGGTGGCTAGGACTGAGAGGGCGAAGCCCGCTGATCGGGCTAAAGAGGTGTCGATGAGGAGCAGGACGATGACCGCGACCGAGAGGCTGCGGACCGCCCGGCGACGACCGCCGCCGCTGGTCATGGCGGCTAGAGCGATCAGGCCCATCGCGGCTGCGCGGAGGACGCTGGGTTGTGGGCGGGCGAGGATCACGAAGACGACGACTGTCATGACGCCGACCGCTGTCAGGCCGCGGGCGCGGACTCCGATCAGACGGGCGCAGGGCAGTACGAATGCGAGGAGGAGGGTGAGATTCGTGCCGGAGACGGCTGAGAGGTGGGTGAGGCCGGTGGTTTTGAAGTCTTCGGTGAGTTCGTCGGACAGGGTGGACTCGTCACCCATCACCAGGGCTGGGACCAGACCGCGGACGTCGGGTGGTTCGTCGGCGACTGCCGCGCGGAGGCCGGCACGAACCTGCTCAGCGGCGCGGAGCCACCAGGCTGGTTCGGCCAAGGGACGGGGTGGGGTGCGGATGGAGAGTGAGGCTGCGACGTCGTCGCCGTCCTGCACGGCTTCGAGACGACCAGTCGCTGCGATCCGTTGTCCGTAACGGACGTCGCGCCAACTCTCGCTCGCGATGACGAGCACAGGTGTCCGGACGCGTGTTCGCTGAGAGCTCTTGGGAGAAGGTTGCTCGCCTGGTCGGGAGTTGGCTGCGGGTGCCTTGGGTCGGGAGCGGACTTCTTCGACGGTTGCTTGCAGGACGACGTACGGCGGGCGGTGGGTGCCGGGGCTGCGGCGGACGACGGGATCACTGTCTAGCTTGAGGTTGACGTCGACGGTGGTGGAGTGCGCGGCTAGCCCGCGGATCGGGCCAGTGCGAAGGCTGTGGGTCTGGAGCGCTGCCGCCAGCGCCATACCGGTCACCACAACAAGCACCCCAAGCAGCGCCCACCCACGCCGTGCCACCGGGGACATCAGAGATGGGTTGCGGATTCGGACCGCGGTCAGGACGGCGAGGGTGAAGGTTGCGGCGGCGATGAGGAGGCTGATGGCGGGGCGGTGGGCGACTAGGAGGACGGCTGCTAGCCAGCCTGCTGCGGCGGGGGCGAGGAGGCGGGCATCGAGCTCGGCGACGTCCGGATCCGTGGGAGCTGTGTTGGTGGGGGCGGGGTCAGATGCGGACATGGGGTTTGAGGGAGTCGAACTTCTTGGGGCCTACGCCGGGGACTTCTTGGAGTTGGTCGACGGTGGTGAAGGGGCCGTTCTCGGTGCGGTAGTCGAGGATGCGTTGGGCCAGGACGGGGCCGACGCCGGGGAGGGCGTCCAGTTGGGGCGCGGTGGCGGTGTTGAGGTTGAGTGGGGAGTTGGCGGCTGAGGTGCCGGGTGAGGTGGTTGTGTCGGCTGGGGTGGTTGGCTGGGCGGGGAGGCCGACGAGGATCTGTTCGCCGTCGGTGAGTTGGCGGGCGAGGTTGAGGGAGCTCAGGTCGACGCCGCGGAGTGGGCCGCCGGCGAGCGTGAGGGCGTCGGCGACTCGAGAGCCGGTGGGCGCGCGGACGAGGCCGGGGCGGCGCACCTTCCCTGCGACGTGGACCACGAGGGTGGCCGTTGTCTTGCTGGAGGGCGTCGTGGCGCCCGGCTGAGCGACGGGTGAGCCGGAGTTGACGGCGATGGGTGGGCGGGCGTCGGGGATGGGGCTCGGGCGAGCGCGGACCACCGTGCAGGCGGCCCAGCCGAGGCCGATCAGGAGGACGGCGGCGAGGACCAGGACGTGGCGGGCGGAGAGTCTCCAGCGAGTGGAGCGGATGGTTTCGGGGATCCAGCCGGGCATCGGACGTCACTCTCCTCCGGTCGAGGGCGCCGCGGGGACGGCGTTGTCGACAGAGAAGGTACGAGTTTCCGCAACAGCCGGAACGAGCAATCAGCCACCTGTGGAAAACCCCGAGCCGCCCGACACGGCGTTAGACCGGTGAGACCACCACAGCGAGCATTCCGGGGCCTACGTGCGCGCCGATGACGGCGCCTACCTCGCGGAGGACGATGTCGCCGGCCAGCGGGAGGCGGTCGGTGAGACCGTCGGCGAGGGTATGCGCCTTCTCGAGGCTGGCCAGGTGGTGGACAGCGATGTCGACTGCGGTTTCGCCGGCCCGCTGCACGGCGATGTCGGCCAGGCGGGCGATCGCGCGGCTCGACGTACGGACCTTCTCGAGCGGCACGATGCGACCGCCTTTGATGGTCAGCAACGGCTTCACGGCGAGCGCCGTACCGAGGAGGGCTTGGGCGGCACCGATCCGCCCACCGCGGCGGAGGTATTCGAGCGTGTCGACGTAGAAGTACGACGAGATCGTCGCCATCCGGGCCCGCGCGGCGGCCTCGACCGCAGCCTGGTCCTCCCCCGCGGCTGCCGCGGCCGCGGCGGCGAGGACTGGGAAGCCGAGGCCCATGCCGAGCGAGCGCGAGTCGACCACGCGTACCGGGATCGGCGACTCCTTGGCACCGATCATCGCGGCCTCGAAGGTGCCGGACATGTCGCCGGACAGATGGATCGACACCACCGATTCGGCCCCGGCCGCGGCGCAGGCGGCGTACGTGTCGGCGAACGTCTGGGGCGCCGGCCGGCTGGTCGAGACCGGCGTGAAGGTCTTCAGAGCCTCCGCGACCGCGTCGGCCGAGGTGGCGCCGTCGTCGTACGACGTGCCACCGATCACCACCTGGAGCGGTACGACGGTCAGCCCGTGCCGGATCACCTCGTGGGTCGACAGCCCGGCCGTGGAGTCGGTGACGACGTGCACGCGGGCTGACATGCAGCGAGGTTACCGGAGAGTTTTTGTCGGCGCGCGGTGTCAGACTCGGGAAGATGAAGGAAACACCGGAGGAAGTCAGCGGGTTGCAGACGCTTCTCGACGCCTCGATCGGGCAGGCGACACAGCATCTGCGCAACATCATCACGGACGAGCGCAGGCTGAATGCCGAGGAGCTCGCCCAGATCCTGACCGGCATGTGCACGCTCAATCTGGCGACGGTCACCAAGAGTGGTGAGCCGCGGATCAGCGCGGTCGACGGTCACTTCCTGCACGCGCGGTGGGTGTTCACCACGGCTGGGTCGGCGGCCAAGGCCAGACATCTGAAGGCCAGACCGGCGGCCAGTCTCGCGTACGTCGACGGCGAGCGGCTCGGCGTGTTCAGTCATGGCCAGGTGGAGTTCCTGACCGGCGAGCACCCCGACTTCGACGAGATCGAGGCACACCTGGTCGCGCATTACGACAGCTCGCCGTCAACCTGGGCACCCGACATCGTCTACGCGAGACTTCAGCCCACCTGGATGGTCGGGTATGCGTTCGACAAAGCGGCCGTCACAGACAAAGCGGCCGTCACAGACACAGCGCCGCCACAGACCAAGTGAGGTGAAGGCCGACCCCTCCGGCAGCCTCCACCCCACCCTGTGCTGACTCCCCCTGGATGTCAGCCAAGTCCGTGCCTCGCCGGGCTACTCCCCGTGCCGGTTCCGAAGAACCGGATCGACCGCGAGCCCGTCGAGGTCCCGGGAGGCCCCAGCGGCCAACCCGCCGGCGGGTGACCAGACCCACCAGCTTCCCCGTGTCGACCGGACCGGCACTCGTCCCCTGTGTCGTGTGCCCGTCCGTTGCTGGGACCTCGCCCCGGGTGCGGTGCCCTGACGGTGCACGGCAACCGGTTCGAGCAGGACAGATCCGCACTCGTCAGCACTCCGGAGCTCTCGACAGCCGGTCGGCGCCCCCACCAACCGGCCACCGGATGCCCTCCGCGTCGCCTTCTCCGAACTCGACGGCAACCCGGCGTTCTTCCGTGGCCTCACACGGATCACCCGCCTTTCGCTGCCCTGTGCCGCTCGGTGCCGGACTCTGCTTCGTGGAACCTGCCCTACGGCTGTAATCCTCGTCCGGGCAGCTATGTCCGGACGAGGCAGAACAACCGGCAGTTACCCGGCAGCTTTAGCGGTTCAGCGTCACGAAAGGGAAGCGAGTACGTCGGCAGCCAACTGCTGTACGGCGGCCGCGGGATCGGGCTTCGGCCACCCGGAAGCCTGCGTGGCGCGCTCACACGACTCCTGCAGGACCGCCCAGGCGGTCGGCAGCATCGGCGGGTCCATCGTGCGCTGCCAGGCCAGCAGCTGCCCGCAGAGCGCGTCGCCAGCCTCGTTCCTACCGAGTGCATGCAGGACCGCGACCGCCTCCGGCAGGACCTGCAGCAGGTAGACGACCCGCCCCTCGGCCAGCAACCGGCTGACCGCGTCCCGGATACAGAGCTGCGCCTGCTCGGCCTCCCCCGCCGCACGGGCCAGCCGGCTGCGGTAGAGCATCACCAGGTAGTCGAAGTACCCACGATGGCCACGGATGTCCGCGTCGGCCTGATCGAGCAGCCGCCGCGCCTCGTCGTACCGGCCGTCGTGGAACTCGACCATGGCCAAGCAACCCGCCACCTTGGTCCGCTCCGGGTCATCAGACGCCTGGACGGATCGGGCGAGCTCCGCCCAGCGCCGCGCCTCGGCCACGTTCCCCAGCTCGAGCTCGACCCGGCTGAGCGCCATGTAGGCGATCTCGTCCGGATAGACCCCCGGGTTGACCAGTGCGGCCTCCCAGGCGAGCAGCAGCTCCTTGGCCTCGGGCAGACGCCCCCAACGCAGCAGAGCGAGCCCGCAGATGGCCTGCACGGTCGCAGAGCGCTGTACGTCGCCGTGCTTCCGGGCGTCCTCGACCAGCGCGGGGATCTCGGCCAGGCTCTGTGTGTCCAGCAGATGCGAGCCGGAGGACACCCAGCCGCCGCGGGCCACGAGGCCCATCTCCGTCTCACCCGGGATCAACTGCCGCGCCTCGCCGTAGTGCCGCCGGGCCTCGTGCACGTCGCCGGTCAGGTTGGACAGCCGCCCGGCGATCGCCCGCAGCATGCCGCCGACTTCCTTGTCCGTGACGTTGTCCGCGCACACGGTCGCCCAGCGGATCCCGCTCTCGGCCACACTCGCCTGGTACTGCCAGGCGATCCTGAACCCGAGCACGATTCGCGCCGCCACATCCCACTGGCCCAGCGCGGCCGCACGCTCAAGCGCCACCTCGAACAGCGCCGAGTTCGCGTTCGCCGCGCGATAGCGACGGTCGCGATCAGGCGAGGACCAAGCGCCCTCGAGCCCCGCGACGTACGTCGTACACCACTCGACCGCGCGGTCCTGGAACTCGGTCAGGTCGTCGCCCTGCGAGGACAGCCCGGCGTACGCGTGCTCCCGGATCGTCTCCAGCATCTTGTAGCGAGCGCCGTACAGCTGCTCGAACTCATGCACCGGCTGCAGCAGCGACTTGTCCACCAGCTCGGCCAGCAGCATCGGTACGTCGGCCGCGTCGATCGGGAAGCCCGTGCACACCCCGACCACCGCGTCGAGCGTGAACGGCGACCCGAGCACCGATGCGCGGTACAGCAACTGGCGCGCCGCATCCGACAACGCGTCGACGCTCCACGCGATCGTGTCGGCCAGCGTGCGCTGGTGCGGTGCCCCGAACCGGCGCGGGCCGGACAGCAGCCGGAACCGGTCGTCCAGCGCCGCCAAGATCGTCTCCACCGACAGCGACCCGGCGCGGGCGGCCGCCAGCTCCAGCGCGAGCGGCAAGCCGTCCAGCCGCCGGCACAACCGAGCCACGGTCCGCGCGTTCTCCGCAGTCAGCCGGAAGTCCGGCCGCACCCGCGCCACCCGGCGGCTGAACATCTCCACCGCAGGACTCGCCGCGATCTCGGCGAAGTCCTCGTCATTCGACGGTACGCCGAGCACCTGCACCCGCCGGACCACCTCGTCGGGCAGCCCGAGCGGGATCCGCGAGGTGACCAGCACACCGACGCCCGGGTAGCTCCGGACCATCCGGTTCGCGACCGTGGCGACGCCGTCGAGCACATGCTCGGCGTTGTCCTCGACGATCACCAGGTCCCCCGGCTGCCGGCCGGACAGTACGTCGTCCAAGTCCGACGTACCGGGCGCAGTCCCGAAGGCGTCCAGGATCGCGGACGTGACAGCGGCGTCGCGCTGGACCGTCGTCAGGTCGACTACCACCACGGTTGTGTCGGCCCCTGAGAACCGATCAGCCGCAGCGAGAGCCAGCTCGGTCTTGCCGACGCCACCCGGGCCGACCAGAGTCACCAGCCGGTTCTGCTGCAGCAGCGTCTCCAGCTCCAGCAGCTCGTCCTCACGGCCGACGAGGCCGTCTGGGATCGGGCGCGTGCCGCGCCAGCGCAGACCGGTCGGAGCGGGGTCAGCAACCGAGACGACCGGTCGAGGTGCCGAGCCGCGTCCGGCAGCGGCCAGAAAGCGCTCCGCGTCCCCAGCGCCCAGGCCGAGACCCGCGCTGAGCAGCCGCACGGAGTCCTTGCGGGGGCGAGCCACCCGGCCGGCCTCCAGCTCGCGGATCGTCCGCACACTCAGACCCGCACGCTCGGCCAGCTCCTCCTGGGACAGCCCCGCCTGAACCCGCAAGTCGAGCAAGAGGTCGGCGAAGCTCCGCCCTCGGCCATCCGTGTCCGACAAAGCCCGTCACCCCCAAACGTTCCCGACACAACATAGCTTGAGCGGGACGTTCGCGTCGGGCTGACCGGCGTGCGGGACGGCGACCTGAATCACACCAAGTCGTTGCATCCAGCAACTAACAACAAGAGAAAAGCGATCTTCAGGCGGAAGCGCGCGCCGGTACGTCGTCCGTCGCGTAGAGGGCGAACACGCTGTCCCAGTCGTCACGCCGGGCCAGCGCCTCGGCATGACCGAGCTCGGCGTTCAGCCGGCTACCCATGCAGATGCCCTGGGTCGCGCGGTCCAGAAGTTCGGCGCAGTGATCACGCAGGGTATCGAGGGCTGCCATGGGATCAGTGAAGCGGAGCCGTGTTTCGCCTACGTAACGGTGCGGGCAACGCCACGATAAGTCACTAAGTATTAACCTGCGAGGAAAGACAACCGCACCTGGCGCTCCGGGTTGTCGACGTTGGTGTCGACCAGACAGATCGACTGCCAGGTGCCCAGAGTCAGCTGTCCACCAAGCACCGGAACAGTCGCGTACGGCGGAATGATCGCCGGCAGCACGTGATCGCGCCCATGGCCCGGCGTACCGTGCCGGTGCCGCCACGCGAAGTCCCGCGGCAGCAGCTCCTCGAGCACCCGGAGCAGGTCGGTGTCGCTACCCGCGCCTGTCTCCAGGATCGCCACTCCGGCCGTCGCGTGCGGCACGAAGACGTGCAGCAACCCGTCGCCACGACCGGAGACGAACTCCTCGCACCGGCTCGTGAGGTCGAGGACGACCTCACGAGTTCCGGTCCGGACCGCAATCAGTTCAAAATCCATCGGTACCGATCCGTCAGGCAGGAACGATGTTGACCAGCTTCGGCGCCCGCACGATCACCTTGCGGGTCCCGCGACCGTCCAGCGCCTTCTGCACCGCCTCCGAGGCCAGCGCCAGCTGCTCCAGCTCGGCGTCGGTGATGTCCGGGGCGACCTCCAGCCGGTCCTTGACCTTGCCGGCGATCTGGACGACACACGTGACGGAGTCCTCGACCAGCAGCGCCGGGTCGACCTTCGGCCAGCCCGCCTTCGCGACGGTCGGCTCGTGACCCAGCTCCTCCCACATCTCCTCGGCCGTGTACGGCGCCACCAGGCTCAGCAGGATCGCAGTCGTCTCGACCGCCTCCCGCACCGCCGGGTCGGCCGCACCGGGGCCGGAGTCGATCGCCTTGCGGGTCGCGTTGACCAGCTCCATGACGCGGGCGACCACGACGTTGAAGCGCATCGAGTCGATCAGCTCGGACGCGTCCGCCACCGTCTTGTGGGTGACCCGGCGCAGCGCCACATCACCGGTCGACGGGTCGGTGCCCACGGGCGACTCGACCACACCGGCCAGCCGCCAGGCTCGCTGCAGGAACTTCAGCGCACCGCCCGGCGACATGTCCGCCCAGTCGATGTCGTCAGCCGGCGGACCAGCGAACACCATCGTCAGCCGGACAGCGTCCACTCCGAACTCGTCCAGCTGGTCACCCAGGTTCACACCGTTGCCCAGCGACTTGCTCATCGCCTTGCCCTGGTTGACGACCTGGCCCTGGTTCAGCAGCCGGGTGAACGGCTCGGTGACCTTCAGCAGACCCATGTCGTGCAGTGCCTTGACGAAGAACCGCGCGTACAGCAGGTGCAGTACGGCGTGCTCCTTGCCGCCGACGTACTGGTAGACCGACATCCAGCGGTCGGCCATGCCCGGGTCGAACGGACCCTCGGTGTACTCCGGCGACAGGTAGCGCAGGAAGTACCAGGACGAGTCGACGAACGTATCCATCGTGTCCGTGTCCCGCTCGGCCGCACCACCACAGCGAGGGCAGGCCACCTCCACCCAGTCGCGAGCAGCGGCCAGCGGGGAGACGCCCTTCGGCGACAGGTCCGCACCGCGCAGGTCGGGCAGCTCCACCGGCAGCTGGTCGTCCGGTACCGGCACCTCGCCACAGGCGGGGCAGTGGATGATCGGGATCGGCGCACCCCAGAAGCGCTGCCGGCTCAGCAGCCAGTCGCGCAGCCGGTAGTTGATCGTCCGCTCGCCCAGACCCTTGCTCTCCAGCCAGTCGATGGTCCGCGACTTGGCCTCGGCGACCTCCAGCCCGTCCAGGTTCAGCTCGGCGTTCGAGCTGTTGATGGCCGGGCCGTCACCGGTGAACGCCTTACCGTCGAAGTCCTCGGTCGGCTGGACGGTGCGGACGATCGGCAGGTCGAACTTCTCGGCGAACTCCCAGTCCCGGCTGTCCTGACCGGGCACGGCCATGATCGCGCCGGTGCCGTAGTCGGCCAGCACGTAGTCGGCCGCCCAGATCGGGATCCGCTGCCCGGTGACCGGGTTGACGGCGTACGAGCCCAGGAAGACACCGGTCTTGTCCCGGTCGGTGCTCAGCCGCTCGATCTCGGTGGTCGCCTTGACCGCGCGCAGGTACTCGTCGAAGGCGCCCTGCTGATCCGGCGTGACCAGCTCGGCGGCCAGGTGAGCGTCCGGGGCGACGACCAGGAAGGTGGCGCCGAACAGCGTGTCCGGGCGGGTGGTGAAGACCCGGATCGGCTCGTCACGGCCCTCGACCTGGAACTCGGCGAACGCACCTTCGGAGCGGCCGATCCAGTTGCGCTGCTGCAGCAGGATCTCTTCGGGCCACTGCAGCTGGTCCATGTCGTCCAGCAGCCGCTGCGCGTACTCGGTGGTCTTGAAGTACCACTGCGTCAGCTCGCGCTTGGTGACCTCGAAGCCACAGCGCTCACACCGCCCCTGCACGACCTGCTCGTTGGCCAGCACCGTCTGGTCGTTCGGGCACCAGTTCACGTACGACGCCTTGCGGTACGCCAGCCCACGCTCGTAGAACCGGGTGAACAGCCACTGCGTCCACCGGTAGTACTCCGGGTCGGACGTGTGCAGCCGCTTGGACCAGTCGAAGCTCATCGCGTAGCGACGGATCGACTCGGCCTGCGTCTCGATGTTGGCGTACGTGTACGTCGCTGGGTGCTCGTTGCGCTTGATGGCCGCGTTCTCGGCCGGCAGCCCGAAGGAGTCCCAGCCGATCGGGTTCAGCACGTCGTAGCCCTGCTGGAACCAGTACCGCGACAGCACGTCGTGCAGCGCGAACACCTCGGCGTGCCCCATGTGCAGGTCGCCGGAGGGGTAGGAGAACATCGTGAGCGCGTAGCGCCGCTCGGCCGAGCCGTCGTCCTTCGCCTTGAACGGGTCCAGCTTCTCCCACACCGGACGCCACTTGGCCTGCATCGCGTTGAAGTCGTAGCCACCCCGGTCGATCGGAGTGTCCTCCACGTGCTCGCTCACGGTCCTACTCCCGCTCGTGTTTGTGTTTGAGTTGAGCCCCGGAAACAAAAAAGCCCCTCGCTCAGGAGGGGACGCCGTACGGGCCGGCGCTGGAAGCGCCTGAATGCCGGTACGGCTAACTAAGGAGCAGGCTCACTCGCATGGGACCACGATAGCACCACAGGGAGTACCTATCGGGCACTCCGTCCCGGGCCCCCGGGCAGAAGCAGCAGGAGAACCGCTCACACCGCCGGACCCGTAGTTAGCGTCGTGGCCAATCGCAACGACGTAGGGGGAACGCACCACATGAAGCACCTGGGCAAGACAGCCGCGACCGCCGCGCTCGTGCTGACCGCGCTGGCCACTCCGGCCGCGGTGGCACTGCAGGCCGACGACAAGCCGGCGTCGAGCGCTGTGAAGCTGACCGGCGACGAGTGGGTCCGCACCGAGCTCTTCTTCGGTACCGACAAGCCGGGTCCGGACGTGTCGGACTACCAGTTCCAGAAGTTCGTGGACTCCACCATCACCCCGCGCTTCCCGGACGGGCTCACCGTGCTGTCCGGTCAGGGCCAGTGGAAAGAGACCAACGGCATCGTCAAGGAGCGCTCCAAGGTCCTGATCATCGTCTACCCGATCGTCGGCGCCGAGGACAGCAGCAAGAAGATCGAGGAGATCCGGGACCTCTACGAGAAGAAGTTCCAGCAGGAGTCCGTCCTCCGGGCCGACAGCACGGAGCACGTCTCCTTCTGACCCCCAGACGGCCGGCGCAGCGCGGTGTCGACCCCGCGCTGTGCCGGTCCTTCCACCTCAAGAACCTGCCGCGAAGCCACCGTGTTGGGGCTGGCTAGATGAACTCGGTCCCGCCTGAGCGCCGGTGCTCACCCGGTGTGCGGCCGTAGTGGCGTTTGAAGGCAGTGGAGAACGGACGGACGTCTGAGTACCCACAGGCCCGAGCCACTTCAGTGACGGTGAGCGCCGGGTCCAGCAACAGCTGAGCGGCCAACTCGATGCGGAGCCGCCAGAGCGTCGACATGATGGACGCACCGGTCTGCTGCGTGAACAGCCGCTCAGCATGCCGCTCAGACAGATGTACGACGGCCGCTACGTCCCGGACCGTGATCGGCCGGGACAGGTTGTCGCGCAGATGCCGCTGCATCGCCTCAACCACCAGCAGGCCGCGATCGCGCCGTACCGGCTCAACGGCTAGGTCGTCGTCCAGTGCGAACGCCCGAGCGGTCTCAAGCACCAGAGTGGCACCCAGACCACTCAGTACGGCGCCGTACCCGGAGACGGGGGCAGCGGCCTCAGCGGCGAGCGCGGTGATCAGAGCAGGCAGAGTGCCCAGGCGGTTGGACATGACGGGGCCATCCGCGCGGGTGAGCCCGGACCACCACCCTGGTTCGTCAGAACCCGGGCGAAACGTGAAGCCCCAGAAGGCGATGCCCAGGGGCTCACTGCGGCTCGACTCGATCTCATGGACATCACCTGGTCGCGCAAGGAACACGGCACCCGGCTGTACGTCGTACTGGACCGAACCGTTGTTGAAGCGGCCGGAGCCGGAGTAGGCCAGGCAGACCTCGTGGAACGAGTGACTGTGCCAGTAGTTGCGCCAGTACTCCGGCCGGTAGAACCCCCAGCTCAGGAAGTCCGCGCGGAACCCGTCGACCTCGCAGGACTCCAGCAGTCCACCGAGGTCGACGAAACGGTCCGCGTCTTCAACGGACTCCAAAGTCAAACGTTGCTCCTGCCAGTCGGGTCCACCCCACGCAGCATCATGCCCTGGCCGAGTGACCACTCGTGGGTCTTGACCGTGGGCGGGTCGGCCGGGTCGCGGTACTGAACCAGCCAGGTCGTCCGGGGCTGGTCGCTCACGTTCACGCCAGAGCCGTGCACGGTCAGGTAGGTGAAGAACAGCACGTCCCCCGCCTCGGCCGGCTGCGGCGTCGCGTCGTCAAAAGGCACATCGGTGAGGTGGAACGAGCCCTCCGGGTCATGCTCGCGCGGACCGGACTTGTGACTGCCCGGGATGATCCGCACGCAGCCCTTCTCGACCGGTGCGTCGTCGAAGTGGAAGATCGCCGCCCCGACCCGGTGGTACTGGTGCGGGAAGAACGGGTGGTCCTGGTGCAGCGGGAACGGTGACCCGTTCTCCGGCGGCTTCACGAACAGCTTGGTGTGGTGCAGCTGAACGTTGTCCACGCCCATCACCGCAGCGGCCACGTCGGTGAACCGCGGGTCCACCAGCAGCTTCGCGAACTCCGCGTCGTAGAACTGCGCGTCGTGCAGGTGCTGCAGCCGGGTCGCCCCGTCGGCCAGCCCCATCGCGGACTGCCAGGTCGGGTCGTCCTTGCGGTTCAGCTGCGCCAGCAGGTCGTGGCTGCGGCCGCGATAGTACGCCGCTTCCTCCTTGCTGAGCAGGCCTTTCACCAGCACGAAGCCCTCGTCGGCGTACTGCTGCGCCAGGCTCGACAACTCGGGCCGGGCCGAGGTGATCGTCATCTCGAAGCTCCTCCTGTTCGGGTACTTCGAGCGTAGGAAAACCGGCGCCCGGCCGGGAGGACCCGACCGGACGCCAATGTTTCTCAAACGGACATCCGCGACCGCCACCTTCTCGGTCCTGCGCCGACCACCGCTGCCCGATCGGCCGGCCTTGAGCACCCCTCAGTCATGTGCAGGCCCCGAAATTGACTGATCCGTGCTCAAGGTCGGCGATACTCCCCGGTCCACCAGTTTCATGAGCGCGAGACGGCGCACGGCATGGCCGGTCAGTCGAAGACGGCAGACGACTGCCCGAGCTTCTACCAGACCAGCAAGGGAAGCTGGGTCGTCCAGGGCGATGCCCTCGGCGACGAGGTCGGGGCCTAGCTACGGGGACTCAAGGAGAGGGAGACTTTCTTGGAGATCCCGCAGACCCTGGTCGATCGGTTCGTGCATCAGTACGTCGAGGAGTGGTATGGAGTCGATCTCGGTCCAGCGCCGCGGTGAGCTGGTCAATCAAACCCACGACCTGCTGAAACTGGAGCTGCGCGACAGCTACAAGGTCGACGATGACGACCTCGCAGCCTGGCGAGCCGGCGACTACCAAACGCTGGAGGCCTCGTACGGCGGCTGGCGTGATGTCGTCGCCGGCAGACTGGCCGAAGGAAAGACGTTGCGCCGCGTCCGGGTGGTCTCCGAGCCCTTGTCCGAGTACCAGCAGATGTCGCTGCGGTTCAGTGGCTCTGCGGTAGCAGCCGGCGAGGATTTGCGCTGGCTACCCCGGCGGCTGGTCTCGACCATTGCCTTACCAGGCAATGACTGCTTCGTCCTGGAGGGCCGGATGGCGATGTTCAACGTCCTCGACGGTGACAACGATCGCTCGGAGATCCAGCTGTACACCGAGCCGGAAGCCGTGAAGTTCTGTCTCGAAGCCTTCGAGACAGCCTGGTCAATTGCGGTGCCGCATCACGAATACCGCCCGCCGGAAACAACCCGGCTGCCTTGAGGCAGGTCGGGTCCGGCCAGCTTCATGCGAGCCCGGCAGGGTGACGACTACCCGCCTCGCTTCGACGACGTGTACACCGCGGCTCGCGACGCCTCCGGAGAAGAGATCTACCGCGTCGAGGGCAACGACGTACCCGACCTGTGGACCGACTGGGAGTTGCGCTGTCTGTACGAACTCGAGAGTCCCGACATCGAGCACCGCTCGGCCACACTCGACGACGGCAGCCGCATCATGTGGCTGCTCGGCCCCGACGGATCGTGGGCCCGCGCCGAGCAGGCGAGCGGGGTCGTGCACGAAAGCGGCCCTCGCCGTCTGTGGGGCGAGTTCGATCGAACTCGCTCCCGCTGGTACAACGCGGGCCGCTTCCCTCTGCACCGGATGTCCGCCGAGTTCGGCCCCGAGCGCAGCGTTCTTCTCAGCCCCGACAAGGACTGGCGATTTGAACTCTGAACCCATCGGGGCCACCCGGGCAGAGCTACAGGCCAAGCTGCCCCAAGCGCACGGAGATCCGCGGGTCGGTGGAGATCACCGGAGCGCTCGTCCGCACCCACGGGTCGCCGCCGAAGTACGTCTGGAAGATGTTCTCCGCCGTCCGGGTGGCCAGCGCCTGGGAGGTCAGGGTTGGGTTGGGCCCACCCAGACCGTTGGACAGCGCAGAGTTGTCGGCCACGAAGAGACCCTTCACCGCGCGGGTCTCACCGGTCGAGTCAAGCACCGAGTTGTGCTCCGACGACCCCATCCGCATCGACGACTGCACATGCAGGATCAGCGGCGCCCAGTCGATGCGATACACCTTGCGCGCACCAGCGCCACGCAGCAGCTCCGCCGCCTTCCGTGCCATGAACTCGCGGTTCTTCAGCGTCCGCTTGGTCCGCTTGCGCTGCTGGAAGGTGACCTTCGGGATCGGCCCGTTCTCGTCGGCCGGCAGCGCTGAGGTGGTGACCCGGTTCTGCGCCTCGACGTCGTCATCGGTGATCACCAGCACGGTCAGCAACTTGTCGATGCCTCCGGCAAGGACCTCCTTGAGCTCCGGACCCATCAACCGCCCGGCCGGCCCGTCCCACGGCCCGGTCTGTCCACGGCCGTTCTTGTACTGCCCACGGATCCCGCTGTCCGACAGCGTGCCCGCGAACGCGTTCAGCGCCGGCGGCAGCCCGACGTTCTCCAGGCCCCCGTACGGCGGGTAGTCCAGCCGCGCGCTGGACCCAACGCCCTTGGGGTTACCGGTGTAGTCGTCGAACGACCCGATCATCCAGTCGAAGAAGTGGTCGGTGTACCCACGTCCGACCCAGCCGTTCGGGTTCGGCAACCCGCTGTTGAGCCACAACCGCGGGTTCTCGGTACACCCACCCGACATCACCACGACGCGAGCGTCCTCACGGTGCTCGTCACCCGTCACGTTGTCCCGCCACGTCACACCGGACGCGGTCAGCACACCATGCCGCGACTCCGTGTGAATGCGCGTCACATACGCGTCGGCGATCAGCTCTGCCGGCTTGCCGCCGCGAGACCACACCTCGGCCGTCAGCGCCATCGGCACATAGCTGTTGTCCGTCGAGCGCTTCGCAAACTGGTTGCGCGGGGCCCCCTTCGGACGCATGCAGCCTTGGAAACAGTAACCACAGAAAGTGCAACCGGTTGCCTGCGGATAGTTCAGCAGGTTCTTGTCCGACGTCTTGCCCGCTGTCCCGCCGGGCTGCAGGATCGCGTTCTCCTGCGGCCGGTACGCCGGCCGATGGGTCGTCTTCGTGGTCTGCACCGGGAGCCCCATCGTCTCGGCGCCCTTGAAGAACATCTGCTCCTTGTGACCCATCGCCGCCGTCTGGACCGGCATCAGCGCCTCGACCCATTCGGAGTACGGAACCATTTCGTTGTACGTGAACGGGAACCGGTGATTCACGTCGTACTCGTTGCGGTCGGCACCTTCGTACCCGGAGAAGACCCCCGGATAGGCGCGCGGGTAGTTCCCGTAGAAGTGCTGCGTCGTCCCACCGACGCCCGACAGCTGCCAGACGAACGAGTTCTGCGGCCACTCCCGGTACCAGGCCGGCTTGGAGCGGTCGGTCGGGCCGAGCCGGAAGTATCCGGTCAGCGGGTTGTTCGCGTCCTCCTCGAACGTCGACCACTCCTCCCGCGGCTTCGCGTGCCGCGGTCCGGCCTCGAGCAGCAGGACATCAAGGCCCTTGGCGGCCAACTCCTTGGCGACGACCGGTCCACCACCGCCGGCTCCGATCACGATCACGTCACGCATCAGTCGTGCACCTCCTTGCGTCCCTGGTAGTAGCCGATGAAGTCGTCCCAGCCCTCAACCGGACCGTCCGGCTGATAACCGGTGAGCGTCCAGCCGACCGGCCGCTTCCGTAGCTTCTTCGCGTCGCGATCCAGTACGCCGTACTCGCTGTAGGCGCCGAAGGTGGCGAACTCGATCAGCGCGCCGCCGACGAACTTCAGCAGCCCCGACACCGATGCCTTCAGCGGTTCGGGGAACTGCACGTCCAGCAACGCGACCAGGTCCGCGTCGGTCTTCTCGATCAGCTCGAAGGCGGAAGCCTTCTCGGCGTACGTCAGGCGCGCGAACGGCGACAGGTGCGGACCGTTCACGGCGGCCGGGTTCACCTGGGTCGCCATCAGGTTCAGCAGGCCGGCGATCGGGAACGACAGCGGAATCGCCTCGTCGCTCTGCAGGAGAGCCGCGAACGCCCGGTCCAGATTGCGCAGCTCGGCCGGCAGCACCTCGAGGCCCGGCAGGTTGATACCGGTATCGGCCAGTCCCGTCACCAAGGCGGCACTGATCGGCTGGGCCAGCGCGTCGGGGAACGGGACGAAGTTGTCCAGCGCGCTGATCATGAAGTCGGTCGCGCCGGCCTCCATCGCGCCGGGCGTCCGGCTGCTGGCGCGCTGCGTCCGGGAGTACTGGTCCGGGCCGGGCAGCGCGAAGGCGGTCAGACCGTTGAGGGTGTCGCGGGCGAGTGCCGCGAGGACGGGGCGGACCAGGTCCACCACGGGCGGGAGAAGGGGGTTCGTGGCGGCGTCAGCGGGGTTGAGCAGGCTGCGTGTCAGCAGCCCGCCCCCTCCCAGCGCCGCGCCCAGAACCCCGATCCGGGCGAGAAACGCCCTTCGGGCAAGAGGAACTGCTGTAGGCATACGGGTCCTTCGGCAGATGGGGGCCACGCCGGAGTCCCGCAGGGGGTGGAACCACCGGCACCACTGGTCCTACAACGACCAGTGGTGCCGGGAGGTCACTCCTTCGCCTTGACCGGTACGGCGATCGGCCGCACGCGCGCCCACAGGACGAACAGGGCCGCGAAGACGAGCATCCCGATCCCGCCCCACAGATTGATGTTCACGCCGTCGGCCTTGGACACCTCGGCCGGGTCGGCAATGGCCCCGAGGACCGTCAGGACGATGCCGTAGATCCCGATCAGCGCCGCGATCACCACCCGGATGTCGAATGCTCCTGGCTTCTTTTCGACAAGCACTGCTTTCTTCTCTGCCATCTCGAGCCTCTCCCGGTCAGCCGAAGACGATGTTCAGGACGATGACCATCGCCAGCGAGATGCCCGCCAGCACAGTCGGCTTGCGGTACCAGCCGTGATCGCCTTCCTGGGCGGTCTCGGTCCGGTCCTCCTTCGGCGTCAGCGAGTACACCAGGCCCTTGAGCTCCTCGTCGGACTTGGCCTTGGTTCCCATACTGACCAGGACACTGACCAGGATGTCGACCACGAAGGCCGCACCGGCCCCGACGAAGCTCGCACCCTGACCCGGCAGGTTGATCACGCCGGTCTCGGACAGGATGAACACCAGGATGGCTGTCGACGTACCGGAGACGAGACCGACCCAGCCGGCCGCCGCGGTCATCCGCTTCCAGAACATACCGAGGATGAACGTGGCGAACAGCGGCGCGTTGAAGAACGAGAACAGCTGCTGCAGGTAGTCCATCAGGTTGCTGTAGCCGGACGCGATCGCCGCCGTACCGATCGCGACGATGGTGCCGGCGACGGTGAGCCAGCGCCCGGTCCGCAGGTAGAACGCGTCGTCGCGATCCTTGAGGATGTACCGCTCGATCAGGTCGTAGGTGACGACCGTGTTGAACGAGCTCAGGTTCGCCGCCATACCAGCCATGAACGAGGCCAGCAGACCAGTGATCGCCAACCCCAGCATGCCGTTCGGCAACAGGTCGCGCATCAGCAGCAGCAACGCGTCGTTATAGGTCACCGAGCCGTTGCCGGTCGCCTTCAGCTGCTGCAACTCCGGTACGGCGACCGCCGCGATGATGCCCGGGATGATCACAATGAACGGGATGAACATCTTCGGGAACGACCCGATGATCGGAGTCCGCCGGGCCGCGGACATGTTCTTCGACGCCAGCGCCCGCTGCACCTCGACGAAGTTGGTCGTCCAGTAACCGAAGGACAGCACGAAGCCCAGACCGAACACGAGCCCGATCACCGACAAGAAGCTGTTGTTGAAGCCACTCAGGTCGTTACCGGGCCAGGCACTCAGTTGCTCGGCGCCGCCGGGCGAGGCAGTGACCTTGTCGACGAGTCCCTGCCAGCCGCCGACCTTGTGCAGCCCGATGATTGTCAACGGCAACAGTGCGGCCACGATCACGAAGAACTGCAGGACCTCGTTGTAGATCGCGGCGGACAGACCGCCGAGCGTGATGTAGCTGAGCACGATCGCGGCGGCGATGATCAGCGACAGCCAGATCGGCCAGCCGAGCAGCACGTTGACGATGGTCGCCAGCAGGAACAGGTTCACACCCGCGATCAGCACCTGCGCCACGGCGAAGCTGATCGCGTTCACCAGGTGCGCGGGCTTGCCGAACCGGCGCAGCATGAACTCGGGAACACTGCGGACCTTGGAGCCGTAGTAGAACGGCATCATCACGACACCGAGGAACAGCATCGCGGGGATCGCGCCGATCCAGAAGTAGTGCACGGTCGGCATCCCGTACTGGGCGCCGTTCGCGGACATGCCCATGATCTCGATCGCGCCGAGGTTGGCCGAGATGAAGGCCAGGCCGGTCACCCAGGCGGGCAGTGAGCGGCCGGACAGGAAGAAGTCCAGACTGCTCGAGACCGCGCGTTTGGCCAGGTAGCCGATGCCCAGCACGAAGGCGAAGTACGTCGCGATGATGACGTAGTCGACCGCGTTCGCGTCGAGTCTCAGGACGGAGTCAAGTGGCAGCATCGGCCCTCCCCATCTTTCTATGAAGCAGAGTGGTATCTAACGCATCGTGTTGTTACCGCTTAGGAACGTTACTCCTCCCCTCACCGACCACACATCCCGACCCGCGTCTCCACCCGGATCTCCACCCCTGGACGGTCCTGCGAGAGGTCAGTGCCCACTTAGCGTCGGAGCATGTCCTTCGGAACCCTTCCCAACGCACTCGTCATGATCGCGATCGTGGTCGCGGTCCTCGTCCGCCGGCTGTCCTGGTCGGAGCTGAAGAACTCCGACGCCGACGCCTGGCGCGGTCCGCTGATCATGTGCGGCGTCGGCGTCTACCAGCTCTACGGCAACCACCGGTACGGCGTGATCGACGTCGCGCTCCTGGTCATCGGAGCCGTCGTCGCCCTGGGCGCCGGCTACGCCTCCGGCATGGTCGCGCAGGTCGAGCGGCGCGCCGGGAAGGTCTTCTACCGGCTCGGCATCCCCGGACTCGGCATCATGGTGGCCTACCTGGTCATCCGCCTCGGGCTGGCCGGCGTCGGCCACCTGCTCGGCGCCGCCTCCACGATCGGTGGCGGTGCACTGATCCTGAGCCTGGGAGCGAACCTGCTCACCCAGTCGTTGGTGATCCAGGGCAAGGCACACCGCGAGGCAGAGGAGTACAGCGTCCGTTGAGGTCAACACTGCCGGCCGGGATGCACGGCGACAGCGGCTGGCTCGGCCGGATCATGACCGCAGCCGTCGCCGTCGGCGTCCTGGCAACGGCGCGACCGGCCGACCACTGGGTCTGGTACGTCGTCGGTCCCGACCTGGCCGTGTTCCTGGCCGGCACCGTGCTGATGACGATGCGCCCCCGCCTGGCGCTCGCGCTGCTCGCGGCGGTCGCGATCGGCACTTCACTCGTCGCCGGGGTTCCGGACTCCAACGCCTTGGTCCTGGTCCTGGTCTCGATCACCACGATCGTGGTGGTCGACCTCACCCGCTCCGGGACCCGGCCGATCGTTGCCGTCGGCATCGGTGCTGCGCTCGGCTTCGCCGTCTCGGCCTGGTGGTTCGACCGGAGCGACACCTGGTACCTGAGCCAGCTGATGTGGGAAGCGATCCTGATCGCCTTCGGCGTGAACCGCCGGCAGTACGAGATCCAGGTCCGGCAGACGCGGGAGCTGCTCGTCCAGACCCGCCGGGCGCAGGACGAGCAGGCGCGCGCCGCGACCCTGGAGGAACGCGGCCGCATCGCTCGCGACCTGCACGACGTCCTCGCCCACTCCCTCGGCGCGCTCAGCGTCCAGCTCGATGTCGCCGAAGCCCTGCTGGACGAGCGCCGGGACGTCGACGGCGCTTTGGAGCGGGTACGACGCTCGCGCCGGCTGGCCGTCCAAGGCCTGGCTGAGGCCAGGAACGCGGTCGCGGCGCTCCGCGCGGACGACGTACCGGATCTTCCGCAGGCGCTGGCTGCTCTCGCCGAGCAGCACGAGACGGATCACGCCGTACAGGTGCACTTTGCCGTCAGCGGAACACCTAGCAAGCTCGACTCCGGAGTCACCGTCGCACTGCTCAACGCGGCTCGAGAAGCGCTGACGAATGCTGCCAAGCACGCGCCTGGACGACCCATCGACCTCGAGATCCGGTACGACGCCGGCGTGCGGATCGTGGTCCGCAACGCGGGCGCGACGGGTGGCGAGGGATTCGGGCTGACCGGGATGCGGGAGCGACTGGCCCTGGTCGGTGGCACGCTGACCGCAGGCCCGGACGGGGACGACTGGCTCGTGATCGCGGAGGTGACGAATGACTGACAGCATCCGGGTGATCGTGGCCGACGACCAGCAGGTCGTCCGGGAGGGCCTGGTCGCGCTGCTCGAACTGCTCGACGGGATCGAGGTCACCGGTGCCGCGGCGAACGGCGCCGAGGCGGTCGACCTCGTTGCTCAGGGCAACGTCGATGTCGTGCTGATGGATCTGCGGATGCCGGTCCTCGACGGGGTCGGTGCGACGGCCCGGATCACGGCCGAGTACCCGGAGGTCGCCGTACTGGTGCTGACGACGTACGCCGACGATGCGTCGATCGCCAGTGCGCTCAGGGCCGGGGCTCGTGGCTATCTGACCAAGGACGCCGGTCGGGTCGAGATCGGAGCGGCGCTCAGGTCCACAGCAGCGGGTCAGTCCACCTTCGATCCCGAGGTGAGCAAGCGGCTCGTCGCCGGGCTCGCGCCTGAATCAGCCGCCGACGACAGCCTGACCACGCGCGAGACCGAAGTCCTGCGGCTGATCGCGCGCGGGCTGAGCAATCCGGAGATCGCCGCGCAACTGTTCATCAGCGAGGCGACGGTGAAGACGCATATCAACAACACGTTCGCCAAGATCGGCGCCCGGCACCGCGCGGAGGCGGTCCGGTACGCCTATCAGCGCGGCATCGCGAACTGATCCGCAGCGTCCGAAGAACCGCGGTACCTCGTCGGCGTGTTTTCGGACGCTACGGCAGGGTCAGATCTTTAGCTCGGCGACGACCGGGCGGTGGTCGCTGCCGGTGGAGTCCATCACCCAGGCCTTGGTCGGCTCGACGCCGCGCACCAGGATGTGGTCGATCCGCGCCATCGGGAACGCCGACGGCCAGGTGAATCCGAACCCGTGGCCGGCCGCTCCCTGCGCCGAGCGCAGACCCGCGGTCAACGGCGCCAGGCTGCGGTCGGTCGCCGTACCGTTGAAGTCGCCCATCACGATCACGCCGGCCAGCCGCTCGTCGGCGATCTGCCGGCCGAGTGCGCGGATCGTCTTGTTGCGCTGGTCCGAGGTGAAGCCGCTGGTCCCGACCCGGACCGAGGCCAGGTGCGCGACGTACACGGCGACCTTGCCCTCCGGGGTGTCGACCTCGGCCCGCAGCGCCCGCGTCCAGGCGAAGCCGACGTCCACCGACTCGCTCTCCTCAACCGGGTACTTCGACCAGAGCGCGACCGTGTCCCGCGTTACCTGATGCGGATACTTCTTGGCGAAGGCAGCCTTGTAGACCTTGAGATCGGCCGCGGTCAGCTCCTCCAGCGCGACGACATCCGCATCGGCCGCGAGCAGGTCCTTAGCCGTCCGCTCCGGATCCGGGTTGGCCGCATCCACGTTGTGCGACAGCACGCGCAGGTCGTAAGCGCCGCCGGTCGACTGCGGGATCAACTGGTTGCCGAACATCCCGCCCCACACGAGTGCGGGCAGCAGCAACGCGACCCCAGCGATCGCGGAACGCCGTACCAGCGCGGCAACACCCAGGATCGGTACGGCGAGGCCCACCCAGGGCAGAAAGGTGTCGAGGAGACTGCCCAGGTTGCCGATCGAGTTCGGCACCCAGCGGTGGAACAGCAGCGGCATTGCGGACAGCACCGCAAGCACAGCGATGAACCAGCCACGACGCCACTTGCCGTTCTTCCGCGCACGACGGGCGTTGGCCCGCTGTGGCGGCCGTTTGGGCGCGAGAGTCGCAGTGGTGTTGGACATGATGCGATTGTTGCGGACTCTCCGGCTCAGCCAAAGTCCGCGCAGGCTTCTGTACGGGGATTTCATCCTTGCGGACGACCGTTCGGGGCCGAAGTGATTAGACACGTGTGAGAGCTCTGGTGCGTTCGGCGGATAACGCTGACAATGCGGGGTATGCCGCCTGATCAAAGTGTGGAGCCGTTTGTCGTCAAGCGACATGGGCTGGGCACTACCAAGACGATGCTGCTGTTCTGTGCGCTGCTGGTCGGCGCCGAGGTGCTGGTCACCGTTCTCGCCGTAGTGATCGCGCGCGCTCAGGGCAACTCGGTCCGTGACGGGCTGGAGACGATCTGGCTGTCGTGGGGCGGCAGTCCGCTGATCTTCGCGCTCGGAATGCCGTTCCTGCTGCTCATCGGCGCGATCACCGCGCTCGAGGAACGCCAGCAGGCCGACGAGGACGACGTACTGCTGTCCATCGACGCCGTCGGCGTCCACCTCGGCGGCGCGCAACCGCGCACGGTCGGCTGGGCCGAGGTCCGCGGCATCTGCCGGATCGAACGGCCGTTGGGCAACCCCGAGGACGAGGAGTGGGAACCCTACCTGGTCGTCCTGCTGCACGCGGACGAAGCACTCCCCCGCAGCTCCAAGGCCTGGGGCCCGTCCCGTCCCGGGCCCGGCTCCCACGAGGTCATCGGACGTGCCATGCCGTACGACGACCTCGTGGCGGCCGTTGCCCGATACGCCCCTGAGATCCCGGTCACGGATCGCGGACACGTTCCGGACTAGCCCCTGACCGGGGTTAACGTCGAAACATGAGCGCACCCGACCTGAACAGCCCCGAGGAACAAGCTCGCTACGAACGCGGCCTCGCCGTACTGAATGCCGTCGACGGCGGCTCGGCGCCCGCTGTGATGGAGAGCCTGGGTGACATCGCTCCCGCGCTCGCCCACCACATCGTCGCCTTCGGCTTCGGCGACATCTACGCACGCCCTGGCCTCGACCCGAAGCAGCGCCAACTCGTCACGCTGGGCATCCTGACTGCCCTCGGCGGATGCGAGCCCCAACTAGAGGTCCACATCAAGACGTCCCTCAACGTCGGACTCACACCCACCGAGATCGTCGAAACCTTCACCCACGCTGCCGGCTACGCGGGCTTCCCCCGCGCCCTCAACGCCATCACCGTCGCCAAAAAGGTCTTCGCCGACCGCGGCCTCCTCCCCGTCACCCCCTAACGTCCGAACGATCGGAGGGCCCGCCTCCGGTTCTTCGGACGTTACGAACCCCGCTCCCACAACGTCCGAACGATCGGAGAGCCCGCCTCCGCTTCTTCGGAC
This sequence comes from Kribbella sp. NPDC058245, assembly GCF_042882005.1. Classification (NCBI taxonomy): domain Bacteria; kingdom Bacillati; phylum Actinomycetota; class Actinomycetes; order Propionibacteriales; family Kribbellaceae; genus Kribbella; species Kribbella sp. NPDC058245. The sequence goes on from NZ_JBHVWY010000004.1 coordinate 24,813, forward strand.
GTTATGACCGTCGCTCCGTAACGTCCGAAGGATCGCCGTACACGGTCGGCGTGTTTTCGGACGCTGCGAACAGCCCTTCAGCAACGTCCGAAGGGGCGGTGGGCGTGGTCGGCGTGTTTTCGGACGTTAGCTTTTGGTGGTGAGGAGGGTTTCGAGGTCGGTGAGGGTGGCTAGGGCGCCGAGGGGGCCGAGGCCGAGGAACCAGACCTCGTCGTTGACGCGTTCGGCGTGGCCGGCCTTGACCGCCGGGAGTGCCTTCCAGAGGTTGCCGTTGACAACCTGTGTCTCCTTGGTGCCGGTGATCGGGCCGAAGCTGGAGTAGAAGATCCAGTCACCGTCGGCCTGACCGATGTTCTCCTCGGAGACCTCGACCGCGAGGTCCTCGACGTCCTGCACCTTGGGCCGCGGCAGGCCGACGTCCTTCAGGATCACGCCGATGAAGGACAGGTTGCCGTAGAGCCGGATCTCCGACGGGCGGAAGCGGACCAGGGAGATCGTCGGCGATCCCTGGACCTTGCCCTTCACCTCGTCGGCGCGCTTCTGGTAGTCGTTCAGGATCTGGGTGGCCTGGTCCTCCGCGCCGACCGCGTCCGCGACCAGCAGGAAGTTCTCCTTCCAGGGGAACCCGGGCCGGATACTCATCACCGTCGGGGCGATCGCGCTCAGCTTGCTGTAGAGGGTGGCGGCGCGCAGCTTGCTGCCCAGGATCAGGTCCGGCTTCAGCGCCGCGATCGCCTCGAGGTTCAGCTCGCTGACCCCGCCGACCGTCTTGATCCCCTGCGCCTTGTCCGCCAGGTACGACGGTACGCCGTTCTGGCCGGTGTTGGTCGCCATGCCGACCGGGGTGATGCCGAGCGCGAGCACGTCGTCCAGCTCACCGCTGTCCAGCACCACGACGCGCTCGGGCTTCTTGTCCAGCTTGGCCTCGCCGAGCGCGTGCTTGACGGTGCGCGGGAACACGCCGGGCTGCGCGTCCGAGCCGAGCTTGGCCGTCTCCGCGTCGGCGGTCTTGAACAGCCGCCCGCCGGTGGCGACTTCCGTGTCCCCCGCGCCGGTGTTCGCACTCTTGGTGTCGTTCCCACCACAGCCGGCGAGCACCAGGACGGCGGACACGGCGACGATTCCGATCAGTCTCTTCACGAAGGTTGAGACTACAACAAGTTTGGCAAGGCTTACCTCACCAAGTCCAGCGATTGACCGGCACGGAGCTCGACCACGAGTTCCCTTCCCGGCAAGGCGATCCGGTGCAGTCCGGTGCGCGCGGCAACAACCGAGGCCTTGGTCACCTGCCCACCCCGCCAACTGACGTCGAACGTCAGCCCGCCACGAGCCCGCAAGCCACGGAAAGACCCGTCCGGCCACGCTTTCGGCAGCGCCGGGAGCAATCGGATCACGTCGGTATGGCTCTGGATCAGCAGCTCCGGAATGCAACCCGTCATACCGAAGTTCGCGTCGATCTGGAAGATGTCGCCATCGCGGTGCAGCAGGTTGTCCGAGACCAGTCTCGCCAGATAGTCCTGGATGACCTCGGATGCCCGTTCAGGCTCGAACAACCGCGCCCACAGGGCAACCAGCCAGGCCGCAGTCCAGCCACCATTCGTTGCCCCATCGGTACGGATCTGCAGCGATTTCCGCGCCGCCTCAGCCCATTCCGGCGTACTGGCTGGGTCGATCTCCGCGCCGGGATGCAGCCCGTAGAGGTGTGACTGATGCCGGTGGTTGATCTCGGACGGCGTCCAGTCGGTCGGCCATTCGTAGAGCCGCCCGTCGGGAGTGATCCGGATCTCCGGCAACCGCTCTCGCGCTTTCTGGGCCCGGTCATTGAGATCTGAGGTCAGCCCCAGCGCGGTCTCGGCTTCGGCGAGGTTGGCGAACAGCTCGCGGATCAGCCAGATGTCGTACGTCGACGTCAGGTCGACCGAGGCCTTCTCCCCCGACGGCAGCACGAAGTGATGTTCCGGCGCCGTCGACGGGATGAACTGCAACCGCCCCTCACCGTCCTCGACCAGCATCGCCAGCACGAACTCGGCGGCGCCCGCGATCAACGGATAGGAGCGCTCACGCAACAGCTCCAGGTCTTGGCCGAAACGGTAGTGCTCCATGAGATGTGCCGTCAGCCAGACGCCACACGTCGCGCACATCGCCCAGACGGGATCATCACCGCCTTCGCCAACCGGCCAGGTCGCGGCCCAGATGTCCGAGTTGTGGTGCGACACCCAGCCGGGAGCGTCGTACAGGATCCTTGCTGTGTTCGCACCGGAGGCAGCAAGGGCCTCCAGGTTGTCGATGAGTGGTTCGAAGCACTCGCTCAGCCCGGTGACGTCGGCCGGCCAGTAGTTCATCTGGGTGTTGATGTTGTTGGTCCAGTCGCTGGCCCACATCGGCCGGCGGTCCTGGTTCCAGATGCCTTGCAGGTTGGCCGCCTGCGTCCCCGGTCGCGACGACGCGATCAGCAGATAACGGCCGAAGTTGAACATGAGCGCGACGAGATCCGGATCGTCGGTCCCGATCCGCTCATCGGTCGGCAGGTCAACCGCCGTACCCAATTGAAGCTCCGCACGTCCATACAACGCTTGATGATCCTCGACATGCCGCTCACGCAGCTTGTCGAGCTCAACAGCAGCCAGTACGTCGGTTGCCGCGCGCAACGCGGTGAGCGGATCACGGCCAGGTGGTACCGACCACCCTGCGAACGTGCTCGCCGCGGCCAGAAACACCGTCACACTGTCAGCACCTCGAACGGTCACGCCATCCGCGGACGTGGTGACCTCACCACCTGCGGCGTGCACCTGCAGCGCGATCCCGAACCCGATCCCGTGACCGTCGCGGTACTGGATCGGATCCGGGCTCTCTCGATACTCGATCGTCAACTCCGACGGCGCATGACCAACTACGCCATAGGTGCCGTCAGCAACATTCGTTTGCACCGGGTGCTGACTCTCCAGGCTGAGGTCCAGATCGATCGCGCCAGCCTTGTCGGCCGTGATCGTCCAGACCAGCACCTGGTCCGGCGCGGAGACATACGCCTCGCGCCGGAACCGCGTCCCCTCCACTGTGTAGTCGACGCCGACCACGCCGGTCTGCAGGTCGAGGCTCCGGCGGTAGTCGCCGGCCTCCCCGGCCGTGCGGATCAGCAGGTCGGCGAGCGGCTGGTACGACTCGACGAGCGGACCCTGCAAGGCCCGGGTCCGCTCAGTCGCTGCCAACCGATCACCGTCGGCCAGCAACAGCCGCCGTACGTCGGCCAACGCCTCCGGACCGCCCGTCACCTCCAGGTCGCGCGGGCCGTCGCCGGACCACACGTCGTCGAGATTCAGGGCGATCCGTTCCGTACCGACCCGGCCGAACACCTTCGCTCCGAGGTGCCCGTTGCCCACCGGCAACGCCTCGAACCAGTCCGGCGCGGGGGTACGGAACCACAGTTCGTGGGACATATCTGTTTACTTGCTCCCGGACTTGTACTTGTCGTAGGCCTGCTGGTTGATCTCCAGGTACCGCGGCATTCCGGTGCTGTCGAGACCCTTCACGTACGCGTCCCAATCCGTATCGATGTTCTTCGACCCGGTGATGAACGCGAGCTGGTTCTGGTTCACATACGTGCTCAGGTTCGTCTGGAGGGTGGCCAGCTCACCACTCAGGCTGGGGTCCGGCCAGACCGAGGTCTGCGGGAACCACAGCGACTTGTCCTCGTGACCGACGTACTTCTTGGTCGTCTCCTGGTAGAGCCGCCGCTCGAGACCCGCGGCCGAGTAGACGTCCGCCGGCACGGCCTGCTCGTTGCGGTAGGCAAGCGTCACGTTGTACTGCGCCATCGCGTCCCAGGAGATGTTCTTCTTGTGCTCGTCCTCGCCGAAGCGGTAGTAGCCGACCTTGGTCTTGTCGTCGAGCGCGATGTCACCAGGACGCGGCGCGGACCAGCCGACCCCTTCCGGACCCATGATGGCGACCTTGCGGCCCTCGTCGCTGTAGATGTAGTCGAGCATCTTGATCGCGGCGACCTGCGCCTCCTTGCTGGCCTTGTTGGTCAGCATGAAGGTGTAGCCGGTCGAGCTCGGGTAGTTGTACCCGGTGTAGCTCTTACCGTCCGGACCGGTCAGCGGCGGCACCGCGTCGTACTGCTTGTCGCGACCGTCCTTCGAGCCGAGCTGGACGAAGATGCCCGGCCAGAGCACCGGGACGGATCCGACCACGACCGCCTTCGGGTTGTTGCCCTGCGCCTGCAGCGCCTGCGCGTTCTGGGTGAACGCGGTCTGGTCGATCAGGCCTTCCTTGTACAGCGAGTTGATGTACTTCAGACCCGCCTTCCACGCGTCGGTGTTGACCGGCGTGGCGACCTTGTCACCGTTCAGCTCGAGCAGCGACCGGTTGCCGTTGTTGGCGCCGACCGGGTTGTAGGCGAACGCGCTCATCAGGTAGCCCATCAGGCTGCTGTCCTGAACGTCGGTGGTCAGCGGAATCTCGTCCGCCTTGCCGTTACCGTTCGGGTCCTGGGTCTTGAACGCCTGCAGGACCTTGCGCAGGTTCTCGGTGGTCTTCGGCACCTGGAGGTTGAGCTTCTTCAACCAGGCGCTGTTCATCCACAGCTTGTCCGGGTAGGTGCAGTGCACGCAGTCCGACCACTGCGGCAGCGCGTAGATGTGACCGTCGGGTGCGGTCGACATCTCCTTCAGGGTCTTGTTGGCGTCGAGCTCCTTCTGGATGTTCGGCGCGTTGTCCTTGATCAGCTGCTCGAGCGGCTGCGCGACGCCCTGGGTGCCGAGCTTCAGCACCTCGGCCTGCGAGAAGCCGTCCACCCACGGGATCAGCATGAACAGATCGGGGTAGTCGCCGCTGGCGAGCGCGATCTGCCGCTTCTCCTTGGCCGCGCCGGCGTCGTACGTCGTGGTCTGCCAGCGGAACTGGATCTTGAACTTGTCGCTCATGATCTTGCTGACCGGGTTGGTGTCCCAGTTGTCGTCCGGACCCTGCGGGCCGAACGTGTCGATGATGACCTTGCCGTCGGCAGAGGTCTCGTTCGCCGCCCCGTCGGTCTTGTCCGAGCTGCACGCCGCGAGGGCGAGCAGGGCGGCCGCGGACAGGGCCGCGACCTTGCTCACGGATGAGCGCATTGCTGTGTTCCTTTCTCAGGGGGCCTTTCAGCCCTTGACCGCGCCGACCATCACGCCCTTGGTGAAGTGGCGGGCGACGAACGGGTAAATGATCAGTACGGGCAGTGTCGAGACGACGATCAGCGCGTACTTCAGGACGTTCGCGAGTTGCTGACGTTCGAGGTTCTGGGCGATGTCGGCCGCAGACCCGGTGGTGGAGTTCAGGATCAGGATGTTCCGCAGGATGATCTGCAACGGATACAGTCCCGGGTCCTTGAGGTAGATCAGGGCGTCGAAGTAGCTGTTCCACTGGAAGATCACGTACATCAGTGCGATCACCGCGATCACCGGCTTGGACAGCGGCAGCACGACCGACCACAGGAACCGCAGGTCGCTGGCCCCGTCGATGGTGGCCGCCTCGTGCAGCTCGTCCGGAATGGTCGAGCGGAAGAACGTGCGCGCGATGATCACCTGCCAGACCCCGATCGCGCTCGGGATCACCATCGCCCACCGGGTGTTGAGCATGCCCAGGTCCTGCACCACCAGGTACGTCGGAATCAGGCCACCGGAGAACAGCATGGTGAAGATCAGCAGACTCATGATCACGTTGCGGCCGTAGAAAGTGCGCCGCGACAGTGGATAGGCGATCGCGATCGTCAGCGTGACGCTGATCAGCGTGCCGCCGATCGCATAGATGAACGAGTTCAGGTAGCCCCGCATGATCTGCGGATCGGCGAAGACCGTCTTGTAGGCCTTGAGTCCCGGCTCGATCGGCCAGAGCAGCACCCGGCCGCCACTGACCGCGGCCGGACTGCTGAACGAGTTCGCCACGATGTAGATCAGCGGGACCGCGACCACGATCAGCGCCAGCCAGAGCATGATCTTGACGCCGACGAGGAAGATCTTGTCGCCCCGCGTCTCCTCGATCGCGGTCCGCTTCGAGCCCTCCGGAGCCTTCGCCGTACGGCGGAATCCTTGCAACGTCACACTCATGACCACAGTCCGTTCCCGGTGATCCGCTTGGCGACGAAGTTCACGACGACGAGCAGGACGAGGTTGACGACGGAGTTGAACAGCCCGATGGCGGTCGCCATGCTGAAGTCGGCGTTCAGAAGGCCGGTCTTGTACACATACGTGGCGATGATTTCGGACTGTGCGGTGTTGAGCGGGTTCTGCAAGAGGAACGCCTTCTCGAACCCGATCGACATGATGTTTCCGACGCCGAGAATGAGGATGATCACCGCGGTCGGCATGATGCCCGGCAGGTCCACGTTCCGGATCCGCTGCAGCCGGCTCGCGCCGTCGATCCGCGCGGACTCGTGCAGCGCCGGGTCGATGCCCGACAGCGCCGCCAGGTAGATGACCGCCGAGTACCCGGTCGTCTGCCAGACGTCGGACCATACGTAGATGTGCCGGAAGTAGTCCGGCTTACCGAGGAAGTCGACCGCCGGCACCCCGAACAGCCCGATCGCGTCATTGACGAACCCGAGCCGCGGGGACAGCACCAGGATCGTCATCGACACCACGACCACGGTCGAGATGAAGTACGGCGCGTACGTCACCAGCTGCACCGTCTTCTTGAACACCCCGGTCCGGATCTCGTTCAGCGCGATGGCCAGGATAATCGGGATCGGGAAGCTCGCCAGCACCGTGTAGCCGGCCAGAAAGAACGTGTTCTTCACCAGGGACGTGAACACGGGGTTCTGGAACAGCAGCTCGAAGTTGTGGAAACCCACCCACGGGCTGCCCCACGGCCCCTTGATCGGGCTGTAGTCCTTGAACGCGATCACCGCGTTGCTGATCGGGATGTACTTGAAGATCACGAAGTACGCGAGCGGCACGGCGATCAGCAGGTACAGCTGCCAGTGCCGGCGCAGACTCCGGCGGGCCTGGGTCCACTGACTCGGCCGCGCCGGCCGGGTGGACTTCACCGCCTTCGCCGCAGCCGGCGCGGGCGGCGGCGCGGCCGACTCGTTGTCCCGCACCTCGTACGTTGCACTCACTCCGCATCCTTTCCGTCACCGATCGGAGTGAAACCGATATCCGATAGGATTTCGCCTCACTCACCGGGAGGATGACACAGAACTCCGGCCGGCGGAAGACTCCCGCCCGGTGTCGATACCCGACCTTGACCGAAATCACCTCGCGCCTTGCAGGCAAGGGAAATCAAGCGTTGCCGACGGCAACTACCCCGGGTACGCGAAATGGCCCGATGGCTATCCCACCGGACCGGGGCACTACCCAGTGCTATCCCGGAGTCGCTCTGAGCCACCGGCTCCGGATTGCACCAGCTATTTTATTTCTGCCGTGAACTATCTCGCAGTCAACCGCCCCACGGAACCCATGTCAAGACCTGGCCCGGGCAACTCCTGGGATAGTCGGAGGGTGGAGTTTTCAGAAGGCGTGGTGTCGGTGGCGGGGCTTGAGGTCGGCGCCGCGCGGATGACGTGGTGGGACGAGGCTGACGGGACTCGGCTCTATCTGTTGCTGGGATCGGTTGCGGCAATGCATCGCGGGCGCGGGCACGGGCGGGAGATTCTGGCTTGGCTCGAGGAGCGTGCGCGCGAACATGCGGCCGTCGACGACAGCGTCGGTACGCCGCTGTTCGGTACGAACCCCGGCTCCGAGCGCGACGTGGCGCTCGTGCTGGCGGCCGGTTATCGGGTCGCGTTCACGCGGGTGCGGATGACGCTTGCACTGGCGGAGCCGCCGGAGGTGCGGTTGCCGGAAGGGTTCGAGTTGCGACCGGCCTCGGTCAACGATCACCGGGCAGTCTTCGAGGCGAACGCGGAGGTGTTCGCGGGGAGTTCGCTCGGGTACATCCAGGACAGCTTCTCCGAGTTCGAGCAGGAAATCGCGGACGACTACCCCGACCATCGGTTGTGGACACTCGCATGGGTTGGCGACCGGCTCGCTGGTTGGGTGGTCAGCGGTCAGGACGATACGCCGTGGGTCGGCGTACAGAATGAGTGGCGACGCCATGGGCTCGCCTCCGCGTTGCTGCGGACGAATCACGCGCAGCTGTGGGAGCACGGCGTACGGACGGCGTCGTTGTGGACGGTCGCGGAGAACCCCACCGGGAGCGTGGCTCTGTACGAGTCGCTCGGCTACCGGATCGTCGAACGGCAGCCCCGCTACCGGAAGGCCTTCTAGACAAGACCTGACCCGACCATCACGGGGGAACGGCCGGGCCAGGCACTTTCGATACTACTCCGGATCGGTGTGCACGTCCGGGTAAATGGGAGGCGGACGCGCCGGAAATCCCTCTACTCTCGTCGCATGCAAACTCGCTCCTGAAAGCGCACCACCGCCGCCGCCAGCGCGGGACCGGTTTGGTCCGGACCCCTTGGCACGTTGCCGTTGTGCGTCACGCCGCGATCGGCCCAGTCCCGGGCCGCGCTTCGTCATGCACGCTTTCAGGAGCAACCTCGTCATGCCTCTGACTTATCGTTCGGCCGATCCGGTCCGGACCTATCGCACCTACAAGACCGTCTGGGCGTTCTGTGCTGCGCTCTGCTTCACGCTCAGCGCGGTGTACTACGTCCGCGAGGCGGGCCTCAGCCCGCTGCAACTCGTCCTGGTCGGGACGACGCTCGAACTCGCCTGCTTCCTGTTCGAGATCCCGACCGGCATCGTCGCCGACCTCTACAGCCGGCGGCTGTCCGTCGTCATCGGAGTGGCACTGATCGGCTGCGGGTTCCTGCTCCAGGGCCTGTCGCCGACGTTCCTCGCGATCCTCGGTGCCCAGGTGCTGTGGGGAGTCGGGTACACGTTCACCTCCGGAGCCGATCAAGCCTGGCTGGCCGACGAGATCGGCACCGACCAGGTGGCCGGCGTACTGGTTCGCACTCAGCAGCTCAGCCTCGGTGGGACGATCCTCGGTACCGTCGCCGCCGGAGCACTCGGCCTGCTCGATCTGTCGCTGCCGATCAAGCTGTCCGGGATCGGGATGATCGTGCTGGCTGTGCTGCTCGGCGTGTTCATGCGGGAGGTCAACTTCCACCGAACGCCTGCGGGTGAGCGGGAGACGTTCAAGCACATGACCGACACGTTCAAGCACGGCCTCGCAGTCGCGCGGAAGCGTCCGGTCGTCCGCACACTGGTGCTGATCAGCCTGGTGTCAGGGCTTTCCAGTGAGGCGTTTGACCGGCTGTGGCAGGTGAAGATCCTGACTTTCGAGTTCCCGACCGTGTTCGGTACCTCGGACCCGGCGTTCTGGTTCACGGTGCTCGGGCTGATCGGCACACTGCTGACACTGATCAGCTCGCTCATCCTCAACAAGCTTTCACCCGAACGCTTGACTGCCACCCACCCGAACGGCGTCCTGGCGCTGCTCGCGTTTCTGCAGGTGGTCGGCGTTCTGGCCTTCGCCCTGCTGGGCAACCTCTGGCTCGCACTGGCCGCAGTGTGGCTGCGCAGCATCGCGGATACGTTGTCCTGGCCGATCGAATCCGCGTGGCTGAACCGGAACGTCGAGTCGCGCTCACGCGCCACGGTGATCTCGTTCGTCTCCCAGGCGAACGCGATCGGTCAGGTCGCCGGCGGTCCCCCGCTCGGCGCCCTCGCCGGCCGAGCCGGTCTCCGTACGGCGCTGGTCGCCTCGGGTCTACTCCTCACCCCCATCCCGGCCCTCTACACCCGTCTCCGCGCCCCGGCTCGGGAACTCGACGCGCTCTAGCGAACCCGCGCCACCGCATCCGCCCGCGATGCCTAACGTCCGAACGATCGGAGGCGGGCCCTCCGGTCCTTCGGACGTTAGGGGTGGTGCTGCGGTAACGTCCGAAGGAACCGCAGCGGTGGTCTCCACTCCTTCGGACGTTAACGGGATCGGCCCAGGGGCGCCGCGCTGCTAGCGTCCGAGAACACGCCGACCACGCACTCCGACTCTTCGGACGTTGCGGGATTGGGCCGCGCCGGCGTGGGGCAGCCCGCCAAGTTGGGGTCAGTCCTCGCTGCGGACCTTCACCGGAACGCGGCGGGCGTCGCGGGACGACTTCACCAGGCTGGCGACCGTGGTGACGAACAGGGTCGCGGCGATGAAGCTCAGTGAGGTGACGATGCCGATGTGCGGGAGGTGGATCGCGCCGATGTCGTCGATGTGCGAACCGTGCAGCGCCTCCACGATCAGCTTCACACCGATGAACGCGAGGATCACCGACAGACCGACGTTCAGGTAGACGATCCGCTCCAGCAGGCCGCCGATCAGGAAGTAGAGCTGGCGCAGGCCCATCAGTGCGAACGCGTTCGCGGTGAGGACGATGTACGCATCCTGGGTGAGCCCGAAGATCGCCGGGATCGAGTCCAGCGCGAAGATCACGTTCGCCATCCCGATCGCCGAGATCACGATCACCAGCGGCGTCACCATCCGCTTGCCGTCGATCCGGGTGGCGAGCTTCGCGCCGTCGTAGTCGTGCGAGATCGGCAGGATCCGGCGCATGCCGCGCAGTACGGCGTTCTCCTGGAAGTCCGCGTCGTCGTTCTCGCCCTCGATGGCCAGCCGGACCGCGGTGTAGACCAGGAACGCGCCGAAGATGTAGAACACCCAGCTGGCCGCGGAGATCGCGGCCGCACCGGCCAGGATGAAGACGGCCCGCAGCAGCATCGACACCACGATGCCGATGTACAGGACCTTGTCCTGGGCCAGGCTCGGCACACTGAACCGCGCCATGATGATGACGAAGACGAAGAGGTTGTCGACGCTCAGGCTGTATTCGGTGATGTAACCCGCGACGAACTCACCGCCGGACTTCCCACCACTGAACAGGAACAGCCCGATCGCGAACAGCGCGGCCAGCCCGACGTAGAACAGCACCCACCGGGTCGCGTCCTTGATCGTCACGGTGTGGTTCCGGCGCGCGATCACGATCAGGTCGAACGCGACGATCGCGAGCAGACCGGCGATCGTGAGCACCCAGACCAGCGGTGGCATGACAGAAACCATAAGTGAACCTCCGGACGCGTGACATGACGTTGGTCCGGAGGTCTCTTCCGCCTGGATCTCTCCGGGCCGGCAGCACCGGTTCGGCCGCCCAGGCCTCCCGTGATGACGACACTGCCGTACTCGAGGCCCCGCGCCGGCGGCCCGAGAGGAATACTCCCCTCCACAAAACACTCCAACTGTATCTGGTGCCGATGCATACCACCGTGCACCAGGTCACAATCAGCGTGCTCCGCGTGATCGTATACCGCATACAGTCGCCCGCGCCAGCTCCCTACCCCCTGAGAATTCGCGGAGTTCGGTCCAAGGGCCTGCTAGCGATCGAGCGCCGACCTCCGCTTCGTGGTCGACGCCTGGCGCACGGTCACCCATCCGGCGGAGGTCGCAGCGCACCGATCCGGCTGCGATATCGCTCCCCAAACCGGTTTGGGGAGCATCCGCCCCTCCCGAAAAGCGATCTGGGGAGGATCCACCCCCCGAATCCATCCGGGATCCACCCCAAAACCAGCTCAGATCCGGGCCACCATCCTCCCCAAACCGGCTCGGGAGGATCGGTCCACCACCTCGCACAGGCTCACTACGAACCAGCCCCCAGACCCGGCAGGCAGGCTGGGCGATAAGACCACCGGCCCACCATCCGGACCTTGCGCGGAGCAACCGCTTCCTAGGTCCGCGTGCGGCTCAGCACATACACGGTTGGCGTGGCGCCGCCGTACCGCAGCAATCGTTCGCGGACGATCTTCAGCCCGCGAACCCCAGCCACCGCTTCCTGCAGCAATCGTTTGTCCTCGGTCATCAGGACGGCCCGTCCGTCGTTCGTCAGCACGCGCGCGATCTCGCCGAGGGCGGCCGGGTAGAGGCGCTGGTTGTCTCGGTGGCTGCCGACCCGTTTGCCGAAGGGGAGGTTCGCGATCACGCGATGCACGCTGCGGTCTGGTTGCTGAAGGTTCTCGGCCAGCCCGGTGGTCAGCTGCCCCGTGCCGCCGAGGTTGCGCCGCGCCAGCTCGACGGACTCTGCAGTGCGATCCGATCCAAGGACCTGTACGTCGTGAGCCTGGCGACTCGCGGCGACCAGTAACGTGCCTGATCCGCAGAACGGGTCCAAGACCCGTTGCCCGGCACGGATCTTTGCCAACCGCACCAATACCTCGGCAACGACCGGATTAGTGGCCCATGGCAACCGTTCCAGCCGCCCGAACCGTTGTGTCCAATGCAATTCTCCAAGCTCGGCGACCCATCCGTGAACAGAATCGGTCACGTTGACCGCCCAGCTCCGCGGGTCGTTCCACCACCCCAAGCATTCCTCGACGGTTGCGACCAGCCCACGTCGTACGGCGGCATTGTCCGTGCCGACGCGAAAGGCGAGCGGGCCGAGATGTTGCAGCGGGACAAGGAAGTTCTCATCCCCGGGCCGCCCGGGGAGCGGTATCGCCGCCGAGGAGTACAGGCGGCACGCGGACAGTTCGCGGAGACTGCCGCGCACGTGGCAATCCACCGAGGCAAGGCCGGAACGGAGGACCGTGACGGACGGGAGGTGCGTGAGTTCGGCGGCGAGGAGGTCGGCCGCGCCTTCCACACAACGAAGATTCAACTGCACAGGTGACTCCTGAGATCGCGTCGATAATCCGAATCGATGCGCGACGTGTCTCATCACCACCAGCGGTCTAGACCTGTGGTGGGTGGAGCACGTCTCTCAGAAACCAGTCACTGCCCGCAGTTCAGCCGGGGTTTCGAGCCGGGCGCGTGTCGTTAGGCAAAAAGTTTCCATTTCTGTCGAGGTCTGGGAGATTTCTCATCTGAGGAGTACAAAGAGTTTCTGTAGGTCTTACCGCCCCTAGACCTGGAGGTACTTCATGGATGTGATGTACGGACTTGTCGGCGAAGCATCATGGTTCTGTTGCGGCAACGCATGGGGACCCTGCGCGAGCACCGGAACAGGTGCTTGCGGGACGTGTCATTCGGGGAACTTCCAGCACGCGTGGACGAACACCTCGGATGCTTGTTACGCGATCACGCGGCCGGACAACTGCGGGGTCACCGGGGTCTCCCGGCGGACCTGTGGGTTCCGGCACGCGACGACGAACCTGTGCAACGGTTCGCGCGTCGTCACGTCGATCGCGGACTGCGGGCCGCGGACGCGGTCGTTCTGTGGCGAGCGCGCTTGCTGCGGCGGGACTTGTGCGTCGAACCGGGTCATCGACCTGACCCCGGCGGCGTTCACGCGGATCGGCAGCCTCAATTCCGGGCTGATTCCGGCCGGCATCGATGTGGGATGAGGTGAGCTGAGATGACATCAACGATGGATCGTCGTGCTCTGCTCACCAGGGCCGCGCTCGGCGCGACCGGACTCGTGGCTGCCAGCGCACTGGGGTCGCTGGCACCGGAGGCCGCGTTCGCCGCGTCGGCTCAGGTACCGGATCCGGGCGCACCGGATCCCAACTTCGCGGAAGGTCTGATCACCGGCCGCAACCAGGATCTCCTGCAGGTCAACGGATCCGACGGCCGGATGCACAAGATCCAGCTGACCGGCGCGACCAGTGTCTGGAAGCTCCAACCGACCACGATCGACCAGGCGATGATCGGTGATGGCCTCTACGCGCGCGGCGTCAAGATGCCGAACGGCGTACTGGCGGCGGAGTCGGTCTGGATCAACATCGTCAACCTGGACGTGATGATCAACTCGATCAGCCGGACCGGACTGAATCTGGATCACTTCGGCCAGAAGATCTTCGGCCACATCCAGGAAGGGATCACGGCCGCCGCCTACAACGGCACACCGGCGATCTCGGACCTGTCGTTGCTGAAGGTCGGCCGGCATGTCCAGGTGATCGGCGCCTGGCGACCTGGGACGAGCGAGATCGACATCGCGACGATCTACGCGGCGAACTGACCGGGAGGCCGCGATGTTCGCACAGCAGGTGGCGGCCGCCCAGCCGCTGCTGATCGGACTGCTTCTCCTCTGGTCGTCGTACGGCAAGCTGGCCAGCCCGGAGGAAGCAGAGAAGACCGCCCTACCGAAGCTCGTCGGCGAGAACCGGGCCAGGCCCGCTTATCGCGCCGTCGGCGTCATCGAAGCGGTCCTTGCCCTGGCACTCCTGAGTCCGCCCGCCTGGACTGCAGAAGCGCTCGCGGCAGTCGTCCTCGGTGCCGGGTTCACCGGTTACCTCAGCTACGCCAAAGTCGTCGTCCCCGAAGCCTCCTGCGGCTGCGCTGGCAAGTCGGCCAAACCTGTGGGCTACCGATCGATCGGGCGCGCATTGTTGCTGATGGCAACAGCAGCGGGAGCGTTGACGGCATCCCAAGGATGGTGGTCGGCCGGACCGGCCGCACTCGTCCTGATCGCAGAGGCGGCAGCGTTCGTCGCGTTGTCGCCCGAGCTCGACCGCTATTGGCTCCTCCCCCTCCGAAGGCTGCGCGTCCGGCTCAGTCATCCACTCGCGGGCACCGCGAGCAACGCCGTACCGCTCGCCGCCACGCAACGCCGTCTGCTCCTCAGCCCCGCCTATCGCGCGGTGAACGGACTACTCAGGTCCGACATCCGCGATTACTGGGACGAGGACGACTGGCGGTTCGTCAGCTACACCGCCCGGTACGACGGCCGCCCGGCAACAGCCGTGTTCGCCGTACCGCATGGTGACTCGGATTCCGTCCGGGTCGCGGTGGTCGACGAGACGTCGGGGCAGACGCTGTACCGCCCGGCACTCCTGAGTCTGGCGGGCTGACAAAGGTTCGACCAATCCAGCCCCCGCGGAGCCGTTCAACGGCTTCGCGGGGGCTGGCCGTTGTCCGGAGCGGAAAGCGCATGCCAGACTCGCGCTCACCGGTTGACACCACTTGCTCACTGGTGGTGTCATGCCGAATATCGTTAGGAAAGTTTCCTAATAAGAGTGACTCCCCTCCGCCCCGGAACACCAGGAGACCTCGATGACACCTCGCACGCTCCGGCGCAGGCTCGTGTCGAGTGCGGCCGCCCTCGCCGCCGCGCTTGCCCTGACCTCCGCTCCCCCGACCGCCACCGCGGCCCCGACCGATTACCAGGCCGAGACCGCGACCATCTCCCAAGGCGTGGTCGAGTCCAACCACGCCGGCTACACCGGCACCGGATTCGTGAACTACGACAACCTCGTCGGCAGCTACGTCGAATGGACCGTCACGGCACCGGCCGGCCCGGCCGATGTGACGCTCCGGTTCGCCAACGGTACGACGGCCACCCGGCCGCTCGACTGGACCGTCAATGGCGTCTCCGGCGCCGTCGGCATCACCTATCCCGGCACCGGCGCCTGGGAGACCTGGGTGACCAAGACCGTCCGCCTCCAGCTCGCCGCCGGGACCAACAAGATCCGCGCCCGCGCCACCACCGCCGACGGCGGACCGAACGCGGACAAGCTCACCGTCAACCCGGTCAGTGACGACGTCACCCCGCCGTCCGCACCGAGCAACCTCGCGGTCAGCAACGTCAAGTCGAACGCGGCCACCTTCACCTGGTCCGCGGCCACCGACAACGTCGGCGTGGTCCGGTACGAGATCAACCGCGGCGGCAACGTCCTCAAGGTCGTCGACGGCAACACCCTCTCGGCGACTGTCGACACGCTCACCGCCAACACGTCGTACGACGTCTCGGTCGGTGCGTTCGATGCCGCAGGCAACGCTTCCCAGCAGAGCAACGTGGTCGCGTTCACCACGCCGGGCAGCGGCGACACTCAACCGCCGACCGCGCCGGGCAGTCTGCGGTCGACCGGCGCGACCGCGAACAGCGTGTCTCTCGCCTGGAACGCCTCCACCGACAACAGCGGCAGCATCGCCGGGTACGACGTCTACCAGGGCGCGACCAAGGTGGCGACGACCGGTTCGCTGACCACGACCGTGACCGGGCTGACTCCGAACACCGACTACACCTTCACCGTCAAGGCCCGTGACCCGGACGGCAACGCCTCCGCGGCGAGCAACGCCGTGACGGTCCGTACGTCGGCCACGGGTGCCGGCGGAATTCCGGCGTACGACAAGGACATCGCGAAGGTCGACCTCGGCTGGAGCGTCGCGTTCCTGCCGGACGGGTCCGGGTCGGCGCTGGTGACCGAACGGGACCGGTTCGAGGTACTGCGAGTGACCGCGTCAGGCCAGAAAACCACGCTGGGCAAGGTTCCTGGCGCGGTGACGACCACCGGTGAAGGCGGTCTGCTGGGTCTGGCGATCTCGCCGAACTTCACCACCGACCACTGGGTGTACTTCTACCACACGGCCGCGAACGACAACCGGATCGTGCGGATGAAGTACGAGAACGGCGTACTGGGGACGACCTCGGAGCCGGTGCTGACCGGACTGGCCAAGAACCGGTACCACAACGGCGGCCGGATCGCGTTCGGTCCGGACGGCAAGCTGTACGCGACGGTCGGCGACGCGAAGAACTCTGGCAACTCACAGAACAACGGCTCGCTGAACGGCAAGATCCTGCGGATGAACGCCGACGGTACGCCGCCCAGCGACAACCCGTTCTTCAGCACCGGCGGCAACGCCCGCTACGTGTGGAGCCGCGGCCACCGCAACCCGCAGGGTCTCGCGTGGGACTCGCGCGGTCAGCTCTGGGCGGCGGAGTTCGGTGAGAACAGCCAGGACGAGCTCAACCTGATCCAGAAGGGCGGCAACTACGGCTGGCCCGCCTGTGAGGGAACCATCGGCGACTGCGGCGGCTACATCGCGCCCAAGCGCACCTGGTCAACGTCGCAGGCCGGACCGAGCGGCATCGAGATCGTCAACGACTGGATCTACATCGCCGGCGTCACCGGCGAGCAGTTGTGGGTCACCCAGATCAACTCCGGCGGTACCGGCGTCGGCACCCCTCAGGCGGTCTTCTCCGGCCGCTGGGGCCGCCTGCGCAGCGTCACCAAAACCCCCGACGGAGGCCTCTGGCTGACCTCCACCAACGACGACAAGAACGGCGGCACCCCGAGCGGCATCGACAACGTCATCGTCCGCCTCAAGTTCGGGTAGCTGTGTCTGCCTAGGGACAGGACGTATACGTCCAATCCGCCCGGTTCGCTCACTCGCTGAGCGGGCCGGGCGGCCTACTTAGACGACTACATCCTGTCCTTAAGCAGGCAGCAAGAGCGTCTTGCCGACGGTGGTCCTCGCCTCGATCGCGGCATGGGCCGCGGCCGCGTCGGCCAGTGGGAAGGTTTGACCGATCGCTGGGTCCAGGCGATTCTCGGCGAGAAGTTGCAGGGCCCGGCGCGGTAGGTCGCGCCACGCGACCGGGTCCGGCTGATAGATGCCGACCACGGTGACGTCGTCGCGATGATCCGCGCCCGCGAAGTCCCCACTGGCCGCTCCGTAGCCGAGGAACCGGCCACCCGGGCGGGTGATCGCGTAGCCTGCCCGGCCGATCTCACCGCCGGCTCCGTCGAACACCACGTCCACACCATCGAGCCCGTCGGCCCAGCCGGCCACCGAGTAGTCCACGGTCTCGTGAGCGCCAAGCTCGCGAACGCGGTCCAACTTGGCGGAACCTCGAGCGGCCGCGACTACGGTCGCACCTGTTGCCGAGAGCAACGGAATCAGCCAGCTGCCGAGACTGCCCGCAGCCGCGGTGATCAGCACCCGCTCACCGGCGGACACCGCCGCCAGGTCCAGCTGCGACAACGCCGTGGCCCCGTCATGCAAGGCCGCCAACGCCGTACTCAACTCCAGCCCGTCCGGCACCGGGAACACTTCAGTCGCCGGTACGACGCTCTGTTCGGCGTACCCGCCGCCGTCATAGGACCCGACCCCACCGGTGCCCGCAATCACCCGCCGCCCGACCAGCCCAGCGTCCGCTCCGGGCCCAACCGACCGCACCACACCAGCCACCCCCGCGCCCGGCACGATCGGCAGCTCAAGCTTGAAGTACTCCTGTCCCCACCCAGCCCGAAGCTGCGTGTCCAGGAACAACACCTCGGCCGCCGCAACGTCGACCACCACCTCACCCGCCCCAGCGACAGGCTCCGGCACCTCAACCAGCTCCAGCACCTCAGGACCACCGAACCGTGCAATGCGAACTGCCCGCACCGTGAACCTCCTCAACTCGTCAAGGTTCATCACGCTAGAACCTGAAGTGTTGTTGAGGTCAAACAGTCCGCCCGAAATCCGAGTACTGAGGGACGCCTGACTCCAAAGCTTGGACGGCAAGCGTGAGGCGGCGATGCATCGAGGGACGGAGCCGTGGTTGCGCCTCATCGAGGGTCAGGAACGCCACCGCACCCACCTCCCCCGGTTGCATCACCAGCTCCTCGTCATCGTTGAGCACGCCCCCGTCGAAGACGAACGCGATTGCGTCGTGCCAGACGCCGCGCGCCGGATCCCAGTCGACGACGAGCAACGCTCCGATGGTCAGCTCGAGCCCGACCTCCTCCAGCACCTCACGCCCGCAGGCGTCGTACGGGGACTCGTTGGCCTCCGCGATGCCGCCGGGGATGTCGAGGAACGGTTTGTACGTCGGTTCGATGAACAGGATCCGTCCGTCCCGATCGCGGATCAGCGCGCCCCCGGCGACCCGCTTGCGCGGCAACCGCTCCGCGATCCCCGGGTGAAACTCCGCCTCGGGTTCGCCCTCGGCGATCAGATCGTCGTGTCGGCTCATGGCGCCAGTCTCGCTCAGGCGTCGCGGCGGAGGAACGCGGCGGTCGCGACGCCTCCGATCCCGACGAGCCAAGCGACGGCCGCGAGCGCGCCGGTGGTCGCA
This sequence comes from Kribbella sp. NPDC058245, assembly GCF_042882005.1. Taxonomy (NCBI): domain Bacteria; kingdom Bacillati; phylum Actinomycetota; class Actinomycetes; order Propionibacteriales; family Kribbellaceae; genus Kribbella; species Kribbella sp. NPDC058245. The sequence continues at coordinate 43,552 of NZ_JBHVWY010000004.1, forward strand.
GACGCGCGGTAGAGCTCCGCCGCCGCTTGGTCCGGGAGCCAGCGGCCGTCGTCGGCGAGCAGCGGCGACACGATCAGAACCAGGCAGAGTGTGCCGACCAGGGCAGGGATGAGCTGTCGGACGACCACGGCGACGCCGTACGCGAAGAGACCGATGAAGGTGAGGTACGCCGCCGCGCCCGCTGGCCGCTCCGATCCGCCCAGCAGGGCAGTCGGTACGGCGGTGAGCGCGATGGTGATGGCAGCAGCCACAGTCTTGGCCGCAAGGAGACGACCACGAGCCGGTACGGCGATGAGCGTCGTACTGAATTGGCGGCCGGCGTGCTCGTGCGCGACCGGGATGATGCCCAGCAGGACGAACCCGGCTTGGACATACGGAACGAGGTCGACCGATCGATCCGCGGCCGTGAGCAGGCCGGAGACCGCGAGGATTCCGGCGACGGTGAAGCCGGTGATCGGCAGGGTGCGGAGCTTGGAAAGTTCCGCGAGGACGACGCTCATGCGTCCCGCCGGGCGAAGACGAACCCGGCCAGCAGGCAGAGCAGCAACGCCCACCCCGCCATCACGAACCCACCTGGTACGGCGGCGAGTCCGCCGTCGACCGTCCTGACCCCACCGAAGAGCCGGCGACCAGCCAGGTCGGGCAGCCAATGAGCGAGCGGCGTGAGTTTCGTGAGCAGGAGCGAGACGGAGACCAGCGAGCTGTTCAGGATCAGGACGATCAGCGGTACGACGCCGTTGCGGAGGATCACCGCGATCGCGAAGCCGAGCAGCCCGCTGAACACCCAGTACAGCGTTGCCCCGAGGCAACTGGTCAGGACTTCGGACGCGGAACTGGACGGCCGCGCGATCCCGATGCAGATCGGCATGGCGAGGAGCGCGCTGAGCACGATCAACAAGATGATGGTGATCGCCTTCGCGAGGAGGACTCGGGCCCGGCTCGGGATGGTGGTGAGAGTCGTGGTGATCTGGCGGCCGCCACCGGCGTCGGCACTGTTGGTGGTGTATTCGCTGCTGATGGCAACGACTCCGATCACCACCGCGCCGACGGTACCCAGCGGCAGGCTCTCAGTACCGGTCGCCTCGCCCCGGCTCGCGGTGAGCACCTCGATGGCGGTACATCCGAGCACGGTCAGGGCGAGTCCGGCCCAGACCGCGGGCAGTGCGAAGGCCTTACTGAGTTCGGCTTTGAGCGCATTCATCGGGTCACCCCGGTCAGGGCGAAGAAGGCTTCCTCCAGGTCGGCGTATCCCGCGGTGACGTCGACAACGGTGCCGGTGGCAACGATCCGTCCGTTGGCGATCACCACCAGGTCGTCGGCGACGTCGGCCACCTCGGACATCAGATGGCTGGACAGCAGGACCGTGCCTCCGGCGTCGGCGCGGTCGCGTAGCAGGCCGCGGATCCACCGGATGCCTTCCGGGTCGAGGCCGTTGACCGGTTCGTCGAGGACGAGCGTCTCGGGTTCGCCGAGCAGGGCCGCGGCGATCCCCAGTCGCTGCCCCATCCCCAGCGAGTACTTCGCCACCGGGCCCCGCGCGTCGTCGGCCAGACCGACCTCGGCCAGCACCTCCTCGACCCGGCGCTGCGGAATACCGTTGCTGCGGGCAACCCATGCGAGATGGCTCCGGGCGGTCCTGGACCGATGCGCCCCGGATCCGTCGAGCATCGATCCGACCATGCGCAACGGTTCGGACAGAGCGCCGTACGGCCGACCGCCGAACAGCGCGCGGCCGCCGTCGGCGCGGTCGAGGCCGAGCAGAATCCGCAGTGTGGAGGACTTGCCCGCGCCGTTCGGACCGAGGAACGCGGTCACCCGACCCGGCCGGGCCACGAACCCGACTTGGTCGAGGACGGTCCGGGAGCCACGGCGTTTGACGAGCTGGTCGATCGTGATCATGTCCTCATTCCAGTCGTCGCCGACGGCGTCCGGATCGGGCCTGGGTCCGGACCTTCTCGGTCCCAGGTCCGTCAGACCTGAGTCCGATGTGGAGGGACTGCCAACTCCCTAGACTGGCTGGGTGGAAGCCAACGATCGGCCTGTATTGCGTTCTCGCGCCTGGCCGATTGCGTTTGCCCTGCTGGTCTTTCTGCTGCTCGTGCTCGCGGCCGTCGGCGCCAGTCCGCCGGCCGCAGCCCTCGCGGTCACCCTCGCCATCGTGATCTGCGCGGCCGCGGTCGTCGTCTGGGCTCTGCTGCGCACCCGCCGCCAGCGCCGGCGCTACGAGGACGAACTGACCGCATGGGCGGCCGAGCGCGCCACGCACGCCGAACGGTTGCGGATCGCTCGCGACCTGCACGACCTCGCCTCGCACGGACTCGGTCTCGTCACCGTCCGCGCCGCCTCGACGCGTGGGCTGACCGGACCGGCCGGGGACGCGGAGCGGATCGCCGCGCTGACCGACATCGAACGGGCCGGCCGCCAGGCAACCACCGAGCTGCGCCGGATGCTCGCCGTACTGCGCTCTCCCGGCGACGGTACGTCGTTGCAACCGGCAGAGTCGTTGACCGACCTGCCCCGGATCATCGAGCTCGCCCGGACCAGCGGCGTACAGGCAGACCTTGCGGTCGACGACCTTGGGGAGGTGTCGGGCGGCGTCCAGCTCAGCGTGTGCGCAATCGTCCGCGAGGCCCTCGCCAACACTGCCCGGCACGCCGGGCCGACGCGCACACAGGTCGCCGTACGGCGAGAAGGCGGCGCGGTCGTCGTCACCGTCACCGACGACGGGCCGGGCGCTGGTTGGGTTCCGCACCCGGGCGCTGGCACCGGACTCGCCGGACTGCGGGAACGGGTCGGCGCTCTGGGCGGGTCTCTGCAGGCAGGCGCGAGGTCCGGCTCCGGGTTCGAGTTGGTCGCCCGCTTGCCGGATCGCCCATGAGCGCGGCCGTTCGGGTGCTGGTGGTCGACGACCAGCCGTTGATCCGGCACAGCCTGCGGCTCGTCGTCGACGGTGCGCCAGATCTGGCGGTGGTCGGCGAGGCCGGCACCGGTACGACGGCAGTCGCGCGGGCGGTCGAGTTGCGGCCGGACGTCGTACTGATGGACATCCGGATGCCCGACGGCGACGGGATCGAGGCGACTCGGCGGATCACTAGCGAGCTCGCCGCCACGCGGGTCGTCGTACTGAGCATGTTCGAGCTGGACGAATACGTGCACGCCGCGCTGCGGGCGGGGGCCAGCGGGTTCTTACTGAAGGATGCGGAGCCCGACCGGCTGGTGGACGCCGTCCGGCGAACGCACGCTGGTGAATCGTTGTTCGCTCCGAGCATCCTGACCCGGCTCGTCGAGCACTACCTCGGTCGATCGATGCCGCAGGCAACGGCTGCCGACCTCACCGAGCGGGAGGCGGAGGTGCTCACGCTGATCGGCCGCGGGCTGTCCAACCAGGAGATCACCCAGACCCTGACGATCTCGATGGGGACCGCCAAGACCCACATCGGCAACCTGCTCGCGAAGCTGCATGCGCGCGACCGCGCCCAGCTGGTGATCGCGGCGTACGAACGAGGGTTGGTAACGGCGCCGCCGCGCATGTGACGGGCGTCATGTCACGGCGGGCGGGTGGGCCGTGTCCTCAGGGGTGTCGAAAGGGGACAGAGATGAAACCGCACATTGTCGTGCTGGGAGCCGGGTACTCCGGGATGATCGCGGCCAAGCTGGCTGCTCGCCGTACCGACGGGCACGTCACGCTGGTGAACGCGCGGGACACGTTCGTGGAACGGGTTCGGATGCATGAACTGGCGTCGGGGAAGGCGCTGCCTTCGCGGCCGATTGGTCAGCTGGTCAAGGGGACGGGGATCGAGTTCGTCGTCGACCGGGTCGTGCACATCGATGCCGAGCGGCGGGTGGTGACGCTGAGCGGGCGGGAGGTCGCATACGACGTACTGATCTATGCACTGGGGAGCCGGGCGGATCTGGATTCGGTGCCAGGGGTTGGTGAGTACGCGTATACCGTCGCGGATGTCGCGAGTGCTGGGCGGCTGCGGGATCGACTGCGGAGCGAGGGGTCGATCGCGGTGGTCGGTGGTGGGCTGACCGGGCTCGAGGCGGTGACCGAGATTGCCGAGTCGTATCCGGGGCGGAAGGTTCAGCTCGTGACTGCGGGCGCGCTAGGCGGTGCGTTGTCGCAGCGCGGCCGGCGGCATCTGCACAAGGTGTTCGACCGGTTGGGAATCGTGAAGGTCGAGCAGGCGCGGGTGGTCGCGGTTGACGCGAGCGGTCTGCAACTGGCCGATGGCGGGCGGGTCGACGCGGACGTGGTGGTGCGGACGACCGGGTTCGAGGTGTCGGACATCGCGCGGAAGGCTGGGTTCGCGGTCGACGACAACGGGCGGATGCTGGTCGACCAGACCTTGCGATCGGTGTCGCATCCGGAAGTGACCGCGATCGGCGACTCGGCCGTTGTGCGGCCGGAGGGTCAGGACGAACTGCGGATGGCTTGTGCGACAGGGATTCCGATGGCCGGCCATGCGGTTCGGGCGTTGACGGATCGACTAAACGGGCGGGAGCCGCGCGGCTTGAAGTTCCGCTACTTCAACCAGTGCATCAGTCTTGGCCGCCGCGATGGAGTGATCCAGTTCGTCCGGGCCGACGATTCACCGGTCGAGGCGGTGCTGACCGGACGGCTGGCGGCGAAGTACAAGGCAAGCATCGTGTCCGGCGCGTTCTACACGATGCGGAATCCGCTGCTCGCGGACTTCAGTTAGTGCGCTGAGAGCGGACCGCCAACCTGCGTGGCACCTGGTCCGGCACGCTCGGGCGGGGGCGGAAACTGCTGCCGGAGGACGCTTGGTCAGTGGGCGCAGTCCGCCTGCCTTGCCCGACCAGAGCGAAAGTCCGTTGACCGGGAGGGGCGGGGTGGGGGTTGATTGCGTGGTGACTACAGATCGGGCCGTGGGTGCCCTCTCCGCTTTGGTTGGTGCGCCGGTTGACCGTGGGGGTGTTGATCGGGGTGGGCGGCGGCTCAGCTGGGTTGCGGGTGGGAGCGGGCCGACCGTCATTTTCGAGGCCGGGGCGGCGTCTCCGGTGATCGGGTTCGCGGCGGTGTTCAAGGCGCTGGCGGCCGATCACCGGGTGATTGCTTACGACCGCGCCGGGTACGGCGCGAGCGAGGTGGCGCCGCTGAGTCTGGAGGGGCAACTGGATGATCTGATCGCCGTGCTCGAGAGTGCGGGATCTGGGGTGCTTGTCGGACACAGTTGGGGCGGGTTGCTCGTTCAGCTCGCCACCTGGGCACGCCCTGATCTCGTGGACGGTCTTGTGCTGCTGGATCCTTCGCATGAGAGGTTCTGGTCAGCGCCGCCGGTGCTTCCGACTGACGACGTTCGGCGGGAGGAACAACTGGAGTCCGCCCGCGAGCAGGCTGCGACCACGGCTCGCGTCGCCGGCACCACGCCGGAGATCGAGCAGTTACTGGAAGCGGCCTGTCTGTCCTACCTGGAGACACCCGAGCAGATGGCGGTCCACCTTGCCGAACTGCCGATGATTCTCGACCACCTCCCCGAGCTGGCCAAACGCCGTACTGAGGCTGTCTGGCCGCAGCTTCCGGTTGTCGTTCTGACCGCTATGAAGGATCGCCCCGAAGCATTCGTTCGCCCCGTCCTGGACCTGCATGGCGCCGTGGCCGGCGCCACCAACGCCAGGCACACGGTCGTCCCCGACTCCGGCCACTACCTCCACCTCGACCGCCCCGACCTGGTCACCGAAGCAATCCGCGAAGTCACCGGCGTACCCTTTCAGGCGGTGGGTGGCGTGTAAGCACCGGTACGGCGGCGACGGCGATCCCGGCGGTGAGGGCAGCAGCGGCGATCAGGCGAGTGTGCGAGACATGAGGGGATTTCCGGCTCTCCTGTCCGATGTGTGGGTGGATCGGGCTCGCCGGCATGGTGACTTCGCTCGCTGGCCCGCCCGGCCGCCGCACGACCCCGAGCGATTTGCCTGCCTAGCCACCCAAATCAGGGGTTCCGCACCCTGGTTATGAGTACATAACCCCCCATTTCCGTGCCTAGCCAGGCAAATGTGGTGGCAGATCCATCCCAGCTTCTCGCCCGGCCGCGGTCGGAATCCCCGAGACGCCGGGAACCACGGACCCTGGCAATGTCGCACCACCTACACATCGAGCAGGAGAGCCGGATTTCCTTTCCAGGGAACGACTTCAGGGGATGATGACGACCTTGCCGGCGGCTGAGCCGGACTCGGCGTACCGGACCGCGTCGGCGACGTCGGAGAGCGGGAAGGCGCGGGCGATCCGGGCGGTGATGTCACCGGCGGCGAGCTGCCCGAAGACGGCTTCGAGGTCGGTACGCATCTCGGCCTGGTGCTTAGCGAGCCGCCGGCGTCCGGCCCAGAGGTTGAAGAACGTGGCGGACTTTCCGTTCGGCAGGAGGTTCCACAGCAGGAGCTGGCCGATCAACGCGAGGACAGGAAGCCGGGCGTTACCCTCCTGATCGCGAGTGGCCGCCGTACCGTAGGAGACGAGCGAACCGCCGCGGCCGAGCATTGACCACGACTTCCGGATCTCCGGCCCACCGACGTGATCGAAGACCGCCTGTACGCCGTTGGGCGCAATCGCTCGCACCGCGGCGAGGACGTCCACCGAGCGGTCGACCGGAATCGCGCCGAGCTCACGGACGTAAGGGAAGTGCCGCTTGGACACGACTCCGATCACCTGCGCCCCGGCGTGCCGGGCGAGCTGGACGAGCAGCGATCCGACGCCGCCGTTCGCACCCAGTACGACGATGGTGTCGCCGCGACGGACCTTGGCGATCGCGAGCATCCGCCGAGCGGTCACACCGTTCACGATCACGGCCTCGGTCTCCTCGGCGCCCACCCCGTCCGGCACGAGTGCCAGGTCCGCGGTGTTGATCAGCAGCCGGTCGGCCCAGCCGCCGATCTTGGTCACCGCGGCGACCCGCTGGCCGACCGTGAACCCGGAATCGCCTGACCCGAGGGACTCGATCACCCCGACCACGTCGTACCCGGGAACGAACGGGAACGGCGGCTGGTCGTAGTACTTGCCACGCCGCATCTGCTGCTCGGCGAACGACACCCCGGTCGCCTCCATCCGGACCAGCGCCTGGCCGGGCCCGACCTCCGGGGTCTCCCGCCGGCGCAACTGCAGCCCGTCCGCCTCCACGATTCCGGGCAGTTCAACCTCGGTGATCATCCTTTTGCCTCCTCCAGAGCGTCCTGCTGACAAGGTCAACAGTGCCGCCGGTGCCGCTCCCCGCGCGTCGGCGAGAACTACGTAGATTGCGTACGTACACCGTCCGTCCCTCGATTACGCAGGAGAGCCGAGTAGATGCAGTTCGTAGCCCGCCAGAAGGAACTGCAGGCGATCGAAGCGCTCACCCAGGGCGCAGCCGACGGTCGCGGCGGGGCGATCGTCGTGCTCGGCGAGGCCGGGATCGGCAAGTCGACGCTGATCGAGACCGTCACCGAACGGCTCGACGGCTGGCTGATCCTGCGGGCCGACGGCACCGAGTTCGAACGCGACCTCCCGTACGCCGCTCTGCACCAACTGTGCTCCCCCGTCATCGAAGCGCGGACGGGGCTACCGGATGTCCAGCGGCAGGCCCTGGAGTCGGTCTTCGGACTGGCCGCCGGTACGACGCCGAGCCCGCTGATGGTTGGTCTCGCCGTACTCGGTCTGCTCAACGAGCTCCAGCAGCCGCTGTGTTGCGTGGTCGACGACATCCAGTGGATCGACGCCGGTACGCGCCAGGTGCTCGCCTTCGTTGCGCGGCGCATCTCTTCTGAGGGGATCGCGATGATCCTGTCTGGTCGTCCGGACGGCGCCGGCTTCTCCGATCTACCCCAGTTGCCGCTGACCGGGCTGGACGAGAAGGAGGCTCAGGCGCTGCTGCGTTCAACCGGTCGGGCGGGTCTCGACAGCAACGTACTGGATCGGATCTTGGCCGAGGCACACGGCAATCCGCTGGCCCTGCTGGAATTCGACGGCACTCCGGGCGGTCAACGTCGAGGTGTTGTGGAGGAGCTGGAGGCCGAGTTCACGCGCCGGGTACGACGGTTGCCGGAGGCAACTCAGTTGCTGCTGAGCCTCGCCGCGGCTGAGCCGGTTGGTGACCTCGGTCTGTTACGCCGGGCCGCGAAGCGACTCGATCTGACGCTGACCGCTGCCGCCGAGGCTGAGGACGAGGGGCTGGTCACGCTCGGACCGCGGTTGCGGTTCCGTCATCCGCTCGTGCGGTCGGCGGCGTACCAATCGGCTACGCCCGGCGTCCGCCGCAGCCTGCATGCCGCGTTGGCCGAGGCGACCGACGCCGAGACCGACCCGGACCGGCGGGCCTGGCATCGGGCGCACGCGGTCATCGACACGGATGAGGAGGTGGCCGCCGAGCTGAGCATCGCGGCAGAACGCACCCAACTCCGTGGTGATTTTGCGTCAGCCGCAGCCTTCCTCGAACGCGCTGCCCAGTTGAGCCCCGAGCCTGGCGAACAGGCCGCGCGGCTGCTCGCCGCGGCCAGTCTGCGGCTCAAACTCGGTGCGTTCGGGGAGGCCCGCGAGCTGCTCACACAGGCCGAACGGCGTCCGCTCGACGCGGCACAGCGCACCCAGGTGAAGTTGCAGCGGGCAACGATCGACGTGTACGTCACGCGCAGTCCGGAGGCGACCGCCGCCCTGGTCAGCGCCGCGCCCGGCCTCGGCCCCGAGGACGCGACGGGAACGTACATCGAGGCGTTCTCGTCCGCGATGTTCATCGACCGGATGCCTGGCCGGCTGCGGCAGCTCGGGGCGCGCATCCGCGCGCAGGTCCCGCCGCGCGAGGACCCACGGCCGGCCGGCCTGTTGCTGACCGCGCTCCTCGATCAGGCGATGCTGTCGGTCGACGAGGCCGTGCCGGCCATGCGCCGAGCCGTCGATGCGTTCCGTACGGCGGATCTCGCGGACCCGTGGTGGATGGAGCTGGCCTGCATGATGGCACTCGATCTGCGCGACTCCGAGGCGACGGACGAGATCTCGGCCCACCAGGTGGAGCTGGCGCGCCGGCAGTCCGCGCTGGCGATTCTTCCGCAGGCACTGAAGTTCCAGGCGATCACCCAGACGATGTTCGGCCGATTCGCGGAAGCGGAGGCGGCGCTGGCCGAGGCGGCGGCGATCGACGAGGCGGCCGGAAGTTTCAGTCTTGCGTTCGCCGACGTCATCCTCGCCGCCTGGCGTGGCAACTCTGCGCAGTTCGACGAGCTGCGGGCGTCCATCCAGAATCGCGTCGGGCGCGATGAGCTGGTGGCGGAGCTGTATGCGGCCGCCGTCCTTCGCAATGGGCTCGGCGACTACGCCGGTGCCCTCGAGGTCGGGCTGACCGCCTATTCGGAGCGAGAGCTCGGCTCGTACGTCATCTGGCCGTTCGACTCCGAACTCGTCGAAGCCGCGGCCCGGGCCGGGCGCCCCGAAGCCGCCGCCCCGGCACTGGACCAGCTTGCTCGACTTGCGCGCACGAACCCCATCCCCTGGGCAGTCGCACACCACCTGCTCGCGCAGGCCTTGCTCGACCCAAATTCGCCGGACACCGACAGCCGGTACCGCGAGGCGATCGACCTGCTCGCGCAGACCGACGTACGGGCCCAGCATGCGCGGGCGCGACTCCTGTACGGCGAGTGGTTGCGTCGCGAAGGTCGTCGTGCGGAGGCGCGGGTCGAGCTCCAGGCAGCGCACGAATCCCTGTCCACGATGGGTGCTTCTGCCTTTGCCGAGCGCGCGGCTCGTGAGTTGTCTGCGACGGGTCAGCGTCCGCGGCGGGACGGTACGAATCCGTTGGACAACCTCACCGCGCAGGAGCGCCTGATCGCCACCAAGGTCGCCGGCGGCGCAACCTCCAAGGAGGTCGCGGCCACGCTCTTCCTCAGCCCGCGCACGATCGACACCCACCTCCGCAACATCTTCCGCAAACTCGACATCACCTCCCGCCGCCAACTCCGCGACCTCTCGTTGTGAGGTAGGTCACACAAGTCGTGCATTGGATGCGGCCCGCGTGGTGTGGTCGGAACTCACCGGCTGAAGGGGTGCAGATGATGGACGCGAGGACGGCGGCACAACGACTCGGCTTCCCACCCGAGGCCTGCGCGCGGTTCGCAGCCATGGACGCCGCCCGCACGAAGGAAACGGCCCACGTGGAGGAACCGGTACGCGCAGCGGAATCGGCACACCTGGTGGAATCGGCACGCATGGTGGATCCGTCGCACCTGGCTGAACAGGTGTACGTGGACGAATCAGCACACATGGGTAAATCGGCACGCATGGTGGACCCGTCACGCCTGGCCGAACCGGTGCAAGCGGCGGAAGCGATGCGCGAGGTGGGGCCGGCGCTGCAGTTGCCTGCGGATGCCGCGGGGTTGCTGGAGTACTGCGGGGTGGCGGAGCGGGATCGGGTGGAGATATTGGCGGCTCGACCGGATGCGGGGCGGGATCCGGAGTGGTGGGCGCTCATCTCCGCACTGGTGGGGAGTTTGGAGCGGGAGATGGAGGCGCCGCTGCCCTCGACTGGGCATACAGCTTGGCCGGTGGTGCCGGAATCGTCAACGGCGGTTGGGATGTGGGCGTGGGCTTGGGCGTTGCTGGCGAATGTGCCGCCACTGCTTGAGGTGCATCGCCGGCGGGGTGTGCCAGAGGCTGTTAGTCGAGCCACCGTCGGGGCGCTTGGCGGGGTGATGGGTAGTCATCGCGAGATCTACGGGCGGTCCGGCGTGGGGTTGATGCCGTTGTGGGGACCACCGCTTCGGTTCCGGGGCGCGGACTACGAGATCGGCCGGCATTCATTCACTCGCACCCAGCTCGGCCTCGGTGATGGCGTCGCGGGGCACCTGCTGATGGTGCATGTCCCACCGACCGGGCCGCTCGATCCCGCGGTCTCTGAGCAGTCGATCGCGGCGGCTGCCCGGCTCTTCCCGCAGTGGTATCCCGACGAACCGCTCTACGGGTTCGTCTGCCCGTCGTGGCTGCTCGATCCACAACTGGCCGAGTACCTTCCGGCGGACTCCAACATCCTCACCTTCCAACGCCGCTTCACGATTCTCCCCCTGCTGCCACCCAGTACGCCGTACGAAGGTGATCACGAACTCATGCGCCTCGCTCTTCAGCTCGACCCGCCGGAAGGCGCTCTCACAGCCGAGGACCTGGACCGCATTCCGCAGGACACCACCCTGCAGCGAGCCTTTGTCAGACACCTCAGGGACGGTCGGCACTTTCACCTCCGCATCGGCTTGCGGCAGCTCGCATAACACGAACAGAAACGTTTCAGCCCGCAACGCCCGCACAGTCCTCGCCTCCGCTGAAATCGCGGGCGCACCCGAGCCACCACGCGGGGACACGGCGCCACCACTGGTGGCGTGAGACACCTCGTCGGGGCTGGAGACCTGTTGCCAGAGGTCTCCAGCCCCGATTACCCGTCTCCGGCCACTACTGGTGGCGCGGGACCCCCGAGCGATCGGGGCGCTACGCTTTGTGGTCAGACAACTACCCATCCCGCCCAAGTACATGTCGGAGGTCGGAGATGGTGGAAGCACGTCCCGTCAGGTCGGTCCGTACGGCGGTTGCCGCGGCCGCGCTGGTGGTCGCGGGAATCCAGTACGTCGTACTGGAGGCGCTGACCGCGGCGGCGTGGAAGAACCCGCCGTACAGCTATGCGCACAACAACATCAGTGATCTCGGCGTACCGTCGTGCGGCGGTGAGGTCGGTGGGCGGGTGATCTGCTCACCGCTGCACACTCTCATGAATACGAGCTTCATCCTGCAAGGCGTTCTGTACGGCGTCGCCGCGCTACTGTTGTTCCGCCTGCTGCCGGGTCGGCGGCCGTGGATCTACGCGGTGCTGGGTGTCATCCACCTGATCGGTTTCACACTGGTGGGTCTGTTCCACGGGTCGCCCGAGGCGGGTCTCGACGGCGGCATGGCCATCCACATCTTCGGTGCCGCCCTGCTGATCCTGTCCGCCAATGCGGCATCGATCGTGGTCGGGCTCCGGCTCCGCGCCACTCACCGAGGCTGGGGTCTGACCGGGATCGCGCTCGGTGTCCTCGGTCTGTTGTCGCTGGTCGTGATGGGCGCGACCGGCGGTTCCGACATTTCCTCGGCGTTCGAGCGCGGTTCGGTCTACCCGTTCATCGCCGCCGAACTTCTCGCCGGTGTGGCCCTGCTCGCGCTGCAGCGCTCAACCGGTGAGGTGCCGGTCGCCAAGGAGTCGAACCCGGTCTGATGGCAAGATCTGCCTGTGCAGATCGGGATGCTGGGGACGTTCGAGGTTCGTGGGGACGATGGTGTCCTCGTCGACGTTCCGGGCGCCCGGTTGCGAGGTGTGCTGGTAGCACTCGCTCTCGACGCCGGTCAGGTCGTGCCCAAGGCGCGACTGGTCGACTGGGTCTGGGGCGAGCAACCACCGGCCGAGGCGGTGAACGCCTTGCAGCGCTTGGTTTCCCGACTGCGCAAGGTCCTGCCCGGAGCGGCGATCGAGGGTACGACGGACGGGTACCGGCTCGTGGTCGCACCGGAAGCCGTCGACGCGCTGCACTTTGAACGCCTCGTCGGACAGGGACGCCTTCGTGAAGGACTCGACCTCTGGCGTGGTTCCGCACTCCAGGACATCGGTTTACAAGACAGTACGGCGTTCGACGCGGCCGTCACCCGGTTGGAGGGTCTGCGGCTGACCGCGGCCGAGGACTGGTTCGACGCCGAGATCGACCGCGGTCGCGGCGCTCAGTACGTCACGGAGCTGACCGACCTGGTCGCCGCGCACCCGGTGCGCGAGCGGCTGGTCGGCGCGCTGATGCGGGCCTTGGCCGCGAGCGGTCGCGACTCCGAGGCGCTGCTCGTGTACGAGCGCACCCGGGAGGCCCTCGCCGACATCCTCGGAGTCGATCCGTCACCCGAGCTCTCCGCCATACATCTGAGCCTGTTGCGCGGTGAGCGCACGGTTCAGAAACGTGAAACCAATCTGCGGGCTGAACTGACCAGCTTCGTCGGCAAGGACGGCGATATCGCCGTCGTCCGCGAGCTCGTCGCCGCACACCGACTCACGACGCTGATCGGACCCGGCGGCGCGGGCAAGACCCGGCTGGCCACCGAAACGGCACGCACGATGGTCGGCGACCTCCCGGACGGCGTCTGGCTGATCGAACTCGCACCGATCGGCGGCGAGGCTGAGGTCGCCCAGACCGCGATCGCCGCGCTCGGCCTGCGGGACGCACTGCTCGGGGACGGAACGGAAACCGATCCGACCGAGCGCGTGATCGCGGCGTTCCGGGAGCGCGAGGCCCTGCTGATCCTGGACAACTGCGAGCACGTGATCGACTCGGCGGCCCGCTTCGCCGAGCGGGTTCTCGGACAGTGCCATCGGGTCCGGATCGTCGCGACCAGCCGGGAGGCGCTTGGCATCACCGGCGAAGCGCTGTGGCGGGTCATTCCGCTCGCGCTGCCGACAACCGATGCCGAGGCCGGCGCGTCCCCAGCCGTTCAACTGTTGAGGGAGCGGGCGAGCGCCGTACGGGAGGATCTCGGAACCGACGCGCAAACCCTGGCGACCATGGCTCGGGTCTGCCGTGCGCTGGACGGGATGCCGCTGGCGATCGAGCTCGCCGCGGCTCGGCTGCGCACGATGTCGCTCGATCAGTTGGCTGACCGGCTCGACGACGTGTTCCGCCTGCTCACCGGCGGCAGCCGGACCGCGCTCCCCCGGCAACGAACACTGCGCGCGGTCATCGACTGGAGCTGGCAACTGCTGAGCGACGCAGAGCGGGAGGTGCTGCGGAACCTCTCCGTCTTCGCCGGCGGCGCGACGCTGGGCGCGGCCGAGAAGGTCTGCGGCACGAACGACGTACTGGAACTCCTGACTGCGTTGACCGAGAAGTCATTAGTCGTTGCCGATAGCAACACGACACCGCGGTACCGGATGCTCGGGACGATCAAGGAGTACGCCGCGCAACGGCTCACCGAGTCTGGTGAGGCGGAACTGACCCGGCAGGCGCATCTCGACTACTTCACCGAGCTCGCTGCGACCGCCGATCCGCATCTGCGCCGGGCGGAACAACTGGAATGGCTCGCCATCGTCGGTGCCGATCACGACAACCTCAGCGCTGCGATGCGCGGTGCGATCGCGGCCGGCGATGCAGCCGCGGCCATGCAGCTGGCCGCGGCGGCCGGCTGGTACTGGTGGCTCAGTGGCCACAAGGCCGAGGGCAACGACCTGATCCGGGCGGCCATCGCCGTACCGGGCGAAGTGACCGATGAGACTCGGGCCATCGTCTACGCCTTGCTCATCCTGTTCCTGAACTCCGGGCCTGGCGACGAGCAAGTGGCCCGGGAATGGATCCACGAGATCCATCGGATCAGCGAACGCAGTCAGCTCGTCAACCCGATGCTGCAGTTGGTCGACCCGCTCGAACGGATGCTGCAGGCACCGGGCGACTTCCTGCCGGCCTGGGAACCGTTGCTCGACAGCGAGGATGCGTGGGTGCGCGCGCTGGCCCAGCTGCAGCTCGGCAAGATGCGGATCGTGCTCGGCCACGCCGGATATGAGGCGGATACCTACCTCGAGGCCGCGGTCGTCGAGTTCGAATCGCTCGGCGAGCGGTTCGGCATCACGTTCGCACTCTCGGAGCTGTCCGACCGGATCGCTACCCGCGGCGAGTTCGCCGCCGCGTGCGCCCACTACGAGCACGCGATCGAGGTGATCGCGGAGATCGGCGGCACCGACGACCTCATCCGGATGCGGTCCCGGCAGGGTGAGCTCTACTGGCTGCTGGACGACCCGGAGCGCAGTGCGGCGGCGATGGCTGAAGCCCAGCGGCTGGCCGAACAGGTCAATTGGCCGGGTGCGCTGGCTCATCTCGCACTGTCCAAGGCGACGCTCGCCCGGTGGCGCGGTGACGGCGATGACGTGGCCGCACAGCTAGCCGCGATCACCTCGTTGCTCGGCGAGGAGGCAGAGCAGCCGAACATCCGGACCATGACCTCCACTCTGCGCGCTGCCATCGCCGAAGATCTCGACGAGGCCCGGACACATTGGGCGGCGGCCTGCGAGTCCGCGGCCCAGACCGGCCACGCGAACATGATCGCGGGCGTCGTCGCGGGAGTGGCCGGTTATGCGGTACGGCGGGAGCGGTACGCCGACGCCATTCGGTTGCTGGCGGCAAGTACCGCCGTACGGGGACTGGCAGATCTGGCGAACCCGGAGATCCCGCGGATCGAGCAGGCAGCGCGAAGCCGCCTCGGCGACGCGGAGTACGCCGAGGCGGCTGCGGAAGGTGCTGACGCGGACTGGAATCAGCTGGTCGCGGTCACGCTCGCTTCTTGAACGTGGCCGACGACCAGAAGTAGCCGACCAGCGCGATTCCGATGCACCAGGCAACGGCCTGGACCACGTCGGAGGTTTGCGGGGCGCCGTTCAGGAAACCGCGCAGGGACTCGATGATCGGCGTGAAGGGCTGGTACTCGGCGAACTGCCGGACGCCCGGACCCATCTTCTCCGCGGGCACGATCGCGCTGCTGAAGAACGGCAGCATGATCAGCGGGATGGCCGCCATGCCCGCGGTCTCGGGCGACTTCGCTGCCAGGCCGAGTGCGACCGTGAGCCAGCCGGTCGCGACACCGAGCAGTACGACGATGCCGAGCACGGCCACCCAGTCGCCGAGACTCGCCGACGGGCGGAAGCCGAGCGCGAAGGCGACGCCGACCAGCGCAATGACCGAGATCAGGTTGATCGCCACACTCGCGACGACCTTTCCGGTCAGTACGGCGGACCGCGGGACGTCCATCACCTTGAACCGGTTGATGATTCCCTTGGTCATGTCCGCGTTCGCGGCGATCGCCGTACCGCCGAGGCCGTAGCAGACGGCGAGCAGGATCATCCCTGGTGTCGCGTAGTCGACATAGTCGACGCCGACGTTGAAGGCGTCGCCGAGCAGATAGACGAACATGAACAGCATGACGACGGGCATCAGTACCGCGTTGAAGATCGTGGTGGGGTTCCTGGTCAGATGCTTGACGTCGCGGCGCAGCATGACGGTTGTGGTGCTCATTTCGCAACTACCTCCGTGGCGTGGCCCGTCAGGGCGAGGAAAACGTCATCAAGATCAGGGGTGTGCACCGAGAACTCGTCGGCGCTGAGGGCGTACTCGTCGAGCCGGTCGAGCAGCGCGCGGAGCGAACTCGTCCCGCCGTCGCTGGGGACCTTCAGAGTCAACGTCTCGTCGTCGCGGGTGGCCTCGGCGAAGAGCTGCGCGGCCACGTCGAGCTGAGCGGTGTCAGCGAATCGCAGCCGGACATGCGTGCCGGGGATCTGCCGCTTCAGCTCGTCCGGGGTGCCTTGGGCAACCAACTTGCCCTGGTCCAGTACGGCGACCTGATCGGCGAGCTGGTCGGCCTCGTCGAGGTACTGCGTGGTGAGGAAGATCGTCACGCCGTCCGCGACCAGCTCCCGGATGATCGTCCACATCGTCCGCCGGCTGCGCGGGTCCAGCCCGGTGGTCGGCTCGTCGAGGAAGATGATCCGCGGGTTGCCGACCAGCGTCATCGCCAGGTCGAGCTTGCGCCGCATACCGCCCGAGTACGTCGACGCCGGCTTCGGCGCGGATTCGGTCAGATCGAACCGCTCGAGCAGGCCGGCGATCACGCTCCGGTCGGCGCCGGGGCTCAGATCGACCATCAGTTCGAGGTTCTCCTGGCCGGTGAGCAGCTCGTCCACAGCCGCGAACTGGCCGGTCACGCCGATCACCTTGCGGACCGCTTTCGCATCCGTGGCGACGTCGTACCCGGCGATCTTGACCGTGCCGGCGTCGGCGCCCATCAGGGTGGTCAACACGTTCACGGTGGTGGTCTTGCCCGCGCCGTTCGGCCCGAGCAGCGAGAAGACCGTCCCCGCGGGGACCTCGAGGTCGATGCCGTCGAGGACGATCTTGTCCTTGAATGTCTTGCGCAGTCCCGAGACTGCGATCGCCGTATCTCTCATGCCTTCAGCATCGGCGGCCGCGCAGACACGGCCCTGACACGCGCCTGACACGGCCGCTGACGCTTGGATTCTTACTGGACTGGATGCTTACTCGACTGGATTCTCAGTCGACCAGGCGGAGCCAGGCCTCGGTCAGGGCGGCGTGACCGGCCGAAGTCGGGTGGACCGCGTCGTCGGCCCAGTGCTCGGCGTCGGCCTTGGTGCTGAGGTCGGCGAACATCCGGTCGGCCTCGAGCAGGTGAGCGCCGTACTCGCGGGCCAGGTCGTGCACGACCTCGATCGCCGGGTCGAGGTCAGCGCGCCACTGCTTGCGGATCTCCTCGTCGAAGCGCAGGTCCTCGTGCTCGATGACGCCGCTGATCGGCAGCAGGAACGGTTCGATCAGGATGAGCTCGGTTTTGGTACCTGTCAGGGGTTCAAGGAGGCGTCGGTAGCCGATCCGGTACTCGTCGGGCGAGAAGGGGTGGCCGTTCACAGGATCGAACGTGTGCCAAGCGACGTCGTTCATGCCGACCAGGATCGACAGGACGTCCGGCTTCGCGTCCAGTACGTCGGCCTGCCAACGGGCTTCGAGATCCTGAACCTTGTCACCCCGCCAGCCGGTGTTCAGCCAGGTGACCGGGCGGTCCGGGTGCCGGAAGCCCCATTCGCCCGCGACCCGAGTCGGGTAGCCGGAACCGAGGCCGTCCGGGCTCTCCACCCGGAACCAGTCAGTGATCGAGTCACCGGTGAACATCACCGTGCTGCCGGACTTCAGGGTGATCGTCATGCGAAACACCTCTTGGCCGCCTGCTCGAATGCGTTCCTGTCTGCGTCGCCCGCCCAGCCGACGATTCCGTCCGGCCTGACCAGCACGGCTTCGAATCCGAGGTCGTTGCGGGCTGGGCCGGCGGCGTACCGGAAGTGTTCGCCCAGCTGAATGCCGTCCAGGGCGCCGGTGAAGTCGAGGAGGACGCCGCGGCCGCCGTCCATCAGATCGGCGAGGCGGGTGCCGTCCTCGAGGCGGAACTCGGGCGCGGTCCGGCCAACCAGCAGGCACTCGTTCCCGAGGTCGTACCGGTTCAGCATCCCGGAGATCTTTCCGTAGATGTACGCCGTTCCGTCCGCTGTCTCGAGCAGGTCGCGCATGACCGCTTGCAGAGCCTGACCGTGGGGGCCGGGCTGCATGGTGGTCACCTGCGCGCGGGTCCAGTCAGTGACCCACTCGCCGATCGGGTGCCGCTCGGTCGTGTAGGTGTCGAGCAACCCGTCGGCGGCATTGCCCTGGATGGTCGCGGCGAGCTTCCAGCCGAGGTTCAGCGCGTCACCGATCCCGGTGTTCAGGCCTTGCCCACCCAGCGGCGAGTGGATGTGCGCGGCGTCGCCGGCCAACAGCACACGGCCCTGCCGGTATGCCGTCGCCTGCATGGCGCGATCCGTATACGTGGACGTGTGCCCGACCTTGGCCAGCGTCACATCCGTGCCCGAGATTCGGCGCAGCACCTCCTGCAGATGCTCCAGCGCCGGCACCTGGCTCCGGTCGTACGCACCACCGTCGAAATCCATCATGCCGATGTGGCCGTCCATGCGCATCGTCAGGTACAAGCCGTTCGGGGTCAGGTTGAACCCGGACTTGAGCTTGCCCGGATCGGCGAGCTCAGCCTGCATGACGTAGCCCGTGAACATCGGCTCCGTGCCCACGAACTCGAAGCCCGCCAACCGCCGTACCGCGCTCCGGCCGCCATCGGTACCGACCACCCACTGAGCCGCGTACTCGTCATCACCCGCCTGTACGACGACATGATCGTCGTACTGCGTCAGGCCGGTCACCGCTGCGCCGCGCCGGATCTCCACGCCGTACTTGACCGCGCGCTCGGCGAGGACCCCCTCGACGTGATCGAGGCTCGTCATCATCGCCTCCGGCGCCGGGCTCGGCAGGCGGTACGGCAGCGACTCCACCTTCAGCCTGGCCGGGTCGATCATCATGCCGGCGAAGTGCCCGACCCCCTGCGGCTCGGACGGCTGGTCCACGTCCGGGACCTCGTCGAGACCGAGCAGGTCCCCCAGCAACCCGCGACGGTAAAACGCCGCGAGCGACGCGGCCATCAACCCGCGCATCCCGAGCGGCTCCACCCGGTACGTCGACCCCGGCTCAGCCTCGCGCTCGATCACCACCACCGAAACACCCTGCAATCCCAGCTCACACGCCAGGAACAAACCGACCGGGCCGGCACCGACTATCGCTACGTCATACATGAGATTCTCCCTGTCCTCGTCGTACAGGAAGAGCCTCGTCGCACCCCCTGGCAACGGACGGGCGCTGCGCTGGCACGCGGCTGTCACAGCCTGTCGAGCCACGCCACCTTTGCCCGCGTCGCCTGCGGCTCAGGCCACGAGGTTCAGGGCACGAGGTTGAGGAGGAGGGCAATGTGCTGAGGGATTGCCATCACAATCCGCCGGCTCCGGACACACCCATGACACGCCCACCCCTAGCCGCATCGCGGGGGCGCGCACACCTCGCGGGGGCTGTGAACAGGTCATACCTTGTCCACACCCACCACTTCTTGTTCACGCCCCCAGGGCCTTGGTCCGACCGCCCCAGGAGTTGCCCACCCAGCTAGGGGGCTGCCCCTTGAGCTAGGGGGTTGCCCCCTGGAGATGTCAGCGGGCAACCCCCCAATTGAGGGGATATCCCTCGGGCAGGGGGGTTCGGGCGGCCGCATCGCGATCGCAGGGGCGAGTGCCTGAGCGGGTTCAGAGCTCGTCGTCGTGCATGAACATGCGGACGTCTTGGGGGCAGCGGCAGGCTTTGGCGACCTTGGCCGCCCACTGGAGAGCCTCGTCGCGGGTCGGTACCTCGACAACGAAGACGCCGCCGATGAGTTCCTTGCTCTCCGGGTAGGGGCCGTCGGTGATCAGGCCGTCGGTGTCGACGACGGCGGGGTTGGCGGCGAGAAGCTCGTCCTCGGTGCTGTAGTGGATCCCGCCGGTGAAGATCAGCACGCCGGCCTCCTTGGCCTCGCGGCAGACCGCGTGCGCGTCCTCGCCCACCTGGGGGAAGTCCTCGGCGGGGATGTGATCCATCGCGCCGCGGTCGAACGAGATCAGGTACTTCGCCATCTCATCACTCCACTCCGGCGACCACCCGCGGGCCGCCTCTCAACCAGGCAACGAACGCCGGCCACCGAATCCGACAGGTCGTTCCAGATTTTCCTCGACCCTAGCGGCGGCGCGTGTGAAGCAGCCGACATACTCCTCGCGACTGCCGGTCATCACCGACGTCGTACACTGTTCGTTGGACGAACGCTGTTCGATGGAGGTTGAGATGAGCAAGATCCTGATTCTGGGCGCCAACGGCCGTACCGGCCGCATACTGGTCTCCGAGGCAATCGCCGCGGGCCACGAGGTGACCGCAGCCATGCGCACGCCGCAGGCGTTGCCGGGTGTCGAGGTCGTCACCGCCGACCTGCGAGATCCCACCTCGATCGAGACTGCGGCCAAGGGTCAGGACGTCGTGATCTCCGCGATCGGACCCTCCGGTCGCAAAGCCTCCGGCCTGTACTCCGACGCCGCGCGAACCCTGGTCTCCGCCCTCACCAACACCCGCGTGATCGCCATCACCTCAGCCGGCGTTCGCCATGATGACCCCAACTTCAAGCGCGTCTACCGCCTGCTGGCCGGCACCTTGATGAAGGAGGCGTACGACGACATGCGCCTGATGGAATCGACCATCCGCGCGAGCTCGCTCGACTGGACCTTCGTCCGCCCCTCGCGCCTCCAGGACGAGCCCGCCACCGGCACCTACCGAGTCGAAGACAACCAAACCCCGTTGGGCGGTTGGCACGTGACGCGCGCCGACGTGGCCCGTTTCATCATCGAAGAGATCAGCGCCGGCAACTGGTCCCGCCGCCGCCCGACCCTGGCCCAGTGAGGTTGCCGCTTCCGGGAATCCCCGCCGCAGGGACTTGAACTGGTTATCTATAGTACTAGGTAACTAGAGGAATGGGGTTTCTGATGGTTCGTACCGTCTTCTTCACGGTGATGGCACTGACGCTCGCACTGGTCACGCCGTCCGCGTCGGCGGCGCCCGCGCTGTCGCTGGCGAAACCAACCGGCTCGCGGCCGGTGGGTACCACGTCCCTGTACCTCAAGGACACCTCGCGGCCCGATCCATGGGTCGCGACGGTGCCCTATCGCGAACTGATGGTGTCGCTGTTCTACCCCACGTTCTCGGCGCGGGGACCGAAGAAGCAGTTCATGACCGAGGCGGAAGCGACCGCCCTGTTCGACGAAGCCGGGATCACCGGCATCCCGCCGGCAGTGATGACGACCGTCCGTACCGACGCCGTCGTCGACGCGCGGCCCGCCGGTCGCCGGCTGCCACTGGTCGTGCTGTCCCCCGGGTTCAAACGACCACGGGCCGAGCTGACGTCACTGGCCGAGGACCTGGCCAGCCACGGGATGGCGGTCGTCCTGATCGACCACACCTACGAGAACGTGGCGACGACGTTCCCCGACGGGCGCGTCACCGGATGTGTTGCCTGCGGCAACAATGACGACACGTTCTGGAAGAAGCTGCAGCGCGAGCGGGCGAAGGACGTCTCGTTCGTGCTGGACTCGCTGACCCGCTCGAAGTGGGCATCGCTGATCGACCCCGCACGGATCGGGATGGCCGGCCACTCCGTCGGCGGCGCCGCCGCGCTCGGCTCGATGGTGAACGACCCGCGCATCAAGGCCGGCATCGACATCGACGGCACCACGGACCTCCCCCTGCTCGCGCCCGGGCTCGACCGGCCGTTCCTGTTCCTTGGGCGGGCGAACACCTACGCCCCCGGCACCGGCCTCGAATCCGCTACGTGGCAACGGGATTGGGAGCAGTTGAAAGGTTGGAAGCGCTGGCTCGTCCTGGCTGGCCTGGAGCACCCGTCGTTCACCGACATCGGCCTGGTCGGCGAGCAGCTCGGCCTCGACTTCGGCGCGACGACTCCGGCGGTGCGCGCACAGGCCATCACCGCGGCCTACGTCCGGGCATTCTTCGACCAGCACCTACGCGGTGCCGCCCAGCCCTTGCTCGACCAGCCGTCACCTCACTACCCGGAGATCGGCTTCGCCATGACATCAACGCCCTACTCGCCCGGGACCACCTCTCGCACCATGACGCAGTTGCCCATCCCTTGAGCCGGCCGTAGCTAAAGCCCTCGCTGAATGCGTCGCGCACCGCCGGGTCGACGCATCGCTCGTCATGCGTTCCGGCCCGGAGGAAGCATCCGGTACGGCGAACCCGTCGAGCAGACCGGTGATGTTGTCGGCCCCGAGCGCTCGGCGCATGTTTACTGGGACCGGTGAAGGCCCAGTGGCGTGTCTTGGTCGATCACCGGGACTTCCGGCGGTTGTTCGGTGGCGACTCGATCTCCCTGCTGGGATCAAGCGTCACAACCGTTGCATTGCCCTTGACCGCAGTCCTGGTCCTCGGCGCTTCGCCAGTACAGATGGGTTTGCTGGGTGCAGCATCCTTCTTGCCGCACCTCGTCTTAGGCCTGCCGGCCGGTGTATGGGTAGATCAACTGTCATACCGTCGAGTCATCGTCGGTGCTGATCTGTTGGCGGCCGTCGCGCTGACAGCAGTGCCGATTCTGGCCGCGATGGAACTGCTGCAGATGTGGCACCTGTACTTCGTCGTGCTCATCACCGGGACCTGCAGCCTGTTCTCCGCGATCGCGGCTCAGTCGTTCGCGCCCCTGTTGGTCCGTCGACGCGAACTACTGGCAGCCAACAGCGCGCTCGCGCTCAGCAACTCCGTCGTAGCAACCAGCGGCAGCGCCCTCGGCGGCATCCTGGTCCAGCTCCTCACCGCCCCGCTGGCGATCGCGGTCGATGCTGCCTCGTTCCTACTGGCCGCCATCTCGAAGGCACGGATCACCGTCACTGGCCGATCGACTGCTGCCGGCCTGGCCAAAGAGCCAATATTCAAGGGCATCTGGAGCGGCCTGCGGGCAGCGCTCGAGCATCCCGCATTACGGGCGACCACGATCGCCGCCACTGTCGGCGCTTTGGCCGGTCAGATGCAGGTGGTGATCGTGGTGCTGTTCCTGGTCCGCGACCTCGGCTTGTCGGCCGGACTGGTCGGTCTGGTCATCGCGGCGGCCGGCTGCGCCGGAATCGCCGGCGCCACCATCGGCGTACCGATCACCAACCGGCTCGGCAACGGTCCCGCCTTCATCGTCGGTACGGCGATCTCAAGTCTTGCTGGCCTCGTAATGGCCGCCGCAAGCGGTCCGACGACACTGGTGCTCGCGCTTGTGATCATCGCGCAGCTCCTACGAGGCTGGGGCCCGACGCTGTGGGGGATCAACCAGCAGACCATCCGCCAGATCCTGATCGCACCAGAACTCCTCGCCCGAACGCAGGCCACCTGGCGCTTCCTCGTCCACGGCATGCAGCCGATCGGCGCCCTCCTCGGCGGCACCCTCGGCGCACTGATCGGCTTCCGCGCCACCCTGGTGATCAGCAGCCTCATCATGCTGACTAGCACCGCGCTCGCACTACTCAGCCCACTCCGAACGCTGCGCCAACTCCCGGGCACCGAGAAGGCCCCCACCAGTCCCTCCAACGAAACAGGTCAGGAGGCTTAAAGCCTTCCTGACCTGTGGTTCTTGCGGTGGAGCTTAGGGGATTCGAACCCCTGACCTCTTCCATGCCATGGAAGCGCGCTACCAACTGCGCCAAAGCCCCGCGGTGTCTTTGTTCCTTGCGACTCCGAAAGCTTAGCGGATGGGAGGCGGAGAAGAAAAATCGGATACCTGGCTGGGGGCGGTGAGGTAGATGACACGCTCCGCAGGGGTGTCGAGCTTGCGTTGGTGGCGTGGGAGTTGGTGCTGTACGGCGGTTTGTGGCGTGCCGACCGTTTGTGGGTGCTCCACGCAGAGTGAGATGGCGATCAGCGGGGACTTACTGTCACCTGGAGGCAGTAAGTCCCCGCAAAGCCCACTGCGACCAGGGACCGGCCTTGTACGGAGCCGCGGTGTGCACTGATCGACCGGGCAATGGGGAACGACGACCCAGGCTGTCGCCGGAGGGGTCTGGTGCGGCCCAGTCGTCCACCGCACGCCGGCGGTTGGCCCGCCGGGTGGCGGTGTGCAGGCGGCGGGCGCGGGCGTCGCCGGAGGCGACTGAAGGGGTGCGGCCGCGGAGCGGGGTCCGGGGGTGCCGCCGCGGAGTGGGTTCGGGTTAGCGCTGGGGGTCGTCGGACATTACTGGTTCGGGGAGGGAGCCGGCGTTCCACTCTTCGATGCGCCAGCGGTGGGTGCGGGTGCTGGGGAGGAGGGAGACCCAGTTGCAGTTGGAGAGACCGCCGAAGGCGGGCCAGTGGGCGTCGGGGATGCCTAGGAAGCGGCAGATGCCTACGCGGGCGGCCAGGCCGTGGGTGGCGATGACGGTGGTGTCGGCGGCGGTGCCTTGGACGGAGATGCGAGTGAGGGCTTCGGCGAAGCGGTCGGCTACTTCTTCGACGGTTTCGCCGGCGGTGCCGCGGCGCTGGGATTCGCCGGCTTTGATGCGGGCGGCGGCCTCGGGGTTCTGGGCGGCCAGTTCGGCCTGGGTGAGGCCGGCCCAGTCGTCGACGTCGATCTCGCGGAGGGCCTCGTCGTACTCGATCTTGAGGCCGGTCAGGACGGCCAGCTCGCCGGCGGTGGCGGCGGCGCGCTGGAGGTCGCTGGCGAACAGGCGGGTCGGGGCCAGAGTGGCCAGGCGGGCCGCCGCGGTGCGGGCCTGGGCGATGCCGACCTCGTCGAGGGGGATGTCGGCCTGGCCCTGGATCTTGTCCTGCAGGTTCCACTCGGTCCGGCCGTGGCGCCAGACGATCAGCCGCCCAGCGGTCATTCGGCCGTGCCCGCGCCGGGGACGGCGGACGGGAGCTTGATGATCGGGCAGTCGCGCCACAGCCGCTCGAGGGAGTAGAAGTTGCGCTCCTCGTCGTGCTGGACGTGGATCACGATCTCCAGGTAGTCGAGCAGCACCCAACGGCCTTCGCGGGCGCCCTCACGGCGTACCGGCTTGGCGTCGAAGTCGACCCGGAGCTTCTCCTCGACGGCGTCGACGATGGCGCGCACCTGGCGGTCGTTGGAGGCGGACGCGACCAGGAAGGCGTCGGTGATGGCGAGCTGCTCGGAGACGTCGAAGGCGAGGACGTTCTCGGCCTTCTTGTCATGGGCCGCCTCGGCGGCCGCGGTGAGCAGCTCGATGGCGCGTTCTGAGGCTGGCATAGCTGATCCTTTGAAAAAATTGCGGAGACTAACGGTTGGTGTAGAGCTCGCGCTTGGCGATGTACTGGACGATGCCGTCCGGGACGAGGTACCAGGTCGGGTTCCCCTTGGCGACCCGGGCGCGGCATTCGGTCGACGAGATCGCCAGCGCCGGGACCTCCAGCAAGGTGATCCGATCCATCGGCAGCTTGTCCAGGGGCAGCTCGAGACTTTCGGTCCCCGGCCGCGTACAGCCGACGAACTGCGCGAGTTTGAACATCTCGTCGACGTCGCGCCAGGTGAGGATCTGGGCCAGCGCGTCGGCACCGGTGATGAAGAACAGCTCCGCGTCCGGGTAGAGCGCGGACAGGTCGCGCAGCGTGTCGATCGTGTACGTCGGCCCCGGCCGGTCGATGTCGACCCGGCTGACCGAGAACCGCGGGTTCGAGGCGGTCGCGATGACCGTCATCAGGTACCGGTCCTCGGCCTCGGACACGTCGCGATCGAGCTTCTGCCAGGGCTGGCCGGTCGGGACGAAGATGACCTCGTCCAGATCGAAGTACGCCTGGACCTCGCTGGCGGCCACCAGGTGGCCGTGGTGGATCGGGTCGAACGTGCCACCCATCACGCCCAGCCGGCGGACCCGCTCGACGGCAGTCATATCAGCTGTGCGGCCGGCCCTTGCCCATGATCACCGTGACGAGCAGCAGCAGGGCGAAGACGACGAGGGTGAACCCGCCGTACCACCACGGCGAGATGTGTGAGGCCTCAACGGCCTCCTCGAGGGCCGCGAGCTGCGGCACGACAAGGTTCAGCATGGTCAGAGCCTATCTCGTGGCCGGACACAAGAGCGCGACCGGTGGCACTCGTGGCCATCCGGTCGCGCGGGAGGTCGGCGTCAGCTGTGGCGGATGTGACGGGTCAGCAGCCGGCGCCAGAGGGACGGGACGGCGGAAGCGCGCTGGTACTGCGCGGCGACACGGTGCATCTCGTCGATGTGGGCACGGGCGACATCGGGGGTGATCATGATTCCTTCACTGGGTTGTTGACAGGATCGGAGCGGACCGGCTCCGACACTTCAAATTGTACGACAATCAGTCAGTCCACACAAACGAATTGAAGGCAGATCAGGCCAAGTGCCTACGAATCTGCGGCAAACAGGAGGTTCATCCCGTATGGACGTGATCGATCGGCAGCTGATCGAGGCGCTGAGGCTGAACGGCCGCTCGAGCTGGGCGGAGCTCGGCCGGGTGGTCGGGCTGTCCGGCCCGAGCGTCCAGGAGCGGGTCCGGCGCCTGGAGGAGCGCGGCGTGCTGCTCGGCTACCGCGCGATCGTCGCGCCGAGCGAGGTCGGGCTCGGGACCAGCGCGCTGATCGGGCTGTTCCAGAAGGACGACGTGGAGACCGACGACATCGTCGACCAGGTCCGCGAGATCGCCGCGGTCGAGGACTGCTGGTTCGTCGCGGGCGACCAGGAGTTGGTGGTGAAGATCCGCGTCGCGGACGTCAGCCAACTGGAGGCCGTGGTCGGCTCCCTGCGCCGCGTGAACGGCGTCGTCAGGACCCGGACGACCGTCGTACTGTCGACCCGCTGGGAAGGCCGTCCGGCGCCGCTGCCGGAGCCACCGGCATGAACCAGGTCGAGGTGTGGTGGGCGGGGGTTGGGCAGGCGCGGGCTGAGTTCTTGGCGGACCTGAACGCGGTTGAGCGGGAGCGGCATGCGCGATATCGGCGGGAGGCGGACAAGGCGCGGTTCCTGCTGGGGGTGACGATGACGCGGCGGTTGGTGGGGGCCCGGATGTCGGTGGCGCCGGCTGACGTCGTACTGGATCGGGCGTGCCGGGACTGCGGGAAGCCGCATGGGAAGGTGCGGACCGAGGGGGTTGAGTTGTCGGTGTCGCACTCGGGTGAGTGGGTTGGATTGGCGATCGGTACGGCGCCGGTGGGGCTTGATGTGGAGCGGGTCGACTCCGCGCAGGATGTCGATGGGGTCGCAGGGATGAGTTTGGCGCCTGAGGAGCTGCAGGTGCTCAAGCAGTACGACGGGGCTGCGAAGGCGCGGGCGTTCACGCGGTACTGGACGCGCAAGGAGGCGCTGCTCAAGGCGACCGGGGACGGGATCGGGGCGGGGTTGTGGACCGTCGTGGTGAGCGCGCCAGATGAGCCGCCGGGCGTGGTGCGGTGGGACAGCGGACCTGCGCAGCTGAACGATCTGGAGATCGACGAGCACCACCTGGCGGCTCTGGCCATCCTCGCAGCCGAGCCGCCCTCAGTCGTGGTGGATCAGTTCCGGATCTGACCTTCGCCGGTGACGACGTACTTGGTGGACGTCATCTCCGGAAGGCCCATCGGGCCGCGGGCGTGCAGCTTCTGGGTGGAGATGCCGATCTCGGCGCCGAAGCCGAACTCGGCGCCGTCGGTGAAGCGGGTGCTCGCGTTGACCACGACCGCGGCCGAGTCGACGGCCTGGACGAAACGGCGGGCGGCGGCCTGGGAGCGGGTGATGATCGCGTCGGTGTGACCGGAGCTGTAGCGACGGATGTGCTGTACGGCGCTCTCCAGCGAATCGACCACCGCGGCCGACAGGTCGAGTGAGTTGTACTCGGTCCCGAAGTCCTCGTCCGTCGCTTCGACAATGTCCTTGCCTGCAGCAACGACTGTCGGATCACCGTGGACCGTCACCCCGGCGGAAGCCAACGCAGGAAGGGCAATCGCCAAAAACTCGTCAGCCACCGAGGCGTGCACCAGCAGAGACTCGGCCGCGTTGCACACGCTCGGCCGCTGCGTCTTCGAGTTCAGCAGGATCTCCAGCGCGAGGCCGAGGTCGGCGTCAGCATCGACGTACACATGGCAGTTGCCGACGCCGGTCTCGATCACCGGCACGGTCGACTCGCTGACCACAGTCTGGATCAGCCCGGCACCACCGCGCGGGATCAGTACGTCGACCAGCCCGCGCGCCTGCATGAGCTCCTTCACCGCGGCCCGGTCCGTCGGCACACCCTGTACGACGTCTGCCGGCAACCCGACCGAGGTCGCGGCCTCCCGCAGTACGTCGACGATCGCGACGTTGGAAGCAGCCGCGGACGACGAGCCGCGCAGCAGCACCGCGTTGCCCGACTTGAGGCAGATGCCAGCCGCGTCGGCCGTCACGTTCGGCCGGGCCTCGTAGATGATCCCGACGACGCCAAAGGGCACTCGCACCTGACGAAGCTCAAGACCGTTCGGCAGCGTGTAGCCGCGGACGACCTCGCCGACCGGATCGGTCAGCCCGGCCAACTGCTCCAGCCCGGCTGCCATCCCGTCGACCCGACCGGCGTCCAGCGCCAGCCGGTCGACCGTGGACTCCGGCGTACCGGCCTCGCGTGCCGCCGCGACGTCCTGAGCATTCGCTGCGACGATCGCGTCGGTGTTGGCGCGCAGCGCTGCCGCCATCGCGTGCAGTGCCGCATCCTTGGTCGCCCGTGAGGCTTCCGCCAACGCGTACGACGCTTCTCGCGCCCGCCGGGCCAGTTCGATGATCTCGCTCACGTGTTCATCCTAGATTCGACAGTCACAGCAGGACCAGGTCGTCGCGGTGGACGACTTCGCGTTCGTACGCCGCTCCGAGCTCGCGCGCCAGGTCGTGGGTCGAGCGACCCAGCAGCCCGGGCAACTCGGCCGCGTCGTAGTTGACCAGGCCGCGGGCGACGACGACGCCGGTCGGCGACACCAGGTCGACGGGGTCTCCCGCGGAGAAAGTGCCTTCGACGCCGATGATCCCGGCCGGCAGCAGCGACTTACGCCGTACCGTCACAGCTTGGACCGCACCTTCGTCCAACCGCAGGATGCCGACGCCCGAGGTGGCATGCGCGAGCCAGAGCATGCGGGTCTTCTGGCGACGGCCGGTGGGATGGAAGAGGGTGCCAACTCGCTTGCCCTGCAAGGCTTCTGCGACCAATGCGGCCGATGTCAGTACGACGGGAATCCCGGCCTCGGTGGCGATCGCGGCCGCCTCGACCTTGGTCTGCATGCCGCCGGTACCGACCCCGGAGGAACCGGTCTTGCCGATCGCGAGCGGCTCCAGATCGGCGGCACCCCGGACCTCGGTGACCATCGTCGTCCCGGGTTTGCGCGGATCACCGTCGTACAGGCCGTCGACGTCCGACAGCAGCAACAACAGATCCGCGTGCACGAGGTGGCTGGTCAACGCGGCCAGCCGATCGTTGTCGCCGAAGCGGATCTCGGTGGTGGCGACCGTGTCGTTCTCGTTGACGATCGGTACGACGCCCAGCTCCAGCAACCGGGCGAACGTCCGGAACGCGTTGCGGTAGTGGCTGCGCCGGGTCACGTCGTCGACCGTCAGCAGCACCTGGCCGACCCGCAGGTCGTGCGCACCGAAGGCGTCGCTGTACCGAGCCATCAGCTCGCCCTGACCCACCGACGCGGCCGCCTGCTGGGTGGCGAGGTCACGCGGTCGCGAACGCAGCCCCATCGGCGCCAGCCCGGCCGCGATCGCCCCGGAGGAGACGAGCACGACCTCGGTCCCCGTCGCCCGCCGCGCCGCGATGGCGTCGACGAGCGGCCGGA
The DNA here is from genome assembly GCF_042882005.1 of Kribbella sp. NPDC058245. Taxonomy (NCBI): domain Bacteria; kingdom Bacillati; phylum Actinomycetota; class Actinomycetes; order Propionibacteriales; family Kribbellaceae; genus Kribbella; species Kribbella sp. NPDC058245. Next base: position 73,292 of record NZ_JBHVWY010000004.1, read on the forward strand.
GCCGGTCCAGATCGATCCGGCCGCGCTGCGTCAGCGACGACGAGCCGACCTTCACGACGATTCGCGTGGCCTCGACGGCCTCCGCGCGTTGGTCCATCAGGTATCAACCGTTCTGGTCGAGTTCCTTCTGCAGAGCCAGTTCGCGTGCTTCCTTGCGCGCGAGCTTCTCCGCCTTCTCCGCTGCCCGCTTGGCCTCGGCCGGGGACAGGTCGACCTCGTCCTCGATCCAGCCGGCGCCGTACTCCGACAGGTCGGACTTGGCCTCGCCCGACCGGAGTGCGTGGTACTCCTCGTCCTTGGCCCGACGCCGGTCCAGCGCGGGCCGGTTCTCCTCAAGTCGCTGGTCCTCGCCACGGCGCGACAGCAGCTCGGCGCCGGCCTGGACCTCGGGAGCGAAGTCGAAGACGACCGCGTTCGGGCCGTCGCCGATGACGACCCCGTCGCCGGCCATCGCGCCGCGCTCCAGCAGCTCCTTCTCGACACCCAGCCGGTTCAGCCGGTCGGCGAGGTAGCCGACGGCCTCCGGGTTGGTGAAGTCGGTCTGCTTGACCCAGCGCTCGGGCTTGTCGCCCTGGATCAGCCAGCCGCCGTCCTCCGGCAGCTTCTTCACCTTGAACTCGGATCCACCCTGGGCCTGCGGCCGGATGATGATCCGGGTGTTGTCGGGCTTCTCCTGCTCCGCGCGCTGCTTGACCACGATCTCGGCCATCGCGAATTTCAGGGCCTCCAGGCCCTCGTGCGAAGCGGTCGAGATCGGGAACACCCGCAGCCCGCGCTGCTCCAGCTCGGCCTGCACCATCTCGGCGATCTCGCGCGCGTCCGGTACGTCGATCTTGTTCAGGGCAACGAGTCGCGGCCGGTCCTCGAGCCCGCCGTGTGCCTTCAGCTCGGCCTCGATCGTGTCGAGGTCGCTGAGCGGGTCACGGCCAGGCTCGTAGGTCGCGCAGTCGATGACGTGCACGAGCGCCGCACACCGCTCCACGTGCCGCAGGAAGTCGTGCCCGAGCCCGCGACCCTCGCTCGCACCCTCGATCAGACCCGGTACGTCGGCCGTGGTGAAGGTGGTCTCACCGGCGACGACGACACCGAGGTTCGGGATCAGGGTGGTGAAGGGGTAGTCGGCGATCTTCGGCCGCGCGCGGCTGATCGACGCGACCAGCGACGACTTGCCCGCGCTCGGGAAGCCGACCAGACCGATGTCGGCAACAACCTTGAGCTCGAGGACGAGGTGGCGCTCTTCGCCTTCCTCACCAAGCAGAGCGAAGCCGGGCGCCTTGCGGGCGCTGCTGGCCAGCGCCGCGTTGCCCAGACCGCCCTTGCCGCCACGGGCCGCGACGAACTCGGCACCAGGGCCAACGAGGTCGGCGAGGATCTCGCCGTCCGCCGTGCTGATCAGCGTGCCGTCAGGGACCGGCAAGATGATGCTCTCGCCGTTGCTGCCGGCCTGGTGGTCACCCTTGCCCTGGGCACCATTCGTGCCGCTGCGGTGGCTGGAGCGGTGGTAGTCGACGAGGGTGGTGGTGTCCGGGTCGACGCGCAGGATCACGCTGCCGCCGTCACCGCCGTTGCCGCCGTCAGGACCGCCGAGGGGCCGGAACTTCTCCCGGTGCACCGAGGCACATCCGTGTCCGCCGCGGCCCGCGGTGACGTGCACCGTCACGCGGTCGACAAAGCTGGGGATCGCCATCGGTGGTTCTCAACTTCCTGTAGGTAGTGCCTAACACAGACTGCGCTTAACACAGCAAAAGGACGGGTTCGCGGTATTCCGCGACCCGCCCTTTGCAGAGCTACTGAACGTCCGGGTGGCGGTGTTACTCCGCCGGGGCCGGGACGATGTTGACGACGCGACGCCCGCGACGGGTGCCGAACTCCACCTTGCCCTCGGCCAGCGCGAACAGCGTGTCGTCGCCGCCGCGGCCAACCAGGTTGCCCGGGTGGAAGTGCGTGCCGCGCTGCCGGACGATGATCTCGCCGGCGTTGACCAGCTGGCCGCCGAACCGCTTCACGCCGAGGCGCTGCGCGTTGGAGTCACGACCGTTGCGGGTCGAGGCCGCTCCCTTTTTGTGTGCCATGAGTTAATCAGCTCACTTCTTCGCGTCGATCGCGGTGACCTTGACCTGGGTGTAGTGCTGACGGTGCCCCTGGCGCTTGCGGTAACCGGTCTTGTTCTTGTACTTCAGGATGTGGATCTTGGGTCCCTTGGTGCGGCCGAGAACCTCAGCCGACACGGCAACCTTGGCCAGCGCCGCTGCATCGGTCGTCACGGTGTCGCCATCGACGACCAGGACCGCCGGCAGCGCGACGGTGTCGCCCACCGCGTCCGTCAGGCTGTCGATCTCGATGACATCGCCGACGGCGACCTTCTGCTGGGTGCCGCCACTGCGCACGATCGCGTACACCGTGGATCTCACTCTCTGCTGGATCGGAAGTTCTGTACAAAGTGCGCTGGTCCGCTACCGGCCGCAAAGCCTCAGTAACACACTCACAACACACAGTTCTTGCTACACACAAATCGGCGCGCCTCGGGCGCACCGAATGACCAGGATACTACGCGAGCGCAGTATCCCGGAAATCGGGCTAATGACCGGCCGACACGAGCTCCACCGGCGTCTCCGCCGCCTCGTTGGCCGCCTTGCCACGGCCCCGGCTGCTGCGCCGGCGTCGCGTGCTCTTGGTGCCGTTCTGACCGGCCTCCGCAGACTCAGCATCAGCCGGTACGTCGGCCGACGGGAAGCCGGTGGCCTCCGGGCTGACCGCTTCGTCCGCCTGGGCGGAGACCGGGTAGCCGGTGGGTTCCGGCGTACCGTTCGAGGCTGCCTCGTCGGCGTCCTTCTTGGCCGAGGCCGCGGCGATCTGAGCCAGGCGCTGAGCGGCGTCCGCGTGGTGCTGTGCGGTCTCCGCCTCGGTGCCCTCCTCGTCGGAGCGGCCCTTGCCCCGGCGGCGACGGGAGCTCTTGCGGCCCGTCTCCTCCGCCTGCGCGGCCGGCTTGGCCTGGTCGGGACCGTTGCCGTTCCCGTTGCTGCCGGCGCCGTTGCTGGCGGCGTTGTTGCCACCAGCGGCATTGCGGCCACCGTCGCGGCGACGGGACTCCTTGGGCTCGTCGTGCAGGATCAGGCCGCGGCCACCGCAGTGGTCGCAGTTCTCGCTGAACGCCTCGAGCAGGCCGGTACCGATCCGCTTGCGGGTCATCTGGACCAGGCCGAGCGAGGTGACCTCGGCCACCTGGTGCTTGGTCCGGTCCCGGCCCAGGCACTCGACCAGGCGACGCAGCACCAGGTCGCGGTTCGACTCCAGCACCATGTCGATGAAGTCGATCACGATGATGCCGCCGATGTCGCGCAACCGGAGCTGGCGGACGATCTCCTCGGCCGCCTCCAGGTTGTTCTTGGTGACGGTCTCCTCGAGGTTTCCGCCGGAGCCGGTGAACTTGCCGGTGTTGACGTCGACGACGGTCATCGCCTCGGTGCGGTCGATGACCAGCGAACCACCCGACGGCAGCCAGACCTTGCGGTCCAGTGCCTTCTTGATCTGCTCGTCGATCCGGAAGTTGGCGAACACGTCACCGGAGTTGGCGGCGTTCCACTGCTCGACCCGGTCGGCCAGGTGCGGCGCAACCCCCGCGACGTACTCCTTGACCTGCTCGTAGGCGTCGTCGCCGGAGATGACCAGCTTGGCGAAGTCCTCGGTGAACAGGTCGCGCACGACCCGGATGAGCAGGTCGGGCTCGCCGTGCAGCAGCGCGGGCGCCTGGCCGGACTTCGACTTCTTGTCGATCTCCGTCCAGTACGACTGCAGCCGGCTGACATCCGATGTCAGCTCCTCCTCGGACGCACCCTCGGCCGCGGTCCGGACGATGACGCCGGCCTCGTCGGGAATGATGTCCTTGAGGATCGTCTTCAGGCGGTTCCGCTCGGTGTCCGGCAGCTTGCGGCTGATGCCGCCGTTGCCGCCGCGCGGGACGTAGACGACGTACCGGCCGGGCAGGCTGATCTGGTTCGTGAGCCGGGCGCCCTTGTGACCGATCGGGTCCTTGGTCACCTGGACCAGGACCGCCTGACCGGATTTCAGCACCTGCTCGATCTTGCGCGGGCCGTTGGAGCCACCGAGGGTGGCCCAGTCGACCTCACCGGCGTACAGGACCGCGTTGCGGCCCTTGCCGATGTCGATGAACGCCGCCTCCATGCTGGGCAGCACGTTCTGCACGCGACCGAGGTACACGTTGCCGATCAGCGAGCTCTGGTCCGCGGTCGTCACGTAGTGCTCGACCAGGACGTTGTCCTCGGAGACCGCGATCTGGGTCAGGTCCTCGCGGGACCGGATCACCATCGTCCGCTCGACCGACTCGCGGCGGGCCAGGAACTCGGCCTCGGTCACGATCGGCGCGCGGCGGCGACCGGCGGCGCGACCCTCACGGCGGCGCTGCTTCTTCGCCTCCAGCCGGGTCGAGCCCTCGATCGCGGTGACCTCGTTGGCCGTGTTCTTGCTGCGCGGCTCGCGGACCCGGACGACAATCTCGTCGGGGTCGTCGGCCGCGCCACTGCCCTCTTCGCCCTTGCGGCGACGGCGACGCCGGCGGCGACGCGACGAGCTGCCGCCGTCCTCACCGTCATCGGCAGAGCCGTCCTGCTCGTCGTCGGCGGAGGCTTCCGCGTCGTCGGAGTCCTGGTCGGCGCTCTCGTCCTGCTCGTCGGAGCTGTCCTCGGCGTCACCGGTCTTGCGGCGGCGACGGCCGCCCCGGCGGCGACGGCGGCGACGGGTGCCCTCGGCGGACTCGTCGTCGTCACCGTCTTCAGCCTGTACGTCGTCCGCCTGGTCGTCCGCGGCCTCGTCAGCCTCGGTCTCGTCCTCTTCGTCGTCCTCGAGCTCTTCGACGATCGGCTCGACAACCTCTTCGCGGGCCTCGGCATCGCGGCCGCGACGGCTCCGGCGGCGACGTGACGTCGTCGGCTGCTCGTCCTCAGCCGGCTCGGCGATCGGCGCGGTCTCCTGCGCGGCCTCGACGGTCGGCTCGGCCTGGGCGGTCTTGGCGCCCCGACGGCTCCGCGAGCTACGCGTGGCCGGAGCGGGCTCGGTCGCCTCGACCGGGCTGGTGGCTGCGGCCTCGGCCGGAGCGGTGCTCGGCACGGTCGGCGCCTGGAACAGCACGGCGGCAGCAGCCGGCGCCCGGCGACGGGACCGGCGCGTGCCGGTGCTGGTCTCCTCGGCGGCCGGTGCATCCGCCTCAGCGGACGTCGCGTCGACCGTCGGGAAGAGCGGAGTTGCCTCAGGTACGTCTGCGGCGGGCTGGGCGCCGCGGCGGCGCGAGGTGCGCTTGGTGGCGGTCTGGCCGGAGTCGGCGGTGGCGCCGGCCGAGCCCGCGGTGGCTCCCGAGCTGGCGGTCGCGGCAGGGGCGTCGGAGCTGCTCACGACGCGGGAGGTGCCGGTGAAGGTGGTCGGGCGGCGCGGGGCGGGCGCGGCCTCGGGGGTCGCGACCTCGGCGGCCGGCTCGGCGCCGCGGCGGGAGCGGGTACGACGGGCCGGAGCCTGCTCCGCGTCGGCGACGGGACCGTCGGTGAGCGGGGAATCGGTCGCGACCAGGGTGGCGGGTGCCTTCTTGGTGGTGCGCTTGCGCGCGGTCGTCTTCTTCGCCGGGGCCGGGGTCTCGGTGACCGGGCCGGCGTCGACGACAGAGGTCTCGACCGGCCCAGCGGCCTTCTTCGCGGCGCGCTTGACCGGGGCGGCGGCCTTCTTGGCCGGCGCCTTCTTCGCGGCAGCCTTCTTGGCGACGGCCTTCTTCGCGGTCCGGGGGGCCGGGTCGGCAGCGACGTCGTCGGACTGCGTCGGGACCTCCGCGGCGCCCGTCTTGGCGACGCGCTTGCGGGGGGCGGCGGTCTTCTTGACCGTCGTCTTCTTCGCCACGGTCTTCTTGGCGGCCGTCTTCCTGGCCGTCGATCGACTCGTGGACTGGGCGGTGGCAGTCTCGGCTGCCTCGGTGGTCGGCTCGTTGTCGAGCATGTGGTGCGGTCTCCTCAAGCCCGGCGGCGCACCCTGCGACCCCTGTCACGGGTCCGGTCGCTGCTGCCTGGCGGTCACGGTTCGCCGCTCCTGCACAACCTGGTGCCGGGGCGACGGAAGCCTGCGGGGGTCCGCTCCACCCGGGCTCAGGGCACAGAGGGAGCGGCGGCGTCGCCCTCCGCTGTATGCGTCTGGTGGGGACCTGCCTGGCCGGTCGCGGTCGCCTGGTTGGCGTCGCGGTCTCGAGCGAGCGGGTCGTCCACTGTGCCGGTTGCCGCGAGGTGCGGGCCCTGGGCGAGCCTGGTCAGAAGAGCCGGGCCCGTCACCGGGAGCGTCGCTACTTCGAGCAAGCCGGCGAGAACGTCGTCGGGTCTCACGGCCGGGGTTCCGTGCCGTAACACCACTTGCAGTATCGCACACGTCTCAACCGACGCCGGTTCACTCCCGACGGTGAGTCGGAGAACGGCATCTCGACAGTCGAACGAGCGAAGCCCCCGCTTGGTCATGCGCTCGACCATGATTTCGGTCCGGGCGAGGAACGCCTCCACCGCCGCGGCCGCCGGTTCCGCATCCACGCCGGGCAGTGCGATCAGCCACTCACTGGCCTCCAACTGGTCGGCCAGTGAGCCTGGACCGGCGACGACCACCTCGAGGACGTCCAGCCCGGGTGGCAGCGCCTCGTCCAGCGCCTCCCGGACCTGTTCAGGGTCGCGCTCGTGTGTGAGCGAGATCTCCAAGTACTCCGCTTCCGAGGCTGCTCCGGTCGGCGCGGCCCCGGCGTACGAGATCTTCGGGTGCGGGCTGAAACCGTGCGAGAAGGCCACCGGGAGCTCCGCGCGCCGGACGGCGCGCTCGAACGCCCGCTGGAAGTCGCGGTGTGAGGTGAATCGCAGCCGCCCGCGCTTGGCGAACCGGATCCGCAGTTTCTGGACGGCCGGGAGCTGCGACGACGGCGGAGCTTGAACTGGTGCCACCCCCTCAGTCTGTCAGCAATCCGCCGAACACCAGACACCCCGCAGGCCGGTTCGGGGAGGATCCCGCGCCGATTCGGGGGGTGGTTCCTCCCCAGATCACTGTTCAGGACAGGCAAACTCTCCCCAAACCGGTTTGGGGAGAGTTACGGATGCGGCCGGGGGACCTGAAGATCAGGGTTGGGCGGCGGATTTGCCGGTGAGGTAGAGGGCCCAGCCGAGGAGGCCGAAGGCGAGCAGGTCGAGGACGGTGCGGATGGTGTTGAAGGTGGTCCAGCGGGCCGCGTCGAAGGCGGCCCGGGCGGCGGCGACGTCGATCGTGTTCGGGTCACCGGCCGCCTTGAGGGCATCGTTGAGCGGGACGTTGACCGCGACCGTGACGATCATCGTGATCAGGTAGAGCACGAAGGCGACCGCGATCCACGGCAGCGCCTTCTCCTTGAGGCTGAGCAGCCCGGCGAGTCCCGTCAGCAGCAGCGTCCCGACGAAGCCGATCCCGAGGAAGACCGGGTTGACGATCGCCCGGTCGGCCGCCTGGAACGCCCCGACGAACGTCTTGTCGTCGACCTTCGCCAGCCCGGGCATGAAGGCCGTCCCGTACGCCCAGTAGACCCCCGCCATCAGGCCCGTCGTGATCGTGGCCGCCATCAGCGCCGCCACCCGCAGTCCGTTCATGTCACTCCTCCCAGTCCGGCGGGGCGTCGTCCCCGCCGTACTGAAGAAGTTATGGGAGCAGCCCTGTCACCGACATGTCGGGAAAACTCACCCTCATGTCTGGTTGGCTCAGAGCTGGGCGCACTGCCCGGATCGCGGTCCGGCGACCTGGTTCGGGGCCTCCAGGTTGGTGGGAGTGACCGCGTTGCCGGAGCAGGACAGTGGGCCGTTGATCGTGTTCCCGGCCAAGGCGACCGGCTCGGTGGTGGTCGCCGTACCGATCGAGACCGGACCGCTGATCGTGCTGCCGATCAGGACCGCGCTGCGGGTGATTCCGGCGAACGAGACCGGGCCGCTCACCGTGGTCCGGAGCAGCTGAATGTCGGCTGCCTTGGCGGCGTTGACCGGGCCGGAGATGCGGGAATCCGTCGCGACGAGCGAGGCGCCGGCGGAGACCTGGATCGGGCCGTTGACGGTTGCCCCAGACAAGCAGGTCACGCCGGATCGCAAGACCAGTGGTCCATTCCGGGTCCCGGTGATCGTCGTCGTACAGGTCGGGGCCGGGCGCAACAACGTGACCGCGAACCGGCGCGGGGTACCGATGTTGCCGGAGGCATCGATCGCGCGGTACTCGACCTGGTGCCGGCCGTAGCCGGGCGGTACGTCGTCCCACGGGACCACTCGCGGTACGCCGAGCTTGCCGTAGACGAGCTGGTCGATCGCCGTCCCTTCCGCGGTGAACTTGTACGGCGCGGACGCGTCCGTCGGCCAGCCGAAGTAGTTGAACCACCCGTCCCCGTCAACGCGGAACTCCGGTACGACGTACCCGGTGCTGTCGTCGGTCGCAGCCAGCTTCATCGTGAACGCGTCGTTGTAGATGTACTCCGGGCCGGCCGGCTTCTGGACGGTCAGGAGCGGCTTGGACATCGTCGAGGTGACGGTCGGCTCGACGCCGTCGACCTGCCAGGTCAGGGTCTGCGAGCCGACCGTCGCGCTCAGCGTGTGACGGCCGGTCAATTGCAGCGGCGCGAGGTCGAAGTCGCGGTCGTTGCCGGGGTTGTCGGCCGCTTGGCCGTCCAGCTTCCAGCCGATCGCCGGCTGATCGGTCTCCGACTGCGTCGTCTCGGCGTACACGACCTCGTCCGCGCTGACCGGGTGGTCGGTGGCGGTCGATCCGGTGAACGCGACCGGGGTCGTCGTGGGCTTGGCGCTCAGGGTGGTGTTGACCGTCCAGGTCCGGGACGCGGTCGGCCGTACGGCGGGATCGCGGATGAAGTCGGTCGGGTCGACCACCTTCGCAGTGAGCGTGTGAACGCCGGGTGCGAGGCCGAGGGTAGCGAGGTCCACCGCCCGCCGGTTGGCGGTCGGGAGGGTTCGGCCGTCGAGGGTCCAGGAGACGTCGAGCTCATGACTGCTCGGGTGCAGGGTCTGCAGCCAGACGACCTGGTCCGCGGCCACCTGGCCGGTCGGCGTACTCGCCTGGAAGAGGTTGACGCGGGACGAGATCCGCTGCGTCATCCGCTCCCGGGAGATCTGGTCGAAGGAGTACCCGAGGGTCTTCATCATCGAGTGCCGACTCGGCCGCCAGACCCCCGAACCGGCGTACATGCCGCCCTCGTAGCGCCCGATCGGGCCGCCGGATTCGGACGGCTCCCCCAGCCAGCGGAACCACTTCTGCTGCTGATCCCGCATCTGCTGTTCGGTGAGCAGCGTGTGGTGGATCGACGACGGCTCAGTGCCCTCGTACGGCGCTCCTCGGTCGCCGCGGGCGTAGTAGTCGTACTCGTCCTGGAGCCCGCCGAGGGAGTGGCCGAGCTCGTGCGGGGTGATCAGGGCGGACAACGCGTTGCCGCCGGAGGCTGTCGCGTAGGTTCCGCCGGCACCGCCGTACGTGTCGCTGTTGCCGATGGCAAGGATCTGCCGGTTGCCCGAAGTCGTGCCCGGGACGAGGTCGGCGTACTGGATCGCGGCAGTGGAGCTGACGGTCAGCAGGCGCTGGACGCTGCTCGGGTTGCAGCCGCCCCAGAAGCCCATCTGGAGCGGGGTGTCGACCTTCGGTGACGTGAGGTTCGGATCGCAGTCGACGCCACTCTGCGGTGAGGCGATCTCGACGGCGTACACGTTGATGTAGTTGCGGTACGACTTGAAGGGCTCGATGCTCCAGAGCACGTTCAGGTGCTTGTCGACCTGCTCCCGGAACTTCGGCAGCTCGGCCGCGGTGTAGCCGTCGCCCATCACGACCAGGTTGAAGCGGGACGCGGTCGGCCCGGTCACCTGGATCGGGACGACCTTGGCGTCGGGGACCGCCTCCTCGGCTTGCGCCGTCGTACCGGTGCCGATCAGGGCCGCGGCGAGTACTGCGACAACCGCTGTCAATCGCGTGATCCTCACGGCAGCAGCTTACGAACGCGGGCCGGAGCGTGTCAGGCGCTGCCGCGTGGCGAGCCGGGGTGGCCCTGCAGCGGTCCTAATTTGTATCCATGACCAATCCAGTTGAAGACCCGACGGCGGCCGAGCGGGAGCGCGTGATGCAGCCGGTGATCCGGTTGGTGATGATCTATCTCGGGCTGAGCATCCTGATCGCGATCCTGGTCACGGTCTTCCACCAGAGCGTCCTGGACTACCAGTTCCTGCACGCCGCGAACCACGACTCCCCCGATCCCGCCGTCCGGGACACCGTTCGGGCGAGTCTGTCGTGGTCGCTGTGGTCCCGGCCGATCTCGGCGCTGATCATCCTGCTGGTCTACCTGCGGATCATCAAAGGACTGCGGAACGGGAAGCGATCGTCGTACCGGCGGATCCGGATCGTGGCGATCGTCGTGACCGTCCTGAACGTCTACTACATCGTCTCCGGCCAGAATCCGGTCTGGATGAGCATCGGCCAGGGACTTCAGATCGTTGTGCTGATCGCCACGTTCGTCCTCGCCACCCGCCCGCACGTCAAGGCACATTTCACCCCCGCACCGAAGGACTGACCCCACACCCCGGCCCGATGCGGCATCATGAGGGCTCGGGGAACGTGAGGAGAGGACATCGATGACGGAACCGGCGCAGTCGCCACGGCCCGAACGCAGGGTGGATCCGGTGGTGGACGCGGCGGCGGACGGAGACGGCCGGGGCATCTACTGGGTGCTCAAGAACGTCGTGGTCGGTCCGCCGGTCAAGCGGCTCTTCCGGCCGATCGTGGAGGGCGCCGAGAACGTTCCGGCCGAGGGTGCGGCGATCATCGCCAGCAACCACCTCTCGTACGCCGACTGGATCTTCATGCCGCTGGTACTGCGGCGGCGGGTGACCTTCGTCGCGAAGTCCGACTACTTCACCGGGGCCGGGCTCAAGGGCCGGTTCCAGCGTGGCTTCTTCAAGGGCACCGGCCAGGTGCCGATCGACCGGTCGGGCGGATCGGCGTCCGAGGGTGCGATGCGGGCCGGGATGAAGGTGCTCGAGCGGGGTGACCTGTTCGGGATCTACCCCGAAGGCACGCGCTCGCACGACGGCCGGCTGTACAAGGGCCGGACCGGCGTGGCCCGGCTGGCGCTCGAGGCGAAGGTGCCGGTGATCCCGTGCGGGGTGATCGGGACCGACGTGGTCGCACCGCCCGGCAAGGTGGTGGCGTCGTTCGCGTCGCCGACGGTCAAGTTCGGTGAGCCGCTGGACTTCTCGCGGTACGAAGGGATGGAGTCGGACCGGCTCATCCTGCGCGCCGTGACCGACGAGATCATGTACAAGATCATGGAACTGTCGGGCCAGGAGTACCTCGACATGTACGCCACCAAGGCCAAGGCACTCGAGGGCCGGGCGACCACCGGAGCTCCGAAGAAGGTCCGTAAGTCGGACACCTGATCCGCTGGTTGAGATGGTACGGGGCTACTCTGGTGCTCGTGGACGGACCGATCGCGTACCAGGGTGAGCCCGGAGCCAACTCGGCGATGGCGTGCACCGACATGTTTCCGGAGCGCGACCAACTGCCCTGTACGACGTTCGAGGACGCCCTCGAGGCGGTGAGCAGTGGTCGCGCCGGGCTGGCGATGATCCCGATCGACAACTCGATCGCGGGGCGGGTGGCGGACATCCACCACCTGCTGCCGGAGTCCGGGCTGCACATCATCGGCGAGTACTTCCTGCCGATCCACTTCCAGCTGATGGCTGTCCCCGGTACGACGATCGACCAGATCCGGACCGTGCGGAGCCACGTGCACGCACTCGGCCAGTGCCGGAAGATCATCCGTGAACACGGCTGGTCGACTGTCGTCGCCGATGACACCGCCGGTGCTGCTCGTGAGGTCTCCGAGCTCGCCGATCCTTCCGTGGCAGCGCTGTCCCCGAAGGCCGCGGCCGGTCTCTACGGGCTGGAGACACTGGCCGAGGACGTCGAAGACGCCCACCACAACACCACCCGATTCCTCGTGCTCGCCCGCGAACCCGTCGTACCGGCGGTGGGCTCCGGGCCGACCGTCACCAGCTTCGTCTACCGCGTCCGGAACGTCTCGGCCGCGCTCTACAAGGCCCTCGGCGGCTTCGCGACCAACAGCGTCAACATGACGAAACTGGAGTCGTACCAACTGGGCGGCACCTTCTTCGCCACCCAGTTCTACGCCGACATCGAAGGCCACCCGGAAGACCCGAACGTGGCTCTGGCCATGGAAGAACTGGCCTTCTTCTCCGTCGAGGTCCGCCTCCTGGGCGTCTACCCCGCCCACCCGTTCCGCGCCCAGATCGCCGAACCCGCCGCCAACCGAGCCCTCCGCCCCCATCACTGACCAACCCTCTCGACGCCTGAAAGTCGATTGACCCCCAGCGGCGTCGGTGTGAGGCTCGCTGACTATGTCGAGCGTCGCGAAACTGCACGATGACGAAGTGGAGATCGACGCATCCCTGGTGGCGCGCCTTCTCACCGAGCAGTTCCCGCAATGGGCGGGTGCGCCGATCGAGGTCGTCGCTTCGTCGGGCACGGATCACGTGGCCTTCCGGGTCGGCACCGACCTGGTGGCACGACTCCCCCGGACCGAGCGGATGCAGGGTCAGACCGAGAAGGACCTCATCTGGCTCCCTCGCCTGGCACCACACCTGCCGCTCGCGATCCCCGAGCCGCTGGCGCTCGGCGTACCGGGTGCTGGTTATCCCTGCACCTGGGGCGTCTATCGCTGGCGCGATGGTGAGACCTTCGACCTCCACCGGCTGACCGATCCGTCGGCCGCCGCCCGCCAGCTCGCCGAGTTCATCCAGCGTCTGCAGGCCATCGACATCACCGACGCACCGCGACCGCCGGCCGGTGACCCCTTCAGCCGCGGTACGCCGTTGGCTCCGCGTGACGAGCTCTTTCGCGAAGCCCTCGACCAGCTCGGCGACGAACTCGACACCAAGCGCGTCCTGGCCGCCTGGGAAGACTCCCTCGCCGCCGACACGTACACCGGACCGCCTGTCTGGATGCACGGCGATCTGATGCCCGGCAACGTACTCGTTGCCGATGGCAACCTCTCGGCCGTGATCGACTTCGGCACCGCCAGAGTGGCCGACCCCGCTGCCGACCTGCTGGCCGCCTGGTGGCTCTTCGAGGGCGACTCCCGTCAGGCCTTCCGCGACGCCCTGAATGTCGACCGCACTACCTGGACCCGAGCCCGCGGCTGGGCCATGTCACTGGTCATCATCGCCATCCCCTACTACCGAAACCGCCGCCCCAACCCCACCCCCGGCGAGCACCCCTTCATCACCGAACTCCTCACCGAATTCGAAGCGGAGCGCTGAGATGGAGATCGTGGCGGTCGATGGGCAGGATGCTGAGGTGTTCCGGCGGTTCTATGAGGTGAAGTACGCGCCGCGGCTGGAGCTGGAGTTCCCGGTGGGCATGGGAACCGAGGAGGCGCGCGTGCTGATGGCCGGCGAACATGCCGAGGTTCGCGCCGACGGCGTGGGACTCGTCAACGACGGCGTCTGGATGGGTGTCGCGTGGTTCGACTGGTGGTTGGTGGGCGGCACGGACACGGTTGATGTGGAGATCGCCGTCGCCCGCGAGTGGCGGCGACGCGGAGTGGGATCGCGGCTGCTCGAGATTGCCGTGGAGCGCGCCCAACGCGAAGGACGACGCGTCCTGTCGGGGTCTGACCTGAGCGGTGATCCGGTGACAGGCGAGAGTGCCGGTACGGCGTTCGCGGCCGCGCGCGGGTTCGTCCGCAAGCACGCGGAACTGCACCAGGTGCTCGAACTCCCCACCGACATCGCGGAGAAACCCGTTGCTGGGTACGAGATCGTCCAGTGGCGCGAGCACACCCCGGACGAGTGGATCGAGCAGTTCGCCGACCTGCAGACCGGGATGAGCGAGGATGTACCGGTCGGTGAACGGGCCGACCATCATGTCCATTGGACGCCCGAGCTGATCCGCGATGCCGAGGCTCGCCGCATTGCTCAAGGACGCTTCACCTATGCCACGGCAGCCGTCCACACCGCGAGTGGCGAGCTGGCGGCGTACACGCAGATGGGCGGCACGCCGGAGACACCCGACCGGCTGCTTCAGTACGACACGTATGTCCGGCGATCCCATCGTGGCAACGGGCTTGGCATCGCGGTGAAGGCGCCGAACCTTCGTGCGCTCCAAGCCGGCGTCGCGCGGAACGCCGTACTGCACACGTGGAATGCACCCGAGAATGCGCCGATGATCGCGGTCAACACCAAGCTCGGCTTCCGCCCGGTCGCACAGCGAACGGCCTGGGAACGCGAGGTCTAGCTGAAGGTCCAGGTCGGGTGACCGGTCTCCAACAGCGCACGATGACCGGCCCAGTCCCGCGCGGCCAGCGTTGTGACGTCGAGCAGATCGGGCCGGCCGGACCGCAGTTCATAACCCCACGAGAACGCGGCGATCGGCTCGACGACCTGTGAGCGAATGACATCCGGTACGACGGTCAGAAAGGTGTCGGCCCGCCAGGTCCCGTCAGGGTGATCAGGGTTGGCCGGGGCGTCGAAGAAGGTCGGCAGGTAGCCGTAGCTGTAGAACGGATCGATGCCGGACAGGTTCGGGACGAGGTCGATCGCGACCCCGTTGGTCACCTGGATCCAGCCCATGATCGCTTCGATCCCCTGCCCGTGGTACCGCAGGCCCGCCGTACAGATCGGGAAGCCGCGGAACGCCTCGGCGTCCAGGTCCGGGACGACGAGTTGGTGCCCCGAGGCCCACGGATCGTCGTTCGGGACGACGCGCACGGAGATCAGCCCACGGTGCCCGCGGGTCTCGAACGGGAGGGACAACTCTCTGCGCATACCCCAACCGTAGGCTGCAGGTGTGTGGAACCGATGCCTGAATGCTCGCGACCTCGGTGGATTCCCGACCCGGTACGGCGTTCCGACCGCCTCCGGACGCCTGTTCCGGACCGACACACCCGAACTGCTGGACGCGGACGGGCGCACCGAGTTCATCGCCGTCAACGCCGGACTGATCCTCGACCTGCGGTCGGACTGGGAGCTCAAGCAACCCCATCCGTTCGAGGACGATCCGGCATACCGACGCGTCCCGTGGATCGATCCGGCCGCGGAGGCGCTGCGGGATGCGGCCGCCGAGCCCAACCTCGTCGACGTCTACCGGAACAGCCTGAGCCGGAATGCGGCCAACATCGCCCGCATCTTCCAGGCGATCGCCGACGCACCCGCGGATCGGCCGGTGATCGTGCACTGCCGAGCCGGCAAGGACCGCACCGGTCTGACCGTCGCGCTGCTGCTGGAACTCGTCGGCGTCCCCCGTGATGTGATCGCGGCCGACTATGCGATCAGCGAGGTCAACCTCGGCATCCAGGACGGACCGGAGATCGCTCGCACCCGACCTTCGACCATCCTCGGTTCTCTCGAGCACGTGGACAGTCAGCTCGGCGGTATCCGCGGCTACCTCACCGGGCTCGGGCTGACCGCCGTACAGATCCATCTGCTCGCCACCCGCCTGCTGCCGACCGCCGTACAGGCTGTGGTGTTCGACTTCGACGGGCTCCTGATGGACACCGAGACCACCATGGTCGAGAGCTGGCAGGCGGAGTGGGAGTTCCACGGGCTCCAGCTCGACATGGAGGCGTTCTGGCCCGGGCACGGCGGTGACGTGAGCGAGGACCGGTACGCCGTCCTCGCGGCTGCGGTCGGCACCGGATTCGACCGGTCCGAAAGCCACGCCCGCCGTACTGCGCATCGGGAGCGAATGCATGCCGAGCTCGACTTCCGACCGGGCATCCGGGACTGGGTGACGTCGGCTCGCGAGCTGGGGCTGCGGACGGCGATCGCGAGTAGTTCGCCACGCACCTGGGTTCGCGGTCATCTGGAGCGGGTGGATGCCTTGGAGCTGTTCGACGTGATCGTCACCGGCGACGAGGTCAGCACGCACAAACCCGATCCCGCGATCTACGAGCTCGCCCTGCAGCGGCTCGAACTGACCGGCACCGCAGCGATCGCGGTCGAGGACACCGCGCACGGCGTGACCGCGGCCCAGGCGACCGGGATGTTCGCCGTCGCGATCCCGAACCCGTACGTCGATCCTGCGGCGGTCCGGCGTGCCGATCTGGTCCTGGGCGGCGCTGATCAGCGTGCGCTTGCCGAAGTGGTCCTATCAACCGCGTCGAAAGGGTCGACCGCAGGTAACCCAGTGACATAATCTGCTGCTCTTCTGTGAATTGCTAACCGACTTCTGTCGATTGCTGATGAAGGGACTTGGGGATGAAGAAGCTTCTGGGAGCGGTGGCGGCAATGGCGGCTGCCACGGCCGGCCTGGCCGTCGCCACGCCGGCGCAGGCCACCACCGACGGGACGCAGGCATGTGACCTGTACGTCGCGCGCGGCGTCTACACGAGCGCCGAGATGCTGTACGTCGCTGTCTCGCTGGACGGCTGTTCGACCAGCGTGACGGAGGTCCGGGTCGAGCTGTTCCGCGGCGACAGCAAGACCGGTCCGTTCACCAAGTTCGACGAGACGTACGCGTACTCGGGCGGCGGTGCGTGGTTCGGTCCCGGCACCGACTGCGGCTGGTGGAAGGGTGTGGCGCACTGGCAGGACCAGACCGAGACCACGCCGGATGTCCTGTACGCCTGCAGCTAGTTGACCTGCGGCTAGGTGACCTGCAGCTAGGTGATCCGGGGCCCGTTGTCCCGCGGGCCCCGTGTCCTCTTGAGGTCACCCACCGCCACGGACGTCGTCCGGACGTGACGATTCCTGGGTGACCGATGCCGTCGTGACCGCGTTGCGGGAGATCGCCAACCGCGATCTCTACCAACGCAACGCCTTCCACGTCACCGCCCTGCCCACGAACGCGGACCGCCGTACGACGCGACGCCGCCAGCAGCACGTGATCGCCGTACTGGAGGCCGGGGCCGATCTGGAGACCACCGGATCCCGCGATCCCGACGAACTGCGGATCGCGTTCGACCGGCTGCTCGGTGATCCGCGTCGGCGGATGGTCGACGAGGTCTTCGGTGAGTGGGGGCGGCCGAACGGCGACTGCGGTTGCGATGTCCCCGTGCATCAAGCGCACGACGAAGCGGTGTACGCCCACGCCAGCGCCATCGAGCTGCTGCTGGAACGACCGTCGACGTCGTCACATCCGGCGACGCTAGGCATGTGGCAGCGGGCGAGCGAGCGTTGGACCACTGCGCTGGCGGACCCGCAGTTCTGGCAGCACCTGCGCAACCGCGTCCTCACTCTCGACGACTGGCAGTTGGCGGCGAGTGCTGTTGACCAGATCCGGAGTGAGGTACCGGCCACTCTGACCGGTCCGCTGATCGACCTGGCCACGACTGGCGACTACCCGGCTCGGGTGGTGATCATGCTGCGCGAGTGGGCGGTCGGCGGGGCGTCGGTACAGGGCTGGGTTCTGGACGCTCTGCGACCGCAGTACGAGCGGGCCGAGGACGCAACCGTCGCACTGCTGCGCAGACTGCAGCAGGGGTATCACCAGGTCGACCCGGTGATCGCTGAGCTGGAGCGGAGTGTGCTGCCGGTCTACCGGCGGCTGCAGGTGCTGCTGCCGTCGGAACAGCACCAGCGCACGCTGGCGTTGCGAGACGACGTCGCGCGGGTCTACCAGAACAGTGCGGTCGGCATCGCCAACGAGGGCTCGGTCCAGGACACCCGGATCACCCATCTGTTCGACCAGGCCGAGGGATACGCCGGTACGGCGGACATGCGCGCCCTGATCGCGGAGAACCGCGCCGGGGTCGCGCAGCTGGTCAGTATCGACCGCTTCCGCCCGCAGCACGCCGCTCAGCCGGAGTCCTCCCTCGGGACCGGTTGCATCGTCGGCATCGTGGTGGCGATCGCCATCGTGACCTACATCGTCATCGGACTCCTGTCGTGATGGCGTTGTTGGCGCCCGGCGATCGGGTGGGCGAAGCGCTGGTGGTGGACCGGCAGCTCGGCGCGGGTGCGTTCGGTGAGGTGTACCGGGTGCGGCACGAACACCTTGGCCTGCAGGCGATGAAGGTGTTCCGGGAGGTGACGTCGCTCGAAGGGACTGACGAGCTGCTGGAGGAAGCGCGACTGCTGTCGACGCTCGGGCATCCCAACATCGTTCGCCTGTACGACGCCGGCGTCGTACCGACCAATGAGGGTCAGCGCGGGTACTTCACCATGGAGTACGTCTCCGGCGGGACCTTGCAGCAGCTGGCCGACGGGTACCGCCCTGCAGTGCCGATCGAGCTCGCCGTCCAGGTGATCGAGCAGCTCGCCTCCGGTCTCGCCGCAGCGCACGAGCGGACGCCGCCGATCGTGCATCGCGACCTGACGTTGGCCAATGTCATGTATGGGTACGACGGTCAGCGGATCCGCGTCCGGATCTCTGACTTCGGTCTCGCCAAGAGTGCGAATCCGATCACGCTGCTGGCAAGCGCCCAAGGGACGTATGCGTTCATGGCTCCGGAGGTTCTGCGCGATTTCGGCTACTCGATGGCATCGGACGTGTGGTCCATCGGTGTGATCGGTTACCTGCTGCTGACTGGCGTTCTCCCCTATGACGACGGCAGCGACATCACCCGGTGGTCGGCGACTCGCTTCGAACGGCGTCCACATCCGCCGAGCGCATTCGACCCGCGGATCGACGAGGCCCTGGACCGCATCCTGTTGCAGACCCTTGAACCGGTTCCGCGGGACCGCACCGCGTCCGCAGTTGTGTTGGCCGAACAGCTCGCTGAATGGCGTCGTACGACGAAAACGCCGTCGGAACGCGCGCAGGGGCTGGCTGATGAGGCCACAGCGCTGGCCGCGGCGGGAGAGCTGGACCGAGCGGTGGAGTTGATGGAAGAGGCGTTCCTGCTGTCGCCGGATCTGCGTCTGCAGTACTGGCTGGATGTCGCACGGTGGCGAAGAGGAGTGATCTGGTGAGGGCCTGGTTTCGGCAGTGGCGGCAGCATCGCGAGATTCGGATCGCCTCGCCGACGTTCACAGAGGAGCAGTGCCGGGAGCTCGCCGAGCTGATCAGCCTGCTCGACCGAGAGGCGCCCGCTCCCGAAGGTAATGCCAACGCATCGACCGAAGCTGACACCAAGGCTTTGGCCGAGGCGGCGACGAGTCTGTGGCGAGCCCAGCGGAAGCTGACGCAGGCCGGGCGCTCGGCCGAGAACCGGCAGACCGGCCGCTATCTGCGCACCTGCGCGGAGGCCCTGGCCGCGGCCGGCCTGGCAGTGCAGGAGCACGACGGTACGGCGTTCAACGCGGGCCGGGCGCTCGATGTCCTTGTGTACCAAGACGATCCAGCGGTCTCCGAAGAGACGATCGTCGAGACCGTCCGCCCCTCGGTCTACTACCACGACCAGCAGATCCAGCGCGGCGAAGTGATCGTCGCCCGACCGACAACAGACGAGCCGACTGACGAGCCGACGAGGGTAGGCGACGGACATGCGTGACACGATCGACTTCGGGATCGACCTGGGCACGACGAACAGCGCGCTGGCGGTCGCCGGCGACGACGACGTACGGATCCTGAAGAACAACGACGACCAGTCCGATATCACGCCGTCCGCGGTCTGGCTACCGAAGGCCGACACGGTCTGGGTCGGCCGCCGCGCGCGGCACCGCGCCGAGACGGATCCGGAGAACGTCGCGATCGAGTTCAAACTCGAGATGGGGCTCGCGGATGCGAGCCGGACGTTCGGGAAGGCCGGGGTCACCCTCAGCGCACCACAACTGTCGGCCGAGGTCCTCAAGACGCTCCGCGCCGACGCCGCCCGGTACGCCGGTGCTGCGCCGGACTCGGTGGTGATCACAGTCCCGGCGGCGTTCGCGCTGAACCAGAACAAGGCGACGCTGGAGGCCGCCCGGCTGGCCGGATTCACGGGGTCGGTGCCGTTGCTGCAAGAGCCGACCGCTGCCGCATTCGCGTACGGATTCGAGGATGCGGATGAGCGCGCGTACTGGATGGTGTTCGACTTCGGCGGCGGGACGTTCGACGCGGCCGTGGTGAGCAAACGGGACGGCGATCTGCGGGTCCTGAATCACGCCGGTGATCCGTATCTGGGCGGCAAGCTGATCGACTGGGCGGTGGTCGAACGCCTGCTGGCACCGGCGGCCGCGCGGGATCTCGGGCTCACCGACTTCCGTCGCGACAATCCGACCTGGCGGGGGAACTTCGGCCGGCTGAAACAGGCCGCGGAGCAGGCGAAGATTCAGCTCTCTGGACGCGATCGCGCAGACCTTTTGCTGGAGTTGATTGTAAACGGATCCGAGGAGACGTTCGAGTTCACACTGACGAAAGAGGCACTGGATGGCGTCGCGATGCCGTACTACGCACGCGCGGTCAATCTGTGTCGCGAGGCACTGACCGACAGCGGGCTCGGCGCCGACAAGATCGACCGGCTGCTGCTGGTCGGCGGAGCCACGCTGGCTCCCGGACTGCGCGAGATGCTGAGCGATCCTGTGCACGGCCTGCAGATGGAGCTCGACACCCGGATCGACCCGACCACTGTGGTCGCTCGGGGCGCGGCGATCTTCGCCGGGACGATGCGTCGGCCAGCCTCGGAGTCGGTGGTGCGAGCAGTTGGTGAGTACGGCGTTGAACTCGCCTACGAACCGAGTTCGACGACGACCCGGCCGACCGTGGCCGGTCGCTTGAGTGGGCCGGCCGGCGACGTGAACTGGTCGGGACACAGCGTCGTGATCTCGAACCCGGAGGGCCGACCGCCGTTCCGCACCGGACGAGTCACCGTGAACCGGGTCGGCGCATTCGCCGCCGAGGTCGAGCTTGACGAGCACCGGACGTCGCGATTCGTCATCGAGCTGTTCGACGGGAACGGCGCACCGCTTCCGCTGGCCGGCGGGACCTTCGGGATCACGCATCGCGAGGTGGAGTTCGGTGGCGCCCGGTTGACGCACTCGCTCGGGATCTCGCTGGCGGATCAAAAGTTCTCACCGCTGGTCCGGAAGGGTACGGCGGTACCGACACGAGTGCGGGAGGTGTTCCGCACCTCGCACGCGTTCAACCGGTCGGATCCTGAGGCGATGGTCAGAATCCCTGTGGTGCAAGGCGAACGAGCTCGCGCTGACCGCAATCGGCAGGTCGGCATGCTGCAGATCCGGCCGGTCGATATCCGCATCGATTTGCCTGCTGGAACGGAGGTCGAGGTGACGTTCGAGGTCGACGAGTCGAATCTCGTCACGGTGGTGGCCGACGTACCGCTGATCCAGGCACAGTTCGAGGCAGAGATCGATCTGGACGATGTCCGTACGCCGGATGCCGGCGTACTGGCGGACGAGTTGGCAGATGTGGAACAGCGGATCGCGGATGCACAACGTTCCGCCACGACGAGTCCTGAGGTCGAGCAGCGATTGGCTCGCCTGCAAGAGGAGGGCACGCTGGCGACGGCGCGAGAGCAGGTGCGGGCCGCGTCGTCGGATGCCGGAGCCGCGGTGACGGCCGAGGACCGGCTGCGTGAAGTGCAGGCGCAGCTGGACGACATCGACGAGGCAGCACAACGACCGGCCAAGGAGCGCGAACTGCGTGATCTCCTCGCCGAGGCGGAGGAGCTGGTGGAGCGGTTCGGCCGAGCCGGCGACCGCGCTGAGCTGGCCGACCTGCGGACGCGTGCTCTGGACGCGATCGACCGGAAGGACATCCGGTCGATCGAGCGCGAGACCGAGCAGCTCGAGATCTTCGCCATCGGACTGGAGCGACGCCAGCCCGGCTTCGTGATCCGCGTCTTCAACCAACTGGCTCTCGACACGTCCTCGATGCGCCCCGCGTCCGAAGCATACCGCCTCCTCGCCGCTGGCCGATCCGCGGCCGCCCGCGGCGACGAACGCGAACTGATGGTCATCTGCCAGCAGCTCGTCCGGCTCCTCCCCCAGTCCGAGCAAGCCACCGTCGTCGGTCTGGTCCGCTCATGAACGTCGAGCAGCCGGCCGTCGCCCGGGCCGCCCACGCAGCCCGCCGCGGCGACCTCACCGATGCCCTGCAGCTACTGGACGGCCTGGAGACTCCGGAGGCAGTAGACCTCCGGGGCCGCGTCCTGGCCCAGCTGGGCCGCTGGCAAGAAGCCGACCAGGCCTGGTCCACCCTCTCCCCAGCCGGGGAGCTCACTACCTCCCACCTCCACTCCGGGACGGGGGTGGGGGTGGGAGCCACAGCCAGCCGAGCACTGGCTCAGAAGGTGCTGGCGGGTCGCGTGCGCCAGCGGCCCGTCGCACGGCCCCTTGCGGCGGCCGCCATCGCCGTACTGGCTGTTGGTGGCATCGGCTTCGGGACCGCAGCGGCAGTGAGCCACCCAGATCAGCTGGTCGCCGAGCCGCAGGTGTCCGCTAGCCCGACGCCGCCTCAGGTTCAGCCGCAGACGGTGATGGTGACAGTGACGCCCACTCCGCCGACGGACGAGGCCGCTCGGCTGGATGCGATCGCCACCGCGGTCGCCATGCCAGGCGTGTCAGTACGACGGGAGCCAGGCGCCGTCCGGATCGTCTTCGACCGCGGTGTGTTCAGCTCCGGCACCACCCTGTCCCCGGGCAGCACCGAGCTGATCGACCGGCTGGCCCCAAAACTCCAGGGCGTCCCCGGGATCACGGTCGTCGGCCAATCGGTCGCCGTACCAGGTGGTGAAGCCAGTGGCGGCTCCGGTACGGCGCTCGCCCGGGCGCGCGTGGTCGCCCAGCGCCTCGCCCGCACCGGCCACCTACCGCTCACCCGCCTCACGCTAGCCTCCGGCGACCAGGCCCACCCCCTGTTCCCCGGCCAACCCCGCAACCGAACCGTGAGCCTCCTCCTAACCCCCTAACCCACCCCCGCAACGTCCGAAGAACCCGAGTGCGTCGTCGGCGTGTTCTCGGACGCTAACGGCACTCGTCCCCCGCGGTGCCCGCAACGTCCGAAGAACCGGAGAACACGTGTTCGGACGTTCGGACGTTAGGCGCCGCAGATCGACCTTTGAACTAACCGCGCGCCGAGGGGGTTTGGGGTGGATCCGGGAGGGATTCGGGAGGTGGATCCTCCCCAGATCGCGGTACGCCGCGCGAGTGGACGCATTGTGCCCGCGAGGAGGAGTGCGGCGACCAGCCAACGCGACCTCCAGCCGGCCACACGACCTGATTCGGCTCTCCGCTCCCGGCTCCCCGCTCGCGCCTCAGCCGACGTCGGTACGACGGCCACCCGACGCTCAGCCAGCCGGGGCCACATGAGGGGATATCCGTGGAGTTTGACGGTTCTCCCCTCAAAATTTCACGGGAGAACCAGCACATTGAGGGGATATCCGGTCAAATGCCGGGCAGGCCGGGGGTGGGGAGTGGGTGGGGAGTGGGTGGGGAGTGCGGGGTGGAGAGGGTCTAGACGACGGAGAGGGGCAGGAGCTTCTTGCCGGTGGGGCCGATCTGGATCTCGGTGTTCATCTGCGGGCAGACGCCACAGTCGAAGCACGGGGTCCAGCGGCAGTCCTCGACCTCGAGGCCGCCGTCCTCCTCGAGGGAGTCCTGCCAGTCCTCCCACAGCCAGTCGCGGTCCAGGCCCGAATCCAGGTGATCCCAGGGCAGGACTTCGGCGTACTCGCGCTCGCGCGTCGTGTACCAGGCTAGGTCGACCGGCTCCTCGGCCAGTGCCGTGTCGGTGCAGCCGATCCAGCGGTCGTAGGAGAAGTGCTCGCTCCAGCCGTCGAAGCGGCCGCCGTCACGCCAGACTGCCTCGATGACCCGGCCGACCCGGCGGTCACCGCGGGACAGCAGACCTTCGATGATGCCGGGCTTGCCGTCGTGGTACCGGAATCCGATCGCCTTGGCGTACTTCTTGTCGGAGCGAATCGCGGAGTTCAGCTTGGCCAGCCGCGCGTCCGTCTCCTCGACACCCAACTGTGCCGCCCACTGGAACGGCGTGTGCGGCTTCGGGACGAACCCACCGATCGACACCGTGCAGCGGATGTCGTTGCGGCCGGAGGCCTCGCGACCGGTGGCGATCACCTTCTTCGCCAGGTCCGCGATCGCCAGCACGTCCTCGTCGGTCTCGGTCGGCAGGCCGCACATGAAGTACAGCTTCACCTGCCGCCAGCCGTGGCTGTAGGCCGCCGCGACCGTCCGGATCAGGTCTTCCTCGGTGACCATCTTGTTGATCACCTTGCGCATCCGGTCCGACCCGCCCTCGGGCGCGAAGGTCAGACCGCTGCGCCGGCCGTTGCGGGAGAACTCGTTGGCCAGCGTGATGTTGAACGCGTCGACCCGGGTCGACGGCAGCGACAGCGAGACGTTGCTGCCCTCGTACCGGTCGCCGAGGCCCTTGGCGACCTCCGCGATCTCGGTGTGGTCTGCCGAGGACAGGCTGAGCAGGCCGACCTCCTCGAACCCGGTCTTCTTCAGACCGTTCTCGACCATGTCGCCGATCGTGGTGATGCTGCGCTCCCGCACCGGGCGGGTGATCATCCCGGCCTGGCAGAACCGGCAGCCGCGGGTGCACCCACGGAAGATCTCCACCGAGAACCGCTCGTGCACGGTCTCGGCCAGCGGCACCAGCGGCTTCTTCGGGTACGGCCACGCGTCCAGGTCCATCACCGTGTGCTTCGCCGTCCGGAACGGGACGCCGGGACGGTTCGGGACGACGCGCTGGATCCGGCCGTCGGCCAGGTACTCGACGGTGAAGAACTTCGGGATGTAGACGCCGCCGGACTTCGCCAGCCGCATCAGCACCTCATCGCGGCCGCCCGGGCTGCCCTCTTCCTTCCACTCCTGGATGACGTCGGAGATCTTGAGCACGATCTCCTCACCGTCACCGAGCACCGCCGCGTCGATGAAGTCCGCGATCGGCTCCGGGTTGAACGCCGCGTGCCCACCCGCGAGCACGATCGGGTCCTCGTCGGTCCGGTCGACGGCGTACAGCGGGATGCCGGCCAGGTCGAGGGCGGTCAGCATGTTGGTGTAGCCGAGCTCGGTCGAGAACGACAGCCCGAAGACGTCGAACGCGCGGACCGGCCGGTGGCTGTCCAGCGTGAACTGCGGGATGTTGTGCTCCCGCATCACCGCTTCCATGTCCGGCCAGACCGAGTAGGTCCGCTCGGCGAGCAGGTGCTCACGCTCGTTCAGCACTTCGTACAGGATCTGGACGCCCTGGTTCGGCAGGCCCACCTCGTACGCATCCGGGTACATCAGCGCCCAGCGGACGCTGGCCGCGTCCCAGTCCTTGCTGACCGAGTTGAGCTCACCTCCGACGTACTGGATCGGCTTCTGCACGCTCGGCAGCAGCGCCTCCAGGCGCGGGAACAGCGATTCGACAGTCATCAGAACTTCCCGGTCGGCAGTGGAGCGCCTACCAGATTAGCCCCGGACACCCGCAACGCCGGAATCGGACGGCTTCCCGATCCCGGCGTTCCGTGCGATCAGCAGTATCAGCGAGTCAGCTCATTGCACTTTTCTGACCCGGACATCGACATCGGCCAGCAGTCGCAGGATTGCCTCCAGCATGTTCTTGCTGGTCGCCCGCGTACGTCGCCTCACAACAACTTCCCCTCACTCGATCCACACCACAAACCGCCTGCTGGCAGCGGGGCGGGGCTGTCGATCGAGGCGGCAGGACGAGCCTATCCCGCGCCGGGTTCGCGGCGGGCACCCGGATCATCGGCTGGACAACACTGCAGGTTCCTGCAGTCCTTGCCTCCGGCAACTACCAGGTGCAGGCCGCGATCAGCCCACGACTCTCGCCGGCCTTCGGTACGTCGGCCACCGGCTGCTCGCGGCGTGGACCACTACTGGCCGGGGGCCGCAGGATGACGCGGCGCGGGTCGGTCGGACACAGGTGACTGACCGCATGTTCGGTACACCGCACGTTGGTCTCCCCTTCCTCGGCCGACCCGGAGAGCTTACCGGTACAGACCGGTATAAGTCGACCGTAGAACTACGCATTCGGAGGGTGTCGACCGGCCGCACAGGCTTAACTGTGGAATCCCTGAACAGTTTAGTGCCCGGCGCGTGGCCACGCACAACTGGGCGACTCCCGGTGCGGGAGTCGCCCAGTTGTGGCGGAGGGTTGGTCAGGCGACCGGCGGTTGCGCGCGGGTGCTGATCGCGAGGCGGTTCCAGAGGTTGATGGTGCCGATGGCGAGGACGACGTTCACCGCGCCCTCTTCACCGAAGTGCTTGACGGTGTCCGCCCACACGTCGTCCGGGACGCCGTGCTCGCCGAGCTTGGTGACCGCGTCGGTCAGGGCGAGTGCGGCCCGCTCGGTCTCGTCGTAGAACGACACCTCGCGCCAGGCCGCCAGCCCGAACAGGCGCTGGGTGGTCTCGCCTTCCTTGAGGGCGTCGGTGGTGTGCATGTCGATGCAGAAACCACAGCCGTTGATCAGGGAGGCGCGCACCTTGATCAGGTGCAGCACCGTGTGGTCCAGCACGCCCTGCACATACATCTCGACGCCGTACACGGCCTTTATGCCAGCCGGAATTGCCTTCATCATGTCGCTGCGTTGATCCATACCTACTCGACAGTCCGAGCCGGTACGGCGTGACAGCGGGGCCGGTGACCTCGGTCACGTGGCGGGTTTGAGCACCGCCTGCGCCTTGGTCGCGGCCGCCTCGGCAGCGGCATCCAGCACGGCCTCGTCGCCGGCCAGCACACTGATCGACAGCATCACGTCGTTGACGCCGGTGATGAGCGCGGTGAACTCGAGACCACGCTTGGGACCGCTGACACCCGTCAGCTTGAACGCGAACGGCGCCGTCCCGTACGCCGGTGCGGTCAGCTCGTCGACCTCCATCGTCGTACTGCCCTCACCCTCGACGCGCATGGTGACCTTCGGGCAGGAGGAGACCGCGTCGGCGTACTTCTCGCGCAGGCTGGCGACCTTCGCCACCGATCCCAGGGCATCGAAGCCGAAGTCGATGTAGGGGCCTTCCTGGCCGCCCGAGAACGAGCGACTGACAGTGGCCTGGCTGCCCGGCGCCTCGCTGGCGTTCAGGTATTTGACCAACGTCTTGCAGCGGCTGCTCGGCGTCGTGAACGGTTTCGAGCCGTCGTCTTCCGCGTCGTCCTCACGCGAGAAACCGGACGGCAGGTCGGTCAGTTCGAGCAGCCCCTTGGTCAGATCCGCCTCGGTACGCGCGACCAGTCCTGTCGCTGGGTCGACGGTCGCGGTGACCGCCGTAAGGGTGGGCTTGGCGCTCGGCGTCGACGGCGCTGGAGTCTGCGGAGCGGAACCCTTGTCGTCTCCGCCGCCACACGCGGTCAGCGTGAACGTGAGAGCGGCGGCGAGAGCAAGGGGGAACGACACGAACCTGGTCATGAGATTCCTCGGTGGCGGAGTCACACCGCCATGCGGGCAACGTGTCCACCGGCGGCCGAGCAGGCAGCAGCGTAGCGGATCAGAAACTGTGTGAGCGCAGGTGGATGTTCTGCAGCAGGCCGACCGCGAGCAGGCCGGCGAACATCGACGATCCACCGTAGGAGACGAACGGCAACGGAAGTCCGGTGACCGGCATGATTCCGAGCGTCATCCCGATGTTCTCGAAGGCCTGGAACGCGAACCAGCACACGACTCCGGTGGCCACCAGCCGGCCGAACGCGTCGCGGGCGTTGATCGCGATCCGCAGCCCACGGAACAGGATCAGCGCGAACAGCACGATGATCGCACCGGCGCCGATCAGACCGAGCTCCTCACCGGCGACGGTGAAGACGAAGTCGGTGTGCTGCTCGGGGACGAACGCGTTCTGGGTCTGGCTGCCGTGCAGCAGGCCCTCGCCGAACACTCCCCCGTGACCGATCGCGATCCGGGCCTGGTTCACGTTGTAGCCGGTGCCCTGCAGGTCGCCGGACGGATTCGCGAACGCCACGAACCGCGCCAGCTGGTACTCCTTCAGCACCTGGAACTTGATCGCCAGCGCGGCGATCACCACGCCCGCCGTGACCAGTCCGAGCATCCAGCGTTTCGGAACGCCGGAGACCGCGATGATCCCGAACACGATCGACCCGAGCACCATCACCGTGCCGAGGTCGGGCTGCAGCATCACCAGCAGGACCGGGATCGCGGCGACCGCGACGGCCTGCGCGACGTCGATCGTCCGGGCTGTCTCGTTCCGGTCAGTCTCGCCCTTCTCCGCGATCAGCAGCGCCATCCCGACGATCACCGCCAGCTTGGCGAACTCACTGGGCTGGATCGACATCCCGGGCAGCTGGATCCACGACCGCGAGCCGTTGATGACCGCGCCCACGCCGGGCACCAGGACGAGAATCAGTCCGACGATCGCGCCGGCGTACAGGACTGGGGTGAGTAAGCGGAGGCGACGGTGGTCGGTGACCGCGGCGCCGACCGCGAGGATCAGGCCGATCGCGAAATTCATCGCGTGCCGGAGCAGGAAGAAGTGCGGGTTGCCCTCGGTCAGCGACTGGCGGTTGTGGGTCGCCGACCAGATCAGCAGCGCACCGATCGACGACAGCGCGACCACGCCGAGCACGAGGATCCAGTCCACCTGCCAGACGGTCGAGCGCCGGTCCACGCGCGGCCGGGTCCGGATCGGGTTCAGCAGCGCCATTACTGGGTCTTCTTCGGGTCGTCGGCGGCGGGCGGCTTGATGTCGTAGAGCGTCTCGTAGATGTGGCGGACGGCCTCACCACCGGCACCCGAACCCGTACCCGACTGGCTGAGCATCATCACCACGGCATAGCGATCCGTGTACGACGCGAACCACGACGTGGTCTGCTTGCCGTAGACCTCGGCCGTCCCGGTCTTGGCGCGGACCGGGACCTTGTCGAGCGGGAAGCCGTTGAACTTCCAGGCCGCCGTTCCGCTGCGGGCAGTCTCTTTGAGGCCCTTGTCGATGAAGCTCAGGTTGTTCGCCGAGACCGGCAGCTTGGCCTTCACCGACGGCTTGATGATGTGGTTCTTGCCGTTGGCACCCTTCCAGGACTCGACCACCCGCGGTTCGTAGAGCGTGCCACCGTTGGACAGGGCGGAGTACACGACCGCGAGCTGCACCGGCGTGATGATGGTGTCGCCCTGGCCGATCGCGAAGTTGACCGCGTCACCGGCGCGGTAGCGGTAGCCGTCGACGCAGAACTCGCGGGAGAACTGCTTCAGGAACGCCGACGTCCCGGCCGGAGGATTGTCGGCGAGCTTGCAGTAGTAGTTCTTCTGCGAGTCGTAGTACTCCTTCTTCCACTTGCGGTCGGCGATCCGGCCGCTCGCCTCACCGGGCAGGTCGATCCCGGTCGGCGTTCCGAGGCCGAACTTCTTGGCCATCTCGACCAGCGGATCGCGCGCGGTGATGTCGCCGGAGTTGCCGCCGTTGCGCAGCCACAAGGCGTAGGCGATCCGGTAGAAGAAGGTGTCGCACGAGATCGACAGCGCACGGTCGAAGCCGATCATCCCGTAGGAGGCCGACTCGTAGTTCTTGAAGCGGCGGTCGCCGACCTCGAGGAACGACGAGCAGTCAAGCCGGGTTTTCGTGCTGTACCCGGCGCCGAGCGCGGCGGCGGTGGTGATCGGCTTGAACGTCGAACCGGGCGCGAGCTGGGCCTGCAGCGCTCGCGACACCAAGGGCGTCCCGGACTTCGGCGAGTACAAAGCGTCAAGCTCGCGCTGGCTGATCCCGCCGACCCAGACGCCCGGGTCGTAGTCGGGGTAGCTGGCCATCGCGACGACTCGGCCGGTCTTGGTGTCCATCACGACGGCGGCGCCGGAGTCCGCGACGTAGTTCCGCTTGGTGATCTTGTCGTACTGCTTGCGGGCGTTCAGCAGCGCGCTCTTCAGTTGCGCCTCGACGGACGCCTGGATCCGCGCGTCGATCGAGCTCACGACGGTCGCGCCCGGCGTCGGTGCGGTCTGCTTCTCGACACCGGTCGTATACCCGACGGCGTCGACGATGACGTCCTTCACACCGGGTGCACCGCGCAGCATCGCGTCGTACGTGCGCTCGACTCCCGCGCGGCCGACCAGGTCCGAGCGGTGCGGGACCGAGTCCTGCCCGGACTTGTCGAGCTTCTCCAGCTCTTCAGTGGTGATCGGCGAGAGATAGCCGAGGATGTGCGCGGCGTTGACGTGGTACGGCGCCGGGTAGGCGCGGAGGGTCTGCGAGTCGGCCCCAACCCCCGGGAAGTCCTCGCGGCGCTCCATCACCTCGATCGCGACCTGCTCGCTGACGTCCTTGGCGACCGGGATCGGCTGGTACGGCGTCCCGTTCCAGCAGCGCGGTGGTTTGGAGGCGCCGGGCTCACCGCAGAGCATCGTGCGGTCCTTCAGCTCCTTCGGCGTTTGGCCGAGCACCTTGGCCAGCCGGGCGATCACCTGGGTCTGCTCCTTGTCGGAGAGCTTCGCCAGCACCGACCGGTCGACGGTGATGACCAGCGACACTCGGTTGCCGACCAGCGTGCGGCCCTTCGCGTCCACAATCGTGCCGCGGGGTGCGGGGACCAGCACCTGGCGCGTGTGGTTCTGCGTGGCGGCCTGGCTGTAGTCGGCGCTCGACATCACCTGCATGTACCAGAGGCGGGCGAACAACGTGCAGAACAAGGAGAAGACCAGCACTCCGATCACGAACAACCGCAACCGGGCCTTCAACGGCGTCTCGAAGAAGTCGAAGCTCATGGCGTCACCCGCCTGCGCTCACGGGCTGCGGTGAAGCGGGACATCACCCACATCACGAGTGGGATGACGACGATCGCCCCGACCACGTCGTACCCGGCGGCGATCCCGATGCGGACGCCGAACTGACCCCAGTCGACCGACGGGTCGTGCAGCAGCGCGCCGGTGGCCGAGTAGATCAGCAGCGATAGTCCGGAACCGAAGACGACCGTCAGCGCGACGCCCAGCGGTCCCACCGGACCGGCCGAGGTCTCCCGCCGGATCAGACCGGCCACGTAGCCCGCGATCGCCAGCGCGAGCGCCCAGCGACCCGCGGTGTGATCAGCGGGCGGCACGACGTCAAGCAACAGACCGCCCACGAACCCGGTGATCGCACCCCACTCCGGGCCGCGTGACAACGCCAGCGCGAGCACCACGATCAGCACCAGGTCACAGGTGACACCGGCGACCGCGATGTTGGTCAGCACGGACGTCTGGATGGTGACCGCCAGCATCAGCAAGAGGGCGGCCAACCCGATTCGTAGTGCTATCACGTCGTCAACTCCCCTTCCCTGCTGTCGTCGTCGGTTTCAGTTGGGGTCGGGGCGGGCGGGCCGGCGGACCGGTCACCACACCCACGGTGTCGATCTGGGTGGGATCGACGTACGGCTTGATCGTTGCTGTTGTCCCGAGTCCACCCGCTGTCGCCGACACCGAAGTGACGACGCCGATCGGCACACCGGGCACGTACGGCGCGTTGCCGGTCGAGCCCCAGGTGACGATCCGGTCGCCGACCCGGGGCTTGGCCTTCAGGTCGACGAGTTTGTAGTCCAGCGTCCCGGCGAGCTCACCGCGACCGGACACGAACCCGAGCGCCAACGTCGAGTTCAACCGGCCACCGACCGTCGAGTTACGGTCGCCGATCAACAGGACGGTCGCGGTCGACTGCGTGGTCCGCACCACGCGGCCGACCAGGCCACTGCCGTTGACCACGGTCATGTCGGCGCGGACGCCATCCGCCGTACCGGCATCGATCGTGACGGTGTGGTTGAAGCTCTGCAGGCTGCCGATCCCGATCACCCGGGCCGGCGTCATGGTGAACTTCGGGGCGAGCCGGAGCAGGCTGTCCAGCTCGCCGGCCCGGTTGCGGGAGTAGTCGGTGGTGTTGAGTTCCTGGCGGAGTTTGTCGTTGTCTGCTTGGAGTTTTTCGTTCTCTGCTTTCAACCTATCCGTTTCCGCGAAGCGGTCCCGGAGGTTGTCCACAGGCTGCCGGGCGGAGCTCGCCGTCGACTCCAGCGGGCCGAAGACGGCCGCGGCGCCGGCCCGCAGCGGCTCCACCGGTGAACCGGCCGAGCGGCGGGCGTCGAGCACGATCAGCGTGAAACACGCCAGGATGATCAGGACCAGAATGGTCCGGCGGCGCCGGATCTCCCGCGGTACCCCGGCCGCCCGGACCAGGCCTCGCGCGGGGGTGCCGAGGTCTTTGAGCATGGTCAGCGCCGGTTGTCGGTGACGAGAATCCGGTTCAGCGTCTCGATGTTGTCGACACACTTGCCGGCGCCCAGGACGACGGCGTCCAGCGGGTTGTCGGCGACATGGATCGGGATCCCGGTCTCGTGCCGCAGCCGCTCGTCCATCCCCTTCAGCAGCGCGCCACCGCCGGTCAGCACGATGCCGCGGTCGACGATGTCACCGGCCAGCTCCGGCGGGGTCTTGTCCAGCGTCGCCTTGACCGCGTCGACGATCGCGGTGATCGGCTCCTCGATCGCTTGGCGGATGTTCGCGGAGGAGACCTTCACGGTGCGCGGCAGACCGGAGATCATGTCGCGGCCGCGGATCTCGCTGTCCGGCCCGTCGGTGGTCGGGAACGCCGACCCGATCGTCATCTTGATCTGCTCCGAGGTCGCCTCGCCGAGCAGCAGCGAGTACTCCTTCTTGCAGTAGTTCACGACCGCCTTGTCGATGGCGTCCCCGGCGACCCGGATCGACTGGCTGGTGACGATGCCGCCGAACGAGATGACCGCGACCTCCGTCGTCCCGCCGCCGATGTCGACGACCATGTTGCCGGTCGCGTCGCGGACCTCGAGATTCGAACCGAGGGCAGCCGCCATCGGCTCCTCGATGATGTAGACCTTGCGCGCGCCGGCCATGTACCCGGCGTCACGGACCGCGCGCTGCTCGACCGCGGTGATACCGGACGGGACACAGACCACGATCCGCGGTTTCGCGAAGTACCGGCGCCGGTGCACCCGCTGGATGAAGTAGCGCAGCATCTGCTCGGCGGCGTCGAAGTCGGCGATCACGCCGTCCTTCAGCGGCCGGATCGCGGTGATGTTGCCGGGCGTCCGGCCGATCATCTTCTTCGCCTCGTGACCGAACGCGACCGCCTCCCGCGGTTCGTCCGTCCGGGTCGCGACCACGGACGGTTCGTTCAGGACGACTCCACGCCCTCGCACGTAGACGAGGGTGTTGGCCGTTCCGAGGTCGACCGCCATGTCGCGGCCGAGCATGCTGTTCGCCATCTCGGGGGCCCTCCACCTGCTCGGGTCCGGGATTCTCAGGCTAAGCGCGGACCCAGCGCCATCCGGGGACCGACACGACCCGTCCGTCCAGCACGCATCGTATCTGTTCCCTCACTCCCCGATCGCCACCGGGTCGAAGCAGCTCATCGACATCAGGCGGTCGTCACGGAACGCGATTCCGGCACCGCTACTGCTTGTGCACAACGTCGTCACCAGCCCGACCACCTCAGGGCAAGATGAACGGATAACCCCGGAATGTGCTGGTTCTCCCCTCAAAATTTGGGCTCTTGTGACGTAGGTGTGGGTGGTTCGCGCGTTGTCAGACCGGCGCGTTGCCGTCCGATCGCAGGGTCTCGGGCGATGTGAACGGCGAGAGTGTGGCGAGGATGTCGTCGACTGGAAGCGCTGTGCTGCCGGACATCGATTGCTGGCGGCAATCTCCTTCCACTCGACGTCGGACGGCTGTCTCTGCACGGCGACTGAACCCACCGTGCTCGCCAGGGGGCAGAGAGCAGAGGGCAGAGGGATGCGGCGGGGAGGCGTGGGGTGGCAGGGGCGGACCGCCGGCACCGTCCAACTCTGCGCGGCGGCTGAACCCACCGTGCTCACCGGGGCAGAGGGATGCGGCGGGGACGGCGTGAGGTGGGGTGGCGGGGTGGACCGCCACCACCGTCTAACTCTGCCCGGCTCGGACAGTTCACGCTCAGCATCACCCGCACGAGTCGCCGCACGAGAGGTTAGACGGTGACACAGGTCCGCTACCCGGAGGGCGCCGGGATACAACCAGGGGCTGCGCACACCCCGCGGGGGCCTTGAACAAGCTATGCCTTGTCCACAGCCCCCATTTCCTGTCCACACCCCCAGCAACTTCACCTACTGCCAACCGGGGAACAGCGCCCAGCCGGCACGCCGGTCAACTGACCCACCACACGGGGCAGAGACCGGTACGCCGCACCACCCACGAATGGGACAGAGCAGCCCAAATTTCAGGGGAGAAGGAGCAATCTGAACGGATATCCGTTCAAATGGGCGGGGGCGAGTACTACGGGAGGTCGGGGAACCAGATCTTGGTCTCGCGGTCGGCGGACTCCGGGGAGTCGGAGCCGTGCACGAGGTTCTCGCGGTTGGACAGGGAGAAGTCGCCGCGGATGGTGCCGGGGGCGGCCTTGCGGCCGTCGGTGGCGCCGTTCAGGGCGCGGACGACCTCGATCGCCTCGTCGCCCTCGAGGACCAGGGCGACGAGCGGGCCGCTGGTGACGAAATCGCGCAGCGGCGGGTAGAAGTCGCGCTCGACGTGCTCGGCGTAGTGCTGGTCGGCCATCTCACCGTCGATGGTGCGGAACTCCATCGCGACGATCGACAGCCCCTTGGCCTCGAACCGGCCGAGGACCTCGCCGACCAGCCCACGGCGTACCGTGTCGGGCTTCAGCAGGACCAGGGTGCGCTGCGACATCTGTCAACTCTCTCTCGAAGTAGTCGGGGCGGCAGAGCCTACCTGCTGGGCTGCTTTCGCTTCCTCGATGCGGCGGCCCAGAACGATGGCCGCGACCCAGAAGGCGGCGAAGGCGATGCCCAGCAGGAACATCACGGGTACGACGAAGCCCAGGCCGACGGCGCCGACCTGGACGATGGAGCCGAGGATGTAGCCGGTCCGGTTGCGCAGCAGGCCGGCCGAGAGGATCGCCAGTACGGCGAGGCCGAGGCAGACCGGGAGCGCGACGGCCGCGCGGACGTCGGCGACCGAGATCATCACCGGGGTGACGAGCGCGAGCAGCAGCGCCTCGAAACCGAGGACGATCGACGCCAGTGACCTCACTCGGTGTCACCGATCTGGGTGTAGCCCGCCGGATCAAAACCAGGCATCGGGTCGGCTTCTTTGGGCTTGCGGACGAGCAGGGTGCGGGCCTCGCCGGCGGTGACGACCGAACCGGTGACCAGTACGCCGCCGCTGCCCATCGCGATCGCGCCCTCCTCGGCCAGCCGGATCGCGTCGTCGATGGCGTCGATCAGGTGCGGGCGGACCAGGACCCGGTCCTCGCCGAAGATCTCCATCGCCAGCTCACCGAGCTCCTCGGCCGGCATCGACCGCTCGGTGAAGCTGTTGCGGGTGCAGATGACGGTTTCCATGATCGGCTCGTAGGCCTCGAGGACGCCGTACACGTCCTTGTCCTTCATACAACCCAGTACGCCGATCAGGGGCTGGAACGCGAAGGCCTCGGACACCGTCGCCGCAGTCGCCTGAGCGCCGTGCGGATTGTGAGCGGCGTCGACGATGATCGTCGGGCTGGTCCGAACGACCTCCATCCGGCCCGGGCTGGTCACCTCGGCGAACCCGGCCTGGAGCAGTTCGGTGGTGACGCGGTCTCCGGACTCTTCGCTGGCTCCGAAGAGCGCCTCGACGGCCGCGACCGCGGTGGCGGCGTTGTGCGCCTGGTACTCACCGTGGAGCGGCAGGAAGATGTCGTCGTACTCGCCGCCGATGCCCTTGAGCGACATCAGCTGACCGCCGACGGCGACCGAGCGGCTGACCACGCCGAACTCGAGGCCCTCGCGGAGGATCGACGCGCCGACCTGAGCGGCCCGGCCCATCAGCACCTCGAGGACGTCGCGGCTCTGCTGCGACACGACCGCCGTACCGCCCTGCTTGATGATGCCGGACTTGTCGCGGGCGATGGTGACCGGATCCGCGCCCAGGATGTGCGCGTGGTCGACGGCGACCGGGGTGATCACCGAGACGGTTCCGTCGGCGACGTTGGTCGAGTCCCAGGTACCGCCGAGGCCGACCTCGATGATCGCCACGTCGACCGGGGCGTCGGCGAACGCGGCGAACGCCATCCCGGTGATGACCTCGAAGAACGAGAGCGGGTGTTCCTGCTCGGAGTCGACGACATCGAGGTACGGCTCGATCTCGACGTACGTCTCGACGAAGCGCTCCTCGCTGATCGGCTCGCCGTTCAGCGTGATCCGCTCCCGGACCGACTCCAGGTGCGGGCTGGTGAAGCGCCCGGTCCGCAGGCCGGCCTCCCGCAGCAGCGAGTCGATCATCCGGGCGGTGGAGGTCTTGCCGTTGGTCCCGGTCAGGTGCACGACCGGGTACGACTTCTGCGGATCGCCGAGCAAGTCGACGAGTCGCTGGACCCGGTCCAGCGTGGGGTCGATCTTCTGCTCCGGCCAGCGGGCCTGGAGCCGTGCCGATACCTCGGCGTAGGAGAGGTCACTCATCAGGAGACCCAGTCTAGGAGGGTTGTGGATAAAGCGTTCGGAGCACCCCTTGACAACCACTAGGATTGTGAGCATGAGCGAATCGTCCCGTGTTCCCGACAAGCCCACCCTCGAAGGCCTCGAGGAGAAGTGGGCTGCGGTATGGAAGGAACAGCAGACCTACGCGTTCGACCGGACCGCGGAGCGTGCGGACGTCTACTCGATCGACACCCCGCCCCCGACCGTGTCGGGCAAGCTGCACGTCGGCCACATCTTCAGCTACACCCACACCGACCTGATCGCCCGCTTCCAGCGGATGACCGGCAAGAAGGTGTTCTACCCGATCGGCTGGGACGACAACGGTCTGCCCACCGAGCGCCGGGTCCAGAACTACTACGGTGTCCGCTGCGACCCGACGCTGCCGTACGACGCCTCCTTCGAGCCGCCGGAGAAGCCGGACCCGAAGAAGCAGATCCCGATCAGCCGGCAGAACTTCGTCGAGCTGTGCGGCGAGCTGACGCACATCGACGAGCAGGCGTTCGAGAAGACGTGGCGCCAGGTCGGTCTGAGCGTCGACTGGAACTACCTGTACACGACGATCTCCGACGACTCCCGCCGCACGTCGCAGCGCGCGTTCCTGCGCAACTTCGCCCGCGGTGAGGCGTATCTGTCGGAGGCGCCGACGCTGTGGGACGTCACGTTCCAGACCGCGGTCGCCCAGGCCGAGCTGGAGGCGCGGCCGTATCCGGGTGCCTACCACCGGATCTCGTTCCACGGTGCCGACGGCCCGGTCTACATCGAGACGACGCGACCGGAGCTGCTGCCGGCATGTGTCGCGCTGATCGCGCACCCGGACGACGACCGCTACAAGGACCTGTTCGGTACGACGGTCCGCTCGCCGCTGTTCGACGTCGAGATCCCGGTCCTGGCGCACCCGGCCGCCGAGATGGACAAGGGCGCCGGTATCGCCATGTGCTGCACGTTCGGCGACCAGACGGACATCACCTGGTGGCGTGAGCTGCAGCTTCCGGTCCGCACGGTCATCGGTCGTGACGGGCGCATCCTGCGGGAGACCCCGGAGTGGCTGACCGGCTCGGAGTTGTACGAGGAGCTGGCCGGCAAGACCACGTTCAGTGCGCGCGAGCTGATCGTCCAGAAGCTGCGGGACAGCGGCGATCTGGACGGCGAGCCGAAGAAGACCGAGCGGATGGCGAACTTCTTCGAGAAGGGCGACAAGCCGCTCGAGATCGTCTCCACCCGGCAGTGGTACATCGCCAACGGTGGCCGCAGCGAAGACCTGCGCGCCGAGTTCGTCGAGCTCGGCCAGCAGGAGCAGTGGGTCCCGGAGCACATGCGGCACCGCTACCAGAACTGGGTCGAGGGGCTGAACGGCGACTGGCTGATCTCCCGGCAGCGGTTCTTCGGGGTCCCGTTCCCGGTCTGGTACCCGATCGACCAGGACGGCGAGCCGGACTACGACCACCCGCTGATGCCGCGCGAGGAGAGCCTGCCGATCGACCCGACGTCGCAGGCCCCGACCGGGTACGACGAGTCGCAGCGCGGCAGGCCCGGCGGCTTCCAGGCCGACCCGGATGTGATGGACACCTGGGCCACCTCGTCGCTGACGCCGCAGATCGTCACCGGCTGGGAGCGCGACCCGGACCTGTTCGCCCGGACGTTCCCGATGGACCTGAACACGCACGCGCACGACATCATCCGGACCTGGCTGTTCTCCCGGATCGTCCGCGCGCAGTTCGAGAACGGCACCCTGCCGTGGAAGCGCTCGATGATCTCGGGCTTCGTCGTCGACCCGGACCGGAAGAAGTTCAGCAAGTCCAAGGGCAACGCGGCGCTGCCGGACGACATCCTGAACAAGTTCGGCTCGGACGCCGTCCGCTGGCGGGCCGCGATGGCCCGTCCGGGTCTGGACTCGCCGTTCGACGAGTCGCAGATGAAGGTCGGCCGGCGGCTGGCGATCAAGGTTCTGAACGCGTCGAAGTTCGTGCTGTCGTTCGGTGCGACCACGGTTGATGCTGCTGCGGTCACGGAGCCGGTCGACCTGGCGATGCTGCAGCGGCTGCGGACGGTTGTCGCGGATGCGACGGCTGCGTTCGAGCGCTACGACTACACCGGCGCCCTTGAGGTTTCGGAGCGGTTCTTCTGGACCTTCTGCGACGACTACGTCGAGCTGGTCAAGGAGCGCGCGTACGGCGGTCAGGGTGAGGCTGCTGCAGCCTCGGCCAAGGCAGCTCTCGCGGTCGCGCTGTCGGTGCAGCTGCGGCTGCTCGCGCCGTACCTGCCGTTCGCGACCGAAGAGGTCTGGTCGTGGTGGCAGGAGGGCTCGATCCACAACTCGGCCTGGCCGACGGCGGAGGCTGACCTGGCTGTTGCTGCGCAGGAGGCCGAGGTTCTGGACGCGGTGTCCGAGGTCCTGGCCGGGATTCGTGGCGCGAAGTCCGCGGCGCAGGTCTCGATGAAGACCGAGGTCAGCAAGGTCGAGGTCAGTGGGCCGGCGGCTCGCTTGGCACTGGCCGAGCGCGCGGAGCCTGACCTGCGCGCAGCGGGCCGGATCACCGGCGAGATCGTCTGGAACGCGGAAGAGACCGACGCCGTCAGCGTCGTCGCCACTCTCTGACATCGCACTAGGTAGTGCCCGTCGCCCCGGCCGGGGAGGCGGGCACTACGCGTTTGAATCGAACGACTACGCTGCGGAACGA
The DNA here is from genome assembly GCF_042882005.1 of Kribbella sp. NPDC058245. Taxonomy (NCBI): domain Bacteria; kingdom Bacillati; phylum Actinomycetota; class Actinomycetes; order Propionibacteriales; family Kribbellaceae; genus Kribbella; species Kribbella sp. NPDC058245. The sequence goes on from NZ_JBHVWY010000004.1 coordinate 112,309, forward strand.
GGTTGTCCGGTGTGGAACCATCGGCCTCGACCCCGTGTCAGCATCAAGGAGCCCTCATGAGCGATCCCACCACCCCGAGCGACCCCGCCAAGCCGACGGCGTCCCCGGAGTCCGGTGCGGAGACCGCTCCCCCCGCGCCCGCGCCCGCCGTACCGGCAACCACCCCGCCGAAGGAGCCGGCTAGCGAGAAACCGGCAGCAACCGAGAACACGAGTGCGGCGGACAAGGCTGCGGACGGCGACGAGAAGCCGCCGGCGAGCGCCGACGACAAGGGCAAGGACGCCGGTGACCAAGGAAAGGACAAGCCCGGCGGGCCGGCGGTGACGATCGTCGTCGACGAGTCACTGCCGCCTGGAACGATGGTGGTTGAGACGCCCGGGGGCGCGACAGCGCACACCGTGGACGGGGAGAAGAAGGTTCGGTTTTGGCGGCGGGGGCCGTTTGTGACGGTGGCGGGCGCGGTTGTCGTGCTGCTGGTGCTGGCGTTGCTGGGGTATGTGTGGGGCCTGGGTCCGCTGAACCGGCTCAACACGAATCGTGGGATCACGCCGCCCGCGAAGTTGGCGGGACTTGACCGGATCACGGATCCGGACATTCGCGGGCAGTTGCAGCTCGACCAGACCAAGCAGGCGCTGAGCCGGATCAACAACGGGAAGCAGGCGACGGTCGAGGCGTACGGGAACCTCGACGGGGACCGGTTGTTCGTGGTGATCGCGTTGCGCGGGAAGGTGGACATCGCGAAGACGGTGGCGGACTCGGGTGCCGCGCCGGACAAGGTGAAGAAGATCGGTCAGGCGACCTGCGTGGAGACCACCGGCAACCTGCCCACCCAGTGCTACCGCGGTTCCAACACCCTCACCGTCATCGCCCAGTCGGCCAACGAGGGCATCACCGTCGACCAGGTGGCTCCGGTCGCCGTCGAAGCCTTCCACGCAATGAAGTAGCGCCTCCCCCCTTCACAACGTCCGAGAACACGCCGACCACGCACTGCAGTCCTTCGGACGCAAGGGCTTAGGCGAGGAGGCCGGCGATTGCGGTCATCAGCGGGATCGAGATGAGGGTGCTGAGCAACACTGCGCTTCGGGCGAGGGTGCGCGACGTTCGGTAGTGCACGGCGTACACGTAGACGTTCTGCGCAGTTGGCAGCGCGGCAAGAAGCGTGGGCGCGAGCAGCGCGGTCCCGTGCAGATCAAGCACCCAGCGGGCGACGGCGTACGCGATCAGTGGTTGCGCGACCGTCTTCAGAACCACAGCCAGTACGACGTCCCGCTGCACGCTGATCGAGTCCTTCGCCCCCGCACTCAGGCTGAGCCCATAGGCGATCAACGCGACCGGTACCGCGGCCGCGGCCAGCAGGTCGATCGGCCGCATCATCACCGTCGGCAGCGGTACGTCGAAGGCGGCAGCCACCAACCCGAGCAATGACGCCACCGTCAACGGATTCCGCAGCGGCCGCGTCAGCAGCGACCGCAGCTGCACCCGCCGCCCACTCCCCTGCCGATCGCCATCCAGAATCGCGAACGCCACCGGCGCGAACACCAGCAGCTGGAACAGCACGATCGGTGCGACCAGCGCGCCGTTCCCCAGCACGTACGCGGCGATCGGTACGCCGAGGTTGCCCGCGTTCACATACGACGACGCGAGCACACCGACCGTGGCCTCGGACCGCGAGCGCCGCCAGAGCAGCACGGCCACGAGTAGGAAGATCACCTGGACGACGACCAGGCTGGCCAGGTTCGTCACCAGCACGACCGAGAAGATCGAGTGCAGGTCCGCCCGCGCGACCGTGGTGAACAACAGCGCCGGGGTCGCCACGAAGAACGCCAGCCGGGACAGCACAAGCTCGTCCTCGGACCGCAGGACACCCGCCAGGCCGACGAGGTATCCGAGCACTGCGACCGCCACCAGCGCGACAAACGCACCCACGACGGCGGACACCCGCGGTCAACTCCTCAACGGCTCGGCAACCCCCGGATCGTATCGATAAAGCCGTCTCCGCACCTTCGGGCAACCACTCTCCGGACACTTCACCGCACTGCCCCGGGCCCTTACGCTGGTAAATGCTGACAGCTCAGCGCATCGTCGCGGAAAGATTCCGCCCTGGGGGAAGGATGCTCATGTCCGCTCATCTCACGCGAGGGCTCGCCGTCGCGGCCCTGCTCACCGTCATCGGGATCCCAGCCAGTGCGGCGACCAACGGCGATCCGGGCTCCTCCGGCTACACCTCCGACCCGGCCTCATCGGGCTACCGCAACACTCCCGGCAAGTCCGCCGACCCGAAACCATCCGCGCCGCGAGCCGACGGGGGCTTGCCACTCGGCGATGCCGATCTGATCGAGATGCGGACGACGGGAGACCTCGCGCCCGGCGTCACGCTCACCAGGATCACCCGCGGCCTCGATCCCGCCGACCCCGACGAGATCCCGACGACCACGCGCGGCCCGTGGATCATCAACGTGGTGACCATCGACCCCGCACTCGCGTCCGGGCGGGTCCAGACGACGTACGGGCCGGACCTGGCGCGCACTGAGAAGACGTCGGCGCTGGTGAAGAGCGCCGGTGCGGTCGTCGGGACCAACGCGTCGTTCTTCACCTTCGACACGAACCCGGCCTACCCGGGCGATCCGGTCGGGCTGGGCATCTCCAACGGCCAACTGATCAGCGAACCGACCACCAGCCCGACCGAGATGAACCTGCTGATCGATGCCAACAGCAACCAAATGACCGTGCAGAAGGTGCGCTGGACGGGCCAGATCCGGAACCGCGACACCGCCGCGACACTGCCGCTCGAGTTCATCAACCACCCGCCGGTGGTACCGGCCGCCTGCGCGGATCTCGTCGATCAGACCACCTGCACCGCGGCGGGCGACGTCGTCCTCTTCACGCCGCACTTCGCCACCAAAACCCCTTCAGGGCATGGGATCGAGATCGTCTTCGACCGCCTGGGTTGCGTGGTCCGGACGTCGACCACGCGCGGCAGTTCGATCACGGTCAGCCAGTTCGCGCTGCAGGCCACCGGCAAGGACACCAACGCATTGCTGGCCCTGACCGCGGCCGGCGGATGCGTCGACCGCAACCACACACTCACCAACGACCAGGGCACGCCGATCACTTTGCACAGCGGCCTGTACGGCGTCGTCGGGCGCTACCGCCTCACCCAGGGCGGCGCGGTCGTCGTACCGCCTGGTTCCAGCAGCTTCTTCGCCCGCAACCCGCGAACGATCGCCGGTACGACGGCCGACGGGAAGCTCCTGCTCGCGACGATCGACGGCCGGCAGACCACAAGCGTCGGTACGACGCTGGCCGAGACCGGCGCGGTCGCGCAGGCGCTCGGGATGGTCGAGTCGGTCAACCTCGACGGCGGCGGATCGACCACGATGGCGCGCACGGACGGCACACTGATCAACCACCCGAGCGGGACGAACGGCGCGGAACGGTACGTCGGCGACGCAGTCGTCTACATCCCCACCACTAAATAGCTAACGTCCGAAGACTCGCTGACGAGCGCCCGCGAGTCTTCGGACGTTAGGGGTTAGGAAGCGGCGAGGGCGTTCAGGCGGCGGAGGGTTTCGTCCTTGCCCAGGGCCTGGGTGGTGGCGTGCAGGTCGGGGCTCTTGGTGGCACCGGTGATGGCGACACGGACGAGCTGCGAGGCCTCGCGGATGGAGCCGGGGTAGGCGTCCGGGTCCTTCTTGTATTCCTTGGCGTTGGCGGCGAAGCCGTGCTTGGCGGCGAGGTCGCGGATCTGGTTGAACCACTCCGACGCGTCGTCGCGGTGCTCGTAGGTGGCGACCAGGTCCTGGGCGAACGCGGTGACGACCTCGGGCTCAACGCCGAGGGCGGCGATGCGCTCGTCGGTCGGTCCGGTGACGAGCTCGAACAGCGAGGGGAAGAAGAACGCGTAGGCGGAGCGGAAGTCGGACCACTTGCGGAGGTCCTTGCGCGGGTTCTCGACGCCGTCGCGCTCAACCGCGAGTGCACGCAGGGCAAGCTCGGGCTCAGCGTCCAGCACGGGGACGAGCTCCGCGTCGTACTCGAGAGCCCAGACGCGGACCGCGTCGAGGATCTGCTGACCGCTCAGCGTGGCGATGTGGTCGGCGCTGATGTCCTCGAGCTTCACGAGGTCGACGAGCGGACCGGCGACACCGCACTGGTCGAGCTGGAGCGGCGCGGCGAGCGCCTCGGCCAGGGGAACCTCGGCCAGCCGGCCGTTCGCGAGACCACGCAGGTAGTAGAGGACCGCGTCGGCCGGGAAGCCTGCACCGATGTAGAAGTCGACGCCGGCCTCGGGGTCCTTGCGCTTGGACAGCTTCCGCTTGCCGCCGGGGATCTGCTTCATCAGCGGCGCGATGTGCGCGTACTGGATCGGCTCGAACTCCAGTGCCGCGAACAGCTGCTGGTGCAGCGGTACGGAGGAGATCCACTCGTCGCCGCGGATCACCAGGTTCACGCGCATCAGGTGATCGTCGACAGCGTGCGCGAAGTGGTACGTCGGGAGCCGCGGCGACTGGTCGGACGCCTTCAGGATCACGGCGTCGTTGCGGTTCGCCTCGTGCTCGAGCTCACCGCGGATCGCGTCGGTGAACCGGGCCCGCGCACCATCCGCGTCATCCGGTGCGCGGAAACGCACGACGTACGGCGTCCCCTCGGCAAGCTTGGCGGCCACGTCGGAGGCGGCGGCGTCGCGCCAGATCGCCCACTTGCCGTAGTACCCGGTCGGAACCTTGTTGGCCTGCTGGCGTCCGGTGATGTCGGCCAGCTCCTCCTTGGTGGCGAAGCACAGGTAGGCCTTGCCCTGGCGGAGCAGGTGCCGCACGTAGGTGAGGTAGATCTGCTCACGCTGCGACTGCATGTACGGCCCGTAGGCGCCCTTGGTGACGTCCTCGTCGGAGGAGATGTGGAAGTAGTCGAACCCGCGCGCGAACTGCTCCAGCGCGCCCTCGACCTCCCGTGACTGGTCGGTGTCCTCGATGCGGACCAGGTAGACACCGCCGGTGTTCGTCGAGACGTCGCGGTCGATCATCCCGGCGTAGATCCCGCCGATGTGGATGAATCCGGTCGGCGACGGGCCGAGCCGCGTCACCTTCGCACCCTCGGCGAGCTCACGCTGCGGGTACTTCTCCTCCCAGTACTCCGGCTCGGGGAGATCGGCAGGGAACAGGCCATCGATGACCGCGCGGTCGAGCATTTTGAGGTACGTCTCACTTCCAGGTCGGTGCCAACCTGTCGAGCCTAGCAACTGCGGGTGAAAGAACCGCGCTCAGAGCGTCGCGCGGTGGGCGCGGTTGGTGGCGATCAGCCCGTCGAGGGTGTCGCGGGTCCGGAGCAGCTCGTCGATATGGTTCGAGAGCCGGTCACGTTCCTGGATCATCCGGTCGGCGGCGGCATCCGACGTCTGCTCGCTCGTCCGCGCCGACAGTTCGCCGATGCGCATCGAAACCTCTGCTGTGACCTGGACCGCGATTCTTTGCTTCTCACATGGATGTGAGCTTTTAGCGTACCCGTATGACTTCCCTCTTCGACAATCACCAGCTCGGCCCGATAGCACTTCCCAACCGCGTGGTGATGGCTCCGATGACCCGGGTCCGCGCCGCGGCCGGCGGCCTCGCGACACCCGCGATGGCGACCTACTACGCCCAGCGCGCGACCGCCGGACTGCTCGTCTCCGAAGGCGTGCAACCGAGCCTGATCGGACAATCCAACCCCGGTACGCCGGGACCCGCCGTACCGGTACGACGCAGTCGCCTAAGCCAGTACGGCGACATCCGGCCAGGCGATCCGCAGACCGGCCGGGCTCCCGTTGAGCCGGCTCGGATCGCCACCGGGCGGCGCTACCGGCGCGATCTCCACGGTCTCGCCTCCGTTGGCGCGGTAGAAGCCTCGTGCTGCGGTGTTCTGCTCGAGCACCCATAAGTACATCGCGTTGCTCGCTGCCCGCCGTACGACGGCCTCCGCCGCGTACCGCAGCAAGCGGCCACCGATCCCGGATCCACGCTGCGCGTTCCGCACGTGCAGGTTGTCGACCAGGCTCCCCCATCGCGGATCCGCGTCGAGCATCACGTGCACGAACCCCACGAGCCGCCCATCGTCCTCGGCCAGGATCGTCTCGGTGTGACCCGGTACGGCGAGCCGCTCGGCCCACGTCGTACGGCGCTCGGTCTCGATATCGCCGTCGAGGAAGGAATCGGCGAAGGCCCCGCGGTAGTGCAGGCGCCAACTGTCTGCATGGAGGAAGCCGATCTGCTCGGCATCATCAAGGCTCGCCAGTCGAAAGTCACTCACCAGGCAAACCTAACGCGTTCCGGCAGGCGGTCCGGCGTACCGAAAGGCTTGTAGCGGTGCGTAGCGCCGTCGATACTCGGCGAGCATGAGGATCAAGCCCCGCATCGCCCTCCTGTCCGCCCTCGCCACTGTCGGGCTGCTCGTCACGCCGACTGCCCAAGCCGTTTCGGCTGCACCTATCGATCCACGCCCGTCGACGGCGAAGCTCGCTGTCGAGCTGCACAAACTCGCCGTGGTCAGCCACGGCAAGATCCGCGTGACCCCGATCGGCCGAAGCAACGAGAACCGGCCGGTCTGGGCCGCACGGGTCGGCCACGGCAAGCTCAAGATCCAGTACATCACCCAGCAGCACGGCGACGAACCGCTCGGAACCCCGGCCGCGCTGGAGTTCCTGCGCACAGTCGGCGTCGGGAACAGCGCATGGCAGCGCAAACTGCTGTCGCGGGTGACCGTCGACATCGTGGTGCGGGCGAACCCGGACGGGTTCGAACGCGACTGGCGCTACAACTACGACCCGACTGCCAAGCCCGAGTACGGCGAAGCGGGTAAGGGATACGACATCAACCGGTACCACGACCCCGCCGTCGCTCCGGAGGACAACCCGGCGACCGAGGCCGGCCTGATCCAGCGCCGGTACGCCGCGTTCCAGCCGGACATCATGGTCGACTACCACATGCAGGGCCGCTACAAGGATGCCGCCGGCAACGAAATCACCGCTTCCACCCTGTGGCCGACCAACGCGGCCGTGAAGCCCGCGGACGTGAACTTCGCCAAGCAGATCGCGGTTCTGGTGCAGCGCTCGATCAACGGCGCCGGCGGCAACGTGTCGCAGTACCCCGGCGGCGACTACGAAGGCATCGCCCGCAACGGCTACGGCCTGCTCGGCAGCGGCAGCGTCCTGATCGAACTGAGCGCCATCCCCGGTCGCGACCAAAGCCAGATCTCCGACGCGCTCGCCTCCATGCTCGCCATCGCCCGTTCCGCCGCCGACGGCTCCCTCACCAAGATCGACCCCGCCACCGCCGACACCATCCCACCCCGCGGCCCCGCCCTCCCCGGCACTCTCGCAGAGGAGGACGAAGCCGCCTGATTCACCAGCTGTTGTTGGAGATTTCCAGGCCTAGGACTACCTGGTCGTAGGTGTTGCCGTCGTTGTCGTCGGTGTAGGCGACGGCAACCTCGGCGTAGGGCGACACCGCTACGGTCATTTGTTCTTGGCGGCCGGCGGTGGCGGAGCTCAGCTGCTGGGCGGAGAGGCGGCCGGTGTCGGTGCCGGCTGCGTCGAAGCCGCGGACCCAGACGTCGGCGTCGGTGGCTTGGGCCGTCCAGCCGACGACTGTCTGCTTGAGGTCGTCGATGCCGACCGAGGGCGCCTTGCCGCCGGCCGCGACCTGTACGTCGGCGAAGCGGGCGGTGCCGCTGGCGTCGAACGTGCGGGTCCAGGCTCCCGCCGTACCGGTGTGGTTGGACTCCCAGGCGACGGCGAAGTCACCGTTGAAGTTGGCGTCGACCGTTGCGTGCGTCTGCTCTCCGCCGGTGTTGGAGTTCGCGACGCGACGCGTGAGGTTCACCGCGCCGTTTGTGCGGGCGAGACGAACCAGACCGACGTTGTACGACGCGTTGGCGTCACCGTCCTCGTCCCACACGACCACCGCGTCACCTGAGGCGGAGACCGCCACGTCGGGGATGTGATGCTGGCCGGTCGTCTGCGAGGCCGTGACCTCCCACGCCCGAGTCGTCGGTCCGGTGTACCCGGCCGCCTTCACCGTGGCCGGCGTACCGGTCTGGATGTCTTCCCACACAGCAGTGAATGCGACCGCTCCACCGGAGGGTGCACCATCTGGATCCACAGACACGCGTGGGTTGATCTGCTGGCCAGTGGCGCTGCTGTTGGCGTTACCGGAGGCCGTGACGGTACCGGCGGTGTTCACCACCCGGTAGGGGATGTTGTAGTAGCCGTTGCCATCCGGGTCGTCCTGCCAGACCACTACCGCGTTGCCGTTGTCGTCCAGCCCGACGTCCGGGTGCAGGTGCCGCCAGTTGGTCACACCGGAGTCCCCACCGGCCGACAGCTTCTTCTCGTAGACAGCGGTCCCGTTGTGGAACAACCGCAGCCAGATGTCACTGTGCACGGGGTCGGTCGCGTTGTCCGTATCGCGATCGTCCTCCCACACCACAGCGACGTACCCGTTCCGGTTGATCGCGACCGAGGGCGCGTCCTGGTCGCCGGTGGAGGTGCTGTTCGCAGTAACCCAGGTAGGTGTCGCAACATGGGCGGACGCCGTCGGAGCCAGCAGCCCAACAGCAGTGACGGCAACGCTCGCAATGGCCAAAGTTCGCTTGAGCATCGTCACACCGCCTGCAATCCGGGCTGACCCTCTTGGATGACGAACGACTTCGCTGTCGTCGCAGCGGCGCCGTGCTCCGACACCTTCGCCACCGCGCGGAAGTCGGCCCGCAGCTCCGTCGGACTGATCGTCGTACGGACATAGCCGCGCCTGTTGTTGAAGAACTTCAGCCAGGGGTTCGTCCCGACATCGGGGATCGCTGTGGCGCCGTCGCCGTCACCACTGGACGTGATCGACGTACAGACGAGCTCACTGCCGATGGTGGCCGAGTTGGCGTTGTTGTAGTCAGCCTTGAGGTCACTGGCCCACGCACGGTGCACGTCACCGGTCAGTACGACGGCGTTGCGCGTACCGCGGTCCACCCAGCCCTGCTGGATCCGGGCCCGCGAGGCGCGGTAGCCGTCCCACGAGTCCATGCTGGCGCCGGTGGAGTTGAACCGGCGAGCGAAGAACACCTGCTGCCCGATGATGTCCCAGGTGGCCGGGTGCTGGTTCAGACCGTTCAACAGCCAGGTCTCCTGGGCGTTGCCCGGCAGACTGCGCGATGCGAGGTCCGCATCCGAGCAGTCCTTCCAGCCATCCCCGCAGGCCTGGTCGTTGCGGTACTGCCGGGTGTCGAGCATGTGGAACGACGCCAGGCTCCCCCACTGCAGACGCCGGTACAGCTGGATCGCAGCGCCGCCGTTCACCTGTGCCGGACGCAGCGGCATGTTCTCGTAGTACGCCTGGTACGCCGCTGCCTGCCGGGCAGTCCACTGAGCCGCCGTGAGCGCGGGCGTGTTGTTCTCCCGGATGTTCCCCGCCCGGTTGTTCTCGACCTCGTGGTCATCCGGTACGACGATCCACGGCGCCACCGCGTGAGCAGCCTGCAGGTCCGGGTCAGTCTTGTACTGCGCGTACCGGCGACGGTAGTCCGCCAGCGACACGATCTCCGCCGTACCGGCGTGCAACCGCGGCCGCCCGGTTGTGGCGCCGTACTCATAGATGTAGTCACCCAGGTGCAGGATCAGCCCGGGGTTGTCCTCGGCCATCCGGCGGTACGCGGTGAAGTAGCCCTCCTCGTAGTGCGAGCAGGAGGCGAACGCCATCACGAGATCCCGGCCGTTGGTGCCGAGTGCCGGAGCAGTCCGGGTGCGGCCGACCGGTGAGAGGTGGCCCTGCGCGCGGAACCGGTAGTAGTAGTCGAAGTCTGGGTTGAGCCCACCTGCGACGACATGCACCGAGTGAGCAGCGGCGGACTTCGCAGCCACGGAGCCGGAGGCGACGAGCGTGGCAAAGGTGTCCGTGGTGGACACCTGCCAGTCAACGGTCACGTCGGCGGTCCCCATCCCGCCCAGACCGTCGGCGTTGAGCGGGGAAGGCGCCAGCCGGGTCCAGAGGACCACACTGCTCGCGTCAGGATCACCCGAAGCGATGCCGAGCTGGAACGGATACGGGACTGCCGCGGTGGCCGCGATCACGGCCGAACGGGCCGGGAGTGCGCTGACGCCGGCCGCGGCGAGTCCACCGAGGACAAGGGTTCTGCGACTGATTGGGCTCATGAGGCCTCACCTTCACGGGTACTCAGGGCGGGGGTCTCCCGGACGGGTGACGTGGACGCTGACATCCGGGAAACCTTTGAGCATGCGTGGTGCGCTGGCCATCTTTGCGTAATTCCCGTAACTTTCCTACCTTTTGGTCTGGTTCTGCTCAGATCGACAAGATGAGCAGCACCAGCGCGGGAATCCCCTCCATCAAAGTGTTCAGCCAGAGCCTCCGTTCGACCACGAGCAGTACGCCTGAGAGGAACAGGTGCTGGGCCGCGGTGAACACGATCAGCGCGTGCCCACCGTCGAGATGTCCGTTGCGTACAAGGACAACACCGGCCAGAAGTGCTATGGCGGTGGTCAGGTTGTAGAAGCCGAGGTTGACGGTCCACAGCCGGACGGCATCGAGGTCCGCGGGCTTGGTCAGGAACAACGGGTACAGCCGGGGATGCCGGTACAGGAACGACTCCATGACCCAGACAACGGCCAGCACGACCGCGATGACCACGGCCACCACCTGCGCCGCCGTACTCATGCCTGGACCAATTCGACGCCGTGCTGCGCGGCGATCGCGCCGATCGCGGTGTAGTCGGTCTGGTCGGCGCTCGTGAGCTCCGCGAAGAACGCGCCCATCCCGCCGGTTCGGGCGAAGGCGAGGAACTTCGCGGCCGGGGTCAGCACCGAGAAGGTGTTGACCGTGCCGGCCGGGATGCTGATCGAGGCGCCCGGACCGAGGTCGTGGCCCTGGTCCCCCGCCTGGACCAGGATCCGCCCCTGCAGCACGTAGTACGCCTTGCTCCACGGCTCGGTGTGCGCCGGCGCGGCCGGACCGCGGGGCGCATCGATCTCGAACAGTTCGTACTCGGCCGCGGTGTGCTCGGCCCCGATCTTCACGGTCACAGTCGCGTCCGGCGCGACGTACTCCTGCCCGGATCCTGCTGCACTCAGATGAATCGTCATACCGGCGACGGTAGGAACCAGGTTCGCCCGCAACCATCCCGCTCGACGAGGCTCAGCGCCGCGGCCCGAATCCCCACAATTCGGGGATAGTCGGCCTGCCGGCCGCGGCGCATACTGAGCGCATGTGGGAGGGACGGGCCCGGTGCGCGCGCCGGGACATCGCGGCGCTGGCGACGTCCGGGCTGGGTGTCGAGGCGCTGCACGCCGCCGCGATCGAAGTGGTCGACCCGATCGTGGCCAGCGACTTCACCTGCTGGGCCACCCTCGATCCGGGCACGCTCGTGCTCAGCTCGATGACCAGCGGCCGGAACCGCATCGCAGGGGAGTACGAGCCGGTGCTGGCGCAGACCGAGTACGCCGGCGACGTCCCGAACTCGTTCGCCGAACTGGCCCGGCGGGCTCAACCGGTAGCCAGGCTGTCCGATCTGCCACATCGCGAGGTGATCAGACACCGCCGGCTGAACGACGTCTGGAGGCCGCTCGGGCTCGACCACGAGGTCCGTACGACGTTCGCCGTCGACGGCGACTGTTGGGGCGCGGCCGGGTTCGTCCGGGCCGGCACCGACTTCACCGATCGGGAGCTGGAGTTCCTGACCGCGATCGCACCGGCGATCGGCGCGGCCACCCGGGTAGCGGTCCGCACCGACGCGCACGGGTACCGCGGCGGTGTCGGTCCGTCGATCATCGTCACCGGCCCGACCGGCGAACCGCGCGCCGTCACCGCGGCGGCCCAGACCTGGCAGGACGAACTCGACCAGATCGCGCCCGGACGGTTCGCCGTACTGCTGCAGGCCGTCGTGACCGGGACGCGAGCCGCGGCGAACGGCACCTTCCAGGCTCGCGTGCAAACGACCTCAGGTGGCTGGGTACTGATGCAGGGCAGCCGATTGATCAGTGACGACGACCAGTCCGAGGTCGTCGTCACCATCGAGCCGGCCTCGGGTCAGCACCTGGTCGGCATGCTGCTGGCGGCGTACGGGCTGACCACGCGCGAACGCGAGATCTGCCTCGAGGTGATCTCCGGGCACAGCACGGCCGAGATCGCCGGCCGGCTGTCGATCTCACCGCACACCATCCAGGACCACCTGAAGGCGGCGTTCGCCAAGGTCGGCGTCCGCAGTCGTGGCGAACTCGTCGCCACGCTGCGGCCCGACGACCTCACACCGTCGCGTTAGGTCTGCGGGTTGTTGATCAGCTGTAGGGCCAGCTGCGGATCGAAGCTGCCGGCCTGCTCGCCGGACTCCCCACACGGACCGTCGGAGTCACCGGGAACCTTCACCCAGAGGAGCATTTCGGCGCCGCCGCCTTGCTGTGCGACCGAGCCGAGCTTGCGGCCTGCCGGGTTGCACCAGTTCGCGCCACCGGCCGAACCGTTGGCGTTGCGGCTGGTGTCGATGACGAACGGCTTCGGTGTCGACAAGTGGCTGTTGAGCTCGTTCATGAAAGTGATCGTCTCGGCTGTGCGGTAGTAGTTCGAGACGTTCACGGCCAGACCGTGCGCGTTCGCGACGCCGATGCTGGTCAGACGCGACGCGAGCTCGCCGGTGCCGATACCGGAACCCCAGCCCTTGTTGGTCGCGTCGGCATAGGTCCAGGTATTGGGAGCGAAGTCCTTGAACGCCTGCAGGGCAAAGGCGAGCATCCGGATCCGCGCCTCCTTCTCCTTCACGTCGGTGATGCACTGGAAGTCACCGATCGAGTCCGGCTCCAGCACCACCAGGGCCGGGCGGGTCCCGATCGCGGCCGCGAACGTCTGGATCCATTCCTGGTACGCCGCTTCGCCGGCCGCGCCGCCACCGGAGTGACCACCACACGCGTCCCGGCCGGGGACGTTGTACGCGACCAGCACCGGCAGCTTGTCGGCCGCGTCCGCCGGACCGACGTAGTTGTTGATGTCGTCGGCAAGATTCGTGTTCCAGCCACCGAACCAGCGCGACATCGGCTTACTCGCGATCGCGTTGTTGATGGTGTTCGCGTTGTCGCCCGGGTTCTTCCCGACCCAGACCAACGGGTTCGAGTTCGGGTCGACGTAGAAGCCGCTGGTCAGCTGGACCGGGTTCCCGGGCGGCGTGCCGGTCACGTCGATCAGCGAGACGTTGTCCAGCCAGAACGTGAACCCGCCGCCGGCCTGTCCACCGAGCTGAAAGGTGAGCTCGGCCTGGGTGGTCTCCTGCGCTCCGGTGAAGGCCATGGCGATCCGCCGCTTCGTCGTACCGACGGTGAACGCCTTGTTCAGCGAGGGCGTGAAGGGATCGACGTTGAGCTGGACCGTCGTCCGCAATGTCCGGGCGGCCGAGGCCCGGGCATCGAAGGCCAAGATGTACTTGTGCCCTTGGTGAACGGTCAAGGCCGGGACCTTCTGGCCGAGCATGGCGTCCCACGGGTTCGTGGTTGCACCCGGTACGACGGCCTTCAGCTGCCCGGCATCCGGGCTGATCGGGGTATTACCGGATCCCCACCAGTTCGCCGTACCGGTGGTGAAGGAGCCGTTCGTGATCAGCTCGGTGGCCGCACTGGCCGTGGCCGTGCTCGCTATGGAAGGGCTGCCAGGAACGACGACGCCAAGGGCAAGGGCAGCCGTGACCAGGCCGCGGGCAATCCAACGCATGTACTGCTCCTTCGGGGCGAAAGGGGCGGGCAAGACAGAACCGGAAGCGCTCCCAGTCTGCCTGGTCGCACTCCCGGCTGTCACTAGTTGCCGGTCACCGAATCAAACTCGTCACCGATTTACCGGCCGGCAGCGGGTCGAACGGCTTGCGGTCCTGCTGACAGGTCGAGTTGTCAGCCGGCGCCGCCAGCGTGGTCAGGTACTTGGTGAGCATCTGGTCCGCACACTTGCTCCCGCCGAGGCTGGTGGCGTGCCCCCAGCCCTCGATCGTGACCATCCGTGCGTCCGGCCACAGGTTCGCAAACGGACGGGTCGCCTGGTACGGCGTGGCCGGATCATGCCGCGTGCCGAACACCAGGACCGGCTCCTTGACCTTGTTCTGCCACGGGCCGAGGAAGGCGTCGGTGTCCTTCAGCCCGAGGAACTCGCACTGGATCCCGATCCACGCGCGGTACCGGCCGAAGTGCGGTGCCCGCTGGTCGGCAGCATCGGCGTACGCCGGGTAGGACAGCGGCCGGCCGGTCTGCTTGGCCTCGATACACGGCTGCAGGGCATTGCCGATCGACGCGTAGTCCTCCTTGCGACGGTTCCACTCGAGGACCGCGGGCGCGGCCTTGGCCCGGGCGGTCGGGATCGTCGCCAGCTCGGCGAGCGTCGTGGCCAGGTCCGGGAAGGCGTAGGACGAGTAGAGGTGCTCGAACATGAAGGCGACGACGGCCGGGTAGTCGATCGTCACCGTCGTACCGTCTGGCTGGGTGACGACGATCGGCTTGGTCTTCACCCGCTCGAGCGTGCTCTCGACGACCGTCTTCGGATCGCCGACCGCGTTCAGCGCGCAAGCAGCGGCAGCCTTCTTACACTCCAGCAGGAACTGCTGATACGTGTCCGACGCGCCCTCCCCCTGACGCAGCCGCGCACCCACTGGCTGACGCTCGCCGTCGCTACCCGAGTACCACGAGGGCAGCAGCGTGCCGTCCATGACGAGCGCGCGGACGTTGTTCGGGAACAGCTTGGCGTAGGTGGCGCCGAGGTAGGTGCCGTACGAATAGCCGATGTAGTTCAGCTTCTTGTCGCCGACAGCCTTCCGAAGCAGGTCCATGTCCCGGGCCACGTTCGCGGTGGAGTAGTGCTGGAGCCGGTCCGGCGATACGCTGCGGCACTGGGCCGCGAGCTTGGCCGCGTCGACGATGTACTGGCGCTCCTCCTTGGCGGTCACCGGGAACGCCTTCAGGCTCGCCAGCGCAGCCGCCTCCTCGGCCGCCGTCGGGTAGCAGGTCACGGGATCCGACTGGCCGACCCCGCGCGGGTCGAAGCCGAGGATGTCGAACCGCGCCCGCAGCTCCGGCGAGTACGCCGACTGGCCAATCTGCTGGATGAACGGCACCCCCGGCCCACCCGGGCCGCCAGGGTTCGTGAACAGCGTGCCGATCTTCTGGGCCGGGTCACTGGCGGGCAACCGGGTCAGGGCGATCGTGGTGGTCGGACCGTTCGGACGGTCGTAGTCAGTGGGTACCTCGACAGATGCGCACTGGAACGGCTTCAGCTCCGGCGCGGGGCCACAGGTCCCCCACTTGATCTTCGGTACGGCGGCCGGTGGCGCGGCCGCGGATGCGGTGACGGGCACGACCAGCGCGAGTGCGGTCGCGGTGACGGTCACACTTCGAACGATTCTTCGTTGCCTCATGCGACCGACCGTAGGCAACGCCGTACTCGGCTCGCGTCCACCACGAGAAGGAGGCCGGGCACCCGCCGTACGGCGGACCCGGCCTCCCTCGCGAGAGTGGTGTTGCTCAGGCGGTCTTGTCGCGCCGCTCGCGCTTGCGCTCGACCTGGTCGCGCGGGATCAACGTGGGGTTCACGTTCTCCAGCACGACACCGCGGTTGACGACGACCTTCGCGACGTCCTCACGGCTGGGCACCTCGTACATCACGTTGAGGAGCACCTCTTCCATGATCGCGCGCAGACCACGGGCGCCGGTGCCGCGCAGCAGCGCCTGGTCCGCGATCGCGTCGACCGCGTCGTCGGTGAACTCCAGCTCGACGTTGTCGATCTCGAACAGCCGCCGGTACTGCTTGACCAGCGCGTTCTTCGGCTCCGAGAGGATCTTGATCAGCGCGTCACGGTCCAGCGGGGAGACCGTGGTGATCACCGGGAGACGACCGATGAACTCGGGGATCAGCCCGAACTTCAGCAGGTCCTCCGGCATCACATCGGCGTACCCACCGACCTCGCGCGGCTTCTCCACCTCGCGGGAGGCGTTGAAGCCGAGCGTCTTCTTGCCGACCCGCTGCTCCACCATGTGGTCCAGGCCGGCGAACGCGCCGCCGACGATGAACAGCACGTTGGTGGTGTCGATCTGGATGAACTCCTGGTGCGGGTGCTTGCGGCCGCCCTGCGGCGGCACGCTGGCCGTGGTCCCCTCCAGGATCTTCAGCAGCGCCTGCTGGACACCCTCGCCGGAGACATCGCGGGTGATCGACGGGTTCTCGCTCTTGCGGGCGATCTTGTCGACCTCGTCGATGTAGATGATCCCGGTCTCGGCCTTCTTGACGTCGTAGTCGGCCGCCTGGATCAGCTTCAGCAGGATGTTCTCGACGTCCTCGCCGACGTACCCGGCCTCGGTCAGCGCCGTCGCGTCCGCGATCGCGAACGGGACGTTCAGCATCCGGGCCAGGGTCTGCGCGAGGTAGGTCTTGCCGCAGCCGGTCGGGCCGATCAGCAGGATGTTCGACTTGGCCAGCTCGACGGCCTCGTCCTTCGCGTGCCGGCCGGCGCTCGAGGAGCCCTGACCGTCGCGGACCCGCTTGTAGTGGTTGTACACCGCCACCGCGAGCGCCTTCTTCGCCACGTCCTGTCCGACGACGTAGGCATTGAGGAAGTCGTAGATCTCCCGCGGCTTCGGGAGCTCGGTGAGACCGACCTCGGAGCCCTCGTTCAGCTCTTCCTCGATGATCTCGTTGCAGAGATCGATGCACTCGTCGCAGATGTAAACGCCGGGACCGGCGATGAGCTTCTTGACCTGCTTCTGGCTCTTACCGCAGAACGAGCATTTGAGCAGGTCGCCGCCGTCACCTATGCGTGCCACCGGGACAGATCCCTTCTCTGAGCAGTCGAACCAATTTGACGGTACCCCGTCAGGAGCCGAAACGCTGCGCTCTGTACCCGGTTGTGTCTACGCCGGTGGCGAACGCGGCAGGGAAAACGGTGGGCCCCGTCGGGGGCCCACCGTTTCGTGATCAGACTCCGGCCGGAACCGGCTTGAGCGTCTGCAGGACGTCGTCGATCAGGCCGTACTCGATCGCCTGCTCGGCGGTCAGGAACTTGTCCCGCTCGATGTCGCGGGAGACCTCTTCGTGCGACTTGCCGCTGGCGTCGGCGAGCATCTTCTCCAGCAGCGCGCGCAGGCGGAGGATCTCGTTCGCCTGGATCTCGATGTCGCTGGACTGCCCGTAGGTGCCCTCGGTGGCCGGCTGGTGAATGATGATCCGGCTGTTCGGGAGCGCCAGCCGCTTACCGGGCGTGCCGGCAGCCAGCAGCACGGCGGCGGCCGAGGCGGCCTGACCCAGGCACACGGTCTGGACGTCCGGCTTGATGTAGCGCACGGTGTCGTAGATCGCGGTCAGCGCCGTGAACGAACCACCGGGCGAGTTGATGTAGATGCTGATGTCGCGGTCGGAGTCCATCGACTGCAGGCAGAGCAGCTGCGCCATCACCGCGTTCGCGATCTCGTCGGTGATCGGCGTACCGAGGAAGATGATCCGGTCCTCGAACAGCTTCGTATAGGGGTCGATGCGGCGCATGCCGTACGACGTGCGCTCCTCCCACTGCGGGATGAAGTAGTTCATGTTTGCGTCCTTAGTCTTACCGGTGGGAGCGATCAGGAGTTCGGGCTGCCGGAACTGAGCTGGGCCGCGCTGGTGACCACGTGGTCGATGAAGCCGTACTCCTTGGCCTTGTCCGCGGTGAACCAGCGGTCGCGGTCCGCGTCGCTCTCGACCTGCTCGAGCGGCTGGCCGGTGTGCTCGGCGATCAGCTTGAACAGCAGTGCCTTCAGGTGCAGCGACTGCTCGGCCTGGATCTTGATGTCGGACGCCGTACCCCCCATACCGCCGGAGGGCTGGTGCATCATGATCCGGGCGTGCGGCAGTGCGTAGCGCTTGTTCTTCGCGCCCGCGCAGAGCAGGAACTGGCCCATCGAGGCGGCCAGGCCCATCCCCACCGTGGCGACGTCGTTGGAGATCCACTGCATGGTGTCGTAGATCGCCATGCCGGAGTCCACCGAGCCACCCGGCGAGTTGATGTACAGCCAGATGTCCGCGTTCGGATCCTGGGCGTTCAGCAAAAGCATCTGCGCGCAGATCGCGTTCGCGTTGTCGTCGCGAACCTCGGACCCCAGGAAGATGATCCGGTTCTTCCGCAACTCTCGATAGATGTCGTCGTCGTGTCCGCCGGATCCGTTACCGCCCGCGGCGGTGGGGCTGGCTGCAAATGTCTCGTTCACGAAGCCGACATTACTGGGCGGGAGCGACAGACCTAAGGCTGGGCCACAGGTGTTCGCTCACGGCGCACCGCCACAGGCGGAAAAGCAGCAGCCCGAACCCCCTGCGGGGTCCGGGCTGCGCGCCGTACAGGTCGTTCTCAGGCCTTGGCAGGCTCCTCGACCGGGGCCTCAGCCTCGGCGGCCTCAGGGTCGGCGTAGGTGCCGTCGGGCTGCAGGGTCTTCAGCTCGACCGTATTGCCGGAGGCGTCCTTGACGACGGCGTGCTCGACCAGGTGGGCCAGCGCCTTGCCGCGGACGACCTCGGAGACCAGGCTCGGGACCAGGTTGTTCTCGACCGCGTGCTGGGCGAACTGGTCCGGGCTGACGCCGGAACGCTGCGCGTGCCGGACGATGTGCTCGGTGAGCTCCTGGTCGTTGACGCTCAGCTCCTGCTGCTCGGCGACCAGGTCCAGCACGAACTGCGCCTTGATGGCGTCCTCGGAGCGCTTCTTCAGGTCCTCGTCGAACTCTTCCTGGGTCTGCTCCTCGCCCTCCAGGAACTGCTCGAACGACATCCCGGAGTACCCGAGCTGCTGCTCCAGGTTCTCCTTGCGGGCGGCCAGCTCGTCGGTCAGCAGACCGTCGGGGACCGGCACGTCGACCAGGGTCAGGATCTTCTCGAGGACGGCGTCGCGGGCCTCGCCGGCCTGCTCGAGCCGCTTGCCGCGCTCCAGCCGGGCCTCGACATCGGCCTTCAGCTCGTCGGCGGTGTCGAACTCGGACGCGGTCTGCGCGAAGTCGTCGTCGAAGGCCGGGAGCTCCTGCTCCTTGACCGCCGTGACGGTCACCGTCACGTCGACGTCGTCACCCTTGAGCGAGCCACCGACCAACTGCGTGACGAAGGTCTTGCTCTCGCCCGCGCTCAGCCCGGTGACCGCCTCGTCCAGGCCGTCCAGCAGCTGACCGCTGCCGACCTGGTAGGACAGGCCGGTGGCCTGCGCCTCCTCGACCTTCTCGCCGTCCTTGCTGGCCGACAGGTCGATGGTGATGTAGTCCTTGTCCGCCACCGCGCGCTCGACCGGGTTCAGCGAGCCGAAGCGCTGCCGCAGCGCCTCGATCTGCTCGTCCACCTCGGTGTCGGCGATCGCGATGTCCTCGACCTCGGCCTCCAGACCCTCCAGGTCCGGCAGCGTGATCTCCGGGCGCACCTCGACCTCGGCGGAGAACTGCAGGCTCTCCTTGTCGTTGAACTCGGTGACGTCCACCTCAGGGCGGCCGATGGCCTTCACCTGGTTGTCCTGGACCGCCTGCGAGTACAGCTTCGGCAGCGCGTCGTTGATGGCCTCTTCGAGCACCGGACCACGGCCGACCCGCTGGTCGATCACCTGCGGCGGGATCTTGCCCTTGCGGAAACCAGGCACCTGGATCTGCTGGGCAATGCTCTGGTACGCCGCGTCGAGGCTCGGCTTGAGCTCCTCGAACGGCACCTCGACGATGAGCTTGACCTTGGTCGGGCTCAAGGACTCGACGGTGCTCTTCACGGTGGCGGTTCTCCTTGATCTGATGACTTTGCCGGTGCGGCGGACAGCCCGCACCGCAGCGGTGCTGCAGGGGGTTTCCACGGTGCTGCATGGATTAGTCGGGGCGACAGGACTCGAACCTGCGGTCTCCTGCTCCCAAAGCAGGCGCGCTAGCCACTACGCTACGCCCCGCAGTGACCGCGTAAGTCTAGTCGACCCGGACCAGTGCTCGCGCCACCACCCCCACCCCGTATCCGGTTTGAGCCCGGACGAGGTGATGTGGAATCATGTCGGTCGTGCCCAGCAAGCGGGCACAACGCGGGTGTAGCTCAATGGTAGAGCCCCAGTCTTCCAAACTGACTACGCGAGTTCGATTCTCGTCACCCGCTCGATCGAGGGCGACCTGTGTCTGCGGAGAGCGCAGACTTGGTCGCTCTCGCCATTTCATGGCTCGCTCCGCTCGCGGCGGGGGCTTCGCCACCCGCACCCCCTAGCCTCGCTCCGCTCGGCTGCTGTGGCTGAGGTCGCGCCCGGCTGCGGGGGCTGGGGACCTTGGGCACGGCTCAACCATTCCGGCGGACCAAACGTGGTTGATAGGTGCACAAAGTCGAGGCCCTGCACCACCTTGGGCACGGCTCAACCATCCCGGCGGACCAAACGCGGTTGATGGGCGCACAAAGTCGAGGCCCTGCACCACCTTGAGCACGGCTCAACCACCCCGACCACCCAAACGCGGATGTTGACGGGT
>NZ_JBHVWY010000004.1:132880-602103 GCF_042882005.1 Kribbella sp. NPDC058245
TGCACAAAGTCGGGGCCCTGCACCGCTTCGCTCGGCTGCCGTGGCTGAGGTCGCGCCCGGCTGCCTGGGCTGGGGACCTTGAGCACGGCTCAACCATCCCGGCGGACCAAACGTGGTTGATGGGCGCACAAGGTCGAGGCCCTGCACCACCTTGAGCACAGCTCAACCACCCCGACCACCCAAACGCGGTTGACGGGTGCACAAAGTCGGGGCCCTGCACCGCTTCGCTCGGCTGCCGTGGCTGAGGTCGCGCCCGGCTGCCTGGGCTGGGGACCTTGAGCACGGCTCAACCACTCCGACCGACCAAACGCGGTTGACGGGTACACAAAGCCGAAGCCCTGCACCACCTTGAGCACAGCTCAACCACCCCGACCACCCAAACGCGGTTGACGGGTGCACAAAGTCGGGACGGCGTACGGGGTGGGGGTTGAGGGAGCGCGGGAGACTGTGGGGGTGGAGATGCGGCTGCAGAGTTCGGGTGAGGTGGCGGAGGCGGCTTACTGGGCTCGGTTGTACGGGCGGTGGGAGTCGATGGACCTGGCCGGGGTGGTGGGGTTCATGCGGGGGTTCGAGCGGCCTTGGTGGGTGGTCGGCGGGTGGGCGATCGACGCGTTCACCGGGCTGCGGCGCGAGCACTCCGATGTGGACGTGTCGATCTTCGCGTCCGACGTACCGGCGCTTCGGGAGCATGTGGGTGAGCGGTGGCACCTGTGGAGTCTGGCTGGAGGTGACATGCGGCCGCTGACGGACAAGCACCCGGAGGTGTTCGGTCCGGACAGTCAGGTGTGGGTGCGGGAGCACGGGGATGCGCCGTGGGTGATCGACCTGCCACTGACGCCGGACCGCGACGGGCTGTGGACCAACAAGTACTTCCCCGAGCACACCGGCCGCCTCGACGAGGTGACGTGGGTGGCCGACGACGGCGTTCGCTATCTCAACCCCGAGATCGTGCTGCTCTTCAAAGCACGCCTCCACCGCACCAAGGACCAGCACGACCTCGAGCGCACCTGGCCCCTGCTCTCAGACGCCAGCCAGGACTG
The DNA here is from genome assembly GCF_042882005.1 of Kribbella sp. NPDC058245. Taxonomy (NCBI): domain Bacteria; kingdom Bacillati; phylum Actinomycetota; class Actinomycetes; order Propionibacteriales; family Kribbellaceae; genus Kribbella; species Kribbella sp. NPDC058245. The sequence continues at coordinate 133,921 of NZ_JBHVWY010000004.1, forward strand.
GCTCCGCAAGTCAGTACGGCGCCACTACCCGGACTGCCCGTGGAAATTCGTGTGACAGGGATGGGCGTTGCGAGGACCCTGGGGAGTCGGGGGACTTGACGAGAGGGATGGATGCAGGCGGGAATTTCGGTTTCGGCGGGTGAGCTGCCGGAGGTTTTGCTGCATGTGGCTGTGGTGCGGCCGGTGTTTTTGTGGGGGGCTCCCGGGATCGGGAAGAGCAGTCTGGTCAAGGCGTTCGCGGATTCGCTGGGGCTGGAGTGCGTGACACTGCTGGGGACACAGCTCGCGCCTGAGGACCTGATCGGCGTACCGCAGATCGTGGACGGGCGGAGCCGGTTCGCGCCGCCGGTGGCGATTGCGCGGGATGAGCCGTACTGCCTGTTCCTGGACGAGCTGAACGCGTCGTCGGCCGAGGTGCAGAAGGCGTTCTACTCACTCATCCTGGATCGGCGGATCGGTGAGTACGAGCTGCCGGAGGGCTCAGTGGTGATCGGAGCCGGCAACCGGGCCACGGACAACGCTCTGGCGCGGCCGATGGCCAGTGCGCTGATCAACCGGCTGGTGCACGTCCACCTGCGCGCTTCGGCGAGCGACTGGCTGCAGTGGGCCGGTACGGCGGGGATTCACCCGCTGGTACTCGACTATCTGCGCAACCGGCCGGACCACCTCTGGACTGCACCGCCTAAGACCGAGGAGCCGTTCTCGACGCCGCGGAGCTGGCACATGCTGTCGGACGCCCTGCACTCGTACGGCGATGGTGTCACCGACGAGACGCTCCGAGTGCTTGCCTTCGGCACCTTGTCGGCCGCGCACGCGTCGGCCTTCCGCGCGTTCGTGAAGACGGTGCGGAACGCGTTCGGCCTGGAGGCGGTGCTGAAGGGCGAGACCGGCTGGCCGTCCGCTCCTGAAGACCGCGACCTGCTGTACTTCCTGGCCGAGACCTTCCGCGCCCGGCTGGTCAAGGAACTGCCGGCCGACAAGAACTCCGGCAGCCCGGCCGCGCGTCAGCTCGCGCACCGCGGCAAAGCGCTGCTGGTGGAGCTGGCCGAGATCTCCCTCGAGGTCGCCCAGCTGGTGATCGCCTCCGACGACGACGGCCAGCCGGTGCTGCCGACCTGGTTCCTGGTCGAGGTCAGCCGCGACCTGCCTCGGCTGGTCGCCGCCCGTGCCTGACCGCCGCAAGACCCGCAAAGACCCAGCCCGGGAAGCCGTCCTGGCCGGTTGGGACGTCGTACGGCGGCATCCGCTCTTCGCGCCGATGGTGGGCTACGAGCCGCCCAGCAAGGACGACACCTGCCCACGCGACGGCTGGGCCCGGATCGACTCGAACGGCAAGATCCTGGTCCACCCGAGCCGCCGAGCCACTCCGGAAGAGTGGACCTGGGTTTTCGCGCACCTGCTGATCCACCTCGGCCTGGGGCATCTGGACCGCGACCGGCCGACGCCTGACCAGGCTGCGAACGCGGCGTGCGACGCAGCCGTCAACCACTTCCTGTCCTCGCTCAAGCTGGGCCGTGCGGTGGTCGAGCTCCCGGTCGAGTATCCGAGCGCCGACGAAGACGCGCTGGCTCGGGTATGGCGGCGTACCGCCGTTCCCGACGAGTACGCCGCTCTGGGTGTCGCGGGCGGGCACTCCGACGTACTGATTGTGCGGTGGACTGGTTGGGGCAAGCCACCGAACTGGAGCGATCTGTTCGCCGCCGGACTCTCCGATGCGGCCGGGGCCGCAGTGGATGTCGCTGGTGGAGCGCGGTCGTCGCTGAGTGGTCGGGGTGCGGTCCGGAACGAGTGGGATCTCGCACTGGGCTGGTTCGTCTCGTCGTACCCGCTGCTGGGCGCCATAGCGTCCACCATGACCGTGGTGGCCGAGGCTGAACTCGCTCGCGGGTGGGACATCCAGGTGGCGGCCGTGAACGCCGCAGTGGGCGAGATCTACGTCAACCCGCTCTGCGGCCTGACGCAGAACGAGTGGCGCTTCGTCATGGCGCACGAGATGCTCCACGCCGCACTCCGGCACGGCGAGCGCGTCGGCGGTCGCGATCCGTACCTGTGGAACGTCGCAGCCGACCTGGTCATCAACGGCTGGCTCTTGGAGATGGGCGTCGGCACCATGCCCGACGGTGCCCTCCATGACCCAGTCCTGAAAGGCATGTCGGCCGAAGAGGTCTACGACCGGGTCGCGACCGACCTGCGCCGCTACCGCAAGCTCGCGACTCTGCGCGGAACCGGACTGGGCGACGTACTGGGTCATCCCCTCCCCCACGGCGGCGAGGCTGCACGCGCGGCCGGCCTGGACGACATCTACCGCCGCGCTCTGAGCACCGGCCTCGCCTACCACGACTCCTCCCGCGGACTGCTCCCAGCAGGTCTAGTCGAGGAGATCCGCGCTCTCGAGCACCCACCTCTGAGCTGGGACGCTCAACTCGCCCGCTGGTTCGAAGAGCACGTCCCCGCCGCCGAACGCACCCGCACCTACGCCCGTGCCTCCCGCCGCCAGTCCGGTACGCCGGACATCCCGCGCCCCGGCTGGATCCGTCCAGTCGAGCTGGAGCGCCTCCCGACGTACGGGGTCGTGCTGGACACCTCTGGCTCGATGGATCGCGTACTGCTCGGCAAAGCGCTCGGTGCGATCGCGTCGTACTCCCGAGCCCGCGACGTCCCCGCCGCCCGCGTCATCTACTGCGACGCCGCCCCGTACGACGCCGGCTACGTCCCCGTCGACGACATCGCCGGCCGAGTCCAGGTCCGCGGCCGCGGCGGCACCCGCCTCCAGCCCGGCGTCGACCTGCTCGAACGAGCCGACGACTTCCCCAGCACCGGCCCCATCCTCCTCATCACCGACGGCCAGTGCGACGTAGTCCGCCTCCGCCGCCCCCACGCCTACCTCCTCCCCCGAGGCGCCACCCTCCCCTTCACCCCCCGCGGCCCCGTCTTCCGCGTCGAATAGGGTCGGCGAGTGGAAGCTGGGAGCGTCGTGATCCTGAACGGTCCACCGCGTGCCGGGAAGTCGAGCATCGCGCGCGCCGTACAGGAGACGTTTGACGGCGTGTGGATGAGCCTGGGTGTCGACAGCTATCAGCAGCTGACGCCGGAGCGGTTGCGGCCGGGCATCGGGCTTCGGCCGGGTGGTGAGCGACCGGACCTCGAGCCGCTGGTCGTGACTTGGTACGCCGCCCTGTACGACGCGATCGCCGCCCACAGCCGGCTCGGGCTCAACGTGGTGGTCGACGCGGTGCACCACGACTCCTACTCGGCTCCGCTCGGGATTCTGCCCGCCTGTGCTCGCCGGCTCGCTGGGCTGCCGGTGTGGTTCGTGGGTGTGCACTGCCCGGTTGACGTCGTACTGGAGCGGCGTCGAGCGACCTGGGGCGGCGTCGGCTACAACGAGGGCGGGACTGTCGCTGATCCGGTTTCCCTGTGGCACAAGGCCGTTCACACGCCTGGTGTGTACGACGTCGAGGTGGACACGTCGGTGCTGAGCGCCGACGAGTGTGCGGGCGTCATCCGGCAGCACCTGGAGAGTGGTCCCACGCCGACGGCGTTCCTGCGGCTGGCGGGCGGACTGGCTTAGGGTCTTCGGGTGACTCGGACTGGGGATGGGACTACTCGGCTTGTCGTGGTGCGGGGCAACTCTGGGTCAGGGAAGAGCAGCACGGCGCAGGAGATACGACGGCGCCTCGGGTACGGCGTCGCCTGGGTTGAGCAGGACTATGTACGACGCACTCTGCTGCGGGAGCACGATCGCTTCGGCCAGCCGAATGTAGGGCTGATCGAGCTGCTCGTGCGGTATGCGCTCGACCATGGCTATCACGTAGTGCTGGAAGGGATTCTGTACAACCGCACGTACGGCGACATGCTCCGGCAGCTGATCGCGGACCACTCCGGCGTGACTGGCGTGTACTACTTCCAACTGCCGTTCGAAGAGACCATCCGCCGGCACTCGACCCGTGAGCTGTCGAAGGTGGTCACGGCCGAGCAGATGCGCGACTGGTACCGAGAGATCGACCTCCTCGGCGTACCCGGTGAGCAGGTGATCGGAATCGACAGCACTCTGGACCAAACCGTCGACCGCATCCTCACCGACCTCACCTGGACCACCGGCGGCGCAGTCAACGAGCCAATCGCGGACACCCGTCAGCCCTGAGGCTGCTTCCATCACCTAACGTCCGAAAACACGCCGACGACGTGCTGCGGTCGTTCGGACGTTAGGGCAGGAGCGGTCAGATGGCGGAGGGCTGTGGCGTGGGCGGTTTCGCCGACCATGGTGCAGAGGAGAACGCCCATGGTGGACTCAAGACATTCCCGCGGTCTGCCCTGATACTGACTGCTATGGCCATTGAAAGGTGGGGCCGGCGTCCTCGCGAGGACAGCGCGGAGATTGCGGTCGGGCTGGGGTTGTTCGCCGTGTTGGTCGGCGCGATGGGGCTCGGTGCGGGGCTGACCGCTGCGCTGTTCGTGCTGGCAGCGGGAGCGGCGGCGTACGCCTTGCTCGGGCTAGTGGTCTCGGCGGTACGGCGGAGTCTGCGGCGGGGGTTCTGGGACGCCGCCCGGTGGACCTTCGGCTTCGTTGGGAGCTACCTCCCACTCTGACGCTCGGCCGAGAGTGCGCAGTGGTGAGAAGGCGGCGATCAGTACGCCGATGAGCATTCCGGCGCTGGAGAGCAGCAGTGTGGGGCGGAGGCCGACGGTCGTGCCGAGTACGCCGGCCAGGGCGGCGCCTAAGGCCTGGCCGCCGATGACGACGGTGCGCCAGGTGGCAGTGGCTTGGCCTAGGTGGTGCGACGGGATGCGCGCCTGGCGGAGAGTGCGTTGCGGGATGCCGAAGAGGGCCATGCCCAGTCCGGAGACCGCTTGGCCTAGGTAGATGACCGGTGCGAGTCCGGTCGCCAATGCGGCACCAGAGACAACGCTCAGGAACTGCCCAGAGAGATACGCACGGCCAATGCCGACGCGGTTGCACCAGGCGGTCGCGACCAGCGTGCCGACCACAGCTGCGGCGCCTGATGCCGTGACCGCGATCCCGACGTACGCCGGGGACCAGTGCAGCTCACGTACCAGGTACAGCACTACCAGCGGCCCCTGCATGGACCCGAACAGCGACCCGACCGTGGCCGACAGCGTGAGCGGCCCCAGCACGCGATCGGCGAACAGCACGCGCAGACCGGTCGACAGCCGCACCGGCGTCCGCTCCGGTGCCGCAACGCGCTCCGGCTCCCGTATCAGCCACATCGTCACCGCCGACACCACGAACGACAGCGCATCAACCAAGATCGCGAACGGCGCACTCACCGCCTGCACCAGGAACCCAGCCACAGACGGCCCAGTCGTCGTCGCCACGTTGGTGGTGAGCAGCGACGCACTGTTCGCCCGCATGAGTTCCGCACGCGGCACCAGTGCAGGCAGCAACGTCAGAGCCGCGGTATCCGCGAGCAACGACAACACACCAGCCAGTACGGCGACGCCGTACAGCTGGCTCATCTGCAACACCCCCGCAGCCGCAGCAGCCGGAATTGACCCGAGCAGTACGGCGCGCCCGACGTCCGCCGACACCAAGAGCCGTCGCAGCGACACCCGGTCGACCACCAGTCCCGCAGGTAGTCCGAACACCAGATGCGGCAGGACAGTCAGCGCAGACAGCAGTCCCATCTGGAGTGGTGACGCCTGCAGTGTCAGAACCGCGACCAGCGGCAGTGCGACCGTGGTGATCGAGCTACCCGCGGTGGACACCAACTGCCCGAGCCACAGCTTCCGGACCTCACCACGCACCAGCCACGCCATGTCCGGCAACCTCTCACTCCCAGCAACGCAAGGACTACAGCTGTTCGCCCCGAGCGGAGCGTGTTCACTCCACGCGAACTGGCAACTCCCTCATCCCACGAAGCGGTTGCCGACACAGCTGGGTCAGGGACAGCGCAGCCACGGCCGAACACACCGCGAGCGCGACCACAGTCGTCGGGAACGCGTCCGCCACCACTCCGCCGACGAAGGCTCCGATTGGGATCGTGCTGAGGTTGATGGTCCGAGCAGTCGCCTGCACTCGGCCCAGATAGGCCGACGGCGTCAGGTGCTGGCGCAGGGTGATCACGGTGGCGTTCCACACCGGCAGCCAGAGCGACGAAACGAACATCAGCCCGACCACCCAGGCCACAGCGCCACCGAACAGGCTGAGCGGCACCAGCAGCCAGACCGCTCCCTCCAGTCCGGTGAGCAGCAGTGTGCGACCCACTCCGAGCCGACGGACCAACCAACCGGTCGCAGCGACGCCGGCCAGGGCTCCGACCGCGCCCACAGTGAACAGCAACCCGACAGCACCGGCAGACAGGTCGAGGCCGCGGTACAGGTAGACGATCAGCACAGTGCGGTTCGCGTTCATCCCGAGGTTCCGCAGCGCCGCCGAGACAGTCAGCGACCGAAGCACCGGATGTCTCCACACATACGCCAGCCCAGCGCCGACGTCACTCCAGAGGCCAGCACGCCGCTCCCCGACAACCGGAGCCGGCTCTGGTGTGCGAATCAGGCCGACACCCACGAGCGACGCCACAAACGAGAGGGCGTTCACACCGAACCCCACCGCGACCCCGCCGTACTGGAGAAGCAGCCCGCCGACCGAGGGACCACTGAGCCGCGCCAGCGAGTTGGAGAGCTCCAGCCGCACGTTCCCGCGCGCCAGGTCGTCGCCAGTCAGCAGTGACGGCAGGTAGGTCTGGTAGGCAAGGTCGAAGAACAGCGTCGCGATCCCGACCAGCCCGGCCAGCACGTAGAGCAGCGGCATCGACAGCCACCCCACTGCCGCGGAGAGCGTCAGTACGCCGAAGCACCCGATCCGGATCACGTTGGCGACGACGAGCACCGGGCGTCGCCGTACCCGATCCAAGACCGCTCCAGCGACCAGACCCAGCACCGGATAGGTGACACTGCCAACCGCGTTCAGCGCACCGACCTGCGTCGCCGAGGCGCCCAGTACCAGGACCGCCGCGGTCGGTAGAGCCAGTGCTGAGACCTGGTCGCCGAGCAGGCTGACCGACTCGCCGAACCACAGCGAGCGGAAGTCACGGCGGCGCTGCACCCCGCCCAGCCTGCCGCAGGAACACGCCCGGCGTCCGGCAGATTGCAGGAAGTTGCAATCCGAACCAGCGACCTATCGCAGTTCGTAATGACTGTGACGGCGGTCACCGCCTGGCTCCGTTGGTGGCCTATTGCAACCGGCTGTAATTCATCCACGGGGAATGGAATTGACAGGACAAGCGCTTACAGAGTGAGCGATACTGGAAAGTGCGCCGTCTTCCGGTCGCGAACCCACCTGCCTAGTTGATGTTGGGAAGTGCGCCCGTCCAGATGCCCTCCGAGCACACTGTCAAAGCTCCCTCGATCGCAGCCCCTTCTCCCCGAACACCCGAACGCAGCCGCAACCTCTGGCGACTCCGGCCCTATCTGCGGCCCCACCGCTGGCGGCTGATCCTGATGTTCTCGACGGCCATGCTGGGCGTCGGCGTCAGCCTCTCGATCCCCTTGGTCACCCGGTCCATCATCGACGGCCCGGTCACCCGCCACGAGCTGGACCTGCTCGTCCCCCTGGCGTTCCTGGCCCTCGGGCTGAGCCTCGCCGAAGTCATCCTGGTCTGGATCCGCCGGATGGCACAGTCCCGCACCGTCTCCGACCTGGAGGCGTCGCTCCGGCACGACCTGTACGTCCGTCTGCAGTCCCTGCCGATGGAGTTCCACACCCGCTGGCAGAGCGGTCAGCTGCTGTCCCGGGTCACCACCGACCTGTCCACCATCCGGCGGTTCATGGGCTTCGGCCTGCTGTTCCTGGTGATGAACATCCTGCAGTTGGGCGTCGTCACGATCCTGCTGCTGCGGCTCTACTGGCCGCTCGGCATCGTCGTACTGGCGGCCGCCGTACCGATCATCACGCTGTCCATGCGCTTCGAGAAGAAGTACCTGCGCATCTCCCGCAAGGTGCAGGACCAGCAGGGCGACCTGGCGACCCGGATCGAGGAGTCGGCGCTCGGCTTCCGGGTCGTGAAGGCGTTCGGCCGCCGTCAGCACGTACAGCGGCAGTTCGACGACGAGGCGATCAGCCTCTACACCACCGAGGTCGACAAGGTCCGGCTCGCATCCCGGTTCTGGAGCTTCCTCGGCGTGATCCCGAACCTGACCCTCGTGATCGTCCTGCTGCTCGGCGCGCTCGCGGTCGGCCGGGAGGCGATCACCCTCGGCACCCTGGTCGCGTTCATCACGCTGATGCTGTCGCTGGTCTGGCCGGTCACGTCGCTCGGCGGGATCCTCGCGATGGCGCAGGAGGCGATGACCGCGGCGGACCGGATCAGCGAGATCCTCGACACCCACTCGGTGATCACGTCCGGCCCGCTCGAGCTCGAGCGCTCGCGGGGTCACCTGCGGTTCGAGCACGTCGGGTTCCAGTTCTCCGACGACTCCGCGGAGATCCTGCACGACATCAACCTCGACCTCACCCCCGGTACGACGCTCGCTCTCGTCGGGGCCACCGGGTCGGGCAAGACCACGCTCACCGCGCTGGTTCCCCGCCTGTACGACGTGACCGCCGGCCGGATCACCATCGACGGGCACGACATCCGGGACCTCACCCTGAACTCGCTACGGACGGCGGTCGCCTCGGCGTTCGACGACCCGACGCTGTTCTCGATGAGTGTCCGGGAGAACCTCACCCTCGGTCGCCCGGACGCGACGGACGCCGAGCTCCAGGAGGCGCTGCAGGTCGCCCAGGCCGAGTTCGCCAACGACCTCCCGTGGGGTCTGGAGACTCGGGTCGGCGAGCAGGGCATGTCGCTGTCGGGTGGCCAACGCCAGCGGCTCGCACTGGCCCGCGCAGTGCTCGCCCGGCCGGCGATTCTGGTGCTGGACGACACCCTGTCCGCACTGGACGTCCACACCGAGGCTCTGGTCGAGGAGGCGCTCCGCAGAGTGCTGGCCGACACCACCGGCATCGTGGTGGCGCACCGCGCGTCCACAGTGATGCTGGCTGACCAGGTGGCGCTGCTGCAGGGCGGCACGATCACCCATGTCGGTACCCACCAGGAGTTGCTCGCGACAGTACCGGCGTACCGGCATCTGCTCGCGGCAGAGGAAGAGGAGGTGCACGCATGACGGCCACCGAACAGCAGACACCTCCTGCCGAAGAGCAGGACGAGCACGACAAGCCGGAGCAGTCCTGGCGCGGGGTGTACGAGGACGAGGGCAGCAAGGAGTTGTCCAAGGCAACGACCGTGCGGCTGAAGGAAGACTCCCGCAAGCTGCTCGGGGAGCTGCTCCGGCCGTACAAGAAGCTGATCTGGATCCTGGTCGCGATTGTCGTGATCGAGAACGCGGCCCGGCTCGCGGTGCCGTACCTGGTCCACCTCGGCATCGACAACGGCATCCCGCCGATCCTCGCCGGTGACGGCCCGAAGGCACTGATCACCGTGGTGATCGCCGTCCTGGTGAGCGCGTTGCTGCAGGCCTTCACCCGGCAGATCTTCCTGATGCGGTCCGGCCGGCTCGGGCAGACGATCCTGCTCGGTCTGCGCCGGCGGGTGTTCGACCACTTCCAGCGGTTGAGCCCGGCGTTCCACGACAAGTACACGTCCGGCCGGGTGATCTCCCGGCTGACCTCCGACGTCAGCGTGATCGACGAGCTGCTGGCCAACGGGTTCGACGGTCTGGTGACCGCGGTGCTGACCTTGTTCGGTACGGCGATCCTGCTGCTCGTGCTCGACCTCAAGCTCGGTCTGATCGCGCTGCTGTCCTTCCCGGCCCTGCTGTTGCTGACAGCGTGGTTCCGGCGGCGGTCGGCGGTCGTCTACCGGCGCACGCGCGAGGCCGTCGTACTGGTCATCGTGCACTTCGTCGAGTCGATGACCGGCATCCGCGCGGTCCAGGCGTTCCGCCGGGAGCCGCGCAACGAGGAGATCTTCGCCGGGGTCAACGAGCAGTACCGGGAGGCGAACTACGAGTCGTTCCGGCTGAACGCGGTCTTCATGCCGTCGATCAAGGGCGTCGGCAACGTGACCATCGTCGCGATCCTCGCGTACGGCGGTTACCAGGCGTACCACGGTCACGTCACGGTCGGCGTACTGACCGCGTTCCTGCTGTACCTGCGGCAGTTCTTCGAGCCGCTGCAGGACATCTCGCAGTTCTACAACACGTTCCTGTCCGCGAGTGCGGCGCTGGAGAAGCTGTCCGGCGTACTCAACGAGGAGCCGGACGTGCCCGAGCCCCTGCAGCCTGTGAAGCCCGGGGTGGCGCGTGGTCACCTCGAGCTGCGCGGAGTGCAGTTCCAGTACGTCGACGGCGTACCGGTGCTGCCGGGTCTCGACCTGGACGTGCCGGCGGGTCAGACCCTCGCCCTGGTCGGGACAACAGGTGCGGGCAAGACGACCATCGCCAAGCTGGTCTCACGCTTCTACGACCCGACCGGCGGCAGCGTGCTGCTCGACGGCCAGGACCTGCGTGACCTGACCGAGGACGACCTGCGCGAGCGGGTCGTGATGGTGACGCAGGAGAACTTCCTCTTCACCGGCTCGGTCGCCGACAACATCCGCTTCGGCAAGCCGGCCGCCACCATGAACGAGGTGGTCGAGGCCGCCAAGGTGATCGGTGCGCACGACTTCATCAGCGCACTGCCGAACGGCTACGAAACCCAAGTGGAGAAGCGCGGCAGCCGCCTGTCCGCCGGCCAGCGCCAGCTGGTCGCGTTCGCCCGCGCCTTCCTCGCCGACCCCGCCGTACTGATCCTGGACGAGGCCACCTCCAGCCTGGACATCCCCAGCGAACGCCTCATCCAGCGAGCCCTCCGCACCATCCTCGCGGACCGTACGGCGATCGTCATCGCCCACCGCCTCTCCACCGTCGAAACCGCCGACCGTGTCCTCGTCCTCGAACACGGCCGCATCCTCGAAGACGGCGCCCCGGAGATGCTCATTACCACCGGCGGCAACTACGCCGGCCTCCACCAAGCCTGGGAAGACTCCCTGGCCTGACGTCCCGGTCGGCGCGTGGCTCCCCCCACGCGCCGACCCTCGCCATCGGACCGATCCACTAGAGCTGCGTGCCGGTGATCCGGAGACCCGCGAGCTCCTCGGTCGCCACCCACACCCGGCGCGCGAGCTCCTCGTCGTACGAGAGCGGCGACGACCGCACCTTGCTGAACCGGTCGTAGTACCCGGTCGGCGGCTCGTCGCCGGTCGCCAGCCGGATGATCGGCTCGGCGCCCTTCCGCGCCGGCAGCGCGAGCGCAGTGATCGCGGCGACCTGCCAGCGCGGGAACTGCCGCCCGAGGTCCGTCCGGACGACGCCGGGATGGACGGCGACCACGTTCCAGTCGGGGCGCCGGCGCTGCAGCTCGTAGCTGAACAGGAGGTTGGCGAGCTTGCTCCGGCTGTAGGTGAGGAACGGATCGAACGACGCCGGCCCATCGGCCAGCCGCTCCGGATCGATCCGCACGAACCCACCACGCATCGGCGAACGATGCCCCTCCGAGTTCACGTTCACGACCCGCCCACCGGCCGGGATCAGCGGTGCCAGCAACGCCACCGTCGACCATGGCGCCAGATGGTGGACGGCGAGATTGAGCTCCACCCCGTCCGCACTCTCCTGCCGCGTCGGCGTCATCACGCCGGCGTTGTTGACCAGTACGTCGATCTGCCCGGCGTTCGCCACGTGCTCTGCAACCTGTTCGACACCGGCGGTCGTGGCGACGTCCGCCGCGATAACCGTTGCCATTGGCAACCGCTTGCGCAGCGCCCGCACCCGGTCCGGGTCCCGTCCGACCAGGAACAAGCGGTGCCCGCCCTCGGCAAGTCCCTCGGCCACCCGCCGCCCGATCCCCGAGGTGGCCCCCACCACCACAATCGTGCTCATCCGCCGATGCCGTTCAGTCCGACGGCGGTGCTGAGGATGCGCTCGCGGAGGGCGACGGGGAGTTTGGGGAGGAGACCGCCGAGGATGCGCGCCTCGGCAACGGCGTACCGGCGTCTGGGGCGGCGCGCTTCGACCGCCCGGACGATGACCTCGGCGACCTTGTCCACCGGGCCGGGCGTGAAGCGCGCCATCGCCTTCTCGTAGGCGGCCAGATGAGCCTGGTACAAGGCGATCCGCTCGCGATCGGCGTGCTGCATCGCGGCCTCCGCCGCGGCGCCGGCGCGGGCGAAGATCTGGGTCTCGGTCGTCCCGGGCTCGATCATCACCACCGGGATCTTCCACGCCGCGAGCTCCAGGCGGAGTGCGTTCGTCATCGCCTCCAGCCCGGCTTTGCTCGCCGACAACGCACCGAGCAACGGCATCGCCACCCGCCCGGTCGACGCACCCACATTCACGATCCGCCCCGATCCCGCGCGAACCAAGGGCAGGAACTCGCGGATCACCGAAGCCGGACCCAGGGTGTTGACCTCCAGTTGCCGTCGCCATTCGTCGGCCGGAATCAGTTCGAGTGGGCCCTGCACGATCACGCCGGCGTTGTTGATCACCGCCCACAGCCCGTCGACCTCGCCCGCGACCCGCTTCGCCGCCGCCGCGACGCTCCCGGGATCCGCCACGTCGAGCGGCAGCACCCGCACCTCCGGCCCGAAATCGGCCGGTCCGCGCGCACCGGCGTACACGGTGAAACCCCGTCGTCGCAGCAACCCGACCGTCGCCGTACCGATGCCGCCGGTCGACCCGGTGACAAGAACCGCCCGTACCTCCGCCATATCGACTCCCTCTGAGATGTTCTCAAGGACATGTCCCTAGGGACATATGAAAATGCTGCACCTGTCCACGGGGACATGTCAAGATGGCGTACGACGTCAGCGAGGAGGCGGAATGTCGTTGCGGCACGGGCTGCTCGGGCTGCTCGCCGAAGGCCCGGCGAGCGGGTACGACCTGGCCCGGCGGTTCACCGAGGTCCTCGGTTCGATCTGGCCTGCGCAGCACCCGAAGATCTACGCCGAGCTGAACAAGCTCGCCGCCGAGGGCCTGGTCGAGGTCGAGAGCGAGGGACCCCGGCGACGGAAGGCCTACCGCATCACCGACGCCGGCGTGGCCGAAGTGAAACGCTGGCTGACCGACGTCGACGTCGACCACACCATGCGCCTGCAACCACTGCTACGGTCCCTCTTCTTCTGGATGATGGACACCGACGAACTCCAGCGCCACCTCGAGTCGGAAGCGCGCTACTACCGCCAACTGGCCGACCAGTACCGCGACTACGCCGCCCGCAAGGACCGTGGCGAATTCGGCTACAGCGAACAAACCCAGTCCCTCCGCGTCACCGTCGAAGCCGGCATCCGCCTCTACACAGCCCTCGCCGACTGGGCCGACTGGGCCCAAACCGTCCCCCCGGCCAAACCCAAGCCCTAAGCAGTCCAGTCGAGCTGAGGCTCCGGGATCGCGAGCGAGCGGCCATGGGCCTGCGCTTCTGCTCGCGCGACCTGGTCTCCGCGGGAGTAGCGGAAGATCCGTTGCGGGAAGACGACGAAGATCTCGTGGTCGTTGTGGAAGTCGGCGTACCACCCAGGCTGATCGAGCGCTTCCTGCAGCTCCGCTGCCAGCGCCGCTGCCTGCTGGTCGTCGACCTCGAACTCCAGCAGCGACCAGACCGGCGGTTGGTCCGGGCTCGCGTTGGCGACCTCCAGGCGAGTCAGCTTCCGAACGACCAGCGGCGAGCCGCTGAGGCTGGATCCAACCTTGAGGCTCTCAAGGATGAGCGTGCCGCGATACATCACTGCTCCGTTCGTCAGGTACGTACACGCTAGCGAAAACATGTCCGAAGGCCTCGCTAGCATCCGTGCATGGCAGTGACAGCTTCTGGAGTGTTTCGGCGGACCGCGATCGAGCGGGCGGATCAACGGGTCTCGTGGGAGCGGACCGACCAGGCGTTCTTCGCGAGTGGGGCCTGCCATGTGCTGGCCTGGGTGTGCAGGGACTTCTATCCCGATCAGAAGATCGGGTTGGCGGCGATGTACATGGGCGACTTCGAGCATCCGTTGCACGTGTACGCGCGATGGGACACCTGGGCGTTCGATGCGAACGGGTGGAACCCGGAGTCCGAGCTCCTACAGGCCAACAGCGAGTTCGAGGGTCTCCCCGTCCGCGAGGTGGAGACGATCAGCACCGACCTTCGCGAGTTCTGCGAGAAGCACGTACACCGCCAACCCCACCAGTACTGGGCCGACCCGACCGAACGTGCCCGCGCCTACGTGAACCGCTACGACCCGCCCTGGCTCTAGACGCCTCTCCATAGCCTCCGGTTCGGCGTTGACCTGATGCGCCTCAGCTTGTCGGTGGGGGTCTGTACGTTGGCGGGATGTTGACGACGTTGGCGGTGGAGAACTATCGGTCGCTGCGGCGGCTGGTGATGCCGCTTCGGGGGCTGAACGTGGTGACGGGGGCCAACGGGACTGGGAAGTCGAGTTTGTATCGGGCTTTGCGGTTGCTGGCTGATGCTTCGCGCAACGGCGCGGTGGCGGCGCTGGCGAAGGAGGGTGGACTGGGGTCGACGTTGTGGGCGGGGCCGGAGTTCGTGCGGAAGGACCGGCCGGTGCAGGGGACGGTGCGGGGCGGGCCGGTGACGTTGCGGATGGGGTTCGCGTCGGAGGACTACGGCTATCTGATGGATCTCGGGCCGCCGTTGCCGTCCAGTTCGATGTTCGCGATGGATCCGGAGATCAAGCGGGAGGCGTTGTGGGCCGGGCCGTTCTTGCGACCGGCTTCGTTGCTGGTTGAGCGAGGCAACAGTCAGGTGCGGATCCGGGCCGAGAGCGGCGGGTGGGAGCGCGGCGGTCCGGAGTTGCGGACGTTCGACAGCATGTTGAGTCAGTTCGCGGATCCGCAGCGGGCGCCGGAGTTGTTGCAGGTGCGGGAGCGGATGCGGTCGTGGCGGTTCTACGACCATCTGCGGACCGATGTAGACGCGCCGGCGCGGCAGGCGCAGATCGGGACGCGGACGCCGGTGCTCGGGCCGGAAGGCGCCGACCTGGCGGCGGCGTTGCAGACGATCCTGGAGATCGGGCCGTCCGGTGCGGTCGCGGAGGCGGTGGATCAGGCGTTCCCGGGGAGCAGCGTTGAGATCCATGACAACGCGGGGCGGTTCGAGCTTGCCTTCCGGCAGTACGGGTTGCTGCGGCCACTCCAAGGGGCCGAGCTGTCCGACGGGACGCTCAGATACCTCCTGTGGGTGGCGGCCTTGCTGACTCCTCGACCGCCGGAGTTGCTGGTGCTCAACGAGCCCGAGACCAGCCTGCACCCAGATCTCTTGCCTGCCTTGGCGAATCTGGTCGTCACCGCCGCCAAGGAGACGCAGGTGATCGTGGTGACGCACTCGCGGCCGTTCGTCGCGTCGATCGAGGCGCTGGTCGACGACCTGCACACGATCGAGCTGGTCAAGGACCGCGGTGCGACGACGATCGCCGGGCAGGGTCCGCTCGACGAGCCGCCGTGGAAGTGGCCGTCACGGTGACGGCCACGTCCCCAGTTCAGCGGACGACGTCGTACACGAGCTTCTGGATGCCGTTGGAGTAGGACGCCTGGTCGACGAGCTTGAGGTTCTGCTTGTCCTTGTCGCTCTCACTGAACAGGCGCTTGCCGGCGCCGAGCAGGACCGGGAAGACCAGCAGGCTGTACTGGTCGATCAGGCCGGCGTCGGCGAGGTTGCGGTTCAGGGTCGCGCTGCCGTGGATGCTGATCGGCCCGCCCTCGGTCTCCTTCAGCGCCGCGACGTCGTCCAGCGACCGCAGGATGGTGATGTCGCCCCAGTTCGTGGCCAGGTCGTCATCCTTCAGGCTGGTCGAGACGACGTACTTCGGCATCGCGTTGTACTTCGGGAACTCGGGGATCGTCGGCCAGGCCGCGGAGAACGCCTCGTAGCTGGCCCGGCCCAGCATCATCGCGGTGGACTCGTCCTGCTCGCGCCCCTTGAGCTCGTACGCCGCCTCGTCGAACGGGACGTCCTTGAACGTCCAGCCGGAGTTCCGGTAGCCGGGCTCGCCGCCGGGCGAGTCGACGACGCCATCGAGGGATACGAACGCGGCGGTGATCAGAGTGCGCATCGGAGGTGCTCCTTCAGGTATGTGCTGCTGACATCACTGCGTCGACCAGGCCGCACCCAACACGACAGAACAAAAATGTGACCCCGGTCACACGGTCTACTTCACGGATTCGAAGCGGACCAGGACGACTGAGCCGGCGGCCGACAAGAGGAAGCCAAGCAGGGCGAGGGGCCACCAGCCGGCGCGAACGGCATCAGACAGTACGACGACGCCGACGACGGCCGGGGTGATCGTCTGCAATGCGATCATCGGCGTGGTGGCGAGAGTGACCGAGCCGCGCTGGAGAGCCAGCGAGTAGAGAATGAAGGCCAACGCGCCACTGAGAGGGAGCGTGTACGCCGTCGGGCTCCGAAGGAGTTCACCAAGAGAACCGTCCTGGAGCAGGCGAGCCGAGATCGCGACACCCGCATAGCCGAGACCCGAGAGCATGCCGAGCAGCGCGGTGGAGATGCCGTGCTTCGATCGGCTAGCGAGAGCGCCGAGCACGGCAATGCAGATCAGCCCGACGATCACGCCGATGGTCAGACCGTGGTGCTGGACGTTCGGGCCGGCGTCACCGGCGGACACCGCCAGCAGGCCGAGGCCGACGACGACGCCAAGCACCGCGGCCCATTCCACCGGACTCAAGTGGTCCGACATCAAGCGAGTGGCGAGCAAGGCGGTGACGACGAGGCTGACCGCGATCCCGGCCTGGGCCAGGTAGAGCGGCAGCAGCCGGAGCGCCACGAAGTGCAACCCGAAGCCGGCCAACTGGAGCGCCAGTGCACCGAGGAACGTGGGCTGGCGCAGGAGCGCGACGACGAAGGCACCGAAGCGCCGGGGGTCGAATTCGGACTCGGTCGGCACCTTGCGGGAACCGACGGCCTGCAGGATCGAGGCGATACCGAACAGAACGGCGGCGCCGAGCGCCGCGCCGAGGCCGAGGATCAAGTCAGCCGACCTTGCGGCGCGGCACCCAGAACGTCAGATACAGACTGAGCGTCCCGTAGTACACGAGGTAGGCCAGCGAGATCGCGACCACGATCGCGTTCGGGTTCGGCATCTGGGCCAGCAGGACGGCGTACGACGCCATCCAGATCGCGGTGGTGAGCAGGTTCAGCGAGCGGAACACCTTGGTCCGGGACGGGTAGACGTACTTGACCGGGACGAAGACCAGGATCGAGCAGATGACCAGGATCAGGCCGGTGGTGGTCGGACTGAGGCCGAGGATCACCACGTAGAAGGCGACCACGTTCCAGTAGCTGGGGAAGCCGAGGAAGAAGTGGTCGTCGGTCTTCGCGTCGGTGCGGCAGAACTGGTAGCTCGAGGCGAGCAGCGGCAACGCGGCGAGCACCGCGCCCCAGCCACCGCCGGGCAGGTAGTGCCCGGTCCAGAGCAGCACGATCGGCGCGAACGCGTAGGTCAGGTAGTCGACGATGTTGTCGAGCATCGCGCCGTCGAACCACGGGATCGTCTCCTTGACCCGCAGCCGGCGCGCGAGCATCCCGTCGGTGCCGTCGATGAAGAGTGCGGCCAGCCCCAGCCAGAGGGCCCGGACGGCGTCGCCGTCGATGGCGGCGATGACGATCAGCAGCGCGAGCACGGTTCCGCTCGCGGTATAGGCGTGCAGCGCGAATCCGGCCAGACGCAACCGCGTCGACCCGACGAACGGCTCCCGCACCGCGTCGTGTGTGGTCAGGACGACTCCCAGAACTCAGACAGCCCAGAAACAAGCGCAGCGCGCCGGACCGGGTCGACACGACCCGGCCGTCGCCAGCGTCTCACAGAGCAGGTCCTGACCTTGTCACCGGCTGTGCGCACACGCCGGATCGGTGTGCGCACCCCAGCGGCTGAACAGCGGATGAACTACTTGACCGGCTCGAGCAGGAAGAGCGGGATCTTCCGGTCGGTCTTGGTCTGGTACTCCTCGTACGGCGGGTAGGCGGCGACCGAGCGCACCCACCACTCGTCGTACTCGGCGCCCTCGATCTCGCGCGCCACGTAGTCCGCGGCGACGTCACCGTCGAGCAGGTTCACGTTCGGGTCGGCCTTGAGGTTGTAGTACCAGACCGGGTTCTTCGGGGCGCCGCCGAGCGAGGCGACCGCGGCGTAGACGCCGTCGTGCTCGACCCGCATCACCGGGGTCTTGCGGATCTTGCCGGACTTGGCGCCGGTCATCGTCAGGACGACGACCTTGAGGCCCATGACGTCGGCGACGTCGGTGGTGCCGGCCTCGAGGATCTGGTCCACGTGACCGCGCGCGAAGTCTGAGGTGCTCGGGACGTACTCGTCATTGGTGGTCATGACGGCCATCGTAATGGTGACGCATCAACATCCACAATCACAGTACGGCGTCAAGGGGCGCACGACTGTAACTGCGTGGCCGTGGCGATCGTGGCCTCGATCCAGCGGCGGCGCAGGAAGTGCGCCTTCAGCAGCCGGTGCACGCCGTCCAGCACGACCAGCCGGCCGCGGTACGCGACGAGGTTGATCGGGAAGTCCAGGTCGGCGTCCATCACCCGCTGGTAGTGCGGGCGGTAGTTCATCGGCGTCTCGGCGACCTGGTTCGGGGTGATCTTGAAGCGCTCGCCGTCGAGCTGCCACAGCGGCAGCTCAAACATCCAGACCAGGTCCGCGACCTCGACCGGCTCCACCTTGAGGTCGAGCGCCCACAGCTTCTCCAGCTGCCACCTGGTCGGCGGGAAGACCTCGCGCAGCTCGGCCGGCATCATGGCGATCAGTTCCGCGAACGAGACGTCCGGGGCACTCCGATCAGCAGCATCCATCACGACGTCGCAGGCTACGCCATCCTCACGCCAAGCGATGGATGATGACGATCGCCGAGTCGTCGCCCGGTCCGCCGGCCGCGGCGACCAGCATGGCCGCGCCACCCTGGAATCCCTGTGCCACCAGGCGTTCGGCGTGTCCGGCGAGCCGGTCGGTACCGCGGCCGATGTCGCGGCGCGGCGTCTCGACCATGCCGTCGCTGTAGAGGAACAGCGCGTCGCCCGCCTTCAGCATGCCGTGGTTCGGCGTGAACTCCGGCGCCTCCATCAGCCCGAGCAACGGCCCGTCCGCATCTCGGGTCCCCCATCGTCCCGACCACGCATCGAACTGGATCGCCGGCGGATGCCCGGCGGTCCGTACGCAGAATCCCCCGGTACTCAGGTCGACCGCGACATGGACGACGGTCGCGAAGTCGTCCTCCCAGTCCTGCCGGCGCAGATACCGGTTGGCCGCCGGCAGGAAATCCTCGACCGGTACGACGCCCAGCAGGCCACCGAATGCACCCGACAGCAACAGTGCTCGCGTGCCCGCGTCGACACCCTTGCCCGAGACATCGACCAGCGCGACCTCCAGGACGTTGTCGCGTTCGGTCGACACCACGAAGTCGCCGGAGAACTTCGACTTACCGGCCGACTGGATCGCCACCTCGGCCCGCCACCCGGCCGGCAACGGCGGCAACTCGCCTTGCGCGGTCAGAGTGTCCCGCAGCTCCATCAGCATCGACTCACCACGAGTCCCGGGCACACCGAGCTGGTTGCGCACCTTGGCGCCCGCGATGATGATCCAGCCGATCGCACCGAGCACCAGCACGAAGCCGGTCGTCGGTGCCGGTTGTGCTCGCGAGACCAGCACGAACGAGGCGATCGCCATCGTCAGCAGCGTCAGGACGAGCAGTTGCCGGAAG
Organism: Kribbella sp. NPDC058245; assembly: GCF_042882005.1. NCBI lineage: Bacteria > Bacillati > Actinomycetota > Actinomycetes > Propionibacteriales > Kribbellaceae > Kribbella > Kribbella sp. NPDC058245. The sequence continues at coordinate 153,631 of NZ_JBHVWY010000004.1, forward strand.
CCCAGAACCAGACCGGCCAACACCAACGGGATGACAAGCGCCGCGGCCGGCACGTGCTGCGGCCACTCAGCACTGGCCGCCGCGAACAGCACCGTCAGCGACAGCAAGGCGAAGAACGCCAAGGGGTGCAGCCGCCGAGCGCGTCTGACCACCGCGACGACCAAGCGGCCGACTCGTCGTACTACAGCGCGACCGCCACTTCTGATCATGGTGTGAAGAAGATAACGGCACCCCATGGTCCGCGCAGCAAAAATCTTGATAACTGTTCAGATTTACTTGCGTTTACTTGCGGGTGAGGCCGGTGCGCTGGCACTTGGGGCACCAGAAGAGGTTGCGTCCGGCCAGGATCTCGGTCCGGACGACCGACTGGCAGACGAAGCAACGCTGCCCTTGCCGGCGGTAGACGTAGACCTCACCGCCGTGGTCGTCCTTGCGCGGATCGCGGCCCATCGCCTCGGGTGTGTGGTCATCGGCAACAGTGTCGATCCGGCCGGTCTCGACGCCGTACTTCATCAGCTCGAGCAGGTCGTCCCACATGCCTTGCCACTCACGCTTCTTGACCAGGTGGCCCTGCGTCATCGGGTGCAACTTGGCGCGGAAGAGCACCTCGGCCCGATAGACGTTACCGACTCCACTCAGCACGTCCTGCTCCATCAGCAGTCGCCCGATCGGCAGCTTGCTGCGGTGGATCCGCTTCCACGCGAGCTCCGGGTCGGCGTCGTCGCGCAGTGGGTCTGGACCGAGCCGTCCGATCAGCACCTCGCGCTCGCCGTCGGTCAGCACCTCACACACGGTCGCACCGCGCAGATCGGCGTACGACGTCGCGTTCTGAAGCCGCAGGCGGACCTGGCCGACCGGCTGCGGTACCGGCGCCGTACCGAAGCCGACCTTGCCGATCAGACCGAGGTGGATGTGCAGCCAGCCCGCTCCCTCGAAGTCGGCCAGGAAGTGTTTGCCATGGGCCTCTGTCTGCCGCAGCACGTGCCCGTCGAGCAGCGCGGCACCGTCGGCGAACCGGCCCTGCGGACTGGTCGCCCGGACCGGCCGGCCGCCGAACGCGTCCCAGACGTCGTTCGCCAGCCGGTGCAGAGTGTGGCCTTCAGGCATGATTCCTCTTATGGGGATTGCAGGTGGTACGCCGAAGGGCCGGTCCGGACCGGCCACACCGGCCGTGGTGGGCACCGGCCGGTCGATGCGGGCCCGCGACGTCTCCCGGCCCCGGGAGCCGTTCAAACGTCGCGGGGTGCTGCCGCCGGAGGACGCAGTCGATCAGGCGGTAGTGGATCAGGAGACCGGCGGGAGCTCGCCGGTCGACTCGTAGGCGGTCACCATGTCGATCCGGCGGGTGTGCCGCTCCTCGCCGGAGTAGTCGGTGGCCAGGAACGTCTCCACGAACCCGGTCGCCTCATCGGTCGAGTGCATCCGCGCCCCGACGCTGATCACGTTGGCGTTGTTGTGCTCGCGGCCGAGCTTGGCGGTGTCGGTGCTCCAGGCCAGCACGGCCCGGACACCCTTCACCTTGTTCGCCGCGATCTGCTCCCCGTTGCCGGAGCCCCCGATCACGACGCCCAGGCTGCCCGGGTCCGCCACCACTCCGGCACCGGTCGCCAGACAGTACGGCGGGTAGTCGTCCACCGCGTCGTACACGGCGGGACCGTGGTCGACGACGTCATGGCCTGCGGCCGTGAGGTGCTGGACGAGGTGGTTCTTGAGCTCGAAGCCGGCGTGGTCTGAGCCGATGTGCACTCGCATGGTCTGCAATCTACTGATACACCGGAACGCCTGGGAGCTTGGGTGCACCGGACCCGACGTACACGGTGGTCACGTAGCCGCCGTACTTGGGCAGATAGGCCCACCAGTCGCTGGACCGCGGCGGGATCTCGATGAGCTCGCCCTGCTTCTGTCCGCTGACCAGAACCTCCACTCCGGCCGGCAGCATGCCCAGGATCCCGCAGGACGTGTTCGGCGCGGTCCGGACCCGCACACCCTCCCCAGTGGTGGCCAGCCAGCTCCCACTGGTCCGCACCCCACCCGGGACGATCAGTGCCCGGGTCAGCCGGGTCACGTCGGTGTATGCCTTCCCGTACTGCGTCCCACGCGGATGCAGCGTGTAGACGGAGACGATGCACCGGTCGTCCTTCCCGACGGTCCCAGTGGTGTGCAGTGCGTCGCTGACCAGATCGAGGGTGTCCACGGGCTTGGAACGGTCGCTTCCGTAGCCGCTCGAGCCGAAGAATCCGGACCAGCCCTGCTTGATGCTGAAATCAGGATCGAATACCGAAGCGATGCCGAAGTACTGGTCGAAGCCGTCGGTGCCGTACCGCGTCGGCTCGTGCAACAGGTCCATCACCGTGCGCCGGATCGGCAACGGTGCGTGGTCGAGGATGTATCGATAGATCCGGACCGTGTCCGCGGCGGTGATCGCGACGTAGCCCCAGAACCCCGGATGGGTGGCCGGCGGGCCGTCGGTATGCGTCAGGCCGAGCCGGCGCACCATCCGCTCGACGATGGCCGCGCCACCCATGTGGTCCCAGTAGTAACTCGCCGCGTCGTCGTCGCTACTGCGCAGCATCACTTCGAGCCTGGCGCGGTCCGCGGGCTCGACGCTGTACGCCGGTCCGCGGTCCCAGAGCAGGTCGAGAACGATCAGCAGCTTCACCACCGAGGCGGAGCGAAACCGATGATCGGCGTTGGCCTGTTGCACGAACTGCCCGGTCTGGCGGTCGAAGACGGCGATGCCGGCGGTCACACCGGCGGGGACGACCTCGAGCTGTGAGCGCTCGTCGCGTAACGTCATGTGATACCTACTCACCACTTGGAGAATTCCCGTTGGTGAGCAACCTTCACCGGCACGGGGTGCTCAGTTCAAGCCCTGAACCACAGACCGAATCTTTCTGAGGGTGGATTAGACCGTCACTCGAAGATCGGTTCGCGGTCGCGGCTGCGCTTGATTTCGAAGAAGCCGTCGGTCCCGGCGACCAGCCGGACGCCGTCCCACAGCTTGCCGGCCGCCTCACCCTTCGGCGCCGGTGTGACCACCGGTCCGAAGAAGGCAGTGCCCTCGACCGAGATGACCGGCGTACCGACCTCCATACCGACCAGGTCCATGCCGGCGTGGTGCGATTTGCGCAGCGCTTCGTCGTACCGGGCGTCGCCGGCGGCCTCGATCAGCGAGGCCGGCAGACCGACCTCGGCCAGCGCCTCGGGCAGCACCGTGTCGTCGTTGCCGCCGCGGCCCTCGTTGTGGATCCGGCGGCCGAGCGCGGTGTAGAGCGGCAGCAGCACCTCGTTGCCGTGCGCCTGCTCGGCGGCGATCAGCACCCGGACCCGGCCGAGTTTGCGGAGCCAGTTCTCGTCGTGTTCGTCACGTTCTTCGTTCAGGACGGCCAGGCTCATCACGTGCCAGGTCGTCGTCACATCCCGGACCTGCTCGACCTCGAGCATCCAGCGAGACGTCATCCAGGCCCAGGGGCAGGCCGGGTCGAACCAGAAATCGGCGGAGGCAGTCATGTTCTCGATCATACAAAGTTGAAAGAAACGCCGGCGGCAGCAGATACCGGCTTGGTATCCATCGATGGATGTCGCGGGGAAACCCGCATCCAAGCCGCTGGTCAGGTGCATAGGATGCCGATATGCCTGGAACCAACCTGACGCGCGATGAGGCGCGGACCCGTGCGGGTGTGGTCAGCGATGTCAGCTACGCCATCGAGCTCGACCTGACCACCGCCCCGAGTGGCGCACCGACGTTCCCGTCCGTGACCACGATCACCTTCACCGCAACGGACGGCGCGAGCACGTTCGCCGATCTGATCGCGGACAAGGTCCGTGAGATCACCCTGAACGGCGCTGCTCTCGATCCCGACACGGTGTACGACGGTGCCCGCATCCAGCTGGACGGGCTGGCCGCCAGCAACGTTCTGCGCGTGGTCGCGGACTGTCTGTACTCGCGGACCGGTGAAGGGCTGCACCGCTCGGTCGACCCGGCCGACAAGGAGACCTACCTCTACACGCAGTTCGAGGTGCCGGACGCCCGCCGCGTTTTCACCACCTTCGAACAGCCGAACCTCAAGGCCCCTTTCACCTTCACCGTCTCCGCCCCGGCCCGCTGGGTCGTCATCTCGAACTCCCCCACCCCTGAGCCGACCACGTATGCAGGTCCGAGCGGTGAGGAGCTGGCTCGCTGGGAGTTCCCGCCGACCGAGCGGATGTCGACGTACATCACCGCTGTGGTCGCCGGTCCGTACCACGTGGTGACGGACTCCTACGAGGGACCGAACGGGACCTACCCGCTCTCGCTGCTCTGCCGTCCGTCGCTCAAGGACGCACTGGACGCCGACGACCTGTTCGAGGTGACCAAGCAGGGCTTCGAGCTGTTCGAGAAGGCCTTCGGCGTTCCGTACCCGTTCCACAAGTACGACCAGGCCTTCGTGCCGGAGTACAACATGGGCGCGATGGAGAACGCCGGCTGTGTGACGATCCGGGACGAGTACATCTACCGCAGCCGCACCACGCACGCCGAGCTCGAGAGCCGCGCGAACACCGTGCTGCACGAGCTGGCGCACATGTGGTTCGGCGACCTGGTCACGATGACGTGGTGGGACGACCTGTGGCTGAACGAGTCGTTCGCCGAGTGGGCTTCGCACTGGGCGCAGGCGACCGCCACGACCAAGTACGCCGGTGCCTGGACGACATTCTGCAACGCCCGCAAGAACTGGGCGTACCGCCAGGACCAGCTGCCCTCGACGCACCCGATCGCGGCCGACATGGTCGACTTCCACGCGGTCGAGGTGAACTTCGACGGCATCACCTACGCCAAGGGCGCGTCGACCCTGCGGCAGCTGGTGGCGTTCGTCGGTGAGGACACCTTCATCACCGCGCTGAAGGAGTACTTCGCCGATCACGCGTTCGGCAACACCGAGCTGACCGACCTGCTCAAGCCGCTCGAGAAGGCCTCCGGCCGCGACCTCGACGACTGGACCGAGCGCTGGCTGCGCACCGCCGGTGTGAACACGCTGCGGGCCGACTTCGCCGTTGATGCCGATGGGAAGTTCACCTCGTTCGCGATCGACCAGACCGCGATCGAAGCCTTCCCAGTACTGCGTCCGCACCGGCTGGCCGTCGGTCTGTACCGCCGGACCGATGAGGGCCTGGTCCGCACCGAGCGGTTCGAGGTGGACATCGACGGTCCGCGCACCGAGCTGTCCGAGCTCGTCGGCGCCACGCAGCCGGATCTCGTGCTGCTGAACGACGACGACCTCACCTACGCCAAGATCCGGCTGGACGAGCGTTCCCGAGCCACTCTGGTCGAGTCGATCGACCAGCTGTCCGAGTCGCTGCCGCGGGCACTGGCCTGGGGTGCGGCCTGGGACATGACCCGCGACGCCGAGATGCCGGCCAGCCAGTACGTCGGCATCGTGCTGCGCGGGATCCGGGCCGAGAGCGATCTGACCGGTGTGCGCTCGCTCCTCTCGCAGGTCACGAGCGCCATCAACCTGTACGCCGCTCCGGAGAACCGGGACGCACTGCGGGCCCAGTACGAGGAGACCCTCGCCGAGCTCGTCGACGGCGCTGAGGCCGGTAGCGACCACCAGCTCGCGTTCGTCCGGGCCTACACCAGCGCGGTCTTCTCCGCGGCCGGTGCGGACCGGCTGGCCGCTTGGCTGGACGGTCGCGAGCTGCCCGCCGGTCTGGTCGTCGACACCGACCTGCGCTGGACGCTGATCGTCGCACTGTCCCGGCTGGGCCGGATCGGTGCAGACGAGATCGATGACGAGCTCACCCGCGACACCACCATCACCGGCGGCGAGCGGGCCGCCCAGGCCCGTGCTGCGCGGCCGACGGCGGAGGCCAAGGAAGAGGCGTGGCGGATCGCGGTCGAGTCCGGGGACACCCCGAACGAGACGCAGTTCCGGACCATCATCGGCTTCCAGCAGCCCGGCCAGGAGGAGCTGCTACGTCCGTACGTCGGCAAGTACCTGACCGCGGCCAAGGACGTCTACACCCGGCTCGGCTCGTCGATGGGCGAGAACGTGCTCGTCTACCTGTCGCCGCGCAACCTGGCCGAGCAGCCGACGCTGGACGCTCTGAGCGACTGGCTGGCCGCGGAGTCCGCCACGGTCGACGCACCGACCAAGCGGTATGTCTCCGAAGCTCAGGCCGACCTGACGCGCGCCATGGCCGCACAGGTACGCGACGCGAGCTAAATGACAGCCTGCACCCGGCCGGGGTAGAACAGAGCAGATGCCTGCTTCTGACCCCGCCCTGGCCGGTGCAGCCGCTGTAGCGCTGACTGGACTTGCTGAGGCGTACCGCCCACGCCCTGTCACTCCCCTCCTCCCCTGGCGCGATGCGCACCGGCTGGTGAAGCCGTACATCGTGACCGCACGCGGTCGCCAATGGGACGACCAGATGGTCGAGCTGGCGCGTGATGCGGCGAGCAAGCAGCTCGACTTCGACGATGCGATGGGCTCCGTGGGCCTGGCCGTCGTCGTACTGCACCTGGGTGACGACGGTGCCCACCTGATCGTCCAGAGCTGGACGAAGGACTTCCAGTCCCGGCTGAGCATGTTCAGCGGTCTGGACGTGGACGACCTGCGCCCGATGCCGACCGGCGTCGCACCGTGCGTGTGGGAGCTCGAGGTGCTCAGCCACGAGCGGACGGCATACGTCACGCACATCCTGAGTGGCGGCGTGGACGTGGATGCCTGGCTGGAAGACGCCCTCGACACTCGCCCGCAGCCGAACCCCAAGGGAATTCCCAGCGGCACCTGAAGTCGCGAGCCGAACGCAGCCTGTAGCCATCAAACGATTGCTCGTCGACACCCGGTGAACACTCGGGCACAGACCGCGAATCCCTTGCCCAGAAGGAGATTCTCCCCACCTGAAGAACGCTCACTTCCGCCCCGGATCGGTTTAAGCTCACGCGGAGAGACCTGGGGAGGGGTCCACTACCCGTGACATCACATCGCCGTAAGAAGCGACAGCCGCAACGTTCGCGCGCCGCGGTCGGGGCCGCGATCGTAGCCACGGCTGCGATCGCTACTGTCTCCGCTGTCATCCTGACCCGGGGCGGGTCCGAGCAGCCGACCGACAACACCATCCGGGCAGCCGCCGTACCGGACAGTGCCGCCTCCACGCCCACGCCGAGCGCACATCCGTCGGTCGCTTCGAAGGCCGACCGGAAGCCGCCGGCCAGCCGTTCTGCTGCCAAGGCGACCACGACTGCACCGGCCGACACGGGCCCGACCTCGCCGCGCTTCAAGAGCGGGCAGTGGATCGCGGTACTCGACAAGTACACGTCCGACTCCGGGCTGGACGCCGCTGACCTCGCGAAGGAGACCGCGGCCAAGATCATCGCGGCCGGCGTCCCTGCCAAGGCCATGCTGGTCGACGGCCAGTACCCGGGCTTCGCCAACAGCACAGGCGTGCCAGTGCTCGGCACCTGGGTCGTTTACCTCGGGCCCGGTACGTCGTCCGCTCAGATGCTCAATCTGTGCGCGGCACCGAAGACGCAGCGCGCATACAGCAGCCCCGCCTGTCCCACCTACGAGCCGGCTGGCTGATCGGTCGCGAGGCGCGCATGCAGGTGCGAGTCGTGCCGCTCGCCACTCATCTCGACGTAGTAGTCCCGCATGACGCCTTCCAGCTGAAAGCCAGCCCGTACGGCGACTCGGCAGGAACCCTCGTTGACCAGCGCATGGTCGAGTGAGATCCGGTGGAGCCCCAGACCGGTCGGAGCGAAGGCCCAGCCGGCCGCCGCGTCCAGAGCGCGGGCTCCGAGCGCTCGGCCGCGGGCTGCCGGGCTGATCCAGTAGGCAGCGACTGCCTGGTCCGGGACCCGGTGAACATCCCGCAGGGCGACACTGCCGAGCACTCGGTCGGTGGTGCGGTCAGCTACGGCGAACACGGCGTTGCCGAGCGACCAGGCGTCCAGACGCGGCTGCAGCCAGCGCGAAGCTCGCTGCGCCGCAGGGGTGCGGATCACCGCAGTCCCCGCGGTCCAGCGCAGTACTTCAGGATCCCGCAGCGCTTCGGCCACCGCCTCCTCGTCGGAGGGTACGAACGGACGCAGTACGACGTCGTCCAGCTCGATGCGGTGCGGCTGCAAGGCTGGGGTCACTGCTTGTGCGGTTCGTTGGCGTGCAGCAGGGGCGCCTGGTGCGCGTTGGTACCCAACTGCTGCACTCCGGTCACCAGACCGCCAGTGAGGTCACCAGTGGCGAACGACGTCTGCATCGTCAGCGCAGCCAGACCGGCGGCGGTGTCCGACAGCTGCCGCTTCGCCTCGGCGCCGGTGACGATCTCCAGGCGACGGCCGGCCGGGTCGACGTACACCAGGACCGTGTGGTCCGGGTCGTCGAGCTCGTTCAGCAGCTCCTGGGCGAACGGACGGGTCTCCGAGTCCGCGCCACCGACGTACACGGAGAAGTGCAGGCCGGACGCCTCCTCGGCGTGCCGGACCGCGCGCTCGATGTCGTAGAGCTGGTCGGGCGTGAATGCGTCACCAACTGGCACTTGCGCCTCCGGTCGAACGGGCGACGCCGGCACCGGCGGTCGCGAGGGTTCCCGGCGCGGCAGGCAGCTCGGGCAGGCTGGCAGGGTCGGGCTTCGTCGCGGTCGGCCCGTTGATCCAGACCGGCGGCGCCCACCAGGACAACCCCGGCCGGTACCGCGGCCCGCTCGCGATCGAGGACGCGAACACCAGCAGCGCCAGCACCGCGACCACCAGGGCAGGTATGCCGACGAACACCAGCAAGGTGTGGCCGGACAGCTCAGCAATCACACCCTCACCCTAATACCCCCCGCCCCGCCCCATTTGCCTGGCTAGCCACCGAGCTCGGGGGTTCGGCACTCTCATGAGGGTGCCGAACCCCCAACGGGACTGCTCAGCCAGCCAAATTGTCAGCAGCCGCCGCAGTTGTAGTAGGTGATGTCCCAGTGATTGCCCTCGTTGGCGTAGATGTTGCCGGCGCCCGAGCGCCACTGCTGGGCGCCGTCACTGCGGTCCGCGATCCGGGTGAAGGTGTTGCGGATGTAGTTGCTGACACAGGTGTAGATCGAGATGTCGACCTTGTAGCCGTTGCGGTGGCTGTAGGTGCCGCTCGCGTGACCGACCTCGGTACCGCCGGTGATGTTCACGGCACACCCACTGGACTGCTTCAGCGTGCGGACGCCGTACACGGTGGTGTCGTTGATGTTGGTGAACGACGTGCAGGTCGAGTTGTTCCAGTCCGAGCAGTTTCCGCTGGACGACCAGGTGATGCCGGCCGCGGTGAAGATCGCGGCTGCCTGCGCGTGCGTCATCTTGGTGACCGCGGACGCCTGCTCGACCACCACTACGGCGGGTAGCAATCCGGCCAGTACGGCGACCACAGGAACGAGCACGCGACGAAGCAAGCGTTTCATGGGGACACTCCTTGAAATAGGGGCGGTTATTTCAAGGAGTGCAATGCCCAGGAAAGTTATTTACCAAACCTCGATGTGAATTAGAAACGAACATCCGAGCACTGGTAGAAGGCGTTCGCCGTGTCCGCGATGGTCCAGACCGCCAGGATCATGTGCGGTCCGGAGCGGCTCGGCAGGCGGCCCGAGTGCGAGAGCGAGCTGGGCGGGCGCTGGTTGTTGTAGGGGACCGTCAGGAACGGCGTCAGGTCCAGGTCGGCCCGCGTGAGCGCGTGACTCCCGTTCCAGCCCGCCTTGGTCATGTAGTACTTGAAGTCGGTGGTCGCGTGCGACGCCGTGAAGGTCCAGCTGAAGGTGTAGTTGGCACCCATCGTCAGCTGGGTCGACGGCCAGGCCTGACCGTTCGGCTGCTTGGTCGCGTTCAGTTGGTCGAACTGCTGCAGGCCTGCCGAGCAGAGCTTCCCGTCCGCCGGGCCGGCGTTCGGGAACCCCTTCGGGCCTTCGACGCTCTGCGGCTCCCACTGGATCTGGCCACAGTTCTGCACGACGCCGCTCTGGCAGTTCTTCGCGCGACTGATCGGGGACGTCGTGTAGCCGTGACCGTAGGCCACGGGAACCATCGTGGTGCAGGTAAGGGCCAGGGCGCCGACGGCGATCCCGGCCATGCTGACTTTGCGTGATCGGAGCATGAAAAACTCCTTCAACTGTGGGGGCGGTGACAGTGAAGGAAGGCGCCTTCGTCGGTGACCAATAGAAAACAAGTTTTCAAATCTATTGTCAACAACTCGTGAGCGGATAGCTACGGAAAGAAAGAAATTTCAGATGGTCAGAGCGCCGATCAAACGCCTGAGTCGGAGATTGTTGGGCAGATCCTCGACGAGAACCGGTTCGCCCTGCGGCCCACCGAGCGGGATGCGCCAGTTCGGATACTCGTCCGTCGTGCCCGGCTGGTTCTGGGTACGGCGTTCGCCCACGGCGTCCGTGAGTGCAACGCCGACCAGCTTCGACGGGGTGTGCGCGACGTACTGGTGCAGTGCTTCGACAATGCGCTCGACGTCACCGTCGGTGTAGCGGAGCAGGTGCCGCTCACGCAGTGCGTCCAGCCACGCATCGCGATCCGCCTCGTCCAGGGCCAGCTCTTCGGCCACCGGGCGGGTCAGTAGACCGAGCCGGTTGCGCAGCTCGACATGGTCGCCGGCCAGGTAGCCCGCAGTCGGCGGCAGGTCGTGGGTGGTGACCGTGGCGAGGCACAGTTCGCGCCAACGCTCTGGGGCGAGCGGCTTGCCGTCCGCATCCCGCTCGAACCACAGCACCGACGTACCGAGGACACCACGCTCAGTCAGGTAGTCACGGACCCATGGCTCGACTGTGCCGAGGTCCTCCCCCACCACCGTGACTCCAGCCCGGGTGGCCTCCAGCACGAGGATGCCGATCAGCGCTTCGTGGTCGTAGCGCACGTAGGTGCCCTCGGTCGGCCGCTCCGGCGACGTGACCCACCACAATCGGAACATGCCGAGGATGTGGTCGATTCGGAGTCCACCGCCGTGGCGCATAACCGCGCGGACCAGGTCGCGCCAAGCGGCGTACCCGGTCTCGGCGAGTGCATCCGGCCGCCAAGGCGGCTGCGACCAGTCCTGTCCCTGCTGATTGAACGCGTCCGGCGGCGCTCCAACGTGGATACCCTGCGCCAGCACGTGCTGCAGCGCCCAGGCGTCCGCACCGTCCGGGTGCACACCGACTGCCAAGTCATGGACGACGCCGAGCGACATCCCGGCCGTCTTGGCCCTGGCCTGTGTCCGAGCGAGCTGGTCGTCCATCTGCCACTGCAGCCAGCAGTGGAACTCGACAGCGTCCGGGTTCTCGTTGCGGAACGCCACGACGGCCGGACTGGTCGGGCTCTGCAGTTCCTCGGGCCACTTGCTCCACTCCGGCCCGTGCACGTCGGAGATCGCCGCCCAGGTCGCGAAGTCGACCAGCCCCTGGTTCTCACGGTCGCAGTACGCGCCGTACTCCGCGATACGCCCTATCGATGGCCTGACACCGAACAGCAACTGCAGCGCCTCGCGCTTGGCCGCCCAGACCGTGTCGCGGTCCAGTGCGTCCGCGTCCTCACTCAGAGCCCGCGCTTGCAGACTGAGCGTCCGGACGCGATCACGCTCGGCAGGCGCCAGGTCGCCGTACTCGTCGATGTCTTCGATGCGCAGGTAGATCGGGTTGCCGAACCGACGCGAAGCCGGCAGGTACGGCGAGGGCTCCATCCGCCCGGCCAGTTCCGCGGCGTGCAGCGGGTTGATCAGCACGAACCCGGCGCCCAGGTCGTTGGCAGACCAGGCAGCCAGGTCGGCGAGGTCGTGCAGGTCACCGATCCCCCACGAGCGTCGCGAGCGGACGGAGTACAGCTGCAGCACCCAACCCCAGGTGCGGTTCAGCTTCTCCGGCTCGAGCTTGCTGGGCGTGACGATCAGTGTGCCGACTGAGATCTCCGGACTGCCACCGATCCGCGCGCACAACCGGTGGTACCCGAGCGGCAGGTCACTCGGCAGCTGGTACGTCGCCTCACCGACCTGCACGCCGTCGACCCACACCGGCTCAACCCAGTGCTCCTGCTGCGAGATGTCCCGTCGCTGACCGCCGTCCTCCAGATCCACCCACACCTCGGCAGTGGACCCATGCGGCAGGTGTACGGCGAACCAGGGCGTCCAGCCCGCGCGCATCACCACAGTGGCCGGCAACGTACGGCGCCAGCGCGCCTGCTGATGGTCGTCCAGGGCCTCAGCAGCCTTCTCCGGGGTAGAGGCATCCACCCCCAGTGCCGCGAGCACAGTGGAGACAACCTCGCTGGAGACGATCACATGCTCGCCTTGCCAGTTCCAGTACTCCGTCGCCACACCATGGGCAACCGCTAGCTCGACAAGGGCCGGGGTGGGAGCAGTCACCCCAGCGAGTCTGCCGCATCAAGCCGGTCAGTGCGTAACGCAGCGCCGTGTCAGTCCGCTGCCCGCCGGCGGCTCAGGAGCAAGACAGCGAACAGCAGGGTCACGCTGGCCACGACCAGTCCGATTGCTACGCCGGCAATGTTGTCGGTCAGCTGGTAGAGCGCAGTCGGCCAGATGACCAGCAGGATCGAGCATCCGACCACCGCGTACGCCGATGCGCGCTGCCGCCCGTAGGCGACCAGCAGTGCGGCCGGTCCGGCGGTTCCGACCGCCAGCGCCATGATCTCGCCACGGTCCTGGATCAGCCAGCAGATGGACGAGCTGAACATGGCCGCCCCGGCCAGCGACCAGGCAGTCGGCTGGTCGCGGACCAGTCCAAGCATCCCCAGCACGAACGCGACCAGAATGAATCCCGTCCCGGCGATCCCCGCGGAGTTCGACGCCGATCCGTCACTCGGGGTCAGTACGTCGGCGGTGATCACCAGCACCCCGACCGCCAGGATGCCGAACGTTGCCACCAGCAACGACGATCCGGCCAGCCACCACAGCCCGAGGCAGGCCAGCGTGAGCGCGACGGCCACACCGGCGACCCGACCCACCTCGCCCTCGATAGCGACGTACGTGGCGAAACCGGCCACACAACAGCCGAGCGAGGCCAGTGCCGAGGCGAGCTGGTCCCGACGCCGGAAGAGCTTCAGCAGCACCGCAGAGCCGAGCAGAACGACCGCTGCGACGCTCCCGGTGCTGATCCGGGCCGCCCGGCCCATCTCGCCCCAGTTGGCCAGCGTGAGCAACGCCACGGCGCCGAGCAGAAGCGCACCACCGACGTACCCGAGAACTTCGACCAGGGCGTTCGAGTGCGGTGCGACCGGAGGCGTCCGGGGCTTCGGCGGCTGGGGCGCGGCAGGCTCGGGCCGGTTCCGCGCGGCGGCGGCCACCGCTGCGTCCACCTCGGCATCTGCCGCGTCCCGCAGCGACTCGGCCTGGTACTGGCGCAGCACGCCCGCGCTCACGAGCCGGAGCAGCTCGTCGTCCAAGCGGCTGGGCATGCGATCGTCTCTCCCTTGTGAGGGTCACTATGATCGGGCGGCGATGATGCCTATTCTGACCAGCTACCTTGTGTCCGCGTTCAGTCACCCCCTGTTTGCCCGTGCTTTGGAGCTCCCAACCTTCTTCCGGTGGGGCAACGACGGCAAGCTCGAGGTGACCGACGAGATCATCATGGTCCCCGCCCGGATCCTCGCCCTGGTCGTCGGTTTCCTCGTGCTGCGCTGGGTGCTGCACAAGGTGATCCGGCGGTTCGCGCGGCGGACCGGCAACGGCGCCGTGGCCGGTGTCCTGTCGAAGTCGAAACTCGGCCAGGACTTCGTCGAGAACAACCTGGCCACCGAACGCCGGTCCCAGCGCGCCGAAACGATCGCTTCACTGCTGTGCAGCGTGGTGACGATCGTGCTCACCGCCGTTCTGGTGGTGATGGTGCTGGCCGAGCTCGGCTTCGACATCCTGCCGGTGATCACGGCGACGAGCATCATCGGCGTCGCACTCGGCTTCGGCGCCCAGACGCTGGTCAAGGACTTCCTGGCCGGCATCTTCATGATCTTCGAGGACCAGTACGGCGTCGGCGACCTGATCGACATGGAGAAGGCGACCGGCACCGTGATCGGGGTCGGCCTGCGGATCACCACGCTCCGCGGTGAGGACGGCACCACCTGGTACGTCCGCAACGGCGAGGTCGTCCGGATCGGCAACCTGGCCACCCGCGACCCGCAGTCGGCAGCGCCGTCCGGCGTCGGCAGCGCCACCGAGAAGGCCGAAGGCGACACTCACCTTCCGACGGAATAGAACAAAATTCGCCATCACGCATCTTGACCGCGCCAGCACCGAGGGTCATCATCGCTAGTGATTAGGAACCCTTCCTAACCAAATCCGACGCCCCCGGTTTTGGAGCTAGCGATGCGCGTACCCGCCCTCCGCCGCGCCCTGGCGGCACTTCTCTCCATCCCCCTCCTCATCATCTCCCTGGTCAGTCTCCCGACGACCGCGCACGCCGAGGTGCAGCATCCCCGGCAGCAGTTCCTCCGCGACTCGGTCGGCGGACTGTTCCTGCATTGGGGAATGCGGACCTCCCCCGGTTACACCAGCTGCAGTGCCTGGGAGAGCGCCGTGAAATCCGGCGGCTGGGACCCGGCGTACTGGGTCCGCGAGGCCCAGAAGCTGCACACGCAGTACCTGGTCCTGGCCACCTTCCACAGCCGGCTCGGCTACGCACGGCCGTGGCCGAGCGCGATCCCGGGCAGCTGCCACACCGGCCGCGACCTCGTCCAGGAGACCATCGACGCCGCGTCCGCGAAGGGCCTGAAGGTCATCCTGTACATGACCGACGACCCGCAGTGGCACGCCGAAGGCCTGCCGGCAGGCAAGGACTGGCTCGATTCCGCGGCCTACTCGAAGTACAAGGGCCACTCGGTCGACCTCACCACGCGGGACGGGTTCGGCGAGTTCAGCTACGACAACTTCGTCGAGGTGATGCAGCGCTACCCGAACCTCGGCGGCTTCTGGATCGACAACGACAACGCCTACTGGGAACGCAACGGCCTGTACGAGCGGATCCGGCGCGAGCGCCCGTCGTACACGCTGAGCAACAACAACGAGGACACGCCGATCATGGACATGATCAGCAACGAGCAGAAGACCGGCATGTCCCCCGACTACGACTATCCACAGGCCGTCTACACCGCGGCGCCGCGGCTGATCGAGGCCGACTTCAAGCTCCCGTCGACCGGCGCCTGGTGGTACGGCGGCTCCGACCCGGCCGTGGACCCCAAGCTCACGATCGGCCGGCTCGTCACCAACGCGGGCTCGTCGATCAAGGCGCTGATGGCCGAGACCGCGATGGTCAACGGCCGCTTCCCATCCCAGCAGGAGAGTTTCAACAACCTTCTTGACAAATATCTGCAGCCCATCTGGCCGTCGATCAACGGCACCGAGGGCGGCGGCTACCTGTACGGCGGCCTGCAACCGGGGTTCTGGAACGACGGAGCCCACGGGGTCACCACGGTCAGTCGCACCAGCCCCGATGAGCACTACATCCACGTCCTGACGCGGCCGTCCACGAACACCCTGCGGATCCGCGACAACGGCTACCGGGTCGCCCGGGTCACCGACCTGCGCACCGGCAAGGTGATCCCGCACTCCCAGGCGAACGGCGTACTCACTCTGACCGGCATCAGCACCTGGGACGCGTACGACACCGTCTTCAAGGTCGAGACCGCCGGGCGCGAGGGGATCCTGCACGCGACGACGAGCGCACCCGCCGCCGCAGACGGCAGCTATCTGACCTTCTGGGACACCAACAAGACCACTCCGGCCTCGCTGCGCTACGACCTCGGCTCAGCCAAGCCAGTCCGGTACCTCGGGATCAACCAGCGCGAGGACTCCGTCGCCTACGCGCGGTCGGCCACCGAACAGTCCGCACGCATCAAGGACTACCGCGTCTACGCCAGTGCCGACGGAACGACCTGGGGCTCACCCATCAAGACCGGTACCCTCCCCACCCGCCGCGGTGTCGCCTTTATAGACCTCCCAGCGACAACCACCCGCTACCTCCGGCTGGAGGTAGTGAGCACCCACGCGGCCTCCAGCGACACCACCCGCTACAAACGCCTGCGCATCGACGAGACCTGGGTCGGTACGGCGTACGCCCGGTCCGCCGGCGTCAGCACTAGCGCGGTGGCCGCCGAGTACAGCGTGAAGAGCTACGGCGCCAAGGGCGACGGCAAGGCGAACGACACTGCAGCGATCAACAAGGCGATCACTGCGGCAGCCAACGCCGGTGGCGGCACGGTCCGGTTCCCGTCCGGCACCTACAAGAGCGCCAACTCGATCCATCTGAAGAGCAAGATCACCTACCAGCTCGACTCCGGCGCAACCATTGTCGGCGCCGGCGACGACAAGTACGACGCGGCCGAGCCGAATCCCAACGACAAGTATCAGGACTACGGGCACAGCCACTTCCACAACGCGATGCTGTGGGGTGACCAGCTCACCGACATCGCGTTCACCGGAACCGGCACGATCGACGGTGGCGACCACCTGATCACCGGCAACCCGAAGGCCGGCCAGGCCGACAAGATCATCTCGCTGACCCGCTGCAGCGGGCTCCGGGTGGACGGGATCCGGCTGCGCCGCGGCGGCCACTTCGCGATGCTTCTCAACGGTTGCGACAACATCAGCTCGGACAACCTGCGGATCGAGACCGCCGACGACCGCGACGGCTGGAACGTGATCAACGCGAAGAACGTGACGATCACGCACGCGAAGATCGCCGGGAACGACGACGCGCTCGTCTTCAAGAGCGACTGGGCACTGGGCCGCACCATCGACAACGGCCACGTCCGGGTCTCCGACTCCGAACTGTCGGCCGGCTGCTGCAATGCACTGATGTTCGGCTCGGAGACGTGCGGCGACTTCACTGACTACGCCTTCGAGCGGATCAAGATCACCGGTGCGAGCAAGTCCGGCCTCGGACTGGTCTCCATGGACGGCAGCAACATCTCCGACGTGCACTACCGCGACATCACCATGTCCGGCACGCGCGGGCACATCATGCAGAAGATCGGCACCCGCAAACGCTGTGGGGACAACCCCGGCGTCGGATCGATCAGCAACATCACCTACCAGAACGTCACCGGCACGTACGACGGCTCCCGGGGTACGGCGTACAGCCCGACGCTGTGGGGTGAGTCTGGCCACCGGATCCACGACATCAGCTTCGACAACGTCCACCTGACCGTTCCGGGCGGCAACGGGACGATGAGCACCGGCGTACCCAGTAACGACCCCACCAACTACAACCCGAACAGCATCGGGACCAGGCCGTCGTACGGGTGGTACGCACGGCAGGTGGAGGGCGTTCACTTCACCAACAGCTCACTGCACTTCAGCAAGAACGACGGCAGGCCCGCAGTGATCGCCAACAACTCAGCTGATGTCGGACTGACCGACTTCGTCGCACAACGCGGTACGGCGAGTCCGCACGACCTCGGCTTCCAGACTGTCGCCGGGTACTGCGCAACCGGGCACAACACGACCGGCGGCGACCTGCGGATCAATGCGACCGGTTCGTCGGGCAACTGCCCCAAGAACCTGCTGCTGGACAACGGTCTCGCCAGGACTCCGCCGATGGGCTTCAACAACTGGAACTCGACCAAGTGCTCCAGCACCTTCAACGAGGCGATGATCAAGAGCATCGCAGACCTGTTCGTCAACCGCGGCCTCAAGGACGCCGGGTACCAGTACGTCAACATCGACGACTGCTGGGCGCTCCCGCAGCGCAACGCCCAGGGTAACCTGGTTCCGGACCCGGCGCGCTTCCCCAACGGCATCAAGAGCCTCGCGGACTACGTGCACGGCAAGGGGCTCAAGTTCGGCATCTACACCAGTGCCGGTACCAAGACCTGCAACACCGCAGGCTTTCCCGGCGGCCTCGGTCATGAGCAGCAGGACGCCAACCTGTTCGCCTCCTGGGGTGTCGACTACCTCAAGTACGACAACTGCAACAACCAGGGCGTGGACGCCCAGCAGCGCTACAAGGCCATGCGGGACGCACTGCTCAACACTGGTCGTCCCATCACCTACTCGATCTGTGAGTGGGGGCGCACCGGGCCGCCGCCGGTGTGGCAGTGGGGCAAGGACGTCGGCAACCTGTGGCGGACCACGGGCGACATCAGCGACAACTGGGGCAGCATGATCGGCAAGGCCCAGGCCAACCGAGTCCTCGCCCAGTACGCCGGTCCGGGCCACTGGAATGACCCGGACATGCTCGAGGTCGGCAACGGCGGAATGACCGCGACCGAGTACCGCACGCACCTGAGCCTGTGGGCGATGATGTCCGCTCCCCTGTTGATCGGCACCGACCTGCGCAAGGCGTCCGCCGAGACCTTCGACATCCTCACCAACCACGACGTGATCGCGATCGATCAGGACAAGCTCGGCCGCCAGGGCACAGTGGTCAGCTCGTCGGGCGGACTGGTTGTCTACGGCAAGACTCTGGCCAACGGTGATCGCGCAGTGGCCCTCTCCAACGAGACCACCACCGCTGCCACCATCTCCACGACGGCAACCGCGCTCGGGCTCGGCGGAGCATCGTCGTACACGCTGAAAGACCTGTGGAGTAAGGCGAGCCGGACCACGACTGGTGCGATCAGTGCATCGGTCCCAGCCCACGGCACCGTCCTGTACCGCGTCTCTCGAGCCGGTACGACGACCCGCCTCGAAGCGGAGTCGGCAACCAGCTCCAGCGGCAGCACGGTCGACACTGACCACTCCGGCTTCTCGGGCACCGGCTTCGTCAACACGCCTAATGCGGTCGGCGGCTACGTGCAGTGGACCGCCAACAGCGCGCAGGCGGGCCCGGCCACTCTCACCTTCGACCACGCCAACGGCACTACGGCCAACCGGGCGGTGGATGTCGCGGTCAACGGCACGGTGGTCGCCAAGAACGTCGCCGTACCATCCACTGGCGCCTGGACGCTGTGGCGCACGCTGGTGACCACTGCGAACCTCAAGGCGGGTCCGAACACCATCCGGGTGACAGCAACGACTGCGGACGGCGCACCGAACCTGGACTACCTCGACGTCACAACCTCAACCACACAAGCGATAGCAGCACCGGACTGGTCAGTGGCGATGGTCGACTCGACTATGGCGCGCTACAAGCCGACCACAATCGGCGGCTGGTCCTATCCGGTCGGTCTGTACCTCTACGGGCAGTACCTGGTCTACGAACGGACACATGACCCCAAGTACCTGAGCTACATCAAGGCGTGGGTGGACAGGTTCGTGGACTCGTCCGGAAACCTCAACAACAGCTTCAACAACCTCGACAGCATGCTCTCCGGCCGGCTACTCGTCCTGCTGCACCATGAGACCGGCGACAACCGCTACAAGATCGCTGCGACCAAGATCCGCACCAGACTCGACACCTACCCGCGGACTGCCGACGGCGGCTTCTGGCACGCCACCAGCCGACAGCACCAGCTCTGGGGTGACGGGGTCTTCATGGTCGACCCGTTCCTCGCGGAGTACGGTCGCGAGTTCGGCGACTCGACGTACACGAGCAAGGAGACCGTCAACCAGCTACTCACGTACGCGAGCCACCTGCAGCAGCCCAACGGACTGCTACGGCACGCGTACGACGAGGCTCGCGCGCAGACCTGGGCGGATCCGAAGACCGGGCAGTCGCCGGAGGTCTGGTGCCGGGCCGAGGGCTGGTACGGGATGGCGGTCATCGACGTCCTCGAAGCGGTTCCGACGGACCAACCCCGGCGGGCCGAACTGATCGACGTACTGCGGAAGCTCGTGGCTGGGTATGCGCACTACCAGGACCCGAAGACCGGGCGGTGGTTCCAGGTCGTCGACAAGGGCAGCCGGAGCGACAACTGGACCGAGACGTCCTGCTCGTCGATGTACACCTTCGTCATCTCCCGGGCGGTGCAGCGCGGGTACGTCGCCTCGTCGTACAAAGCAGTCGCTGATCACGGATACCAAGGAGTGCTGGCGAAAGTCTCGCTCGGCAGCGACGGGCGGACCAACCTGAAGGACATCAGCATCGGGACCAACGTCGGCGACTACGCGTACTACGCCGGCCGGGAGCGGGCGACCAACGACTTCCACGGGCTCGGGGCGTTCCTGATCATGAACGAGCAGCTAAAAACATAGGTCACGGATATTGACCGCGGGCAGACAGCGAGTCATGATCATCCGGGAAATGAATAGGAAACTTTCCTAACTTAGTGTGAGACCCAAGTCCTTTCGCCCCCAGGATTGAGGTTCGCGATGCGCTTACGCACGCTCAGAATGGCCGCCGCCGCTCTTGCGGCAGGCTCCCTGGCCCTCGGTGCGGCAGCCGCCGCCCAGGCCGCACCCAGCGCAGTACAGGCCGACCCCGCCAGCATCGGCGCGGCGCCGTACCTGTACCTCGGCTGGGGTAGTCCGCAGAAGGCGACCGACATCATGAAGGCCGCCGGCAACCAGTGGTTCACGATGGCCTTCGTGCTGGCCGACGGCAGCTGCAACCCGAAGTGGGACGGCAACCGCAGTCTCACCGGCGGCAACGACCAGTCGGTCATCAACAGCATCCGCGGTGCCGGCGGGGACATCATCCCGTCGTTCGGCGGCTGGGACGGCGACAAGCTCGGCATCCGGTGTACGTCGGCCTCCGCCCTGGCCGGCGCGTACCAGAAGGTGATCAACGCCTTCGGCCTGAAGGCGATCGACATCGACATCGAGAACACCGAATTCCAGAACAACACCGTCCAGCAGCGCGTCGTGGACGCACTGAAGACCGTCCGGGCCAACAACTCCGGGCTGAAGATCTACATCACCATGGGTACCGAGAAGACCGGCCCGGACAGCTGGGGCAGCGGCCTGATCACCAAGGCCAAGAACTCCGGCTTCACCCCGGACGGCTGGGTGCTGATGCCGTTCGACTTCGGTGGTGGGTCGGCCAACATGGCGACGCTGACCCAGCAGGCCGAGGAAGGCCTGAAGGGCAAGCTCAAGACCGCCTACGGCTGGAGCGACGACACGGCGTACCGGCACATGGGCATCTCGTCGATGAACGGCAAGACCGACGACGGCGAGACAGTGACGGTCGCGAACTACCAGGCGATGCTCAGCTACGCGCAGCAGCACCACCTGGCGCGCTTCACCTACTGGGCCATCAACCGGGACCGGCAGTGTGCCAGCGGCGGTGACGCAGGCTCCGACTGCAGTGGGATCTCGCAGAGCGCCTACGCCTTCACGAAGATCGCCGCTCAGTTCCACGGCTGACAACGCGAGAGCGCCCCGGTCCACATGGACCGGGGCGCTCTCCAATGCTCAGGCGGTGAAGGTGACGTCCAGCGTGATCTTCGTAGCAGCCAGCGCCTTGGAGACCGGGCAGTTCTCCTTCGCGCTCTGCGCGAACTCCGCGAACTCGTCGGCGGTCAGGCCCGGCACCTTGCCGTTGACCGACAGCACGATCCCGGTGATGCCCTCACCCGGCTGGAAGGTGACATCGGCCTTGGTGTCCAGCGCCTCCGGCGCGTTGCCGCCCTCGGCCAGCGCGTGCGACAGCGCCATCGAGAAGCACGCCGAGTGCGCGGCCGCGATCAGCTCTTCCGGGCTGGTCTTGCCGTTGGCGTCGTTGGCGCGCGACGCCCACGAGACGTCGAAGGTGCCGACGCCGGAGGACTCCAGGGCGACCTGCCCGGCGCCCTCGATCAGCGAGCCTTCCCAGTGCGTCTTGGCCGTACGAGTGGTTGCCATGCTCGTCTGTTCTCCTTGCGAAGCTTTAGTTGCCGGACACGTCGATCGCGCCGGGGTAGTTCGGTTCGTCGGTGTTCACCATGCTCTGCGCGGCCATCACCATGTACCGCCAGATCTCCTCGTCCCGCTCCGGGCTGAGGGCGATCTCGTCCAGCGCGGCCCGCATATGACGGAGCCAGTTGTCCCGCTGGCGCGGAGTGACCGCGAACGGCATGTGCCGCATCCGCAGCCGCGGATGCCCGCGCTCCTCGGAGTAGGTCCGCGGCCCGCCCCAGTACTGCTCCAGGAACATCCGGAACCGCACCTCGGCCGGGCCGAGGTCCTGCTCCGGGTAGATCGGCCGTAGCTCGGGGTCGGTGGCGACACCGCGGTAGAACGCCGCCACCAGCCGGTGGAAGGTGTCCGCCCCACCGACGGCGTCGTAGAAGCTCTCTGCGTCACTCATGTCGAGACCAGTGTCTCAAGCCGTCCTAAGCTGCCGTTCGAGGGCTGCCCGTTCAGGGGCGAACAGCTCGCGTTTGGCGTGCGTCACGCCGTCCACGGCCACCAGCACCGACACGGCCTTCGCGTAGATGTCCTCGGTCTCCCCGCTGCGGTCCACGATCCGTGAGCCCATCGTGTACGACGTCGTACCGACTGACTCGATCCACACGTCGACGTCGTACGGCGGGTGCCGGAGCAGGATCGGCCGCAGGTAGTCGACCGTCTGGCTGACCAGGACCACCGGGTACTCGGCGAAGTAGTCCCGCGAGTCCACCAGGTGGCTCAGGAAGGCGATGCGCGCTTCCTGCAAGTAGTCGAAGTACCGGACGTTGTTGACGTGGTCGTACGAGTCGATGTCCGACCACCGCACCAGGACCGGGTGACTAAAGGTCATGAGCCCACCAGCCTCTCCAGTACGACGCGCTCCTCCGGAGCGATCCGGCGCAGGCGGTTGGCCTTGAAGTCGAAGGGGACGAGCTTGGTCCGGGCCTCGACGTACGTCTTCCTGGTCGGCTCCAGATCGAGAATCTCGTAGTCGACGGTGAACTGGGCCCCCCTGATCTCACTGATCCACAGCTCGATCCGGACCGGCTCGGCGCGGTGGTGCAGCGGCGCGCGGTACTGGACCTCGTGCCGGGCCACCAGCAGACCGGTGTCCAGCGTGTCCGCACCCAGCTCAGCCGCGGTCCGGAAGAGGAAGTCGACGCGGGCGTCCTGCAGGTAGTCGACATACTTGCCGTTGTTCACATGACCCAGCGCATCCATGTCCCCCCACCGCAGTGGGCAGTAATAGACGTGTCTGTTCTTCATACTTTCCCCGCCCCACCGCCCCGAGCTGTGATGATCCACACGGCGATCATCGCATCCTGGGTGGTCCGGGTGTGACAGTGCGTGGGTAATGTCATCCTTGGCAGTAATACCTATCGGTAGGGAGCGGCGATGACGCAGCAGCGAGTGGCGATTGTGACCGGGGCAGCCCGGGGAATCGGCGCGGCCGTCGCGCTGCGACTCGCCAAGGACGGGAACGCGGTCGCGGTCCTCGACCTGGACGAGGGCGCCTGTGAGGGCACCGTCAAGACGATCACCGACGCCGGCGGCAAGGCCGTCGCGATCGGCGCCGACGTGAGCAAGGCCGACCAGGTCGCCGCCGCGGTCGAGCGGGTCGTCGCCGAGCTGGGCGCCCCGACGATCCTGGTGAACAACGCGGGCGTGCTGCGCGACAACCTGCTCTTCAAGATGTCCGAGGACGACTGGGACACGGTCATGTCCGTGCACCTCAAGGGCAGCTTCCTGATGTCGAAGGCCGTCCAGGCGCACATGGTCGAGGCGGGCTACGGCCGGATGGTGTTCCTGTCCTCCACCTCGGCGCTGGGCAACCGCGGCCAGGCGAACTACGCCTCCGCGAAGGCCGGTCTCCAGGGCCTCGCCAAGACCCTGGCCTTCGAGCTGGGCAAGTTCGGCGTCACCGCGAACGCGATCGCCCCCGGGTTCATCGAGACCGACATGACCGCGGCCACCGCGGCCCGGGTCGGCGTGGACTTCGAGGAGTTCAAGAAGGCGACCGCGGCCTCGATCCCGGTGCAGCGCACCGGCAAGCCCGAGGACATCGCCGCCGCCGCCTCGTTCTTCTGCAGCGAGGAGTCCGGCTTCGTCTCCGGCCAGGTCCTGTACGTCGCCGGCGGACCCCGAAACTAAGGAGCTGACGATGGTCACGTCCTTCACCGGTGTCGACGAGGTCGTCAAGGCGGTCGGCACCTCGCTCGGCGAATCCGAGTGGCTCGAGATCACCCAGGAGCAGGTGAACCAGTTCGCCGAGGCGACCGGTGACCACCAGTGGATCCACGTCGACGTCGAGCGCGCCACCAAGGGCCCGTACGGCGGCACGATCGCGCACGGCTATCTGACCCTGAGCCTGATCGCGCGCTTCGGTGACGAGCTGTTCTCCGTCTCCGGGGTGACCGCCAAGCTCAACTACGGCGTGAACAAGGTCCGCTTCCCCACGCCGGTCCCGGTCGGCTCCCGGGTCCGGGCCGGTGCCTCGATCGCCAACACCGCCGAGACCCCGGCCGGCATCCAGGTGTCGCTGAACTGGGTGATCGAGCTGGAAGGCTCCGCGAAGCCGGCCTGCGTCGCGGAAACCGTCGTCCTGCTCGTTCCTTAAAGGGGGCAGACCAGCACTGAGTGAGTGGCGACGCGGTAGTAGCCGAGCCACTCGTTCACCGCGAGCATCGGAGCGTTGCCGTCGTAGTTGGCGGTGTAGCAGTTCTGCACCCCGGCTGCGGCGGCGCGATGCAAGGCGGCAGCCTTGACCAGTTTCGCCAGCCCACGCCCGCGGTACTCCGGCATCGTCGAGGTCATCTTCGACCAGATCCTGGTTCGGTCGCCGATGCCGTACGTGAAACCGATGATCTCGTCGTCGAGCATCGCGACCACACTCAGGTCCAGCACCGACGCCGGTGACGCCCAGACCTCCTGCACCCACTCGTCGTACGGCTGCGAGACGATCTTGGCGTCGCCCGGTTTGGTGCGCTGGGCAACCTCGTTGGCAGCGTGCAGCTTGCGCGGGTCTGCCTGGTTCATCGCGACCAGTTCGATGCCGGTCGGCAGTCCGAGAAGGTCAGGCGCCTTGCGCGGATCGATGCCCGCATAGTGCACCTGCCGGGTCTGCGCGTAGCCCCAGCGCGCTGCCCAGTCGGCGGACGACGGCTCGGCGAACACCCGCACACTGGTCGCACCGGCCTTGCGCAGCTCCGCGTGCGCGGCGTCGAGCAGCTCCGTACCCAGCCCCCGCCCGCGGACATCGGGCCGCACCAGGATCCGCACCTCACCAGCCAGCGGATCGGAACCGGACGTCAGTGCAGTGCTCCCCCAGCCCACCACTTCAGCACCGTCCACCGCCGCGAACGTGGCGTGCCCCGGGCTCGGCGGTGCCGTCAGCCGTCCGTTCAGATTGGTCCGGGTGATCACGAGGTACGGCGCGATCGCGTCGTGGAAAGCGAGGGCGCTGTCGACATCCCTCACTTCAGCAGCCCTGATCTCCATGAGAACTCCTTCACCGAAGTTCTCCGGAAGATAACCGCCACCCCGCCCGGTGCGTAGGAATTGTCACGTTACAGGTCGGTATCACCACTCCAGGTAACCGACGTCCCGCTCGCCGCGGGACTCGGGATCGCTCAGAGCGTACGCATCAGGCCCAGCTCGGTCTGGACCCGCTGGTAGCCGAGCCAGTTGTTGATGGCAAGCATCGGGCCGTTCTCGTCGTCGTTCGACGTGTAGGCGGAAGTGATTCCGGCAAGGGCACAACGACGCAGCGCCACCGACTTCACCAGCTTGGCCAGACCACGTCCCCGGTACGCCGGGATCGTGCCGGTCGAGCCTGACCAGGCCCGATCGCCGTCGACCTCGACCGCGGTGTAGGAGACCACCTCGTCGCCGACCATCGCCGCGACACTGAGCGACTTGTCGAGACCGGGAGCAGTCCAGATCTCGTCGAGCCATTCGTCGTAGTCGGCCGCGTTCATCGGGACGTCACTGGGCTCGTCGAGTGAAGCAGCCGAGTCGGCGAGGAACACCTGGCGCGGATCGAGCTGATCCATGGTCACCAAGGTGATGTCCTCCGGAGTCGGCGGCTGCGGCGGCAGGTTGGCCGTCTCGACACCGGAGTAGTGCATCTGCCGGGTGCCGTCGTAGCCACGGTTGCGAGCGAACTCCAGACCGTCGGGCTGCGCGAACGTGCGCACCGCGGTCGCACCGACCTCAGTCAGGTGCTGGTGCAGCCGGTCGGCCAGCATGCTGCCGATGCCCTGCTTGCGGAAGTCCGGATGCACGTAGACCGAGATGTCGCTCTGACCCGCTTCAGCGGTCCAGGTGTTCAGTCCTGCCGAACCCCACCCGACCAGCTGACCGTCCACCTCGGCGACCAATGCGAGGAACCGCTCAGCCGGCGAGAAGACCGTGATCATGTGATGAGCCGCCGCCGGCGACAAGATCTTGTACCCGTAGACAGCCCGGCGCAGCGCCGCCACCGCCGTGGCATCGTCGCCGGTCACCGGCCGGATCCGCACCTGTGTCGTCATGCCCGGACCATAGCCAGCCGCACTCGCGCCACGCCACGGAATTACCTTCCGAACCGAACAGCAACGTGATCGCAACCAGTGCGTGCCGACTGTGATTCGGTCGTGCGGCCCCGAAGGATTAGAGTTAGCCGGTGCTGTTGGACTGAACGCCCCGACCGCCGGAAGCGCCATCGTGCTGGGACACGACGTGGTCACCGGCGGCGGGGAGTCCACAGCGACTAGCTGTAGAGCGCGACGGCTCCCCTCGCCAGCTCCAGCATCTGCTCTCGTAGATCGCTTGGCTCGAGCACTTCCAGCTGAGGTCCGAGGCCGAGCAGCATCCCGCACGCAGCCTCCCGGACCCGGAAGTCCAGCAACAGATGCGGCCATGGATCATCACTGGGCAGCTCTTGCGGGATTGCGCCTTTGGCCAGGAACGGTGAGACCACGCGGCGCACCATGTCGACCCGATCGGGATGCACCCGCACCTCAGCCTGGACACCGATCGGTCCGCCACCCGGCCGCTCCAAATTGGATCGCAGCCGCTCCCACTCGGCCCGCAGGTCCAGTCCGGCCGGTCTGTCCGCCGCCTCTTCCAGTACGTCGACCTGCTCGATCCGCGAGACCCGATACATCCGCGGTGCACCCCGGTGCGCTGCCACGAGGTACCAGCGACCGGCCTGCTCCACCAAGCCCCAAGGATCGACGGTACGGCGTTGCAACCCGCTGCTCGCGGACGCGTAGCGCAGTCGGACACGTCGCTCGGCGACCACGGCCTGACGTAGTACTGGCAAGGCACCGTGGTCCTCTGCCTCGGCGAACCAGCGCCGACGATCCACCACGATCGCACCGGACAACGCTGTGGCGTCACTCTGCAGTTCGGCGGGCAGGGTCGCCGACAGCTTGCCCATGGCCGACTTGAGACTCCCCCGGAGCCCCAGCTCATCAGACAGCTCGGACCGGCCCGACCACGCGAACAGCGCCTGTGCCTCGCGTGGCGTCAGCGCACTGACATCGGCGCGATAACCCGGCAGCAACACACAACCGCCGTTGCGCCCGCGTTCGGCGTACACAGGGACGCCTGCTGCCGACAGGGCCTCCATGTCCCGCATCACCGTGCGCTTCGACACCTCGAGCCGCTCAGCGAGCTCCCGCGTGCTCAACCGCGCATGCTGCTGCAGCAACAGGATGATCTGCAATAACCGGTCGGCTCGCATCTCCTCAGAATAGGCGACAAGAGATGTCACCTATAGAGCGCGAAGGTGGAGTCATGACTAACACAGACCCGCGCCCGCTCTTCGTCCGCGCACTCGACCAGACGCAGCACCTGATCAACAACACCGGCGCCGAGGACCTCACGAAGCCGACACCCTGCCCGGAGTACGACGTCCGCACGCTGCAGGCACATTTGTTGTCGGTCATCGCCCGCATCAACCTCGCGCTGATCGGAGGCGATCCGTTGAGCCTCCCGAAGGTGACCGACAGCGAGGACGCCGCCAGCACCTGGAAAGAGCACCGTACGGCGCTCGACGCGACGCTGGCCGACGACTCCATCCTGGGCCGGATGTGCAAGCTACCGTTCGGCACTCTGCCGGGCGCAGCAGCCATCGGCGCCTACACCGGTGAACTCACCACGCACTCATGGGATCTCGCGAAGGCGACCGGCCGCGTCGACCAGCTCGACGACGAGCTGGCGAACAGCGTGCTGCCGATGGTGCGTCAGTTCCTGCCGGCCGAACCGCGCGGTGGCGAGATTCCGTTCGGCCCGGTCGTAGCGGTCGCCGACGACGCATCGCCGTACGACCGCTTGGCGGGCTGGCAGGGCCGCCGGCCCTAGTGTTCTGAGACGACGAGCGGCAAGAGCACTTGGTCGACCATCTCAGTGATGTCATCAGTGCTCAGGTCGCGCGTTTCCAGGATCAGACGCTTGACGATCAGCGCGTGCAGCACCTCGAGGACCACTGGCGTCAACCGCTTCGACGACACCTCGCCACGCTGCGCGGCGTCGCGGAGCAGCTCGGTCAGTGAGTCGAACAGTGGGGCCAGGATCTGAGCCTTGAACCGTTCGAGCAGCTCAGGATCGCGCTGGGCTTCTCCCAGCAGTGAACGGAATGCCGCACCTTTGACACCCTGATGCGTGTTGGTCATGTAGCGGGTGAAGCCGATCAGATCGGCCCGCAGGACACCTGTTCGCACATAGCCGGCCGGGTCCATGCCCAGCTTCTCCAACGTGTCGATCACCAGTGCCGTCGTATCCGACCAGCGCCGGTACAGCGGGCTTTTGCCGGTACCGGCACGCTCGGCGACGCTGTCGAAGGTCAGTCGCCCGAACCCGACCTCGGCCAGTTCGACGACGACCGCATCAGAAATCGCCTGCTCCACCTCGGCAGCGCCCCGCCGGGTACGGACCGGCCGCGCGGAGGCCCGGAGACCGGCGCTGCTGCTGCGGTTCGGCATCGCGTCAGCATACGTCAGGCGCTCAGACGGCCTGCTCGTCGAGAACGGGCGTGTTCATGGACCCGAGCCCGGTCATTTCGATCCGTACGGCGTCGCCGGCGGTGAGCCATCTCGGGGACGCCATGCCCACCGCGGCACCCGCCGGCGTACCGGTCGTGATGATGTCGCCGGGCCGCAGAGTGGTGGTGGCACTCAGCCACTCGACGAGCTGAAAGGGGTCGGTCGCCATCTCTTTCGCGTAGGTGTCCTGCCGCGGCTCGTCATTGACCCAGGTCTGGATCCGGATGTCCTCGTAGCTACCCGCTTCGTCGGCGGTGAGCAGCCAGGGCCCGGTCGGGAGGAACGTGTCCCAGCCCTTCATCCGCATCACCTGGAACAGCGGCGCCATCCCCAGCTTCTTGCTCTCGCCCTCACCGAGATCGCGGGCGCTGACATCATTCGCGATCATGTAGCCGGCGATGTGTTCCCCGGCGCGGTCCGCGGCGATGCGCCGGCCGCCCTTGCCGATGACGATCGCCAGCTCGGCCTCGTAGTCGAACTGCTCGCATTCGATCGGCCGCACGATCGGATCGGTGGGGCCGGACAGTGCCGAGGAGGGCTTGACGAAGATGACCGGCAGGGTGGGCATCTTCGCCGGGTCGACACCGTGCTCCACCAGGTGCGCGAAGTAGTTCGCGCCGACGGAGAACAGGTTCGGCGGATCGACGACCGGCGGGCCGAGACGCGTCCCGGCGACCGGGATCAGTTCGTCACCCCGCTGCAGCGCCGCGTCGATCCCCGCACCGAGAAGGTCGAGGAACGGCAGCACCCGGCGCAGGGAGTCTGTCCGCTCGAATCCGATGTCGGCCAGGACGCGGCCCAGCGGCAGTACGGAGTCCTGCACCAGCGCGCCGGGAAGTTCGCTACCGGCAGGGCCAAAACTGACGAGGCGCATGGGCGTCTGTCCTTTCAGGTGGGAGGGGCCGGTCAGTCGCTGGGCGGCGACCAGGCGATCAGTTCGGCGACGGATTTCCCGTTGCGCAGGTCTTTCAGGAGTTCGGCCGGCTCGAAGGGTGTCGGGCTGGTGACATAGCGATCCCCGCCGGCATAGAACGCGACCATTTCTTCCTCGGTGTAACCGCTGTCGAAATACAATTCGACCGTGTTCTTGTCCGGGTCCTCGTAATACATCGACATCGTCGGCCCATGATTCAGGCAAATCGTCGGGTTCGCCGCTGATCCGGCCAGCCGGACCTGCGTCTCGAGCAACTCCGCCAAGGTCGGGTATTCGAAGGCGAAATGGTTCAGCCTGGCCACGGAGCCAGTATCCGAACCAGGCATCGCCAGGGAAGGGGATTCATCGGTCTTCGCGACGTTGAACATGCCGAAACGATGGTGGCTCTCGTCGATCCGGAGGAAGCACGCACTGTGATCCGAGGTCTCGACGCCGATCGTCGCCTCCAGAACATCGATGTACCACTGCTTCATCACTTCGTAATTACTGGTGTTCACGACCAGGTGGGAAAGTGCCGGTGACGCCATTTCTTCCTCTTCTCCGAGAAGGTCTGCCGACGCGGCATCACAGGCTCTGACGAACCGGGCGGCCTCGTTACTTCCGAAGCTATCCACAACACCGGAAATAGTCAAGGACGGATCCGTCCTTGACTATGGAATAGTTCCTGCCTAGGCTCGGTCGCAGCAGCGCCGAATGATCTTTCCGGGCGCACCACGCCGCTGGGCGGAATATGCCGGCCGGCCCCTTCGCAGCGACCAGGAGATTGTCATGTCCCTCTTCCGTCTCGACGCCAGCATTCGGGTCGAGGGCTCCCACAGCCGCGCGATCGCGGACATCGTCGAGCAGGAGTGGCGTACCGTCCACCCGGAGTCCGCGGTAGTCACGCGGCAGATCGGCATCGACCCGGTCCCGGCGACCGCCTGGGCGACCGCCGTCAAGGCAACCTCCGTGCCGCCCGCCGACCGCTCCCCCGCACAGATCCGGTCCTTGGAGCTCGCCGAAGCGGAGGCCGAACAA
Source organism: Kribbella sp. NPDC058245 (assembly GCF_042882005.1). NCBI lineage: Bacteria > Bacillati > Actinomycetota > Actinomycetes > Propionibacteriales > Kribbellaceae > Kribbella > Kribbella sp. NPDC058245. The sequence goes on from NZ_JBHVWY010000004.1 coordinate 184,284, forward strand.
CTGATCGGCGCCGACGCCTTGCTGTTCGCGGTACCGCTGTACAACTTCGGCGTCTCCCAGCACTTCAAGACTTGGGTGGACCTGGTGATCTGCGATCCGAGGATGCGGTCGGGAGTCGAGCCGGCAACGGCGGGCAAGCGAGCCGTCCTGGTGACCGTGCGCGGCGGCAGTTACGCGGCGGGCACGCCGCGCGAAGGGTGGGATCACGCGACCGCCTGGATGCGCCGCATCCTCGCCGACGTGTGGAAGCTGGATCTGAAGGTCGTCGAATCGGAGTTCACCCTGGCCGGCGTGAACCCGGCCTTCGAGCGGTTCAAGGACCTGGCCCGGCAGATCCGCGCCGCCGCCGAGGAGACCGCCCGCGACCACGGCCGCAACCTGGCCGGCGAACTCAGGGTCTGACGCGCGGCGGCCCCACCTATCCGACAGTTGCCGCGAGCGCTGTGATGTCTTCGTAGGTGTTGATGTGGGTGCCTGGCCTGCTCTGGTGCAGGGCGGCGATCATGGCCGTTGCGAGGACCTCCGCCCGGACCGGACGGAACCGCCGCAGCGGGCCGAGCATCGCGTGCGCGACCACGGGGAGAACCGCGTTCGCGGTCCCCTGCCCCGCCTTGGCCCTGGCCCGGTCGCCGAGCAGGGTCGCGGGCTGGAAGATCTCCACACACTCGTAGCCCAGGGCAACGATATCCCGCTCGGTCTCACCCTTGACGCGCACCATCGAGAGCCTCGACCCGGGGTTGGCACCGACCGCTGAGACGATGGCGAGTCGTTGCGCGCCGGCCTTGCGGGCCAGCCTCGCCACCTCCACCGGATAGTCGTGATCGACGCGCCGGAAGGTCTCCGCGGACGCCTTCCCCGAAGTACCCAGGCAGCAGTAGACATCGCTGGCGGTGAAGTCCCACTGCTCGGCGAGCCGCTCGAAATCTATCACCTGGACATCCAACCGCTCCTGGGAGTCGTCGACCCGCGAGAGCGGCCCGCGGGTCAACGCGGTGACCCGGCTGTACCTGCTGTCGGCGACAAGCTGATCCAGACAATGGCCGCCGACAAGTCCGGTGGCGCCGATCAGCAACGCAGTACGAGACATCGTCAAACTCCCAGGAAAGATTCGGTCGGCATGATGTGGGTCAAGATCGGATCAATCGACGTCGCAGAGCTTTGGCAGGTCGAGTTCCACCTCGTGACTGAAGGGGACTCCCCCTGCCTTGGCCGTCAGACGGCCGACGACCGCCTGCCCTGCGTCTGTTGCCAGCAGGCGCCCCGCGGCAGCAGACGTTTCGGCCAGGTCCGCCGGAAGCGGGACGGGCTGACGCTTCGTAAGATAGCCCTTCGCCATCGCCACCCCGGCCGGGTTGAAGCTCGCGACGCGCCGAGCGAGTCTGTCCACGAAGGCATCGAGTTCGGCGTCGGGGACCGACCGATTCACCAAGCCGTACAGCTCGAGAGTGCCGGCCTCGAGATCATCGGAGGTCAGCACGAACTCCAGGGCGCGAGCGCGGCCTGCCAGGAGCTGGCTCCATTCGAGCCCGCCACCACCCGGCAGCGCGCCGAAACCGACCTCGAGCAGGCACAGGCGGGTGTTCTCCTGACTGGCGAACCGCATGTCGGCGCTCAAGGCGAACTCGCAGCCGAATCCCCGCGCCCGGCCGCGCAGCGCCACGATGGTCACCACAGGACTCGAGCTGAGCCAGTGGCTGAAGGCCGGCCAGCCCTGCAGGATCTCCAGAGGCTCGGACACCTCGCCGCCCGGTCCGGAGAACTCGAGACCTATGTGGTTGAGGAAGAACTCCGGATTCGCACTCGTGAAGACGAGGACCCGTACGTCGTTCGCCGGATCCTCGGCGTACGACTTCACCGACTGCAGGCCGGCGAACACCTGCGAATCAACCAGGTTGTACGGCGGGTTGTCGATCACGACCGTGAAGCAGCCCGGGGCTGTTTCACGCAGCCGCACGACCTTGTTGTCGAGCAACGATTCTTCGGCTGTATTCATGACACGTCCAGGATCTGACGCAGTGCGCCGCTCAGGGCCTTCTGCTCGTCGCCGGTCCGGCTGATCGAGCGGAAGCCGACGAATCCGTCCGGCCGGACGAGGATCGCGCCGGACGGCTCCAGTCCGTAGCGCTGCAAGAGATCGTCGACGCGTTCATCGACCGGGGTGAGATCACTCCCCAGGCCGAACACCGTCACGGGAACGGCCAGTTCGGCCCGAACCTCGTCGGCTGCCGTCAGCCAGGCCGCGTTGTCCGGACCGGTCAGCAAGAGGAACCCACCGTCGTAGACATCGACAGTCGAGATCCGATCTCCCCGAAGGCCGACCCAGGAATGTGGCGCCCGCGCACCCGGCCGTGCCGACGGCCGATACTCGGCAACACCTGAGACGACCAGTTCACTGTCGTCGGGCACCACCGCGGTGCTGGCGTACTGGTACCCGAATTGCTGGCCGTGTGAGGCCAGCTGATCTCGTTGCGCGGGAATGCCTTCGGCGATCGCGCGACGTAACTGCTCGCCGGCTTCGGTCTCGATCACCGACAGAAGACTCTTGTCCTGCAGCAGGAAGCCGGTCTTCTCCATCTGCCGCGTGTTCTCCATCATCTTCTCGGCATTGAACTCCGCCACCGGGAGGCGCTCGACCTCGTAGGTCTCGAGCAGGCCGTCGCCGGCTCCCCATCGCAACCTGGCGATCAGCTTCCAGACGAGGTTGTGCACATCCTGGATTCCGCTGTTCAGCCCGAAGCCACCGTGCGGCGGGAAATGATGGGCGGCGTCGCCGGCCAGGAAGGCCCGTCCCACGCGCCACCTGTCCGCAACCGCCTGATCGTGTCCCCAGGACCAGATGTGATGAATCTCGACGGGCACGTCCGCACCGATCGCGTCGGCCACTTCCCGCTCGCAACGCTCCCTGGTCACCGAGCCGGGATCGGCGCCGGGCGGGATCTCGAAGTTGTACCGCCAGCGGGTAGGGCTGTCCCGGATGAACGCTCCCTGGGTGTCTCCGTTGATGATCCAGATAATAGGAGCCGGGCGGCCGGCAAGGAGCGGGTCCAGGTCCGCGTCGAACTGAACGTTGATCGCCGTTCCCAGCGATGCCTCGCCGTGCTCGCCGACACCAAGCGTCCGGCGGGCAGCGCTCCGCAGGCCGTCCGCGCCGATCATGTACTGCGCGACGACGGTCTGCCGCGCTCCGGTCCGGTCGGTGTAGATCGCGGTGACCGAGTCATCGCCGGGCGCGATTTCGACGACCTCGCAGCCGAGTTCGATCGTCACGCTGTCCAGGGCACCGGCGACCTCGGCGAGTATCGGTTCGAACATGTGCTGTCCGGCGGTCGACATGCGTTCCGGCGATTGCTCGTCGAACAGCCGGGACAGTTCCGCGGTCTCGCCGAGGACGAGTTGCCCGATCTCGATACCGCTCAGGCGGGTCATCCAGGCGATCGTGATCTCGTCGGGCATTCCGGCGGTCAGCGCCCTCACCAGGTGCGCGACCCCCCATTCCCGGAAGATCTCCATCGTCCGCGAATGCACTCCGTTGGCCTTGGGATATCTCGAGAACTCGGTACGGCGTTCCAGCACCAGGCAGCTGATGCCGGCCCGGCCGAGGGCCAGCGCAGCGCTCAGCCCGACCGGCCCCCCGCCGATGATCAGCACTTCGGGGTTGCCGCTCATCTCAACAGCTTCTAACCGGCGCTGTTGATGAACGAAACAGTGACGTCCAGGCACTTCGTGGTGCCGGGGATCTCGAAGTGATCCGCGCCGTCGAGGGTGACGTGTTCCGCGTTCGGAATCGTCTTCGCCACCAGCTCCGACTGCCCGGCGCCGTCCGCGCTCCCGTCGATCACCAGCGCGTCCGCCGTGATCCGGCCCAGACCTTCGAGGGTGACAAACCGCTTGCTGGAGGCAAGATAACCCGCAACCGCTGCCGGGTCGTTGCCGGCATCAGCGATGATTCCACGCAGCAGGGAGACCATGGGATTGTCCGTCGGCTCCGGCGAACGCAGCGCGTCGACGAGCGGCTGATTCATGGCCGCACTGTGCAGGCCCCCGGTCAGTACGGCGTCGGCAGCCGCGAGAGCCGCGATCCGCCCGAACAGGGCCGGCTGCTCGCTCGCCGCCAGCAACAGCGCCCACGCACCCGCGGAGAACCCGATCGCGTCGACCGAACCGTGCTTGGCCGCCTCGTCGAGGATGAGATCGGCGGCGTCGCGCCCGACGGCGTCCTTGGACATGCCGTGACCGGGAAGGTCCACACCGATCACCGTCCGGCCGGCCGCCTCCAGCTGGTCGACCCAGCCGTTGCGTCGCCACTGCGAGTCGAAGTTCGACCCCATGCCGTTGATGAGAACGACTGGCCGCGCGAGCGTCGCACTTGCCTCACTCATGCTTTGTCTCCTTCAGGGAAAGGGAAGATCACGCCGTCAGCAGACGCTGACGCGCGGTCGGCGATCCGGCTCTCGCCCGAACGGCGAGGGGGATGACCGGAAGAGTTTCTTCAACCAGGCTTCACGATTGAGCCTGGCAAGATAGTATTGCGCAAGATGTTCTGAGTCAATACTAGTTTGCCGGATCGCCCGCGGACCGGGCGGCGAGGCGCCGGCCAGAGGTAGGATGCCGGCATGGAAGGCTCCGAACATCCCCTCGACGGCGACGTCAACTGGCTACTGAACCGCGTGTGGCTCGGATTCGGCCAGCGCAAGAACGCTGCCCTCGAGGCGACCGGCGTCACCCTGAAAGAGCATTTCGTGCTGGTCGCGTTGATGTCCGCGCCGATGACCCAGCTGGAGCTGTCCGCCCTCGTCAAGATCGACAAGTCGGTCATCTCCGCGACCCTCGACAGCCTCGAGGTCAAAGAGCTCGTGGTCCGCACCCCGGATCCGCGGGACCGGCGGGCTCGCCGCCCGACCCTCACCCCGCGCGGGCGCAAACTCTGCCAGCGGGCGACGCTCGCCACCCAGAAGGCCGAGCAGGATCTGCTCGCTCTGCTCGATCCCGCCCAGCGGCAGGCCTTCCTCGACGTACTGCGCTACTACGCCTTCTCCGAGTTCGCCGACGCACCGGGGTTCACCCGGGACATGCGGAGCTAGCCGACCATGCCGCCTTTGAGGGTGAGGCCGCCGTCGATGGTGATGGTCTGGCCGGTGATCCAGGACGCCTCGTCGGACAGCAGGAACCACACCAGCGAGGCAACATCCTCCGGGCGGCCGAGGCGGGCCATCGGGTACGTCCCGGCGACCTCTTCCTCACGCCCTTCGTAGAGTGCTCCGGCGAACTTGGTCTTGACCACCGCCGGAGCCACGGCGTTGACCCGGATCTCCGGTGAGAGCTCCAGCGCGAGCTCGGCCGTGACCCGGGACAGCATCGCCTTGGTCGCGCCGTACCAGCCGATTCCCGGCGACGGCGAGAGCGCCGCCAGCGAGGACACGTTGACCACCGCACCGCCGTGGTTGCCCATCCACGCGTCCCGGCAGGCCTTCACCCAGGAGATCGTGGCGAGCACGTTCGTGTCGACCATCTTGGCGGCGACGCCGGCCTCGATGTCGAGCAGGTCGCCGTAGATCGGGTTGATGCCGGTGTTGTTCACCAGCAGATCCAGCGATCCGTACGTCGCCACCGCGGCGGCCACCACCGCGCCGCGATGAGCGCCGTCCGCGGCGTTCCCGGCCAGGCCGAGCGCGTGCTTGCGCCCACCGAGCAGCTTGACCGCCTCGTCGAGAGCTTCCTGCTTGCGGCCGGTGATGACAACGCGCGCGCCGTCCGCGACAAGTCGCTGGGCGATCGCCAGCCCGATCCCGCGGGATGCTCCGGTGACGATCGCCGTACGGTTCTCCAGGGTCATCAGCTGAGGCGCTCCAGGACGATGGCCATGCCCTGACCGCCGCCGACGCACATGGTCTCCAGCCCGAACTGCTTGTCCTCGAACTGCAGGCCGTTCACCAGCGTGGTCATGATCCGCGCACCGGTCGAACCGAACGGGTGGCCGAGCGCGATCGCGCCGCCGTGCACGTTCAGGCGGTCCTCGGCGATGCCCAGCTCACGCGCCGAGCCGATCACCTGGACCGCGAAGGCCTCGTTGATCTCGACCAGGTCGATGTCGTTGATGCTCATGCCGGCCCGGGCCAGCGCCTGCTTCGACGCCTCGACCGGACCGAGGCCCATGATCTCCGGCGACAGACCGCTCACGCCGGTGGAGACGATCCGGGCCAGCGGGGTCAGACCGAGCTCGCGTGCCTTGGTGTCGCTCATGATCACGACCGCGGCCGCGCCGTCGTTCAGCGGGCAGCAGTTGCCTGCGGTGACAGTGCCGTCGGGACGGAACACCGGCTTGAGGCCGCTCACACCCTCGAGCGTCGTACCGGCGCGCGGGCCGTCGTCCTTGCTGACGACCGTGCCGTCCGGCAGCGTCACCGGGACGATCTCGCGCTCGAAGAAGCCGTTGTTGATCGCCTTCTCGGCCAAGTTCTGCGAGCGGACGCCGAACGCGTCCTGGTCGGCGCGGGTGATGCCCTTGAGGGTCGCCACGTTCTCCGCGGTCTGACCCATCGAGATGTAGATGTCCGGGAGGTAGCCGTCCTCGCGCGGGTCGTGCCAGGTCTCGTTGGTCTCCGCGTACTTCGCCGTCCGGGCGACCGCATCGGTGAACTGCTCGTTGAACGAACTCGGGTCACCCACCCCGGCGGAACCGAAGTTCTTGTACCGCGAAACGCACTCGACCCCGGCGCTGACGAAGATGTCGCCCTCGCCGGACTTGATCGCGTGGAACGCCATCCGCGCGGTCTGGGTCGACGACGCACAGAACCGGTTGACCGTGGTGGCCGGCGCGTTGTCCCAGCCCAGCTGGACGGCGACCCGGCGGGCCATGTTGCCGCCGTGCTCGTCGTGCGGCTCCGCACAGCCGAGCATCAGGTCCTCGATCTGGTCGCCGGTCAGGCCGATCTTGTCGGTCGCCGCCTTGATCATCTGGACGGCGAGGTCGTCCGGCCGGATCGTGGTCAGCGACCCCTTGTTCGCCCGCCCGATCGGCGAACGCGCCGTGGACACGATGACTGCTTCAGGCATTTTCCCGGTTCTCCTTCTACAGGCCGAGGTCGCGGCCGATGAGTTCCTTCATGATCTCGTTCGATCCCGCCCAGATCTTGGTGACGCGCGCATCGCGCCAGGCCCGGGCCACCCGGTACTCGTTCATGTAGCCGTAGCCGCCGTGCAGCTGCACGCAGGCGTCCAGCACCTCGTTCTGCACGTGGGCGCTCCACCACTTGGTCTTGGCGGCGTCGACGGCGGTCAGCCGGTTCTCGTCGTGCGCGACCACGCCGTTGTCGACGTACGCCTGGGTGACCTCGACCTTGGTGACCAGCTCGGCGATCAGGAACTTGTTGTACTGGAACGAGCCGACCGGCTGGCCGAAGGCCTTGCGCTGCTTCACGTACTCGATGGTCTCGTCGAGGATCTGCGCGGCGTGCGCGATGTTCGACACCGCGGCGCCGATCCGCTCCTGCGCGAGCCGCTCCATCATGTGGATGAAGCCGCGGTCGAGCTCGCCGAGAACGTTGTCATCGGCAACGAAGAGGTCCTCGAAGAAGAGCTCCGAGGTACCGGACTCGGTCTGGCCGACCTTGTCCAGCTTGCGCCCGCGGGCGAAACCCTCCATGCCCTCCTCGACGACGAACAGCGTGATGCCCTTCGCGCCCTTCTCCGGGGTGGTCCGGGCGGCCACGATGACGAGATCGGCCATGTCGCCGTTGGTGATGAAGGTCTTGGACCCGTTCAGCACCCAGCCGCCGTCGGCCTTCTTCGCGGTCGTCTTCAGCGCGGCCAGGTCGGAGCCACCCGACGGCTCGGTCATCCCGATCGCGGCGACGTACTCGCCGGAGCAGAACTTGGGCAGCCAGCGCTGCTTCTGCTCCTCGGTACCGAGGTCGACGAAGTACGGCGCGGCACAGTCGTAATGGATGCCGAAGCAGCTCGACAGCGACGCGGAGACCTTCGAGACCTCCTCGGCGAACACCTGGTTGAACCGGTAGTCGCCGACGCTGGAGCCGCCGTACTCCTCGGGGACGTCGAGACCGAGGAAGCCCTGCTTGCCGGCCTCGAGCCAGGCGGCGCGCTCGATCGTCTTCTCCTCGAGGAACTGCTCCATCCGCGGGACCAGCGACCGGTCGCAGTACTCCTTCGCACTCCGGCGGAAGGCGTGGTGATCCTCGTTGAAGATGACGCGGTCCATCGTGAACTCCCCGGCGTGAGATGTATGGCGCAGTGTTGCATTTTTCGCTTCGCTAAGCGCTTGCTTAGCTTCACGCTTTTGGTGCAGGGTGTCAACGTGTCCACAGTCACCGGTTCCCTCGAATGGGAGCATGTCGAGCCCGCAGCCGCCCGTCGGCTGCTTCGGGGCGCCATCGACGCGTTCGCCGAGCGCGGCTTCCAGGCCACGACCACCCGGGACATCGCTTCGCGCGCCGGGATGAGTCCGGCCGCGCTGTACGTGCACTACCCGTCCAAGGAGCGGCTGCTCTTCGAGATCAGCCTCTACGGCCACAACGCAGCTCTCGACGTACTGCGTTCCGCAGACCACGCCGGTACGCCGGCCGACCGGCTCCGCGCACTTGTCGCGGCCTTCACCGCATGGCATGCGCGCCACCACACCATCGCGCACGTGGTGCAGTACGAACTGAGTGCGCTCTCCCCCGAGCACCTGGCCGAGGTGGCGACGATTCGCCGGGCCATCTCCACTCAAATCGAGCAGGTGCTGGCGGACGGCGTACAGGATGGATCGTTCGCCGTACCGGACCTGCCTGGTACGACGCTCGCCGTACTGTCACTGGCTATCGATGTGGCGCGGTGGTACACGCCGCATCGCGGCGATCCGGACGCCCTCGGCAAGCTGTACGCCGACCTGGCACACCGGATGGTCCAGGCATAAGAAGCCCTGCCCCAGCCGTATCCCTTTAACCGGTTTGGGGAGCGCCGCCAACCAGAATCGGCAGGCAGGACTCCCCCAAGCCCTCGCCCCGACCACCCACTTCGGGGAGCCGAACGCACCGCGCTAACGTCCGAAGGATCGGAGAGCCCCCCTCCGGTTCTTCGGACGTTAACCTCGGACCAGCAGTAACGTCCGAACGATCGGAGAGCCCGCCTCCGGTTCTTCGGACGTTGATTGTGGTGAGCCCTGTTGGTGCGGGGTTTGCGGGCTGAGTGGCTCGCGCGGGGACGGTGTACGCGGTCGACCGAACGGGGATTCCGGTGGGATCGGCGACTGGGGGCGTGTGTCCTCGACTGGAAGTACCGTGCTGTCGGATATCGATTTCTGGCTGCAAACTTCTTCCACTCGGCGACGCAGGGACCGGCCGAGCGCCGAGCCCCCGTCGAGTGGCACCGGCGGCAACTCGCCAACGCACGGATCAGTCAGGAGAGCCAGAAAACCCCGCATCCCACCTGGATGCGGGGCTTCTTTCAAGAGCTCAGTTGCCGTGACTCAGGCCTGCAGTGCGGCCTGGACGTCGAGGTGGATGTCCACCTTGTCGCCGATCAGGAGCTTGCCGCCCTCGAGCGGGATGTTGAAGTCGATGCCCCACTCCTTGCGGCTGATCGACGCGGAGGCCTCGAAGCCGAGGATGGTCTGGCCGTAGGCGTTCTGGTCGACACCGAGGAACTCGAACGCGAGCTCGATCGGCTTGGTGACGTCCTTGATGGTGAGGTCGCCGGCCAGGATGTAGTCCTCGCCCTCGGCCTTCAGCGCCGTGCTCACGAACGTCATCTTCGGGGTGTTCTCGGCGTCGAAGAAGTCACCGGAGCGCAGGTGGCCGTCGCGCTGGTCGTTGCGGGTGTGCACCGAGGCGAGCTCGACGGTGACGTTCGCGGTCGAGTCCTCGAGGGTGTCCTTGACGACGATCTCGCCGCTGAACTCCTGGAAGGTGCCACGCACCTTGGTCATCAGGTGCCGCACGGTGAAACCGATCTCGGTGTGCGCGGCGTCCAGGGCGTAGGTCCCGGAAACCAGGCCGGGGATCGTGGTGGTGGGGGTGGTGGCAGTCTCGGTCATGAGGTCCTCTCAGCGGAGTACAGGGGGTGTGTCCGGGGGGTCTGGTCCAGCTCAGGTTGTTGCGTCAACCTGATGACCACGACGCTACGGATTAACGGTTTAAAAGTCAATTACATTCCCGGTACACTGGTGCACGTGGAGACGACGACTGAGACTCGCTGGCTGAACGCAGAGCAGCAGGTGGCGTGGCGCGCGTACCTGCTGGGCACCGCGCGCTTGATGGCGAAGCTGGATGACGAGCTCCGCCGCTTCGGCATCGGAATCAACGACTACGAGATCCTGGTCCGGCTGTCGGAGTCGCCCGACCGGCGGCTGCGGATGGCCGACCTGGCCGACCGCCTGCACCAGAGCCGCTCCCGGCTGACGCACACCATCGGCCGGCTGGAAGCAGCCGAGCTGGTACGGCGTACGTCGTGCACGAGCGACAAGCGTGGCGTCTGGGCCGAGCTGACCGAGGCCGGCCACAGCCTGCTGGTGGAGGCGGCACCGACCCACGTGGAGAGCGTCCGGGAGAACCTGGTCGATCTGGCGAGCCCTGAGGACTTCGCCGCGATCGGACGGGTCTTCGACGCCGTCGCCGAGCACGTTGGCCAGCACTAATCATTCGGCACTAGTTAGAGCTTCAGCTCCAGCTCGTCCCGGTCGGCACCGCGGTAGGCGAGCATCGATTCACGCATCCGGCGCTTGAGCGGCGGCACGTTGTTGATCGTCCGCATCACCGTGCGCATGCCGGCCAGCGCGACCCGGCCGATGACCGGCTTGTGCGCCGGGTCGTCGGAGGTCATCTGCGCACGGGACTTCAGTACGGCGTCGAAGCCGTACTCGATCATCTTGGCCTCATAGTCGTGGATCGCGGGGATCAGCTCACGCCGTCCGTCACGGACCTCGACCAGCTGGCGGCAGAGGTTCACGGCATCCCGCAGGGCGGTGTTCGCGCCGACTCCGCGACCCGGCGTCATGGTGTGGATCGCATCCCCGAGCAGGGTGACGTTGGTGGTCTCCCACGGCTCGACCGGCACTGAGGTCCAGATGTTGATCGGGAAGCACGTGCCCACATCGGTCAGCTCGAACAGCTTGCGCAGGTCAGGGTGCCAGCCGGGCGTGAGCTGCAGCGCGACCTCGACCAGCTCACGGCCGCGCAGCTCCATGATGTTCGCCGGGAACTTGTCTTTGGTCGCCCACAGACCCCAGTTCATGTAGTCGCGAGTGTTGTCGAACTGCAGGCCCGGCCACTGCCGGATCAGCTCCTCGGTGTTCCCGCCGATACCGCTCTTGACCTTGCCGTCGCGGTCCCACTGGAACTCCATCACGTGCAGGATGCAGCCGAATCCGTGCGGCGCGCTCACCATGCTGATCCCCTCGAACACCTTCGGCGGCACCAGCTTGGCGCTCTCCGCGGTGATCGGCAGCTTGCCGGCGATCGAGATGATCCCGGTCTCCTCCGTCTTCGCGTGCGGGAGGTACTGCCGCCGTACCCGGGAACCAGAGCCGTCGGCCGCGACCAGGAGATCGCCGGTGGCCGTCGTACCGTCGGCGAAGTAGGCCGTCACCTCGTCGCCGTGCTGCTCGAAGCGGGTGAACTCCTTGCCGTACTGAACGACGTCGTCCAGGCCGGTCAGCAGCACCTGCCGCATCGTCATCCGGCTGATCGACTTCTCACTCGCGATCGGGTCGGTGACGGGCGGGAGGTCCATCGACAGGACCTCCTTGAGGTCCTCGGTGAGCATGTTGAAGTACTTCGGGTCGCGCGCCCTGGTGGCCACGAACGTGTCGTACAGCTCCGGCGGCAGCAGCGCGTGCAGCGCCCGGCTGCCGTCCGGGTCGATGCCGACCCGGTAGCCGTGCAGACCGTCGGTGCGCAGCGCGTCGCGCTCGAACACCGCCACCTCGATCCCGGCCCGCAGCAGTCCGTGGGCCAACGCGAGCCCGCCGGTCCCGCCACCGATCACCAACACCTTCACCTTCATAGTCCCGCTCCCTGTTATCTCGGATCTTCAAATATCTTGTTAATCCGAGTATCTTGGAGATCCGAGAGAAAAGCAAGCCCACTATGCTGAGGCGGACCATGACCGATGCCAGAGAAGAGCTCGCCGCGGGGATCCAGCAGCAGATGATCCGGTTCATCGCGGACGTGATCCTGTTCAACCACTCCGTCTCCGCCAAGCTCGGACTCGGCGCCAGCGACTCGCAGTTCATGACGCTGCTGCAGACGCACGGCCCGCTCAGCCCGCGACAGCTCGCGGAGTTCAGCGGCCTCACCTCCGGCACGGTCACCGGCGTGATCGACCGCCTCGAGGCACACGGCTTCGTCACCCGCGCGGCCGATCCGTCCGACCGCCGCAAGGTGGTGGTGACGCCGTCGCTGGAGGCGATCCAGGAGACCTTCATGCCCCTGTACGCCGAACAGGGCGCGCGCATGCAGTCCGTCCTGGCGAGCCGCACTGACGACGAACTGCGGACGATCCTCGCGTTCCTGTCCGACTCTTTAGCCGCCGACTAAACCGTTGGTCCGGCCTCGCCACCTTCCGCGAGACTCGAGCCATGACGAACCATGACGGTCGCGCCGGGATCACGGCCGATCTTGTCCGGCGATTGCTCGCCGACCAGTTCCCGCACTGGGCCGAACTGCCGATTACCCCGGTGAAGGTCGAGGGCTGGGACAACCGCACGTACCGGCTCGGCTCCGAACTGACGGTTCGCCTACCCACTGCCGCGTCGTACGTGGCCGCGATCGACAAAGAGCATCACTGGCTACCGATTCTGGCGCCATCTCTTCCGGTCGCCATCCCCGAGGCAGTCGCCAAGGGTGAGCCCGGCCACGGTTATCCACACCCCTGGGCCGTCCGGCGATGGCTCGACGGCTCCACGGCATCGGTGCAGACGGTGAGCGATCTCGATGGATTCGCTCGCGCGATCGCGGACTTCATCCTGGCACTACAGCAGTGCGATGCGACCGGCGGGCCGTTGGCCGGCGCGCACAGCTTCTACCGCGGCGCGCCGCCCGCGCACTACCACTCCGAGACCCTCGAAGCCCTTGCTGCATTGAAGGATCGAATCAACGCCGACCTGGCCCGCGAGGTCTGGGACGCCGCGCTCGCCAGCTCATGGGACCGGCCGCCGGTCTGGTTCCACGGAGATATTGCCCACGGCAACCTGTTGGTCCAGGACGGCCGGCTGTCGGCCGTCATCGACTTCGGCACCTCAGGCGTCGGCGATCCGGCCTGCGACCTCGTGATCGCCTACACCTTCTTCACCGGCTCATCCCGCGAAGCGTTCCGCGCGGCCGTTCAGCAGGATGCGGACACCTGGGCGCGCGCCCGCGGCTGGGCGCTTTGGAAGGCGCTCATCACCTCTGATTTCACGGTGATCGACCGCGTCCTCGACGACTACCTCACACGAACGCAGTAACGCCTTCATACTCCGCCACCGGTGCGGCGCCGACGGTCTCGTACTCGAGCAACAACAGACCGCTCGGCGTCGCCGCATGCTTCGTCAGCCTCAGCCCGGCGGTGTCAGCCGGGTGCTCGAACAGCCGCCGCCCAGCTCCGATCACCGTCGGCGCCACCACCAACCGCACGAGATCCACCAGACCGGCACCCAGCAACGCATTGGCGAGCTTGGCACTGCCGTGGATCTGTAGTTCGTTGCCCGGCTGCTTCTTCAGCTCTGCAACGCCTTCGAGGTGTTTCAGGATGGTCGTCGGCTGCCAACCGCCTTCGGTCAGCGTGCTGCTCACGACGTACTTCGGGAGCGCGTTCATCCGCTCGGTGAACGGGTCGTCGGGATCCGTGATCTGCGGCCAGTCGCGCGCGAACGCGTCATACGTGCGCCGCCCGAGCAGCAGCCCGTCGGCCAACGCCAGCCACGCGACAGTCCGCCGTACAAACGCCTCGTCAATGAACGGGACCAGCCATCCACCCCGGGAGAAGCCGTCGCTCGTGTCCTCGGTCGGCGAGCCAGGGCCTTGGCTGACGCCATCCAGCGTCACGAACTCTGTCAGCACGAGCTTCATCGCAGCTCCTCCACCAAGTCAGCGAGCTGCTTGGTCACGGTCCCCCAACCGTCCGCAAACCCCAACGCAGCATGGAGTTTCCGCGAGGCCGGATCAGCATGCCGTACGACGGCGCGGTACGCCGTACCGTCCGCATGATCGGCCAACGTGATCTCGGCCGCCATCGTCACCGGCTCCGGATTCGCCGGCCGCCAGGCGCTGTCGATCGCATTGGTGAAGACGATCCGCTCGAGCTCCTCGACGACCAGGAAGGTCGCGTCGAGCTGCGGCACGAACTCCACGCCGTCCTCGCTCATCCGCGTCACCAGCGCACCACCGGACCGCGCCTCGAAGCGCTCGACCCGGCACAGCATCGGCGCCGGAACCCACCACTGCACAAACTTCGCCGGGTCGGTCCACGCACTCCACACCACCGCGCGCGGCGCCCGAATGATCCGTTCCAGGGTGAGATCGAGATCGGGGTTCATTGCTGGTCCTCCTGCAGATCGGTGACGAAACGTTCGAGCCGGTCGGTGCGGTCTTCCCAGATCCGCCGCTGCTCATCCAGCCAGTTGTCGACCAGCTGCAGCCGCTCCCGGTTCAGCACACAGGTCCGCACCCGACCGGTCTTGACCGTCCGGATCAGCCCGTTCGCCTCCAGCGTCCGGACATGCTTCATGAACGACGGCAGCGTCATCGGAAACCCCGCCGCCAGCTCCCCCACGCTCGTCGGCCCGCGCCCGAGCCGCCGGATCACATCCCGCCGCGTCGGATCCGCCAGCGCGACGAACACCCCGTCGACCTCGACCGAATACTGTGCCATGAAGCTAAGTATTAACCGCTCCACACACTTAGCGCAAGGGCTAACTATCGGCCCGGCCAACTAGGGAGTCGAGTCCATCACACGGCCGCCAAGCTAACGTCCGAACAATCGCAGCACGTGGTCGGCGCGTTTTCGGACGTTAGCCGCCCGGCCAGGCCACCAGCGACCGCGACGCGAAAGGACCCGCCTCCGAATCGGAGACGGGTCCTCGCATGTACTGCGATCAGTCGCGCGTGAGCTTGCGGTGCGTCACCCGGTGCGGGCGGGCGGCCTCGGGGCCGAGGCGCTCGATCTTGTTGGCCTCGTACGACGCGAAGTTGCCTTCGAACCAGAACCAGTTGGCCGGGTTGTCGTCGGTTCCTTCCCAGGCCAGGATGTGGGTGGCGACGCGGTCGAGGAACCACCGGTCGTGGGAGACGACCACGGCGCAGCCGGGGAACTCGAGGAGGGCGTCTTCGAGGGACTGCAGGGTCTCGACGTCCAGGTCGTTGGTCGGCTCGTCGAGGAGCAGCAGGTTGCCGCCCATCTTCAGGGTCAGGGCCAGGTTCAGCCGGTTGCGCTCACCGCCGGACAGGACGCCGGTCGGCTTCTGCTGGTCCGGGCCCTTGAAGCCGAACGAGGCGACATAGGCGCGGCTCGGCATCTCGAAGTTCGCGACCTTGATGTAGTCGAGCTCGTCGGAGACCTGCTGCCAGACCGTCTTCTTCGGGTCCAGGCCGCCGCGCGACTGGTCGACGTACGAGATCTTGACCGTCTCACCGAGCTTGAGGCTGCCCGCGTCGGGGGTCTCCTCGCCGACGATCATCCGGAACAGGGTCGACTTGCCGACGCCGTTCGGGCCGACGATACCGACGATGCCGGCGCGCGGCAGGCTGAAGCCCAGGCCGTCGATCAGCTTGCGGTCGCCGAACCCCTTCTCCAGCTTGGAGACCTCGAGGACGGTGCTGCCCAGTCGCGGACCGGCGGGGATGTTGATCTCGTCGATGTCCAGCTTCTTGGACCGCTCGGCCTCGGCCGCGAGCTCCTCGTAGCGGGCCAGCCGGGACTTGCTCTTGGTCTGCCGGGCCTTCGCGTTCGACCGGACCCACTCGAGCTCGCGCTCCAGGATCTTCTGCCGCTTCGCGTCCTTCTGGCCCTCGACCACGAGGCGCTGCTGCTTGGTCTCCAGGTACTTCGAGTAGTTGCCCTCGTACCCGTAGGTCTTGCCGCGGTCCATTTCCAGGATCCACTCGGCGACGTTGTCCAGGAAGTACCGGTCGTGGGTGATCGCCAGGACGGCGCCCGGGTACTTCTGCAGGTGCTGCTCCAGCCACAGCACGGACTCCGCGTCCAGGTGGTTGGTGGGCTCGTCGAGGAGCAGCAGGTCGGGCTGCTGCAGCAGCAGCTTGCAGAGCGCGACCCGGCGGCGCTCACCACCGGACAGGTTGTCGACCAGTACGTCGGCCGGCGGGCACCGCAGGGCGTCCATCGCCTGCTCGAGCTGCGCGTCGACGTCCCACGCGTTGCGGTGGTCGAGCTCGGTCTGCAGGTCGCCCATCTCGGCGAGCAGCGTGTCGTAGTCCGCGTCCGGGTCGGCCAGCTCGGCGGAGATCTCGTTGAAGCGGTCGAGCTTCTGCTTGGTGTCGCCGACCCCTTCCTCGACGTTCTGCAGCACGGTCTTGCCCTCGGTCAGCGGCGGCTCCTGCAGCAGGATCCCCACCGTCGCGTCCTCGGCCAGCCGGGCCTCACCGTTGGACGCCTGATCGAGCCCGGCCATGATCTTGAACAGCGAGGACTTGCCGGTGCCGTTCGGCCCGACCACGCCGATCTTCGCCCCGGTCAGGAAGTTCAGCGTGACGTCGTCGAGCACGACCTTGTCGCCGAACGCCTTCCGGACGTTGCGAAGGGTGTAGATGAATTCCGCCATACCCCAGAGCCTATGCGCTCGGTACCGCCTGAGCCCAACCGGTTGTCCACAGGGCCGAGGTCGTCGCCGATTCCGGGCCCGGTCGCGTGCATCTTCTCCGGTGACACCACGAGCGAAAGGACGGTGGCCAGGATGAATGAGACCTACGTGACAGTGCAGGGCTGGGTCGGCAGCAAACCGCAGTTCAAGGAGATCGGCGGGCGGACCCCGCAGGTGACCTTCCGGATCGGCTCGACACCCCGGCAGTTCCTCGGCGACCGCGGCTGGTCGGACCGGCCGACGACCTGGTTCAACGTCGAGTGCTGGCGTGCCCTCGCGCAGAACACCTTCGAATCCGTCCACGTCGGCCAGCCGGTCATCGTCACCGGCAAGCTGCTCACCAAGGAGTGGACCACCGAAGCCGGCGAGCGCCGCTCCCGCGTGATCCTGGACGCCCACTCCATCGGCCACGATCTGTCCAAAGGCACGACCAGCTTCACCAAGTCCGCCCCTCGGGCCGAGGCTGCCTGGTCCGACTCCCTCCGCCGCGCCACCGCGGAAACCGTCCCGTCGGACGCCGCCGCGCACTCACTTCCCGATCCCGACCTCGTCACGCCGTACCCGCCCGACGAGTTCCCGGCGCGGCCCCTCCCCCTGACCGCGAGCACCCAGGAGGCCGAGGCCGCATGACTATCTCAGCCTTGACTTATATAAGCGAGGCCCGGCATTCTGAGCTCCATGATCGATATTCTCGAGCACATCAACGCCGTTCAGCGGGAGGTCAGCCGGACCGGGGAGGACGCGACGGTGCTGATGCGCCGCGCCTACCGGGCCGTGCCGGAGGAGGTCTGGGACGCCCTCACCGACCCGGAGCGGCTGAGTCGCTGGATGTGGCCGATGACCGGCGACTTCCGGGTCGGCGGCAGCTTCGCCTTGCAGGACATGGCCGGCGGCGACATCCTCGAGTGCGAGCCACCGAAGCGATTCAAAGTCACGTACGGCGGCGCGAACAGCCTGCTGGAGATTCGCCTGCACGCCGGGGCGCCGGGGATCACCGAGCTCGAGCTGGAGCACGTGGTGACCGACGTTCCCGGCCCCGGCCTCGGCGGCGCGCTGTACGTCGGCCCTGGCTGGGACAGCGGATTGCTCGCCCTCGCCTTGTACGTCGAGGGTCGGCTGCCAGTCGACTGGAGCCCGGTCGAGTTCCACGACTCCCCCGAGATGCTGCAGTTCAACGAACAGTCGGTGCGGGTGTGGCTGGAGGTCGTTCGCCGCTCCGGCACGACGACGGAGGAAGACCTGCTCAAGGCCGCCAAGGTCTCGATGGCGCAGTTCGCTCCTGGCGTCGAGCTCTAGGCCTCCACCTCGAGTCAGACTCTGGTCCCGGAGCACCACTCGTCATGGCCGCCACCTTCCGGGCTCCCGGTCAGCGCCAGCGCTCCTCCGGGATTCCAGCGCGCTGGTTGTGGTGGTCGAGCAGCGTCGCCAGGAGATCGGTCAAAATCGCTCGCTCCTCGACTGACAGCGGCGCGAGCAGTTCGTCCTGGCTGGCCGCCAGCCGATTCTCCAGGCGCCGCAACTGCCGCTTGCCTGCAGTGGTCAACGAGATGACGTTGCGTCGGCGATCGGAAGGGTCCGCGGTCCGCTCGACGAACGCGAGTTCGGCCAGCTCGTTCACGGTCGCGACCATGTCACTCAGGTGAATGCCGCTCCGACGCCCGAGCGTCGCCTGGCTGGCCGGGCCGAAGTCATCCAACGTCGCCAGCACCCGGTAGTGGTAGCCGCGCGCTCCGGCGGACGAGAAGCCGTCAACCACCAGGCGACTGGCGTGCTGCGCAGTCTGGCCGAGCAGCCAGGTGGGCATTCCGGCCCATCTGGGCGCCGCGTTCTCGGAGTCCTCCATCCGAAGAGTCTAACGAATCGTTCGGGCGACGAACGATTGTGCTATCGTTCGGAGTACTAACGTTAGTCGGACTAACGGTTTGCCGAACCCCGAAGTACAGGAGTCACGATCGTGATCGAACAGTTCCGCATCGACATCCCCCAGGCCGACCTCGACGATCTGGCCGACCGGCTGGCGCGCACCCGCTGGCCGAACGAAGTGACCGCCGCCGGGTCCGACTACGGCTTCCCGTTGGCGCGTCTCAAGGCGCTGGCCGACCACTGGCGTACCGGCTACGACTGGCGCAAGCACGAGGCAGCCTTGAACGAACTGCCGCACTTCCGGACCGAGATCGACGGTCAGAACATCCACTTCGTGCATGTCAGATCCTCGCGACCGGATGCGCTCGCGCTGATCCTGACGCACGGCTGGCCGGGTTCGTTCCTGGAGTTCCTCGACGTGATCGAGCTTCTGTCCCGCGACTTCCACCTGGTGATTCCGTCGATCCCCGGCTACGGATTCTCCGGGCCGACCCAGGAGCGCGGCTGGGACATCAACCGGATCGCGCGGGCCTGGGCCGAGCTGATGCAGCGTCTGGGGTACGAGCGCTACGGCGCACAGGGCGGCGATTTCGGTTCCGGGATCTCGATGGCGCTCGGAGCGGTGGACGCCGACCACGTGGTCGGCGTCCACGTGAACTACCTCCCGACGCGGCCTGATCCGGATGCCGGGCTCGACCTGTCCGATGTCGACGAGGCCCGTCTGGACAAGATCCGGCAGCTGATGGCGAACCGGCCGCCGTACCAGGCTCTGCAGGCGCTCACGCCGCAGACCATCGGGTACGCGCTGACGGATTCGCCGGTCGGCCAGCTGGTCTGGATCGCCGAGCGCTTCGCACAGTGGACGGACCCGCGCTCGACCATCACCGACGAGCAATTGCTCACGGGTGTCGCGCTGTACTGGTTGACGGCGACCGCGGCATCGTCGGCACGGCTGCACCACGAGACGCCCCGAGGAGCTCAACCGTGCCCGGTCCCGGTAGGAGTCGCGGTGCTCCCGCACGACATCACCCAGTCGGTGCGACCGCTGGCCGAGCGGCTGTACGACATCCGGCACTGGTCAGAGTTCGAGCGGGGCGGTCACTTCGCTGCGATGGAGGTGCCGGAGCTGCTCGCCGCGGACATCCGCAGCTTCTTCGTCGGCCTTGGTGCCGTTGAGCCAGGAGACCATCGGTTTGAGCCGCTGGCCTCCTAGCCGCGGGCGATCGCGAGGGCGTCGCGGCAGGTGGTGTAGGCCTCGAGCTCGGTCCGGGCCGGCGCCACAACGTGGCTCTCGGCAACCTTCTCGAGCTCACTGCGCAGGGCCTGCTCGGCCGCGCGAGCGCGCCGAGCCGCACCACTGACAGCAGCCAGCCGGAACAGCACCGCCAGTCCGAGACCGAGGGCTGCACCACCGACCAGCATGATCCAGGCGTAGGCGATGCCGCCGGCTGCCGGCAGCGGCACGTCGCCGGCATCGGCGATCCGTGCCACCAGGGCGGCGAGCAGCCAGGCCGCGCCACCGAGCGCCACCAGGAACAGCAACCACTGGACGAACTTCGCCACACCCCACCAACCCGGGCTGGTGGTGTTGCCCAGGTCGGTGCGACCGACGGCCTGATCGAGTTCGTCGCCCAGCGACTCCTCACGACGGCGGATCGCGGTCCGCACCGAGTCGGCCCACGGCCGCGACAAGCCGGCCGCGGCGCGGTCGGTGATGGTGCGCACGGCGCTGTCCATCCGGGCCCGCTGCACCGGCGTTGCCGCAGGCAACGAAATGCGGGCGCTGGCGACCTCGCTCGTCGCGGACTTGCGCAATGCCTTGCCCTGCTGGCGGGAGACCTCGTCGAGCTGCAGACCACGGAGCGGATCGGGCCGGAACCGGCCGATCCACTTCGTCAACGGCCAACCGGTCGCGGCCTGAGCGCGCTGCTGGTAGGAACGACGGACGGCATCGACCACCACCGGCAGACCGCTGGCGTCCGAGAGCGCGTCGACCAGCTCGGTCACGTCGGCCTCGGCGATCTCCGGGGTCTTGGCGGTGCCGCACTGGCTCGCCATCCGGTCCGCGACGCGATCCACGTCGGCGGCGATCCGCTCCTTGGCCGAGCGCTTGTTGCTGACCCGCTTCACCAGCAGGCCGCGGACCTCGTCCAGTCCGTCGCCGCTGACCGCCGAGGTCGCGACGACCGTCGGCGTCTTCAGACCATCGGTCTTCAGCAGCCGCTCAAGGTCGTTCAGACAGCTCTTCCGCTGCTCCGGCGTCAGCTTGTCGACGTGGTTCAGCGCGAAGACCATCACCCCGGAGTGCGAGGCGTAGGGCTTGATGTAGCGATCGTGCAGCGCCGCATCGGCGTACTTCTGCGGGTCGACCACCCACACGAGCATGTCGACCAACTCGACCAGGCGGTCGACGATCAGCCGGTGCTCGACCTCGATCGAGTCGTGGTCCGGCAGGTCGAGCAGGATCAGACCGTCGAGGTCCTCCGACTGCGCGTCCTCCAGCGAGCTGCGGTGCTGCACCTGGTGCCGGCGCGGGATGCCCAGCCAGTTCAGCACCTCACTGGCCGGCTCCTCGCCCCAGACACAGGCCAGCGGCATCGAGCTGGTCGGACGGCGGGTCCCGATCGCGGCCAGGTCCAGGCCGGTCATCGCGTTGAACAGCGACGACTTCCCGGAACCCGTGGCCCCGGCCAGTGCGACCACGGTCAGCTCGCCCGACATCCGCAGCCGTTGCCCGGCGCGGTCGACGATCTGGGTGGCCTCGGACAGCACCACCGGATCGAGCCGGCGCTGACCAGCGGTCGCGGCCTTCTCGAGAGCGTCGATCTTGGTCAGGACGTCGGTCGCAGCCCGAACCGGGCCCTTGACCGTCTCCGTCGTTTCCGTCACGTGCAGTCCTCCACCGCGCGCGCGGCCTCGGTCAGTTGCCTGGCAGCCTCGGGATCGACCGGATGCTGGTCGAGGACAGCCAGATACCGGGCGAATTCGGCATCCATCAAGGCATGAACCTTACCGTCAAGATCCGCGCGCGACTTCGACATCAGGGTCTGTACGGCCGCGTCGCCGAAGACCGCGGTCAGCAGCTTCTGCCCGACGACCGCGCTGCCGACCCCGATACTCGCCTCGGCGCCGGTCGGAATGCCCGCGTTCTCGGCGAACAGGACCACCATCACCGACAACGACAGCCCGTTCACGCCGGCATCCAGGATGCGTGCCGCGAGCCGCTTCTCGGTCCCGACCTTCCGGACCAGTTCGAGGACCCCGGTCTGCCACTCCCGGACCGCGCGTTCCGCGTTCGCCGCGAACTCCGGCGACATCGCACCCAGCACGATGTCGGTGTCGGTCGCGGCCGGCGCCTCCGACTCGTCATCCGCGCCAGGTGCGGACTTGGCCGCGGCGAGGAGCTGGCGTCCGGCCGGCGTCGCCTGCCAGATCTTCTCCGCGCGCTCGGCAGCGGCCGCGGCCTGCTCGATCAGCAACGACGACAGCCCGGACTCGATCGCGTCGTTCAGGTCGCGGGTCGGCGCCGGACCGGCAGCGGCGACCGACTTCTTGACCTTGTCGCGAACCTTGTTCGAGTTTCCCTGCAGACCCTTGAGCAGCTCGCCGGTCCCGACGAACTCCTGCCACCGGGCGAGCACCTCACCGCGCAGCAGCGAAGCGTCCTGCGTCGAGTTCGCGATGTCCTTGACCGCTTGGTCATAAGCCGCTTCGACACTCGACCGCAGTTCGATCGCGGTGTCACCCTGCGCCCGAACCGCCGCAGCGAACGGCGGCGTGGTCTTCACCATCGAGGTCACCGCACCGTGCAGCGTACGGCGCACGACCGCGACCCGGGCTTCGGCGTCGGCCGCCAGGTCGACCAGCCAGTCCTTGATCGAGGCAACGGACTCGTCGGGCAGCATTCCGTTGCCGTCGACAACCGTCTCCTTGATCGAGAACAGCGGCGAATCGCCGAGCCCGCGCTCCAGCAACATCTGTGCGAGGTGGCCGGTGATGTCGTCGATCGTCTCTGCCGGCGCTCGGTCGAGCACCACGGCGACCGCCGTACTGCGATCCGAGGCGCTCTGCAGGAACTCCCACGGCACCGCGTCCGAGTACCGCGCAGCGGTCGTGACGAACAGCCAGAGATCGGCGGCCGCGAGCAGCTGCGTGGCAAGGTCACGGTTGGCCTCGACGACCGAGTCGATGTCCGGTGCGTCCAGGACCGCGAGTCCGCGCGGAACCGTGTCGGATGCGACCAGCCGCAGCTGTCCCGGATCCTCCATGCCGCCCGGGCTCTCCGCGGTCGTCCGCGCCATGCCCGGGAGGACCCGGTCTCCGATGAACCAGTCCGCGTCGGCCGGGTGATGGATCAGCACCGGCGACCGCGTCGTCGGCCGCAGCACACCCGGCTCACTGACGACCTTGCCGATCACCGAGTTCACCAACGTCGACTTGCCCGCGCCGGTCGATCCACCGACGACCGCCAGAATCGGCGCCTCGAGCTGCACCAACCGCGGCAGGATGTAGTCGTCCAGCTGGTCCAGCATCGCCTTCTGCTGCTGCCGAGCCTCATCGGCCCCCACAACGTCCAAAGGCAACCGGCTCCCGGCCAGCGCACCCCGCAACTTCATCAGAGCCGTGATCAAAGCCATCGCGGCCTGCTCAGCCGCCAACCGCTCAGCCAGCTCCTCCGCAGTCAGCTCAACCTCAGCCGGCTCCTCGACAACCTCATCGCCAGAACCCTCAGCCTCCGCCGACTCACCCTCAGCCGAATCCTCCGAAGCCTGCTCAGCAGTCGCCTCCGCAGACTCGTCGGAGGAGTCCTCGCCGGCAACCTCAGCGACCTCTTCGCCAGACTCCTCGGCAGCGTCGTCGCCGGGCTCGTCGGCGACGGCCTCGGCAGGCTCGTCACCGACAACCTTGTCCGCCGGCTCCTCACCTTCGGTCTGCTCGTCGGCTTCAGTCTGCTCCTCGGCGACCGCAGCCTCCGGTTCCGCCTCCGGCTCGGCGTCATCCGCCGTCTGCTCGGCCTCCGGCGCCGTCTCCTCGGCAGCTGCGTGCTCCGCAGTCTCCTCGGCGACAACCTCCGTGGTCTCAGCGTCGTCAGCGACGGCAGCTTCGGCCTCTTCGTCCGTCGCCGGCGCAGCCTCGTCCGTCGCCGCCTCAGCTTCAGCCTCGGCCTCGGCCTCGTCGGTGCCTACCGTCTCGGTCGGCTCGTCGGCGACGTCATCGCCGGCTGCCTCCGCCGCGGCTTCGTCGGTCTCCTCGGCGGCCGGAGTCTCAGACTCGTCCTCGACCTCATCGTCCGCGGGCTCGACCTGTATCGACTCAACACCGGCCGACTGGACGGCGCGGAGCTCTTCGGCGTAGGCACGCGCTTCATCGATGTCGTCCGAGGACCCTTCACCCTGCTTGGGCAGGCCGACAATGATGTTGCCGTACTCCAACGGGAACCCGTCCGGCGACTCGTCCGGCTCGTACACCACCCCGACAGTCAGCCGCGGCGGCTCCTCAGCCTCTTCCGGCTCCTCAGCCGCAGCGGTGTCATCAGCCTGGGCCTCGTCAGTAGCCTTCGCTTCGTCGTCCGCCTCGGACTTCGTTGCCCCGGCCACATCACCCTCAGCAGCCTCGGCGCCGGCAACGGAGCTCGACTCGTCGTCCTCGTCAGCAGAATCAGTCGCGGCGTCGCTCTCGGGCGCGTCAGCGTCGGCAGCAGCATCCGCGGGAGCATCCGTTGCCGCACCGACCGACTTCTCGGTCTCCTCAGCAGCCACGTCGGCAGACTCAGCAGCCTTCGCCGCGCCATCGTCGGCGGACTCGGCGCCCTCCGTCGACGTCGACTCATCACTCACCGACTCATCACTTGCCGTCTCGGCAGCGCTCGCCGACGCATCGACCGCAGACTCGGCGGCTTCCGGCGACTTGTCCTCAGCGGGCTCGGCAGGCTTCGCGTCCGCCTCAGCCTCCACCGGCGGAGCCGCGACGGGCTCGGGGGTGGCGTTCTTGCGCCTGCGACGGCGCCAGAAGCCTTTGCCCTTGGCACCGGCCTCGGACTGCGCGATCAAGTTGGCCAGCTCCTGGGCAGGCTGGTCCCGGCCCGGAACCTGTGGCTCCGGACCTTCACCAGTTGCTGACTTGATGTCAGCCACGGCGTCCGTCCACGAGCACAGAGTGCCCGGTCGGACAGCACAGAAGCAAAGTCATCGTCATCCCCGTTTGGCGGCGTGGACGGGCGGCAGTCACTGCGATGGTGGATACGGACCGTATCCTCCCGGCGATCCTTGCGAACCAGGGGGTCCCGATGGGTAACCGGGCTGGCCCGCTGGGTAACCGGGTTGCCCCGAGGGATACCCCGGCTGAGGCGCTCCGTAACCACCGGCTCCAGGCGCACCCGGTACGCCGGCTCCCGGCCACTCGCCCTGCCCACCAGCCCCCGGCTGAGGCGGACCGTAGCCTCCAGGACCGGGCTGCGGCGGTCCGTAACCACCGGGGCCCGGCTGAGGCCCGCCGTGCCCACCCGGACCGTCCTGGACCCCAGGACCGCCCGGTCCCGGCATCCCCGGTCCGCCCGGAGGCATCGCCTGCGGGAAGGCCGGCATCGGCGGGAACGGGACGCTGGCCCGTCGGGCGCGCAGCTCGTCGAGCAGTCGCTTCTCGTCCTGCAGAGCCTCCGGCCCGATCACCTGGCGGACGATCTTGTCCCGCAGGTAGGCCAGGTCGGTCGCGTTCTGCTGGAACGCCTTCGCGGCCGCCTCGGCCTGACCGCCGTACCGGCGTGCGTTCTGGCGGAGCGCCTTGCGCCCGCGCATGGTCGCGATCAGGGGCACTTCTGGAGCGACCAGCCAGCCGAACCGCACGTAGTCGTAGAGCCGCGAGGCGATCATCTTGCCTTCGCGTGACCGCAGCACCAACGCGAACACGACCATGCCGACGAAGATCGGCACCATCAGCAGGAAGTAGGCCACCAGGAAGCCGGTGCCCTCGGCCCAGCTCGCGGAGGCGTTCCAGGCCGCGTGCGCGAGCACCGCCGCCAGATAGCCGACCACCGGAGCCAGGTAGCGCACCGCCGTACTGCGATGCCGGACTGCGATGCCGATTCCGATCGCAGTAAAGGAGGTGAAGAGTGGATGCGCGAACGGCGACATCACGCCGCGCAGGATGAAGAGGACAAGCACACCGCGCAGACCCGCGTCGCTCCCGGCCTCGTGCGACAGCTCACTGAAGATGCGGCCGTAGTAGAGGATGTTCTCGGTGAAGGCGAAGCCGACACCGACCATCCCGGCGTACACGAGGCCGTCGATGATCCCGTCGAACTCCTTGCGGCGCACCAGCGCCAGCAGCAGGATGACGGACCCCTTGGCGAACTCCTCCACCGGCGGCGCGACGAAGATGGCCGACCGGTCGCCACCGGCGCCGGTCTCGGCCAACTGCTTGGCGACCTCGGTGTTGATGAAGATCGCGACCAGCGTCGCGATGAACGCGCCCCAGCAGAGCGCGAACAGAATGTACTTGGTCGGCTCCGGTTCGTAACGGTCCAGCCAGAGGTACAGCGCGATCACCGGGATGACCGGCACCATCGCGAACGCCATCCCCCAGGTGAAGCCGCCGGCCCCGGTCGAATCCGCCACGATCGCGAAGATCGCCAGCCCGGCGATCGCCATCAGCACCACGACCACGATGCCGATCAGCAGACCGCGGTTGCGCCGCTGCCCGGGCACCGGATGGTTCCCGAGCACATTCGGCTGCGGGTACTGTCCGCCGGGCGGGTACGCCGTCGCCGCCGCGGGCTGCGGCGACCCGGCCGGGCCAGGTGAGGGGTAACTCATGCCCGCAGCCTAGTTGGATCACCGACCCGACGGCAGAACCGCCCACGCGGCGTTACCGTGATGGAACGACAACCCTGTACTTCCACGCCACACCGAGTAACCCGGCAGCGCGATCACCCGCCCATCTGACAGACTCTTCCTGGCATGCGCCAGTAGCTCAGCTGGATAGAGCGTCGGACTTCTAATCCGTTGGTCGCAGGTTCGAGTCCTGCCTGGCGCGCAAAACCCCTCACTGACCTGCACGTTTGTCAGCCAGAGGTTCCGTCAGGCGGCCGAGTTACCGGTGATGACCTGCTAACAGCCCCGCCTGCAGTCCGGCGATGGATGGTTATTCAGTCAGCCACGAGGCGGCGACCTACCAGAGCAGTTCGGCGGCGCCTGGGTCGGAGTCCGCGGACTGTGGACTTCTCGCCATTCACGTGGTTGTTGAACGCGCGCTCGTAGTCGTCGATGCTGCTGCCTGCCATGCCCGGGACGCTTGATCTGCTCCAGCCAGAGCTCACCAGCCTCTACGAACGGCATGGACGGCCTGAGGCCCTCCATGCTGAATTCAGGCTCGGCTCGTCCTTGAGCGCTCCCTCAACCCGCTCGACGGCGATCGCCTTGGTCTTGCCGAACTTCGAAATCTCGCCGGGCACGTCGCGTTGTGGGAGTCCTACATCTCCGGCAGGGCCGCCGACTACGGCGAACAGCTCAGCATCAAGACCGAGGGCCGCGACGCGATCTCGTTCGACGCGCTCCTCCCTGAAGCGAGTGACCCCTCGCGCACGAGCGTCTGTTGCGCACGAGCTGGGACGCGAAGCTGCGCTACGACGGCGACCTGCTGATGCGCCGGCACCTTCTCAACGCCCGGCGCCGCGTCAACAAACTTCGGTGTCTCTTCATGTAAGGACGGTGATGCCGCGTGGCTGATCTCAAGGCCAGAGCAGTTGAACTGCTCGCCATCCTCCACAACGACCGGCCCCTGCTGCGCCGCTTCGACGGCTACGTCGAGGGCATCCAGGACAACCCCTACATGCCCAAGAACGCCGACGACGAGTACAAGCTGCTCGCCGAACGCGCCAAGACCAGCGTGATACCCCTCCTCGTCGGGGCACCGGTACGGGATGGACTGGACCGAGACCGAGATCGCCAAGAATCTGCGTACGTCTCTACACGGGTGTCGGCAAGATCGTTGCCCACCTCAACGGTGGCAATTTCGTCGAGTCGCTCGTTGCATAGATGAGATGCCCCCAGCCATGTCAGGCTGGGGGCATCTTTTGCGTTGCGGACTCTACGGCTGCTCGACTGCGAGGGCAGCCTAGAAATCGAAGGTCTTGCGGATCTCTTCGGCGAGTGCGGCATCGCTGGCAGCAACGAACATTTGCTTGCCGTCCATGGCTCGGCCGATCTCGCTAAGGCTGTTGAACCCATAGTCCAGATCGATCGGGTTGCCTTCGAGATCGATGGCGGTCCCACCTGCGGCGTGCAGGACGTAGTGTCCTGGCAAGAAGTCCCATGCCGCGAAACCCTTCTGGATCTCGATAGTGGCGTCGGTGAAACCCGCGGCGACATGACATAAGCAGACCGAACCATGACCTACGCCGATGCGGCCCTTGCGCTTACCACCTGGGCCCTCTTCGCCG
Organism: Kribbella sp. NPDC058245; assembly: GCF_042882005.1. Lineage (NCBI taxonomy): Bacteria > Bacillati > Actinomycetota > Actinomycetes > Propionibacteriales > Kribbellaceae > Kribbella > Kribbella sp. NPDC058245. The sequence goes on from NZ_JBHVWY010000004.1 coordinate 212,372, forward strand.
AGCGCCTTGAGGAAGCCTTCTTGCCGAGCGAGGGGCAGGAACCTCTCCTCCGGACGCATCAGGTAATTAGTCACCAACGCCTCTGACATAGGCACACGCGGGCGGCGCGTCAGCGGGTGCCACTCATCAGACCGCGTGACAGCGAAGGCGCGGTCGACCCCATCTTCCCCGAGTGCAGCGACGTAGAGCTGGACGTGATGGAAGATATCGCCGATGACCGAGATCACGGGCCGCTTCAACGATGTCGAGTAGACCATGATGTGGGTGTATCCCTGCAGTGCGCGCACCGCAAGCTCACTCGTGTCCAGGGGATCCACAAGGACGCAGAGGTCCGGCTTCTCGTCGGAGCCAACGACCTGTGGGTCCGACTCCTCGGAGGCGTAGATGAATGAGGGCACAAATTCGGCGAATCGCTGCTTATAGAGGTCATGCATCAGAAGGTCATAATCGGACAGGAAATTGTCCTCGTGACGATGGTTCTCATTCTCGGCGCGCCGACCCGTTAGCGCCGCATCTAAAAGCTTTGGCCGTAGATCATCGAGCATAGAGCGGACCATACTGACGACGTTCTGCGCCAGCTCGGGAATCTCACTCGTCGACACGTTCACTCACCTTTGTCTCGATCATCGAAGCTCTAGTGGAGGCTCAATTCCTGGCGGACTCATTGTCGCCGCGATGAACACGGCGTCGAAGTCCGCGGCCCGCATGATCTGGGCACCAGTCAGGTCGTCAAAGCTCTCTACCTCTAACGTCGAGCCCTTCGTCATCGCTCCAAACACAGCGAAGTAGAGCTCTGCCTTCGGGTAGCGGGTGCGCAACTCGCGTGCGATGTAGCCAATCACATCCGCATGCTTGACCTCAAAGTCGCAGATGACGATCGTCGGCGCTTCCTTAGCATCAGGGAAGTGTGACGCCACATCCAGCTCAATCCCGTCGCGGACTTTGTTGCACCTCAGGTACCCGATGGGGCAACGCGAAAACCTTGACGAGGAGAGGAAGGTGGCCATGACCAGCCCGGCCTCGTTAATGCCGAAGCATGCGTCGACATCCAACCGCTTACCAAGGTTCTTTATCTGCCTGGATAGCCGCTCTACGCCGTAGCCGAAAGTCGTCCAGGTGAGATCGAGCAAGCGCCCAGGATTGGGGTTTGGCAGAGTAAGGACGTCGAGCTCCGAGTTGCCGTATTCAATTGTTGGAGCCGAGAGAATGAATTCGGTACCGACCTGGCCATCCTTCGAGTCCTGGCGAGGGATACCACCGCCTCGCGGCTTCTCGGGCGTCAGTCCGTTCACCGCGCGAGCGGGTTCGGCAGGCTTCTTGTAAGACTTAAGCGCAAGCTGATCTTCTATCGGAAGCCGCTCGTACGACTCTGCAATCAGGTCTGCCGGCGTGATCTCCTCGTCGGTCACACCCATCGGGCCACGGCCATAGGCCGAGCACAGGATCAGCAGACTAGAGATAGACGGCGGCGACCCGGTGCCGCGCCGCCGCGCCCAGGACTCCCATGCATTGATGGATGTCCCGCCAAGACTGGTCTGATTCCCGGCCACTTCGTTGTAGCGAGCCGCCGCCTGGTCCTGCGACAATCCGGCGGCGTAACGATATGCCTGAAGACTAGGAACCTCGGGATGTTGGGCCATCAACTCCAGCGCCGCACCCTTGACTGAGCCCTTCTCTGCCCACAGCTTCTTGCCTTGAGACGCAAGCTCGCGACCGCGCTTCTGCGGGCTCTGGGCGGACGCTTGTGACGACCTCGACGGACTCATAGAACTCGCTGACCTTTCAACCTTTGAGCGGCCCTGTTCGACAACTCTACCCATCTCAATGGGCAACTAGGTCGAACATGCCCAGGAATCCGCCTGTGATCGCTCCGTTTACGAGGTGTCACCGGGCTACTGCGGGTGTCACGGTGGTTGCATCGAGTGAGCAGTCGTATCGCAGGGGAGGAAGCGCATGACACTGGATGTGGTGCCCCAGAGACGTCGAGTACAGGTCTGGTTCGGTGAACACCCGATCGCCGAGTTCATCAACGAACCAACGGTCGCTGATCGCTACGCGGACGCCATGCGGCGTCGTTTTCAGTGCCTACGAGTCACCAATGAACCGCTTCCAGCTCGGATCGATGAGTGAGGAAGCCGCCAAATGGAGGCGTTCAGTTGTGGCTCGGTGAGCACTTGATCGAAGAGCACATCGGTCCGCCGGACTTGGCTGAGCAGTATTACCACGTCTTGGAGCTGAGAATCGCCGGTCTTGCTGGGCGCGAAATTCGCACCACGCGAGTCAATCCTCTAGACCCACAGATTCGCCCGCGGCTGTAAGGCCGCCTGGACCGATCGCTGTCGATCGTCCAGCTCGGTCGAGCCTTCTCTGTCCCCTTTGGAGCGCTCGACCGAGCACCAAGAGACCGGCTGGCGCGGACTGAGAGACGAGTCCGGTCTGCGCCAGCCGTTCACCCGAGGTTGGACGCGAGCCTCGGTGCGACCCCGGCTGCCCTGCGCTGGATGCCTTCGGCGCAGGGCAGCCCGCGGGTCTTCCAACTACCTAGGAGGCATGAAGATGTACAGGTATGCAGATCGATTCCCCGTCAGCCCGTCCGCTCGGGTCGGAACGAGTTCGCCGAGTCCTTGGGGGTTGCGACGGCTGGAGCCTTATGGATCGATCGGGATTGTTGAGGAAAACCCGGCTGGCATCGACCCGGCCACCCAGCGGGGCCTGTACGAGCTGCCTAACGGCACGGTCGTCATGGCGCCAGGCAAGCACAGCAAATCTCGCGTGGGTACCGAAAGAAGCACGAAGACCAGTAACAAGTCGGACGGATCTGGCCCACGGCCGGATACAGATCATAAGCAAGACACCCGGATCGACTGATGGCGACCGATGCTCGGCCAGTCTTGGTCATGACCGAGGTTGACGATCCAACCGCTGACCTGGTGATCGAGGAACTGAACGAACGCGACGTGCCGGTGGTCCGCTTCGACTCCTCCGACTTCCCGACCAGTCTGGGCATCTCGGCTGACATCAACGGCTTGCGGGGATGGCGTGGCTGGCTGCGGACACCTTCTCGCCTTGCCGATCTGACGGCTGTGCGGTCCCTCTACTTTCGCCGCCCGAATGACTTCGACTTCTCTCGCCTGGATCCTCAGGCTGCCCGCTTCGCTGCTGCGCAGGCGCGTTTCGGGCTAGGCGGACTTCTCGCGGACCTGCCTGGTTGCCTGTATGTCAATCATCCGAACGCAATCGCCGACGCCGAGTACAAGCCCGTCCAACTTTCGGCAGCTGCCGCGGCCGGCCTCAGGGTGCCGCCAACGATCATCACCAACGATCCAGCAGAAGCGCTGGCCTTCGCACGAGGCGTCGGAAGGATCATCTACAAGCCGCTCTACATCGGCATGCACGATCTCGACGGCGAGCCCGCGAGCATCTGGGTCAAGGAGGTCTCACCGACAGAACTGGACGAGTCGATCGCTGGAACCATGCACCTGTTCCAAGCCCGCTGCGACAAGGTCGCGGACCTCCGTGTCACTGTGATGGGCGACCAGGTGTTCTGCGTCAAAATCCTTACTGAGAACCCCGACCTCCTGGACTGGCGATATGACTACGACCAGCTGTCCTATTCGGTGGTCGAGCCACCGGCAGGACTCATCGACGGCATGCGCGCCTACATGAAGCGATTCGATCTTGTCTTCGGCTGCTTCGACTTCGCCGTGCCTCGCGAAGGGGCGCCAGTCTTCTTGGAATGCAACCCGAACGGCCAGTGGGGCTGGCTGGAAGACGAGACCGGCCTACCGATGACCTCCGCCCTCGCTGACCTACTGGACCGAGGTACACGATGACCGTCGAAGCGGGCGAAAGCCCGACAACACCCCTACGCCTGCGACTAGCCGATGCACTCGCGAAATCGGGCGATCTGCGCACGACTCCCTGGCGGACCGCGATCGAGGCTGTACCCAGGGAAGTCTTCATCCCTGGGTTCTTCGAGCGCATCGATGGCGCCCGCGAGACGATGTGGCGGCCGATCACCCCAGAGCTAGTCGGCGTGACAGAACGGTTGGAGCTGACCTACACCGACGAGACTTGGGTTACCCAGCTCAACCACGGCATCACCGCATTCGACACGGACATGCCAGTCACGGGTGCTCCGACTTCGTCCTCGACTCTGCCGGGCCTGGTGGTGCGGATGCTGGAAGAGCTCCAGGTCGAAGACAGCAGCCGGGTCCTCGAAATCGGGACCGGCACCGGCTACTCCACGGGCCTGCTGTCCGCGCGGCTCGGGCCACAGCTCGTAACGTCAGTCGAGGTAGATCCGGCAGTCGCCGCCCGTGCCAGGAAGGCACTGGCTGAGGCTGGATACTCGCCTGACCTCATCACCGGCGACGGACTGCTCGGGAACCCAGCCGGGGCTTTGTACGACCGGGTGATCGCCACATGCTCGGTTCGTCACATTCCAGCCGCGTGGGTCGCCCAGACTCGCCCGGGCGGACTGATCCTCACAACGATGCTGGGCTGGCTCCACGCCTCATCCGGACTGGTCCGCCTCGAAGTCACCGGGGAAGGTACCGCGGAGGGTGCTTTCCTTGGGACCACCGACTCCTTCATGCCAGCCCGGCCACACGCTGCCCCGCCGCTCGGAGATGACTTTCACGCATGGATCGACAACCTCCCAACAACCGAGCGCCCGACCGCTGCGGGCTCCGAGATCCTGGACCCATGGGAGGGATGGACCTCCCTGTTCATCGCGCAACTCGCTGTCCCTGACGCCCAGTTGGTCACCTACGGACTAGACGACGGCCCAGTGTTCGATCACCTGGTCGACCTGGACCAACGGTCAGTCGCCATCCTCGAGCAGGAATCAGAGGAACCACCTACGGTCCGGCAGGGAGGACCGGCCAACCTGTGGGACTCAGTCGAATCGGCCATCAGCCAATGGCGCGCAGCCGGTTCACCCTCACTCGACCAGTTCCGCATCACCGTGACGCCAGAGGAACAAACGATCTGGTTCGGCGACCCTCAGGGCCCACTGTCCTGGAACCTGTCGCAATAGTCGCTCCAGGCAGACCGGTCGAGCCACCATCCGCCAATCGCGCGACTCGGCCCGACCGGTCAGTCGTTAAGAGAGCAGCCGGTGGGCTAGCCGGGTTCAGGCTGAAATTCACACACCACAGCCAACAGGTCCAGAGCCTGATCGCTGGCACGGCGACCGGCGGTGATCATCAGCTGGGCGCATGGCGGAGGAGACAATCGCATGCCTCCGTTCGTACTCATGCGGCGCGCTTGCCGCTACGGGGGCGACATCAGCGACGGCGCCCCCCTGCCGATCGGTACTGCGAGCCGGACCTCGACGTACGAATCGCGCGTGCAAGATGCGCGCTCGAACTGGGGCGGGCGTCTCCGTCCGTCGAGGGCTCCAAAGGTGCAATCGACCATCTGCCAGCGGATTCCCATCGGGACCGAGGCCAGTACCTCGGGTCTCTCGCCCGCGCCCACATCCTCGCCGACCAGCCGCAGTGATGGTGATCCTTCGGACCGCGCCTTAAAGCAGGAGGCTGGCTCCCTCGTTTCGAGACGCTGAAGCCTGCTAGCCTCGGCGTCTCGTCACGGCCTCAGCCGGAGTGCCGCCTAGAGGGAACCTGCCGCGTCTAGCTCGGCTCTGCGCGCTGGCAGGCGACTGCTGGAACATGTTTTGGAACGAACTGGCGAGTAACAGTGTTGTTGGAGCTCGAAGGAGGCCGAACTCCTGTTGGCTCCCAAGGCGTAAGTGGCCGTCGTCTACCGGGTGCGGCGGCCTTCTAATCCGTTGGTCGCAGGTGCGAGTCCTGCCTGGCGCGCCCCTCTGGCCAGGGCGCACGTCTCACCAGGCGTGCGCCCTGGTTCTCGTCTGGAACGCCTCCGGCCAGCGCCCACACCCGGTTCCGGTACTCGGCGACCGTGTCCTTGGCACCTGGCCACATAGTGCCTGCCGCTCTACGGGGCAACCCCGACGAAATAGCGGCGCGCGCCACGGGAATCACTCCGTGACGACAATCCGGATTGCTTTTTTCACGTGTACCACTTGACCCCCGTGCCGACATGGCAGAAGCTCTAGCCTTCGCAAGGGGGGAATAAATGACGAACAACAACAACGATCCAGATCAAGGAGAAAGGGAAGACCCGAAAGCTGGCGTAAAGGGAGCGTGGATCGCCTTCGCCGGCGCGGTGGCCGTTGCGGTCATCGGCGTCGTGGGCACGATCCTCAGCGGGGCGGTTCACGTATCAACTGGTGATCAGTCGCAGGCTGGTGGCGGCATGGCAACGACGACTGTGAGCGTGCCTGTGACGCCCACTCCGACGCCGACCCCGCCGGTCGAGAGAGCGATCGTCTCGCCTGAGGAGAATCAGAGCGCGCAACTGTGCACAGAAGTCAGGGGCACAGTACGGAAGTTGCCGGCCGACAAGGCACTCGTCGTTGCTACCCGAGAAGACGACGACACGCGCATTTACTTCGAGCAGTCGGTAAAGCTCGGCTCCAACGGAGAATGGCGCGCGACTGTGAATCTTGGAGATTCGGATAACGCAAACGCTTCAGTGAATCACCATTTCGACATCTATGCTGTCGTCATGGACAAAGCGTGGGCGGCCTATCTGGCGGGCACCCACGACGACGTCGACTACACATTCTGGTCGACCACAGGCTGGCCGCCGGGAGCCGATCCAGGAGATCCACGCCGTCTCATCCGATCGGCCGCAGTCGGATGTTGAGCCACTCTTAACGATCACCGCCGCGGCGCGAGCGCGATCTGGGTCGGCCACGGCTGAGGAGGTGCCGTGGTCGGCGCCTTGGCCGCGCACGAGCCCATCGCTGCCGCGGCGCCGTACTGACCAGGCCGTCAACGATCTCGACGCGAGATCGTGCCGCGACGCTCGCCTCGATCTACCGAGTTGTGGTGCGCGTCGTCATTCGTTCGCCGGGGCGGTTGAAGATGCTGAGGATCTCGGCGGGCTCGCTGCCGGTGCTGCCGAACCAGTGGGGTGTCCGCGTGCTGAATTCGGCGATCTCGCCTGACACCAGCACCCAGTCCTGGTCGCCGAGAACGAGACGCATGCGGCCGGAGAGGACGTAGATCCATTCATGGCCGTCGTGCGCCCGTGGCTCCGGGGTGGCGTTGCCGGCGGGGATGACGATCTTCCAGGCTTGGGCGCCATCGGGCTGCCGGGTCAGCGGGATGGCTGTTCTGCCCTTGACGCGATCGGGCTTCAGCCAGATCCGCGGATCACCTTCCGCCGGCGCCGCGACAAGGTCGTCCAGCGGCAGCCGGTAGGCATGCGACAACGCGAGCAGCAGCTCCAGCGTCGGACGCCGCCGCCCGGTCTCGAGCCGCGACATCGTGCTCTTCGAGATGCCGGTCGCCGCCGCTACATCGACCAGAGTCATCCGGCGCAGTGTGCGGAGTCGCTTGAGCCGGGCACCGACCCGGCCGAGCACTGCGGCGATCTCCACCGCTGAGGCGTCCTCCACGTGGCTCATCTGACGCCCATTTCCCACAAACGGCAACCTTCGTAGGCAAACAGCCCACGCGCCTCCAGCCTTGGGTCATGAGTCACACCACAAGAGCGATGAGGAAATCAGGGTGCTCACCATGACCACACCGGACGGCACCACCATTCGCACCGCGCCCCGGGCCGTCGAGGTAGACGACCTGTCCACCCGCCGGCTGAACGTCATGCGCTTCGGATACGCCTTCATGGGAGTGGGACTGGCCATCGTCAAGTGGCCGATCCTCATCCGCGACGTCGATTCCCTGCCGGTGATGGAAGGCGTCGTCACGTGCCTGCTGACGGCGATGTCGCTCTTGGCCTTCCTCGGGCTCCGCTACCCCGTCCGGATGCTGCCGATCCTGCTGTTCGAGGTGATCTGGAAGGTCATCTGGGTCGCCGCGGTCACCGTTCCGCACCTGGTCGCCAACGACATGAACGCCGCTACCAGCGAGATCCTGTTCAAATGCTCCTTCGATGTCGTCATCATCGCGGTCGTCCCCTGGCGATACGTCTGGAACCACTACGTCCGAACAACAGGAAACGCCTGGCACTGACAGCCGGACGGCGGGGTCACCAGCCGGCGGGGCGTAGATGAGGTAGCGACTCGGGGTGTCGCAGGTCGAGCAGGGTTGAGATTTCGGCGGCCGCCCGCTGGTGTTTCCGGGCAGTGTCGGGATCGTCTTCACCGAGCATCTGGGCGAGTTCATGGTGGGCCTGGGCTTGTTCATGGAGGTGATCCCCCTGAACTGCGCTGCCGAGGGCGAGCTCGTACTGCTCGATCGCCTCGGCTCTGCTTCCCAGCGCGGCAAGGGTCCGGCCGAGTTCGATCCGGGCGTGGGCTTGGAGCCGGGCGTCGTCGTCGAGCATGGGCACAGCGGCGCGTAGTGGTCCCAGGGCGTCCTGGGAATGTCCTGACGAGCGGTGTGCTGTTCCGATGAGAATCAGTGTTTCGGCTTCGCCTTCTTTGTCACCGATCCGGTGCCGCAGGTCGCGAGCCTGGTGGAGGTGGCCAAGGGCTTCGTCGGTCGCGCCGAGCGCGATGAGGCAACGGGCCAGCGCGGTCAGAACGTGGTCGTTGGGGCTGACCTGGCCGAGGGTTTCGCAGTCGGTGTAGGCCGTTCGCAGATAGCTGAGCGCGGCCTCGTGCTCTCCGTTCAGCCCGCGTACGACGCCGCGCGTCCAGAAGGTGATGACCTGGGCGTCGATGCCGAGCGGGGACAGCCGCTCGAGTTCGGTCAGCTCGTCGAACGCCGTCTGCGCATGGTGTGCCGCCTGCGCGTGCGCACCACGTTGCAGGTTCATCAGGCCGAGCAAGGCGAGTGTGTGCGCGTGGGACTCGGTGTTCTTCTGCTCCTTCGCCGAGGCGGTCAGCAGATCGTAGGCACGCGAGGTGTGGCCGGCTGACCAGTGGGCCAGCGCCAGCAGAGTGCTCACCAGCCCCGCATCCCCCGCGCCCGTTTCCTTCGCCGCGGCCAGACCCTGCTCGAGCATCTCGATCGGGTCATCGGCGACGTTGCGCCCCAGGAGATGCCAGAAAGAGATGGCCAGCCGCCACGCGTTGTTGCTGTAGCCCTCAGCCGCGGCACAGCGCGTCGCGGCCAGTAGGTTGCCGCGCTCCGCAATCAGCCAAGCGCGCGCCGCCTCGGCCTCCGGTCCGCTGCCCTCCTGGCGGGCGGTCGCCTCCGTGATGGCTGTCAGGTAATGATCGAGCATCTTTTCGGTCATCTGGGGGTCGTCAGACAGACCGCGGGCGTACTGCCTCAGCAGGTCATGCTGGCGGTATCGGCCGGGCACGGGTTCCTCGGCCAGATGGACATCGACCAGCCGCTGCAGGGCGTCGTCAGCCCGTCCCAACGGCAGGTCGGTCATGGCGGCGATGACTGCGGCGTCCGCATCGGCACCGGGGTGCCGGGCCAGCGCGTAGAAGACCTGCTGGTCGGCGGCCGGCAGGTGCTCATGGGACATCCGGAACGCCAGGGCGACCTCGCGGTCGGCGAACAGCTGCGGCAACCGCCCGCGCGCACTAGCCAGCTGCGCGGAAAGATGCGCGACCGGCCAGGCAGTGCGATGCGCAAGCCGCGCTCCGGACAGCCGCAGCGCGAGCGGCAGACCCGCGCAGATGCGGACGATGTGTGCCACCGCCTCGGGCTCAGCGGCCACCCTGTCGGCGCCCACCTGACGAGCGAAGAACGCCGTCGCCTCCTCTTCCGGCAGAACGACCAGGGACAGCGGCCGTGCGCCGGCGAGGTTCGGCAACCTGGCTCGACTCGTCACGATCACGAGGCTGGGACCGGCGGGCAGCAGCGGGGCCACCTGCGACTCGTCCACGGCGTTGTCGAAGATGACCAGGAGCCGCAGTGCCGCAGTCTTTGCCCGCCACTGCGCCTTGGCGTCACCGGTCACCGTGATGGCGAGCTGCCCCAGCAGAACGTCGAGAGCCTCGTCTGCGGTCAGCGGCAGCTTTCCCTCGCTGTGGCCTTGCAGGTCGACAAAGAGCGCACCGTCCGGAAACCGATCGGCCAGCAGATGGCCGGCGTGGACGGCGAAGGCGGTCTTGCCGACCCCTCCCATCCCGTCGACCGTATAGACGGTGGCCCGGTCATCGGCGGATGCCGCCAGCCGCGCGAGTTCGCTGTCCCGCCCGGTGAAGTCCGGAAGATCACGAGGAAGACAATTGCGCGGCGCCACGACAGCTGGGCTCTCCCCCGGGTCGGTGGCAGGCGCAGCGGCGCGAGGGAGGTTGGCGGCGAGGATCTGCTGATGCAGCTCCTGGAGCTCGGCGCCAGGATCGGCGCCCAGCTCTTCGATCAGCCACGTACGGACCTGCTGGTAGTGCCGCAGCGCCTCTGCGGCTCGTCCTGCTTGGTACAGCGCCAGCATGTACTGGCCCGCCACCCGCTCGTCCGACGGGTGCTCGCCGGCGCGCGGAGACAACTCGGCGAGCAGCTCTTCGCCGTGGCCTGACCGGAGCCGGGCGTCGACCAGATCATGCTGTGCCGCCAGCCGCTCCTGCCCCAGCTGGTCGCGTTCCGTCTCGGCCCATCTGCCGTTCAAACCGGTCAGCGCATCTCCACGCCACCAGCCCAAAGCCTCAGTCAGCCATCGCACGGCCTGTACGTCGTCTTCACGGGCGCGCGCAATCAGGGCACGGAATCGGTGCAGATCGACCACCGGCTGGGCTGCGGCCGTGACCAGTACGTAGCCGCCTGAGCGTCGCACGATGGACACGCCGGCCGCGCCCGACAAGGCGCCCCGTAGCCGCGAGATGTAGCTGTGCAGCGTCGCCCGCGCGCTTGGCGGCGCTTCCGCACCCCAGACCCGCGCGACCAACCGATCCACGGGCACCACTCGGTCGGCCTCGACGGCCAGTGCCGCCAGCATGCACCGCTGCATCGGCGGTCCCAGGTCGACCGACCGCCCGTCGACCAGCGCGTCCACTTCACCCAGCAGACGTATTTCAGCCGTCACACCCAGCCCCCTGACGCAACGGTCGCTAACGACACGGTGAGAGGTCCTGAGCAGCGTAGTGCAGAAACCTGCAAGCAATTCACACGACCGCCCCGCCATCGTCAGCAGCACCACCCCAATGCCCGAAATCGTGGTGACAGGAGTTGGATTTTCATGTCGAACCGACGGCAAGCAGTCGTGGCACTTCGTCGGCCAACCGGCCGAGTGACCGAGGCCTGGGATTGACCCCAAAGCCGTTGGCTGGCGGCCGGGCGCCGCGTCCGTCAGGTGAGAGCGTGCAGGTAGAAGTCCTTCCAGGCGCCGGTGGGCGGGCTGGGCAGGGAGCGCTCGAGGGTTAGCAGGCCGTGCATGATGGCCCAGAGCCGGAGAGGCTTGGCTTCGCCGGCTGAAGTGAAGTAGGTCGCGATCCGGGTGATGGCGTCGGCGCGAAGGGTTTCGTCGACGTCCAGCGCCGCCAGCGGCTGGTCGAACAGCAGGGCGTAGGCGCCGGGGTTGGCGAGGGCAAAGCGCCGGTACGCCGATGCCAGGCCGAGGGTCGTGCTCCCGTCGACCGGGCGTGCGCGGTCGAGGACGGCGTACAGGCTGGTGGCGGCTTGCTCGTAGACGGCGCTCATCAGGCCGCCGCGGCTGCCGAACTTGGTGTAGACGCACATCGTCGATCGGCCGGCCGCCTCCACCACGCGGCGGACGGTCAAACCCTCGACGCCGTCCGCGGCCAGGACGTCGGCGGCGCCGGAGAGCAGGCGTTCCCGGATATCGGGTTGATCGGTACGGCGGGCCATCTGATTCCACTCCGCAGGACACAGCTGGGTCACGGCCCTTGTGGCCGACGACCGCTGCGGTCACTATAACAACCGTTATCCAATAACGGCTGTTATCAACCAGGAGGCGTGTGATGACGTTGCCAACGGTGTACCGATCAGCGGCGGTGGCGGGGCTTGCCAGCGGCGTGGTTCTGCTTGTCAATACGGCCAAGCGGGCGGAGGTGATCCCGATCAGCGCGGCGACCCAGCTGGTGGCGCCGCTCGCTCAGGTGCTGGCGCTCGGGCTGGTGGTCGCGTTGTTCGCCCGGGCCGGACGACGCAGCAGCATGTTCGGGGTCGTGGCCTTCGGGCTCAACTTCACCGCCATCGCGCTGCTCGTCGGCGTGGAGTTCGTACTGAACCTCGTCTTTCCCCGCGTCGACGATGCAACCGTCACGTCCCTTCGCGCGGGTCCGCTGGGCGTGGCACTGACGGTGAGCTCGATCCTGTTCCTGATCAGTACGGCGCTGTTCGCAGCCTCCTTGTGGCATCGGGAGGGACCGCCGCGGCCGGCCCTGCTCCTGTACGCCGTCGGCGCCGTACCGGTCTCGCTTCGCGCCGCCGTACCGGAGATTGCCCTGCAAGCCGGCCTCTTGCTGCTCGCTGTAGCGATCGGCTGGCTGTCGCTGTGGCTCTGGTCGAGTTCGCGGGAACCGCTGGTCGAGCTGGCTAGTGGGGCGTAGGGGTGGCGATGATCCCGTTGATGAGCATGTCGACGGCCCAGCGGCTGCGCTCCGACGGCGTACCGGAGATCAGGTCGGCCGCTTGTTGGTGAAGGTGCGGGTAGTCGTCGGCTGACGCGCTCGCGAGGGTGTCACTGAGTTGTTGCCACTCGGCTTCGGAGTCGCGCTTGGTGTCGACGGCGTGTTCGGCAGCTGTGGCCGTAGCTGTCTGGAGCAGGTAGTCCACGCCCCAGGCCGCTTGCACAGCTGGTACTCGACCAGCCGCCAGCAGCCGGAGCAAGGTGTCGACCAGTGCCAGGTAGTTGGGCCCGTTGGGGCGCAGGCTGAGTGCGGAGCGCGCCAAGCTGGGATGCGCGAACAGCAGGTCGGTGTAGCTGCGGAGAACCCGGTGCAAGCCCTCGCGCCAATCGGACTCCGGTGCCAGATCGACCTGTGCCAGCAGCCGGTCCAGGATCGCCGCGTGCAGTTCGTAGGCGTTGGAGACGTACACGTAGAGCGAGGCGGCGCCGGTGTCGAGCTCCTGCGCGAGCCGCCGCATGGTGACGCGCTGCAGACCTTCGCTGTCCATCAACCGCACCGCCGCGTCGACGATGCCCTCACGGGTCAGTGCAGGTTTGGCGGGACGCTCCCGCCGGCTCAAGCCAGGCATCGGACCACGCTACTGCAGCCCGGCATCATCCCTCGTGCCTGTCCGGGATGGAGGCGAAGAACTCGACCATCCGCTCCAGAGCGTCCACGGCGAACATGTTCTCCAGCCCCTCGGCGGAGTCAGCAGCGCTGGCCTCGCCGCGCGGGAGGAGAGCCTCCTCGTACGCCGTCAGTCCGGCCTCGGTGTCGTCGCGGTGCGCAGCGATTGCCAGGCCCAGTTCGGCTCCGTCGATCATCGCCAGGTTGGCGCCCTCGCCGGCGAACGGCGACATCAGGTGAGCCGCGTCGCCCAGCAGCGTCACACCGGGGGTGTGTTCCCAGCGATGCCCTACCGGCAGCGCGTGGATGAGGCGTGGGACCAGCGGACTGTCGGCGTCGGCGACCAGTGCCTGCAGGTCCTTGTCCCAGCCGTCGAAATAGCTCAGGACAGCAGCCTTCGCGGCCGCCTGGTCGGTGAAGTCGATGGTGTCCAGCAGGCCCTCGTCCACCTTGAGCGCGGTGTAGATGTGCAGGCTGCCGTCGGTCTCCCGATGCCCCAGGAAGCCACGCTCGTCGCCCAGGCAGATGAACATCCCGTTGCCGATGATCGCGGCCTGGTTCGGGTGCCGGACGTCGGGATCCAGCAGATCGGACTCGACGAACGAGATCCCCGTGTACGTCGGTACGGCGTCCGACAGCAGCGGGCGGATGCGTGACCAGGCACCGTCGGCTCCGATCAGGAGATCGGTCGTGATGGTGGACCCGTCCGCGAAGGTGACCTCGTGCCGGCCGCCGTCCAGCGAGCGCGCACCGGTGACCTTCTTGCCCCAGTTGATCGAACCTTCGGCCAGCGAGTTCAGCAGCAGCTTGCGCAGGTCGCCGCGATCCACCTCTGGCCGGCCGCCGCCGCCGTCGTCCTCCTGGTCGACGTGGACGACGCCGTCCGGGCCGACCAGGCGCATCGCCTCGCCACCCTCATGGATGATCGCGCGGAACTCGTCGTACAGACCGGCCGCGTGCAGTGCCTGCTGCCCGTTCTCCTCGTGGATGTCGAGCATGCCGCCCTGCACCCGGGTGTCCGCGGACGGCTCGAGCTCGAACAGCGCCACCTCGATTCCGTTGACCTGCAGAACGCGCGCAGCCGTCAGGCCGCCGAGCCCGGCGCCGATGATCGCGATGGGGTAATGCGTCGATGTCGTCATGTCCCCAACCGTAACGAACATGTTCGTTACGAACAAGTTCGTTACCGAGCTGAGCCGAAACTGAAGAGCTGCTCGCCCGGCCGCAGCGGCTCCCCCGCCCCCACATAACGGTGGACGCCCACGCCGTAGCCCGCATCGGGAGCCGACAGGTACAGCCGCTCGAAGCCGACGGACTCGAACCACTCGCAGATTGCCGGCGCAAGGTCGGGCGCCTCGCGATGCCGCGTCCACAGCAGGACAGCGCCCGGCTTGCAGAGCTGCGGGCAGAAGGAGATCGCCCGCTCGACATCCGCGTCAGAGATGTTCCCGAAGATCCCACACGCCAGTACGACGTCCGCCGGGACCAGACCGACGTACTGATCGGTGAGCGACGCATCGCCCGTGACCACCTCGACCTGATCGAGCCCAAGGCTCTCCACTGCAGCCGAGGCGACTGCGGTGTTGCGCGGGTCCAGCTCCACCAGCCGAGCCCGTACGTCGGTACGGCGTGGGTGATCCGCAAGCACCTCCAACAAGTCACGCCCTTGCCCGGCACACAGACTGATGACGTCCAGCGGACCAGGTGGCGCATCGGCCAGTGCAGTGCGGAGATGCCCCTGTACGTCGGCCAGTCGCCGGGCGAGCGGCGTACCGGGACGGTCGTAGTCGTTGTGCCAGGCGGACCAGTCCACTTGCGTGTCCTCTCTCAGGGAACTCCTAAGGAGTTCTTAGTGCACCCATGGGGCAGAGCGCGGAACCCGCTCGTCTAACGAGTATTGGCGGGCTAGGGAAGGGCACTGACGTGGTAGCGAT
Source organism: Kribbella sp. NPDC058245 (assembly GCF_042882005.1). NCBI lineage: Bacteria > Bacillati > Actinomycetota > Actinomycetes > Propionibacteriales > Kribbellaceae > Kribbella > Kribbella sp. NPDC058245. Next base: position 227,459 of record NZ_JBHVWY010000004.1, read on the forward strand.
GAACTTGGCGGTCGTCGGGGCCGAGGAGGAGATCCGGTACTCGGGCGACGCAATCGTCGTACTGGCTGGGATTCCGGGAGCTGGCAAGAGCACACTGCTGCGTCGGCTCTACCCGGAGGGCGCAGACCACGGTGATGTGCAGGTCTTCGACTCTGAGCGACTACGGGCGCGGTGGATGCGAGTGCTCGGCGTTGTGCCCTACTCCTACTGGCGTCCGCTGCTGCACCTGACCTACTACGCACAGGTGCTCACTGCGATGAAGAGCGGCCCGCTGGTGATCCATGACTGCGCTACACGGCCATGGGTACGGCGTCTGCTCGGCTGGCGGGCTCAGCGCGCCGGACTGCCGTTGCACCTGATCCTGATCGACGTACCGGGCGAGGTGGCGCGCGACGGGCAGTGGGCGCGCGGACGCGTCGTACGGACCGGCAGCATGGAGACGCACTGCCGTCGCTGGCCGCAACTGCTGGCCAAGGCGAGCGAGGACCCGGGCCAGGTGGTCCCGGGCGCGCGGTCCGCGATCGTCCTGAGCCGGCGGCAGGCGGGCCGGCTGCGAGCGATCAACTTCCGTTGAGTTTGGCCTCCAGGCCGTCCAGCACGAGGTCGAGGCCGAACTCGAAGTCCTCGACCCGGCCGGACTGCATCACGTGCGCCATGATCCGCACGACGTGCGGGAACTGCTCGGGGTCCAGCCCACCGACCACCTGAGCCGACACGTCCGGCGCGGCATCGATCGAGAACGGCAGATTCACCTCCTGCAAGGTGAATCCGTACAGGTGACTGTCCAGCGTGTGCCACGCATCCAGCGCACCCTCGACCGTGAAGCCGCCCTCGAGCAGCCGCCCGAGCGTCGAGTCCAGGTACTTCGTCATGCCCGGACCGATCGTGAACCGGGACATGATCTGCAGAGCCGCCCACGGATGCGCCACCAGCACCGCGTGAGCGGAGATCGACCGGCGCCGCATCGCGTCCTTCCACGGCGTCCCACTCGGCGGCACGTCGATGTCGGTCAGCACCAGATCGACGATCGCGTCGAGCAGATCGTTCTTGTTCTTCACGTGGTTGTAGAGCGACATCGCCTCGATACCGAGCTCGTTCCCGAGCTTGCGCATGCTCAGCGCGTCCAGCCCGTCCCGGTCGGCCAGTGCGATCGCCGCGCGGAGCACTCGCTCCCGGTTCAGTGGATCGCCCCGCGGTGTCATGGACATACTCTAACTTACGTCGTAAGCTTACGCCGTAAGTATGATCTTTTGGGGGGACACGAGAATGCTCGCAATCACACAGGACCGGTACGGCGACAGCGGTGTGCTCGCGCTCCGCGACATCGACGTACCGGTCCCGGCCGGGGACGAAGTCCTCGTCGAGGTCCGCGCGGCCGGGGTCGACCGGGGGGTCTGGCACCTCATGACCGGACTGCCCTATCCCGTCCGGTTCGCCGGGTACGGCGTTCGGGCGCCGAAGAACCCAGTGCTCGGGATGGACCTGGCCGGTGTGGTCAGCTCGGTCGGAGCCGGGGTCAGCCGGTTCCGGCCGGGCGACGAGGTGTACGGCATCGGGATCGGCGCCTTCGCCGAATATGCACGGGTGCTGGAGAAGAAGCTGGCACCGAAGCCGAAGAACCTGACCTTCGAACAGGCCGCCGCCGTACCGATCTCGTCTTTGACCGCGCTGCAGGCGGTTCGCGACCAGGCCGAGGTGAAGGTGGGCGACCGGGTGTTGATCCTCGGTGCGTCCGGAGGCGTGGGCAGTTATGCAGTGCAGGTCGCGGAGACGTACGGCGCCGAGGTGACCGGGGTCTGTAGCGCCGACAAGGCTGAGCTCGTCCAATGGCTCGGTGCCCATCACGTGCTCGACTACCGCACCGACGACTTCACGCAGTACGGGCCTTTCGATGTGATCATCGACATCAACGGGAACGCGTCGCTGAGCCGGCTGCGCAAGGCGCTGACCCCGAAGGGGACGCTCGTCATCGTCGGCGGTGAGACCGGCGGTCGCTGGCTGGGGGGCAACGACCGCCAGTTGCGGGCGATGCTGCTGTCGAGATTCGTCGGCCAGCGATTGCGTTCCTTCATCAACTCCGAGAACCACGTCGACCTGCAGGCGATGACGGAACTGATCGAGACCGGCCAGGTGGTACCGGCCCTCGACCAGGTGTTCCCGCTCGCCGAAACGGTGGCGGCGATCCAGTACCTGATGGACGGTCATGCCCGCGGGAAAGTGGTGATCGGCGTGTCCTGACAGGGGTTTGCGTGCCGCCGGGGGCGAGCGCACGGAAACTGTCGGTGGCGCCTGATTGGGTTGAACCTCGCGATCGGGAGGGGTGACCGTGAAGGTTCGAGTCGGGCGTGAGGTGCTGGCTGAAGCGGTCGGCTGGGTGGCCAGAGGGCTACCGAGCCGGCCGAGTGTGCCGATTCTTGCCGGGATGGCCGTCGAGGCGGCCGACGGAATGCTGACGGTGTCGGGGTTCGACTACGAGAGCTCGACCCAGGTCAGCATCCCGGCCGATGTGGGGGAAGACGGCCGGGTCCTGGTGTCGGGGCGACTACTCGCCGGCATCTGCCGGAGCATGCCGCGGGACACGGTCGATCTGAGTTCGGAGGGGGCTCGGGTCATCGTGTCCAGCGGTCATGCCCGGTTCGCGCTCCAGACGCTGCCGCTGGAGGAATACCCGCCGTTGCCGGAGCTCCCGGCGGCCGGCGGGGTGGTGAGCGGTGAGGTGTTCGCGCGGTCGGTCGCTCAGGTGGTGAGCGCCACGGGGCGGGACGACACCTTGCCGGTCTTCACGGGGGTGCGGGTGGAGATCCGTGGGCCGGTGATCACGTTGCTGGCCACGGATCGCTACCGGCTGGCGGTCCGCAGCTTCGCCTGGGAGCCGGAGGATCCGGAGATCGCGGCGGACGCACTCGTCCCGGCCAAGGTGCTGGCCGACCTGGCCAAGACGCTGGCCGGCCACGAGGTCACCCTCGCACTCGGTTCAACTCGTACAGGGGACGGGTTGATCGGGTTCGAGGGGGCCGGCCGGCGGGCCACCAGCCGGTTGATCGACGCCGAGTTCCCCAAGGTGCGCAAGCTGATCCCGACGCCGGAGGCGGTCACCCGGACCGTCACGCTGCAGACGGCGAGCCTGATCGAAGCGGTCAAACGGGTCTCATTGGTGTCGGAGCGGACGTCACCGGTGCGGATCACGTTCGCCGACGGGACGGCGGCGCTCAGTGCGGGCAGCGGCGAAGAGGCCGAGGCCTCGGAGCCGGTCGAGTGCACCCTCACGGGCGAGCCCCTCGTGATCGGGTTCAACACGGCCTACCTGCTGGACGCGCTCGGCTCACTGGGCACGCCAGTGGCGCATTTCTCCTTCACCCAACCGACCAAGCCGGTCAACGTGGTCGGCCTGCAATCCGCCGACGACACCCCGAGCGGCGACTCGGCGTACATCGTGGTCCCCATGCGCGTGGCAGGGTGAGGCGTGCCTGAAACGACCATCGCCCACTACCTCGCCCGCCGCGACGACTTGCCCGATCAGGTGGACGTGATCGTGCTGATGGGATCGGCCGTGCTCGAATCGGTCGAGGTCGCCGCTCAGCTCCATCACGCCACGAGAGCACGGATCCTGATCAGCGGCGGCATCGGCCACTCGACCCGCCACCTCGATGCGGCGGTCCACCGCCGTGGTCTGCCCGTTGCAACTGGCCGCGCCGAGTCGCACGTCTTCCGCGACCTCCTCACCACCCAGTACGACGTACCGGCCGCGGCGCTGCAGGTGGAGGACCAATCCACCAACTGTGGTGAGAATGCAGCGTTCACGAGACAGCTGATCGACGAACCAGCAGCGCTCGTGCTGATCCAGGACCCAACCATGCAACGCCGTACCCATGCCAGCTTCGAACGCTCCTTCGCCGACCTGCCCGGCACTCGACTCTTCAGCCACGCACCCGTGCTCCCCTGGATCGGTCCCGACGTCGTGAGCGCCGGACCGGAGCACCCAGAGATCTGGAGCCGCGACAGATTCCGCTCACTCATCCTGGGCGAGATTCGCCGCCTCCGAGACGACCCCGACGGGTACGGCCCCCGCGGCCACAACTACATCGACCACGTAGACATCCCCGCACCGGTCGAGGCGGCGTACCAGCAACTGGCGACCGCCCATCCCCACCTCGTCCGCCCACCCGGCGCCTAGCGGAATTCCGCCGCCGGCGCAGTCGGGGAAGCACCGTCGCCGGCAGGTGACCGGTCGCGCGCCGACAGGTGGTCGATCTCGCGCCGACAGGTGGTCGATCTCGCGCCGCCAGCGGTGGCGCGAGACACCTCGTGATTGCCGGAGACCTGTTACCCAAGGGCTCCGGCCACCACTTTCTGTCTCCGGCCACAACTGGTGGCGTGGGACAGAGTGTTGGGAAGCATTCCTCGGCGATACCGGCTCGTTCGGCCGACCAACCAGGAGCGTTGGCTAGCCACATACCGGGGCGTGCACACCCCGCAGTGGCCTTGAACAAGATATGACCTGTTCACGCCCACCACTTCCTGTGCACGGCCCCGGCAACCGCCTTCGGCTAGAGGAGGTAGCTGGCCAGCACTGATGCGAGCGTCTCTGGGGAGAGGGTGTGGAAGGTGCCGTCGTGGCCTTCGACCGTTCCGTGCGGCAGCGCAGCGGCGGTCTGACGGGCAGACTCCTGCAACCAGTCCGGACTGGCGTTGCTGAACAGCGCGAGCGTTGGCGTCTCGATCGACTTGAGCAGATCCGTCGGTACGGCGCTGTCGCCCAACTGCAGCGCGTCATAGACGAGCGTCGGCGCCATGGCCTCGAGACTCGCCCACATCGGCGTACCCCGGATCTCGTCAACCGCTTCCTTCGGCTGGCCAACGGCCTCGACGATGAACAGCTCAACCGCTCCCCCGGGGTTCCCGCTGCCGATGAACTCCTGCAGCCGCTCGACGTATCGTTCCGGCACCGGCGGTGCACCCTCGGTCCGGAACGGCGGTTCCATCAGCGCAATCCGCTCGAACGGCAGCCCGGCCTGCAACAACACCATTGCCCCGGACGAGAACCCACAGGCGAACCGCGCACCGGTCGCTGCCCGCACCGCTGCCAGGTCTTCCCACTCCCGTTCGACCGTGTACGGCGCCGTGTCGCCCGAGTCGCCTCGCCCGCGCCGGTCGTAGTTCACCACGGTGAAGGCGGTCGACAGCGCCTCGACGTACGGGGTGATGGACGCCCGCTCGGTGAAGGCACCGGCGACCAGGATCAGGCCCGGCCCTTCACCCACCACGTCGTACGCGATCTCCGTGCTGTCCTGCGACGCGACCTTCTGCATCTCACTGCTCCTTCTCGACGAACTCGACGAAGTCCTGCCCTTGCCTCACCGTCGATCGGCAGGCCCCGAACCAGACATCCACCATCCTGTGACCTGGGTCACAGATAGGCGAGACCTATCGGGAAGGTGCTCCGAGAACTACAGTTGGATTATGTATACAGACAGCTGGTATGCGCGATGCTGCTGAGGCAGTTGGAGTACCTCGTCGCCCTCGCGCGGGAGAAGCACTTCGCCCGGGCCGCCAACGCTTGCTTCGTGTCGCAGCCCTCCCTGTCGGCCGCGATCCGCAAGCTCGAGCAGGAGCTCGACGTGCCGATCGTGCGACGTGGGCGGCGCTTCGAAGGGCTGACGCCAGAGGGCGAGCGCGTACTCCTGTGGGCGCAGCGAATCCTGGCCGAGCAGGACGCTCTCAAACATGAGCTGTCTGTACTGCGCGGCGGCCTGACCGGCACCCTCCGGCTCGGCGCGATCCCGACCGCGATGCCGGTGGTTTCGTTGCTCACGACACCGTTCTGCGAGCGGCACGGGAACGCACGGGTGACGATCGAGTCGCTGTCGTCGCGTGACATCACGCAGAAGCTGGCCGAGTTCGACCTGGACGTCGCGATGACCTACCTCGACGACGACACCCTCGGCCAGGTCCGCAAGACGCCGCTCTACGAAGAGCGCTACCTGCTCCTCACTCCGCAGCATTCACCACTGGCCGAGTTGCCGATGGCAACCTGGGCGGAGGTCGCCGAACTGCCGCTCTGCCTTCTCTCACCAGACATGCGCAACCGCCGCATCATGAACGGCTACTTCACCGATGACGGCGCCGTCGCCACCCCGGCCATCGAGAGCGACACGGTCTCCGGTCTCTACAGTCATCTCCACGGCAACCACTGGTCGACGGTGATTTCACATGCCTGGCTGCACATGTTCGGCGTACCGGACGGGATGCGCGTCGTACCGCTGAAGGGTCCCGCGCACGGACCGCGAGTCGGATTGGTGATCGCGGCCCGCAGTCCCGAGCCGGTGCTCGCGCGCGCCTTGCTCGACGTCGCGCGTCAGGCCGGCGTGCACAAAGCCCTCGACGATCTACTCGACGTGCACTTGATGGGCACTGCCTATCACGACATAACGAGCAAGTCTTTGACCGTCGGCACCTGACCGCGGGACGGTGGAATCCCTTCAGAACAAGGAGATTCCACATCATGGCGAAGATCCTCTGTGTCCTGTACGACGACCCTGCGGCCGGGTACCCGAAGTCCTACGCGCGCGACGACATCCCCGCGATCACGAGCTACCCCGGCGGCCAGACCGCACCGACTCCGAAGGCGATCGACTTCACGCCGGGCGAGCTGCTCGGCAGCGTGTCGGGCGAGCTCGGCCTGCGCGGCTTCCTGGAGAGCCAGGGGCACACGCTGGTCGTGACGTCGGACAAGGAGGGTGACGGCTCGATCCTCGACCGGGAACTGCCGGACACCGATGTGGTGATCTCGCAACCGTTCTGGCCGGCCTATCTGACCGCCGAGCGGATCGCGAAGGCGCCGAACCTCAAGCTCGCGATCACCGCCGGCATCGGTTCCGACCATGTCGATCTGGACGCGGCGATCGAGCACGGCGTGACCGTTGCCGAGGTCACCTATTGCAACAGCATCAGCGTCGCCGAGCACGTGGTGATGATGATCCTCGGGCTGGTGCGGAACTACATCCCGTCGTACCAGGTCGTGGTCGATGGTGGCTGGAACATCGCGGACTGCGTCCAGCGCTCCTACGACCTCGAGGGAATGAACGTCGGTACGGTCGCGGCCGGACGAATCGGTACGGCGGTGCTGCGGCGGCTCGCGCCGTTCGACGTGAACCTGCACTACACCGATCGGCATCGTCTGCCCGAGTCGGTCGAGCGCGAACTCAATCTGACCTTCCACGCGAGTGCCGCCGACATGGTTCCGCACTGCGACGTGGTGACGATCAACGCGCCGCTGCACCCGGAGACGGAGGGGCTCTTCGGGGAGAAGCTGCTCTCGACGATGAAGCGCGGCACCTACCTGATCAACACCGCGCGGGCGAAGATCGCCGACCGGGACGCGATCGTCGCAGCGCTGGAGAGTGGCCAGCTCGCCGGGTACGCCGGTGATGTCTGGTACCCGCAGCCGGCCCCGGCCGACCATCCCTGGCGGACGATGCCGAACCACGGCATGACCCCGCACATCTCCGGTTCCTCGCTGTCCGCGCAGGCCCGGTACGCCGCGGGTACCCGCGAGATCCTGGAGTCGTGGCTGGCGGGAACGCCGATTCGCGACGAGTACCTGATTGTCGACGGTGGGCGACTGGCCGGTGCCGGAGCGCATTCGTATTCGACCCGTATGTAAGGCGGATCACGTGAGATGCGGGCATGACCGGTGAGTACACCTGGTTGAATGTATACAGAAGCCAGAATTCACAACAGCTCCTCCCGGGAGCAGAGGAAGGAAAGCGATGATCTTCACCCGTAGGTTCGGTGCTCTGGCGGCGCGCCCGCAGTTTCCGGATGCCCCGGAGCTGCAGCAGGAACTCGTCAACCCCGTAGACCTGGAGACCGAGCTCGCCCAGCTGACCAGCGCGGACGAGAAGCAGCGCGCCGAGGAATCGGCCGCCTGATCGATTGACCCAAGGCTGCGAAATCACTATGTACGGTCATGGCACTTGGTAGACTGTCTACCAAGTGCCATGCTGTTGGTTCAGGCAAACGGGAGGACCCTCGATGACGACGATCAGCACCGGAGCGGAACCGGCCGGCGTTCGGCACGTGAAGCGGCCGCAGCCGTTGCGTGAGTCCGTCTACGAGGCCCTGACCGAGATGATCATCGACGGCACCCTGGAGCGCGGCCGGCACCTGGTCGAGGTCGAGCTCGCCGGTCTGCTCGGCGTCTCTCGACAGCCTGTCCGCGAGGCACTGCAGCGGCTCAACAACGAAGGCTGGGTGGACCTGCGGCCCGGCTTCGGAGCCATGGTGCATGTGCCGGCCGAGGACGAGGTCGACCAGCTCCTGGCCGCCCGCGCTGCGCTGGAGTCCGAGTCCGCCCGATTGGCTGCCCGGCACGCCACCAAGGAAGACCTGGCCAAGCTCAAAGAGCTCTGCAAGGTCGGTACGGCGTACCACGAGTCCGGTGACACCGACGGCGCCGTCCGCACGAACGGCGAACTGCACGCCTTCATCACGCAGATGTCCGGCAACCGGTTCCTGATCGACTTCGCCGCGCAGGTCGACCGTCGCGTCCGCTGGTACTACACCCCGATCGCCCCGGTCCGCGGTGCTGCCTCCTGGCGCGAACACAGCCGACTCGTCAAAGCCATCAGCGACGGTGACGAGGACAAGGCCGCGCAGACGATGCGCGAGCACACCGAGCACACCCGCAAGGCCTACCACGACCTCCGCGCCGCCGAAGGCCCCACCGAGCCCACCCCCGAGCCCGAACCTCGCCGACGGCGCCGCACGATCTGAGCTGCGTGCCTCGCCCCGTGCGCTGCTTCCTTTTGACTTAAGTGTACAAACGCGGACCGGCGTGGCCTGAGAGTTATCCACAAGCCGCAGTCTGGCGAACGCGGTGACTTGGCCCCCGCGGCATGGTCGAGGTGTACCGACAAACGGGTAGTGGTCGCCACGGCGGTGCATGGTAAGGCGTGGCGGGCATGTCCGGGATGCTCCGGCAGGGACTACTACCCGTTGGCCGGTACGCAAGCAACCGCCCGAACCTGTCTGCAGGTGCGATGCCTCGCCTTTGTGGAGAGATTAGGCCGCGGAGCGCCCCTTTGTTTCCACAAAGGCGGGCTCCCCACTGGCGGAGCGGCCGCCGGCCAGTGGGGCGGCCGCCGGCGCCGCACCCTCTAGTACGTCACCGCGCGCAGCACCTTCGCCGGGGCTCCGGCGGCGATCGAGTACGGCGGGATGTCGCGCGTGACGACGCTGTTGGCGCCGATCACGCATCGCTCGCCGATCGTGACACCGCTGGTGACGACCACGTTGGCGCCGAGCCAGACGTTGTCGCCGATCCGCGTCGGCCCCTTGGAGTCGAACCCCTGCCACGGCACCGGCTTGTCCGGATCGTCGAACCGGTGGTTGGAGTCCGTCACGAAACATCCGTTGGCGAGCATGCAGTGGTCCCCGATCTCGACCAGCTCCAGCGCGGCCACCATCACGCCCAGGTTCAGGAACGTCCCAGAACCAATACGCACGTGCGCGTCATCGCCCACCGTGATCCACACGTTGGGCTCGAAGAGCGCGTGCTCCCCCACTTCGAGCCGCCCGTCGCGCAGCGCCTCCAGGACGTTGCCCTGCAACGGCCAGCGAGCGAAAGCCTTGCGCCGCATCAGCTCCCAGTGGATCCGTGCCCGATTCCAGGGCAACGAATTGCGCTCGTACCAACGCCACTTCTGCACCCAAAGCTTGGCCTGAGCAGCGAGGTCGTCCACCTGCCTGAGAATAGACCTCTTCGACCTCCCTCGAATGCATGTCGCGCTGTCTTCGGCCATGCCACAGTGCTGATGCCCATCCGCCCCTGGGGATCGTCGAAGGAGCATCATGAGGTTCCAGTCCGTTCTGACCGCGCTTGCCCTGCTGGTGCCACTCACCGGTGGGACTCCCGCCCCCAGTACGCCGCCCGCGCCGCGGCCCGCCGTACAGCAGAAAGTCGCCGCCGCGACGGCCTCCGTCACCGCGAACTTCGCCCAGAACCTCGGCACCGGGCACGGTGCGGTCTTCGGCGCGAACATCAACCATCTCGACCAGCCGGCCAAGCTCGACGCCTTCCAGCAGAACGGCGCGAACCTCGTCCGCCGGACGGCGTACCTCTTCGAGATCGTGCCCGACTCGACGCCCGCGAACTACCGGGCGAACGTCGGTGGGGTCGCGGACCCGGCCAACTGGCACTGGGAGAAGTATGCCTGGGCCGACGAGTACGCCAAGCGCGACATCGGGCTGATGCTGATCATGGGATACGGCGTCCCGTGGATCGGGCACGGCTGTGACACCTGCGAATACTTCTCGCCGCCACGGCCGGAGAACTGGGACATCTACGAGGACATCGTCACGAAGGTCTACCAGCACTTCGCCGGCAACACCAAGATGGTCGAGCTGTGGAACGAGCCGAACAACGACTTCCTGCGAATCGGCGGGAGCTCCTACCCGGACAACCTGACGGCGTACCGGGACATCTACTTCCATGCGGCCAAGGCGATCCGGACGGTCGACAAGGTGATCCCGCTCGGCGGTCCGGCCCTGTCGGCCCCCGCGACGGACTGGATCAAGCCGCTGCTGAGCGACGCCCGAATCGCACCGGACATCAACTTCCTCAGCTACCACGACTACTCGACCACCCCCACCGAGGTCGTCGACCAGTGGAAGGCGATCGCGCAGCAGAACGGCAAGGGCGCCGACTTCCCGGTCTACGTGACCGAATGGAACTGGACGGCCGCCTGGGGCTATGACCCGATGAACAGCGATCACCCGAACATGATCAGCTACGTCGGTCAGCGGCTGAGCACCTTCTACAAGCAGCACGCCAACGGCACTTTCTACTACGCCGACAACGACGAAGGCGAAGAGAAGTGGGGCGTGCACTTCGGCGTGTACAACAACGGCACGCTGACACCGAAGTCGCGCACCTTCCGACTGCTGGGCCAGGATCTCGGCCTCGCCACCGGTGACAGCACCATCCGCGGGATCAGCTACGGCAGCCCGATCACCAACGCAGCAGCCGCGACCACCTCGACCGGCGACAACGTGGCCTGGGTGGTGAACGACGGCACGGCTCCGATCGACGTCGACCTGGCGCTCACCGGACTGGGCGCCGCGACCTCCACGGTCGCGAGCATCTTCGAGGCGAGCAGCGACCAGGCGATCCCCTCCCCCAAGGCCTCGGTCCCGCTGACTGTTGCCGGTGGCAACAGCCGGGTCCGGTTCCAGGCGCCCGCGAAGTCGGTGCTGGGCGTTCGCCTGACGCCGTACCCGATCGCCGACACCGAGAACCTCGCCCCCGGAGCGACGGTGACCGGCTCCTCCACCAGCGACGGCCTCGTACCGGCCAACGTGACCGACGGGATCGAGTCGGTGCACGCGGCCGGCGAGTGGGCCTCCAACACCGAGATGACGCCGTGGGTCCAGCTCGCCTGGCCGACCGCGCAGACGGTCAGCCGCATCGTGCTCGCCGATCGGGCCAACCCGACCGACCAGATCAAGGCCGGCTGGCTGATCTTCAGCGACGGTACGTCGGTGCCGGTGCCGCCGCTGCCCAACGACGGCAGCCCGAAGGTCATCTCCTTCCCTTCCCGTACGACGAACTGGGTGCGACTGCAGGTCACCAAGGGCGTCGGGCTCAATGTGGGACTGTCCGAACTGCAGGTCCATCGCGGGGGGAACGTCGCACCGGCGGGAGTACTGACCAGCTCGTCGCCCAGCGGCGTCGTACGGGCCGTCGATGGTGTGATCGGGTCCGACTGGGTGTCCAAGACGGCGTCGCCGTGGCTTCAGGTGGACTGGGTCAGCAACCGGACGATCGACGAGATCACCCTCTACGACCGGGCCGATCCCACCAGCAACGTGAACGGCGGGACCCTCACCTTCAGCGACGGCAGCACGATCCCGGTGACCGGGATCCCGGCCGACGGCAAGGGGAAGGTGGTGACGTTCGCGCCGCGAACCGTGGGCTGGGTGCGGTTCCAGGCGAGTGGGTCCGCCGGGACCGGCATCGGCCTGTCTGAGCTGCAGATCCGGCCGATCGGCGACGTGGCGTCCAGCGCGACGGCAACGGCGTCGTCCGAGGTCCCGGATTCGCCTCAGACGAGCGCGGGTGCTGCCATCGACGGCGTGATCAATCAGTGGCACACCGGCGAGTGGGGCTCGAACCGCCAGCTCGACCCGTGGCTCCGGCTCGACTGGGCCTACCCGCAGACCGTCACCCAGGTCGTGCTCTACGACCGGAACAACCTGATCGACAAGGCCAACGGCGGCACCCTGGAGTTCAGCGACGGCAGCACGATCAAGGTCACCGGGCTCGACGACAGCGGGCGCGGCAAGACCGTGACGTTCGCACCGAAGTCGATCAGCTGGGTGAAGTTCCAGATCGAAAGCACCGAGGGCTGGGCCAACGGCCTGTCGGAGATCGAAGTCAGCTAGCCGACGACCGCCCGCAGCTCCTGGTGGGAGTTGCGGGCGGTCGGCAGGCGACTAGCGGCGGCCGCGGCCGGTGGCTAGTTTGCGGGCCTCCAGGGAGGAGGCCAGGTGGGAGTACTGCTCGACGGTACGGCGGGCGTACCGGTTGTGCGGGAGGATCCGTGGCCACCAGTGGCGGCCGAGCTGTTCGTGCATCCACAGGAAGCCGATCGCGAACCCCATGCTGAGCAGGGCCCGGAAGGCGAGGAACTTCCAGGGTTCGGGCGGGAGACCGGGGGTACCGGTCACCGCCCAGGACGTGGCGATCGCGTGCACGAGAAGGGCGAGCGGGAATCCGATCACCCAGTAGACCGCGGCCGGGGCGAACACCCCGGCCGGGACTTTGCCCAGGGCAACGAGTACGGCGTACCCGGCTCCGAACACCATCAGTGGCAGTGCCAGGCCGAGGCCGGTCACGACGGCCCAGCCCAGCGGCTGGCCGGCCATGACACCGAGGATGCCGGCGACCAGTCCGGCCGCGGCACCGACAATCGCCGCCGGGACCGTGAACTCCAGGAGTTCTTTCGACGAGGTCATGTCAGCCCACTGCCACGCCGAAGCGGAAGAGGCAGTAGAAGAGCATGCCCAGGTAGAACACCGCACCGAAGCCGATGATCAGGTTCCGCACCGGGCCGGGCCTGATCTTCTTCGGGAGCAGCTTGTTGTTCACCAGGAGCAACACGATGCAGTAGGCGCCCATCGCGAAGGTGGACAGGAACGCGAGCGTGTCCAGGATCCCGGCCGGACCGTCGGCCGGACCGAACAGCAGGATCAGGATGCCGAAGACGATCACGCCCCACAGGAACCCGGCGTACAGGCGGGACATCGAGAACCGCTTGGCACCTGGCACGAAGTAGTACGTCATGTCCGCCTGGCCGCGGGAGAACGAGTCGAACAGACCCAGGGTCGCGTTCAGCCCGATCAGTGCGATGAAGGCGAAGAACAACGTGCCCAGGATCGGCGAGCCGGCCGAGGCGAACGCGTCCGACATCGCCCGCAGTGCCGCGTCCCGGTCGCCACCCTCGATCAGCGACTTCACGTTCGGGTTGGTCCGGGCCGCCGACATCGCCAGCACGGTGAACGAGATCGTCACCAGCATCGTGATCCCCCAGAAGAGCAGGATCGCGTCGAAGGTGACCCACTTGCGCCAGCCCTTCCACTTCGCCATCTCCGCGGGGTCCTCGGTGTCGAACATGAACCCGCGCGACGGCATCGCCTCGGCCTCGCCGGCCGACCTCAGCCCGCGGACCTTCGGGATGTGTGCACCCATCCCGGCACCGCTGTCACGCAGTTGCAGCGTGTACCACATCTGCTGCATCCCGGACGGTCCGGCGAACGCGATCGACCCGACCACGACCGGGAACCAGGCCGACGTCATCGCCTCGTGCGGGAAGTACCCGAACGCGAACATGCCCTGCAGTGTCTGCACCAGGTCGTCCCAGTTGCCGACCATCGCCGCGATCACCGACGTACCGACGACGAGGAAGCCGATCAGCAGCCCGAGCAGTTTCTCGAGGAAGTTGTAGATCACCGAGAGCATGCTGAACAGGACGCCGACGAACACCAGAGCCACGCACGCCGTCACCTGCCAAGGTATGCCGGACACTTCCTCGAAGGCGGCGGCACCGGCCGACAGGTGACCGGGCCACATGTAGATCAGGATCGCCGCGACGTAGAAGAACCACATCAACGGTTTGAAGATCCGGGCGGCCCCGAAGAAGATGCTCTCCCCGGTCGCCATCGCGTAGCGCGCCATCTCCAGCAGCACGAACGCCTGCAGGGTGACACCGACCATGAACAGCCACCGGATGTCCGGCCCGAAGACCAGGACGAGCCGGGGCCACATGTACGACTCCCCCATGCCCACACCCAGTGCGACCAGGAAGACGGTCGGGCCGAGGATGTGCATGGACGGTGGCGCGTCCGGAAGTTTCCGGATCGGCATCGGTTCGAGCCGGCCCGCTTTCCAGACCCGCTCGGTGACGGCCGCCGCGGCGGGCTCGTCGGGCACTTCTGAGGTCTTGCTGGTGACGTCCAAGGCGGACTCCTTACATCGACGCCAGGCAAACTGTTGACCGAACCCCCGCTGCTGACCCCACCCCTCCTTCTACGAACCGAGTGGCCCCGCGTTGCGGGCCCAGCGGTACTTGGCGCCGAGCACCTCGACCGGTGTCTCGGTGGTGTACGGATATGCGACGACGCCGTGCTCGAACAGGTACTGGGCGGCCTCTTCGACCTCGACGTCACCCGACAGCGAGGCCACGACGGGCTTGTCGATGCCCTTGGCCCGGTACTCCTCGACCACCTCGGCGACCAGCTTGGCGAACACCATCGGCGGTGTGACGATGGTGTGCCAGTAGCCGAGGATCAGCGCGTGGATCCGCTCGTCTTCGAGCCCGAGCGCGACCGTGTTCCGGTACGTCGACGGTGGCTCACCGCCGGTGATGTCGACCGGGTTGCCGGCGGCCCCGAACGGCGGGATGAACTTCCGGAACGCCGCGTCCAGATCGGCCGGGATGTCCATCAGCTTCAGGCCTGCGTCGACACAGGCGTCCGACAGCAGTACGCCGGATCCACCCGCCCCGGTGATGATGACGACGTTCTCGCCCTTGGGCGTCGGCAGCAGCGGGATGCCGCGGGCGTACTGGAGCATCTGGTTCAGCCCCGGGGCCCGGACGACGCCGCTCTGGCGCAGGATGTCGTCGTACACCTTGTCATTACCTGCGAGAGCGCCCGTGTGCGAGCTCGCCGCCCGCGCGCCCAGGTCGGTCCGGCCGGCCTTCAGCACGATGACCGGCTTCTTCTTCGACACCCGTGAAGCCGTCTCGGCGAAGGCCCGGCCGTCTTTCAGATCCTCTAGATGCATGGCGATCAGGTTGGTGTTGTCGTCGTTCTCGAAGAACGTCAGGAGGTCATCCTCGTCGATGTCGGCCTTGTTGCCTACCCCAACGATCGCGGAGACGCCCATCCGGCTGGACCGGCTGAACCCGAGGATCGCCATCCCGATCCCGCCCGACTGCGAGGAGAGCGCGACACTGCCGCGGACGTCGTACGGCGTACAGAACGTCGCGCAGAGGCTCGCCGGCAGGTAGTAGTAGCCGTAGATGTTCGGCCCGAGAATCCGGACGTTGTGCTTCCGCGCGATCGCCACCACCTCGTCCTGGAGCTCCTGCTCCCCGGTCTCGGCGAACCCGGACGGGATCAGGATCGCCCCGGCGACGCCCTTCTGACCGCACTGCTCGAGCGCTCCACCGACGAACTTGGCCGGTACGGCGAACACCGCGACATCGACATCGCCGGGGACATCGAGGATCGACGGGAAGGCCTTCAGCCCGAGGACCTCGCCGCCCTTGGGGTTGATCGGGTAGATGTCCCCGGCGTACCCGCCGTTGACCAGGTTCTTCATCACCGAGTTGCCGATCTTGCCGTCCTCGTTGGACGCCCCGATCACGGCGACCGCGCGCGGCTTCATGATCCGCGTCATCGCCGTCAGGATCTCCTCCTGGCTGTACCGCTCGACCGGCCTGCCGGCCTCGGCGTCGACGATGATCCGGAAGTCGACCGCGGTGGCGCCGTCCGGCCCGGCGAGCACCGGGTTCAGGTCCACCTCGGCGAACTGCGGGAAGTCGGTGACCAGGTCGGACAGCCGCTTCACCAGCCCGGCCAGCGCCTCCTTGTCGACCGGCTTGGCGCCGCGAACGCCGTTCAGCATCTCGTGGGCGCCGATCCCGTCGATCATCGCGCGGGCCTCGGGCAGTTCGAGCGGAGCGAGCCGGAAGGTGACGTCCTTCAGCACCTCGACCAGGACGCCGCCGAGACCGAACGCGACAATCTTCCCGAAGGTCGGGTCCGTCACCGCACCGACGATGACCTCCTGCACGTCACCGCCGGTGACCAGCATCTTCTGCACCTGGACGCCGCTGATCTGCGCGTCCGCCTTGTAGACCTTGGCGTTGGCGACGATCTGTTCGTACGCCGCTTTGGCCGCCTCCGGACTGTCGACCCCGACGACCACGCCACCGGCGTCGGTCTTGTGCAGGATGTCCGGTGAACTGATCTTCAGCACCACCGGGAACCCGATCTCGTCGGCGAGACCGGCGGCGCCCTCGGCAGTCGTGGCCAGCCCCTCGCCCGGCGTCGGGATCCCGTACGCATCCGCGACCAGCTTGGCCTCGGGCGCGCTCAGCGAGGTGCGGCCGTCCGCCAGAGCCTGGTCGAGGATCGTCTGAACTGCTGCCTTGTCATAGCTCATCTGCGTGAAACTCCTCTGATCCATTGCTTGCGTCCGAAGATCTGCAGTACGGCGGTCGCGTGTCGTTCGGACGCTCTAGACCACGCCGGCGGCTTTGAGGGACTCGAGCTCGGCGGTGTCGATGCCCAGGGAGCCGTAGACGACCGTGTTGTGCTCACCGAGACCGGGCGAGGTCTCGACCACGACCGGGGAGTCGGACAGCTTGATCGGGCAGCCGACGGTCTTGAAGCTGCCGCGCTGCGGATGCTCGACCTCGACGACGGCGCCGAGGTCGGCCAGCGTCTGGTCCTCGATCAGCTCGCGGGTGGACATGATCGGCCCACACGGCACGTTGAGTGCGTTGAGCTTGTCCATCACCTCGAACTTGGTGTGCTGCTCGGTCCATTGCTCGATCAGCGCGAACATCTTGTCGAGCTTGTCGAGGCGGGACGCGGGCGTGGCCCAGTCCGGGTCCTCGGCCAGCTCCGGCTTGCCGATCAGGTTCGCGATCGGGGCCCAGCCGGGCGGTTGCACGATCACGTAGATGTAGTCGTTCGGCCCACCAGGCGCCGTACGGACTGCCCACCCAGGCTGGCCGCCGCCCGACGCGTTGCCCGACCGCGGTACCTCGGAGCTGAAGTTGTCGTTCGGGTATTCCTTCAGCGGGCCGTGCGCCAGCCGCTGCTGGTCGCGCAGCTTGACCCTGGTCAGGTTCAGCACGGCTTCCTGCATGGCGACCGAGACGCGCTGGCCCTTGCCGGTGTTCGTGCGCTGGTAGAGCGCGGCGAGGATGCCGGCGACCAGGTGGATCCCGGTACCGGAGTCGCCGATCTGAGCGCCGGTGGCGGTCGGCGGACCTTCCTCGAAGCCCGTCGTACTCATCGCGCCGCCCATCGCCTGGGCGACCACCTCGTAGGCCTTGAAGTTCTCGTACCGGCCCGGGCCGAAACCCTTGATCGAGGCGAAGATCAGCTTCGGGTTGATCTCCTGCAGGCGCTCCCAGGTGAAGCCCATCCGGTCGATCGCGCCGGGGGCGAAGTTCTCCACCAGGACGTCGGAGTTCTTCACCAGGTCGATGAAGATCTCCTTGCCCCGCTCGGATTTCATGTTCAGCGTGATGCTGCGCTTGTTGCAGTTGAGCATCGTGAAGTAGAGGCTGTCGACATCCGGTACGTCGCGCAGCTGCTGACGGGTGATGTCACCGGTCGGCGCTTCGAGCTTGACGACGTCAGCGCCGAGCCAGGCAAGGATCTGCGTGCAGGACGGTCCGGACTGCACGTGCGTCATATCGAGAACGCGGACACCATCGAGGGCCTGAGACATAGGAGGGTCCTCTCACTTGTACATGGTCTGGTTCATGGTTCCGGGGGCGTACGCGTCCGGGTCGACCCAGACGTTGATCAGCGACGGCAGGCCGGATTCGCGGGCGCGCTGCATGGCCGGCCCGATGTCCTTGGGGTCGCGGACCTCCTCGCCGTACCCGCCGAGGTTGCGCGCGAACTCGTCGTACTTGACGTCGCCGAGGGTGTTGCCGACCCGGCCGCGGTCGTGGCCGTACTTGGCCTCCTGGCCGTAGCGGATCTGGTTCATCGACGAGTTGTTGCCGATGACACCGACGAACGGGAGGTTGAAGCGGACCAGGGTCTCGAAGTCCCAGCCGGTCATCGAGAAGGCGCCGTCGCCGAACAGCGCGACAACCTCCTTGTCGGGTCGCGCGTACTTCGCCGCGAGCACGAACGGGATGCCGACACCGAGGGTGCCGAGCGGGCCCGGGTCCATCCAGTGGCCGGGTGACTTCGGCTGGACGACGCCGCCGGAGAACGTGACGATGTCGCCGCCGTCGCCGATGTAGATCGAGTCCTCGGTGAGGAACTCGTTGATCTCGTGGGCGAGCCGCAGCGGGTGGATCGGGTTCGCGTCGGACAGCTGGCGGGGCAGCCGCTTCTGGTACGCCGCCTCCTCCTCCGCGCGCAGTTCCTTGAACCAGGCCTGGCGATCCGTCTTCCGCACCCGACCCGTCGAGGCCTGCGTGACCGCGGCCAGGATCGCGCCCGGGTCGCCGACCAGACCGAGATCCACATCGCGGTTCTTGCCGACGGTGCGGTAGTCCATGTCGATCTGGACGACGGTCGCCGACTTCGGCAGCCGCCGGCCGTAGCCCATCCGGAAGTCGAACGGCGTACCGACGATGATGATCAGATCGGCGTTGTTGAACCCGTACCGCCGGGACAGGTGGAAGTGGTGCGGGTCGCCCGGAGCGAGCGTGCCGCGCGCGGCACCGTTCATGAATGCCGGTACGTCGAGCGCGCGGACGAAGTCGGTCGCCGCATCACTCCCGCGCGAGGTCCACACCTGTCCACCGAGCAGTACAACGGGCTTCTCCGCGTGCGCGATGAGATCCGCCAGCGCCTCGATGGCGGCCGGGTCGCCGATGCTCTTGGTGGACGCCCGGTAGTGACCGGACTCGGGGATCGTCGCGGAGTCGACCGGGACCGAGTTGTCCAGGATGTCGCGCGGGATCTCCAGGAACGACGGGCCGAGCGCGCCGTTGTAGCACTCGCGGAACGCCATCGACACCATGTCGGCGGCGCGTGCGGTGTGCGGCACGGTCGCGGCGAACTTGGTGATCGGCGTCATCATGTCGACGTGCGGCAGGTCCTGCAGGGACCCCATCTTGTGCTGGTTCAGCGCGCCCTGACCGCCGATCAGCAGCATCGGGCTCTCGGCGCGGAACGCGTTCGCGACCCCGGTGACGGCGTTCGTCGTACCGGGGCCGGCGGTGACCACCGCGCAGCCGGGCCTACCGGTGATGCGCGCATATCCATCGGCCGCGTGCGCGGCGACCTGCTCGTGCCGGACGTCGACGACCGCGATGCCCTCGTCGACACACCCGTCGTAGATGTCGATGATGTGACCGCCGCAGAGGGTGAAGATCACCTCGACCCCCTCGGCCTTCAAGGCCTTCGCCACCAGGTGACCGCCTGAGATCGTCTCCGGCTCCTTCACCTGCGCGACGGGCTGGGTCTCCGACACTGTCTGCGCCATCTGCAGTCATCTCCTCGGAAAGGCCGGAATTCGGCTTCTGTAGATTGCATACCGTATGTGGTAGTCGTAGTCTTATCCCAGGCTGCAGTGCTTGTCCAGAGGGAGAGTCGGATGACAATTCACGAGGAGCTTCAACGGACCCGAACAGCCCTGCTCGCGCTCGAGAAGTCCCTTATGTCACTGAGGAATCACCTAGGTGCGCACATCGACGTACTGCGCCTGCTCGACGACCTGGAGCGCTGTACGACGGACCTCCGCCGACTGGAGGACCAGGTCCAGGTGCCGGCGCGTGGCGAGCTGATCGTGATCCCCGACGACGACCGCGACCACGGGTTGTGGGGCGCCGGGGACGTCGATCACGAAGGAGTGGGCGCTCCGGGTCGCAGAGCGCCGTGAGCCGCTAGGCACTGCTTGAGGAGCTGCCTGAGCTTGAGATCGCGGTCACCGTTCGCATGGCGGGCGGTGACCGCGATTGATTCCGCGACTTGTTCGGTCGCAAGAAAGGTGCGGTAGAACGGTTCACTCCAGCTGAACCGCATCCACCAGCGTGCGGCTCCCTCCCCCGTCAACAGGTGCAGCGCCGTCTCATGCGCCTTGCGCAGTCTGGCGTTCTCATCACCAGTGAGCTCGCCAGTGGTCAGCGCAGTCGACACACAGAGCGCGACCACGCGGGCCGACAGATCCAGACCCGGCCGCGCGGTGTCGATGAACCTGGGCGCCAGCGGCAGCAGCGCCCGCCGCCCAGCTGAGCTGGAGTGGTCGTGCACTGCCCGGGCCGCCGCACTCAGGGTCGGATGCACGCAAGTCGGCCGATCCGTCCACGGCTCCCGGGCCAGCTTGGACACCAGTTCCATCACACAGGGCTCAGGTCGCGCGACGCGGCCGTACTCACTCACTCGTTCGACCCGGCGACCGGCGTACCCAATTGGGGCCGGACCGGTAGCGCAGGTCGCCCAGGCTGTTTCAGCAACCGAACACTCAGAGCGGCCAGTACGCCGAGCAGTCCGGCGCCGAGGAACAGCGGCCGGTAGCCGATCGCGGCGATCACCGAAGCGGCCACTCCGACACCGACG
The DNA here is from genome assembly GCF_042882005.1 of Kribbella sp. NPDC058245. Classification (NCBI taxonomy): domain Bacteria; kingdom Bacillati; phylum Actinomycetota; class Actinomycetes; order Propionibacteriales; family Kribbellaceae; genus Kribbella; species Kribbella sp. NPDC058245. Next base: position 248,288 of record NZ_JBHVWY010000004.1, read on the forward strand.
AGCCCACCGACGGCTTTGGCGGAGTACAGGATCGCTTGGTTCTGCACGAGGCTGTTCTCGCCGAAGAACTCCAGCACGAGGTTGGCCATGATCGCGTAGAACGCACCACCGCCGAGGCCGGCGAACATGGCGCAGACCACGAACGCCCAGCCCACACCCGTCTCTCCGGCAACCACCAGGCCGACATGGGTGAAGCTCTCGATCATCAGTACGGCGGCCAGGACACGGCGCCGTCCGAATCGATCGGACAGCGTGCCGGCCAGTGAGCGGCCAAGACCGTTGACTGCGGCAAGCAATCCGGCCGCGAAGCCTGCAACCGCTACACCCAGCCCAGTGGACACCGCGAAGCTCACCACGAAGGCGATCCCGAACAACGACAGGGATGCACTGACCGCAAGCATCAACCACATCAACGGCAGGGCACCGGTTCGCATCGCCTCGGCCGGACGGTAGTGCCGAACGGCGGGCGCGTTGTGCGGGATGCTCCGATTGAGCTTGCGGTCGATCGCCCAGGCCTGCGCGTCGATCGCCGCCGGCCACCAGTGCCGAGGCGGATCCTTCAACAACCCACCGCCGATGGCAGTCGCCAGTACGGCGACGATCGCGGTCAGATCGAAGACGAGCCGTCGACTACCCGAACTGTCGGCCAGCGTCAGCAACGCAATGCTCGGTACGGCGCCGATCGCGAACCCGCCGGTGACGAAGCCGATCGTGGCCGTCCGCCGATCCGGGAACCAACGGGCCGCGGTCGTGATGCACGCGGCGTAGACGATGCCGGCACCGATACCGCCGACCAGCGCGTAGCCGATCACCACGATCGGATAGCTGTCCGCGTGCGCGAGCGTCGCGAGTCCGACCGCGGACAGCACCCCGCCGAGGACCACGAGCTGGGTCGGAGTTGCTCGCCGTACCCGCTGAAGCCAGCCGGCCGGGATCGCCACCAGCGCCTGGCAGGCGACGAAGATCGCCAGCAGCCACAGGGTTTGCACCGCACCCCAGCCGCGGTCGCCTTCGAGGCCGAGCGCCGCCGTACCGAACGAGTACTGCAACGGGCTGATGGCAACCATGCAGGCCCAGGCCGCCCACAACTGCCAGCGGCGCGAGTGCCCGGTGAGGTCCCGGGCGTCCTCACCCACCCGGTAGTGCCGGCCGTACACGTCCCGGGTAGTCACGTGATCCATGTCGCGCCTCCTGACTACTGCATACCGTATGAGATCTGTGGTACCCCTCCACGCGGCTGGTTGTCCAGAGCTGGCGTGTTGCAGCCGCCTCTTGTGACCAGATTGCATACCGCATACAGTCGGCACACGTTCGCTCGGATCGGAGGACTGCCCCGTGGACCTGATGGAGTACCAAGCCAAAGAGCTGTTCGCACGGCACGGCGTCCCGGTGACGCTCGGCCGCGTGATCGAGGATCCGGCCGACGCGGCGGCAGCTGCCGCCGAACTCGGCGGCCGGGTGGTGGTGAAGGCGCAGGTGAAGACCGGCGGCCGCGGCAAGGCCGGCGGCGTCAAGCTCGCCGCCTCCCCCGACGAGGCGGTGGCGCGGGCCGGCGACATCCTCGGGATGGACATCAAGGGCCACACCGTGCATCGGGTCCTGCTTGCGCCGGCGGCCGCCATTGATGCGGAGTACTACTTCTCGTTTCTGGTCGATCGGGCCAACCGCTCATATCTCTGCATCGCCAGTACTGAAGGCGGTGTGGAGATCGAAGAGGTCGCCCACACCAACCCCTCCGCGATCGCCCAGGTGTCGATCGATCCGGCAGTTGGGGTCGATGAGGCGAAGGCCGCGGAGATCGTGGCCGCGGCCGGATTCCCCGCCGGCGCGGAGGACGTCGTACGGCGGCTATGGGATGTGTTCATCGCCGAGGACGCGACGCTGGTCGAGGTGAATCCGTTGGTGAAGCTGGCCGATGGATCGCTCGAAGCGCTCGACGGGAAGGTGACGCTCGACGACAGCGCGTCGTACCGGCATCCCGATCATGCCGCCTTCGAGGACCGCGCCTCGGCCGATCCGCTCGAGGCGGCGGCGCATGACAAGGGGCTCAACTACGTCAAGCTTGACGGCTCGGTCGGCATCATCGGCAACGGGGCCGGGCTGGTCATGTCGACGCTCGACGTGGTCGCATACGCAGGATCGTCGTACGGCGTGAAGCCGGCGAACTTCCTGGACATCGGCGGCGGCGCGTCGGCCGAGGTGATGGCGAACGGACTCGGGATCATCCTGAGCGACCCACAGGTACGCAGCGTCTTCGTGAACGTCTTCGGCGGGATCACCGCCTGCGACGCGGTCTCGAACGGGATCGTCCAGGCCCTTCATGTCCTTGGAGCGAAGGCCGACAAACCGCTGGTCGTGCGGCTGGACGGGAACAACGTGGCGGAGGGCCGCAAGATCCTTGCCCAGGCCAACCATCCGCTGGTGACCGTGGTGGACACGATGGACGGCGCCGCCTTGCGCGCGGCCGAACTCGCTGCTGAAGGGATCTGATGATGGCAATCTTTCTGACCGAGAAGAGCCGCGTCGTCGTCCAGGGGATGACCGGGGCCGAGGGACAGAAGCACACCAGCCGGATGCTTGCCGCCGGCACCGAAATCGTCGGCGGCGTGACGCCGGGCAAGGGCGGGCAGTCGGTCGACTTCGCTCGCCGCTCGATACCTGTCTACGGGTCGTGCGCGGATGCGGTCGCAGCAACGGGCGCGGATGTGTCGGTGGTGTTCGTGCCGCCGCGTTTCACCAAGGGCGCGGTGATCGAGGCCGTGGACGCCGGGATTCCGTTGGTGGTGGTGATTACCGAGGGCGTGCCGGTGCACGACACGGCCGCGTTCTTCGCGCACGCCCAGGCCGCCGGGGTGCGGGTGATCGGGCCCAACTGCCCCGGGATCATCAGCCCTGGCCAAGCGAACGCGGGGATCATTCCCGCCGATATCGCCGGGCCCGGGCGGATCGGGCTGGTCTCGAAGTCGGGGACCCTGACCTACCAGATGATGCACGAACTGCGGGACTTCGGCTTCTCGACCGCGATCGGCATCGGCGGCGACCCGATCATCGGGACCACCCACATCGACGCCCTGCAAGCGTTCCAGGACGACCCGGACACCGACGCGATCGTGATGATCGGCGAGATCGGCGGCGACGCCGAGGAGCGTGCGGCGGCCTACATCGCCGCCCACGTGACCAAGCCGGTGGTCGGATACGTCGCCGGGTTCACCGCGCCGGAGGGCAAGACGATGGGCCACGCGGGCGCGATCGTCTCCGGCTCATCCGGTACGGCGGCCGCGAAGGCGGAGGCGTTGGAGGCAGCCGGCGTTCGGGTCGGCAAGACCCCCACCGAGACCGCCGAACTCCTCCGCTCAGTTCTGGCCGTCTCCGCCCGATAGACCTTCCGAACGACAGGACGTATACGTCCACTCGCGGCCATCCCGGCCGGCAGCTGAGCGTGGAACAACCGCCTAGTAGGGCTCTACGTCCTGTTCTTCGGCAGATCGGACTGCCGCCGTACTGGCTCGAATGACCAACTCGGTTGGTACGGCGATCGGTGGTGGGTCGCCGTCCTTCAGTGCGATCAGGAGTGATTCGACGGAGTGACGGCCCAGGTCGGCGAAGGATTGGCGGACGGTGGTGAGGGGCGGCCAGAAGTGGGCCGACTCCTCCATGTCGTCGAAGCCGACCACGCTCACCTGGGCGGGTACCGCGCGGCGGTGTTCGTGCAGGGCGCGGAGAACGCCGAGCGCCATCTGGTCATTCGCCGCGAAGATGGCGGTGACGGCCCGGTCCTTGGCCAGCGTGCAGCCGGCCTCGTAGCCGGCTCGGGCGGTCCAGTCGCCGTACAGGACAGGTGGGATCGGTCGCCCGTGGTTGGCCAGGGTTTGCTCCCAGCCTCGGCGACGGTGGGCAGCCGGGTACGACGTACGGGGGCCGCCGACGTGATGGACGGTGTGGTGGCCGAGGTCTAAGAGGTGCTGCACCGCTTGGCGCGCGCCGTCGAACTGGTCGGTGTCGACGACCGGGTAGTCGTAGTGGGCGCTGGAGTCGACGATCACAACCGGCAGGCTGTGCGGTAGCTGGACGCCGGCTTCGTCGAGCAGGTAGGCCTCGATCAGGATGATGACGCCGTCGACAGCTTGGGCACTGAGCCGGTTGAACGCGTCGTTGACCGCGCGCTGGTTGATGTCGAGCACCGGCATCAGGTTGACCGAGTACCCACGCTCGGTCGCCGCCGTCGCGATCGCATCGAGGGCGCGCGTCGTACCGAATGTCGACAGCTCGAAGACGATCACCCCGATACCGCGGAACTCACCGCTCCGCAGCGCCCGCGCCGCACCGTTCGGCCGGTAGCCGAGCTCGCGCATCGCGGCTCGCACCTTCGCCCTCGTGGTCGCGTCCACATTGGTCCGGTTGTTCGCCACCCGGGACACGGTCTGCCCCGACACGCCGGCCAGCGCAGCGACATCAGCCATCGAGGGCCCGCGCCTCGGTCGTCCCGTCACAGTGCCCCCTCACGCCGTGTTGACGTGAACACTACGACCGCACAAGCCCCCTGAGAAGCCGCCGATCCCGCCCACCCCATCCCCATCTGATGGGTTAACCCATCCGCTTGTGGGTTCTCCACCCGCATGCGAGTCCAGAACCCACAACCTCATGGGTCCACCCATCAGATGGAGACAGGTGAGCCCGGTCGGGGCTGTGGGCCGGAGCGGACCCGGCTCAGGAGGGTGCGGGTGTTGGTGCGGAGGTTGGGGCGTGGGCGAGGACTGGGCCGGTGCCGATTTTGGTGGAGAGGAGATCGGCGACCGCGTGTACGGCGCGCAGGGTGGGTGCCGGCGTGCCGGTCAGGTCGGCGAGCTCGACCACGGCGGCGAGGATGACGTCGAGTTCGAGGGGCTTGTCCTTCTCGAGGTCCTGGAGCATCGACGTCTTGTGCTCGCCGACCCGCTCGGCACCGTCGATCCGCTTGTCCACCGAGATCTCCGGCCGGCAACCGACCGCGGCCGCGATCTCCAGCGACTCCTCCATCATCAGCCGGATCATCGCCCGCGTCCCCTGGTGCGTCGCGATCTCGACCATGGTCGCCCGCGCCAGCGCGCTGATCGGGTTGAAGGCCGCATTACCGAGCAGCTTGATCCAGATGTCCTTGCGGATGTCGTCCTCGACCGGACACTTCAGCCCGCCCGCGATCATCGCGTCGCTGAACGCCGTACACCGGTCTGAGACTCCCCCGCCCGGCTCACCGATCGAGAACCGCGTGCCCTCCAGATGCCGTACGACGCCTGGGCCTTCCAGCTCGGTCGAGCAGTACACGACGCACCCGACCGCCCGATCCAGATCCAGCACGCGGGTCACCGATCCATCCGGATCGACCGACTCGACCCGGCGGCCTTCGTACGGACCCTTCAGCCCATGGAAGTACCACCACGGGATCCCGTTCTGTGCCGCGATCACCACGGTGTTGTCGTGGAGGAGGGGCTCGATCAACGGCCCGGCCGACGCATACGAGTTGGCCTTCAGCCCCAGGAAGACGTAGTCCACCGGTCCGACCTGCGCCGGGTCGTCGGTTGCCGGAGTCCGCGCGTCGAAGTCACCGCGCGGGCTGAGAACCCGGACGCCATCACGCCGGATCGCCTCCAGATGGGCGCCGCGTGCGACCAGGTGTACCTCGGTTCCACCACGGTGCAACGCGGCACCGACGTACGCGCCGATCGCCCCGGCGCCGAGAACCGCAACCCTCATCGTCATCACTCCCTCGGCCCCGGACCCGGTCAGGCTTTGTATACCGCATACAGTAGGCCGCGCCCTGAGTGCGGTCAAGATCACATCCGGCCTAGAAAGTTCGGTGCGGACCGATGAATCGGCGCCACCCCGGCGGTATGTACCGGCGAGACCTTCTCCACCACCACAGGGAGCACACCATGGGACGCGTCATCGTCAATCAGTTCGTCAGCCTCGACGGCATCGTCACCGACCCGGACGGATCAGCCGGTACGGCGGCCGGCGGCTGGGCGTTCCAGCACGGTCCCGGCCCCGTCTCGGGCGACAAGTTCCGGCTCGGTTCGATCCTCGAGACCGGAGTGATGCTCTACGGCCGGACCACCTGGGAGCTGCTCGGCGGGCTCCTCTCCGTCCGCGACGACGACTTCTCGGTCGCGATGACCAAGATCGCCAAGATCGTCGTGTCGAGCACCCTCGCTGACGTCTCCGGCTGGAACAACTCCCAGCTGGCCAGGCAGCCGATCACCGAGCTCGTCCCGTCCGAGACAGCCGACCGTGATGTCGTGGTGGTCGGCAGCTTGAGCATCGTCCGGGCGCTGCAAGCAGCCGACCTGGTTGACGAGTACCGGCTGATGACATTCCCGACCATCGTGGGTTCCGGAGAGCACCTGTTCGACACTGCTCAGCAGGGCGACCTGGAACTCGTCTCGGTCGACCAGGTCGGGCCGGCGGTGCTCACGACGTACCGGCGGTCAGAGCACCGGAGCTAGCCCGAACGCCGCGAAGACGCGGTCGTCCTGGAACACCCGGTTGTGGCTGATGCCGGCCGCGGTGATGGTGAACACGTGCAGCGTGTGGAGCCGATGCACGGCACCCTCACCGCGGTAGACCGCTATGCCTGCTTGGCCGTTCGCCATGATCGGCAGCACCCGCCAGTCCGTACCACGCCGCGCGAAGACCCCCTCCACGAACTGCAGGTGGTTGTTGCGCCCTTGGAACCAGTTGTAGAACGGCGGCATCTCCAGGACGACCTCAGCGGTCAGTAGCTCAGCGAACGCGGCGACGTCCGCCCTCTCGAAAGCAGCGATGTACTTCGCGACCAGCTCGGTACTGCGCGGGTCGTCCGGCTCAAGGACGTCGTCCTCCACCAAGCCCGTCTCGGACAGCTTGGCGCGCGCCCGCTGCAGCGCACTGTTCACTGCGGCCGGTGTGAGGTCCAGCGCGGCTGCGATCTCGGCCGCAGACCAGTCCAGCACCTCACGCAGGATCAGTACGGCGCGCTGCTTGGCCGGCAGGAACTGCAGTGCTGCGATCAGCGCCAGCCGCAGACTGCCCCTGGCACCCACCACTGCGGCAGGGTCCGCCGGAAACGGCTGTAGCCAGAGCACCTCGTCGCCACGGACCAGCGGGCCTGCCGGGTCCTCCCCCTCCGCCACCAGCCCGGACGGCAGCGGGCGGCGGCTCCGCCCCTCCAGCTCGGTCAAACAGGTGTTGGTGGCGATCCGGTAGAGCCAGGTCCGGAGCGAGGCGCGGCTCTCGTCGTACCGGTCGAAGGCGCGCCAGGCGCGGATGAGCGTCTCCTGGAGCAGGTCCTCGGCGTCATGGATCGACCCGGCCATCCGGTAGCAGTGCTGCAGCAGCTCACGCCGGTACGGCGCAGTCCGGGCCTCGAACGTCATGTCCCAATCATGTGACAGCAGCCCGGTCCCTGCCCGGCGTAGTCACCCGTCCTGTGCTAGGGTTTCTCTTGGTTGCAGTTTTTGCAGTTCCTCGATCGTTCATTGACGCCCGCGGATTTGTGATCCGCTCGGGCGTTTTCTTGTTTATCGGCCGGGTCTACCGCAACCACCTCATTAATTTCTTTAGAAAGCGGTACATCATGGCCAGCGGTACAGTGAAGTGGTTCAACGGCGAAAAGGGCTTCGGCTTCATCTCCCCGGACGGCGGCGGCGCGGACGTGTTCGTGCACTACTCGGCGATCGCGACCGACGGCTTCCGTAGCCTCGACGAGAACCAGAAGGTCGAGTTCGACCTGACCCAGGGCCAGAAGGGCCCGCAGGCGGAGAACGTTCGCCCGGTCTGAATGACTTAGGAAGGGCCCGGTTGCTTCGGCAACCGGGCCTCTTTCTTATGTCCAGAGGTACTCGCCGTCATCCATCTCGTCGGTGCGGCTGAGTCCGGCGGCCCGTGCGACCGCAGCCGAGGCCACGTGATCCGGGTGGATGTGGGCGATGACCCGCAGGTCCTGAGCCTTGAGCCAGTCGGCCAGCCCGATCGCCGCCTCCTTGGCGTAGCCGTGGCCCTGCCAGGCGGAGCCGAGCACCCAGGCGATCTCCGCCGTACTGCCGGTCACAGTGCTCTGGACGAAGCCGATGAGCTCGTCGCCGGCCTGGATCACCCAGTTGAGCCAGTACTCGTCCGCCCTGCCCGGTCCGGCGACCTGACGCTCGTACCGGGCCCCTAGCGCAGCCACGGTCGGCGGTTCACCACCCGTGAACGCATAGAGGGCCGGATCGGCCAGTACGGCGGTCATCTCCGCGGCGTACCGGGGTTCCAGCGGGAGCAGGCTCAGGCGTGCGGTGCTGAAGGGCTCTGCGATCACGTGGTCACGGTAGCGCCGGGCGGCTCGGCAGCTCCCTCCACGGCCGACTCACCCGGCGCCACCACCCGCATACGGGCGTTGGTGTGCAGGTCGAACTGGGGCTTGCGATGATCGCCGGCCTGATACGGCGCGACCCGCTCCTCGTAGTGCAGAGCGGAGCCGGCCGCCGACCCGAGCAGTTCGCCTGTTTCCACGGTCTCCCCCTGGCTGACCGTCGGTCCGGACAGCGGCCGGTAGAGGTGCCAGATCGCGTTCGACTCGACCACGACCTGGTCACCGTCCACGTGCACCACCACACCGGCCAAAGTCGCCCGGACCGTTCCTCCGGGCTCGGTGTGGTAGTCACGACCCGAATGCCCCGCGGACCCGAACTCGCGGACCACCACTGGTTTGTGCACCGGTGCTGCCATGAGCAGATAGTGCGGACAGACCTTCAGACAGTCTTAAAGCCGCGCTGGTACGGCGGGGTAGGCGGCGGGTTCGACCTCCAGCTCGCCCATCCGCTGCACGTAGGTCCGGTAGGCGCGGCGGGCCTCCCCGTGCGCACCGCTCGCCTGGAACGCCGAGACCAGGCCCAGGTGGGCGCGTTCGTCGTACTGGTCGCGCTGGAGGATGCGGAGCAGGTATCCGGCCGTCGCATCCGGGTCACGCCGGCCTCGCTCGGCCAGCACCCGCGCCACCCGGACGTAGAGCGCCCGGGCCTCCTCACGCATGCCGGCAGCCCAGTCGGCGTACACGTCCTCTTCCAGGAAGTCCCCGCTGTACGACGCCTCTGCCGTCCGGAGCAGCCGCAGATCGCTGGCGTTGAGCCCCTCACGGGCATCACGTAGGAACAGCTCGACGTCGACAGCAGTCTGATCGCCGTCGAGCCAGATGGTCGCCCGGTCTGCGCCGACGAACTGGTCCGGCGGGTACCTCTTCTCTGGGTCCAGCACAGACCGCACGGTCGACAGGGCGACCGAGAGACGCGGGGAGGCGACGGACTCGTCCTGGTCCGGCCAGAGCAGGTCCAGGAGCTGCACCCGCGCGACCGGACGGCAGCGGCGCGCCACCAGGATCTTCAGCAGGTCGCGGGCCTTCTTGGACGGCCACTCCCCCAGCTGGATCGCCTTGCCCGCGCGGAGGACGCGGAAGCCGCCCAGGCACTCCACCTTCACCGCCGCTGGACCGGTCTGGTCGCTGGTGGCCAGTGCTGCGGCCGCGTAGCGGGTCGCTCCGGCCGCCAGGAAGCGCTGGTGCGCCCGCATGGCCAGCTCGCGTCCCTCTGGGCCTTTGGTCCGCTCGGCGAGCATCAGCTCAGCGCGGGCCTCGCCCAACTGGTCGCCCAGCTCGCTGCGGATGTTCAGCACCTCATGGAGGACCGTTCCGCCACCGGCCTCGGCGTAAAGCTCCAGAGCGTCGGCCAGACCAGCGCGGTCGCGTCGCTTGCGACAGAGCGCCGCTGCTTCCTCAGCATTGGCCGCAGCCTCGGCAGCGTTGCCTGCATGCAGCGTGACCCAACCGAGCGCGACCAGAGCGCCAGACTGACCCAAGACGGGGCCGTAGGCAACGGCTTGCTTAGCAAGCTCAGCCAACTCGGCTGCACGCCGTGGCTCCTCGACGGCCAGGACCCGCGCCAGCCCTGCCAGCGACGGAACCAGGGACTGCATGTCCTTGGTGCCTTCTCCGATCGCGATGGCTTCCTCGAAACACGCCCGCGCCATCGCACGGTCACCACGCTGGCGGTAGACCTCACCGAGCACGGACAGCGGTTGTGCGACTCGCTTGGAGTCCAGCTTCTGGTAGAGCGCGCGGGACGCCTCCAGCTCGCCGATCGCCTCATCCAACCGGCCCAGACGCAGCAGCGCCTCGCCACGGTTGTTCAGCGCGAGCGCGCGGAACACTGCGAAGCCTGCGCGGTCCGCAAGCTCCAATGCGATGTCCAGCTGCTTCAGACCAAGCTCGTAGTCGCCTTCTGCGATGTGGTGCGACGAGCGGTTCACCCGGATCCGGATCGACTGCAGCAGGTCGCCAGCACGCTCCGCGTGCTCTAGAGCATGCAGGTAGTGCGAGGAGTTGCCACTCGGATCGCTGTCGACCGCAGCCAGCATCGCGAGCACAGTGTGCGAGATGGCCAGTGCCCTGTCGTCGCCAGACAGCTTGGCGGTCGCATACGCCGAGCTGATGAGCGCCCGGCATTCTTCGAACTCACCACGCAGCCAGTGCGCCCCTGCCCACCAGGCCTGCAGCAGCGCCTCGTCCGTCGGCTGCTGGCCGTCGATGCGACCACGCTGGTACGTCGCTATCGCCACATCGGTCTGTCCACGCAAATGGTGAATCAGCCCGAGCCGCCAGGCCACACCCACTGGGATCTCGCCGTCAGGTTCGATGATGCGGTCGAAACACTCGACCGCACCTTGCCAGTCCCCAAGCACCTGACGGGCTTCGCCTTCTAGCTGGTCCATGGCCGCGTCGCGCAGTTCAGCAGGCAGTGCGGCGACCGCTGCGACCACTACCTCAGCCAGTCCGCCTGCGACCATCGAGTGACCGGTCTCGGTGAGCATCCGGGCCACCTTGGCCGGGTCGACCGACTGATAGCAGGCCAACGCGTCACGGTGTTCGCCGACCGACTCGAACCACTTGCCGGCCCGCAGAGTCAGCTCGGCAAGCTCCTGCTCGTCGACCACCAGCCTGTCGTTGGCGAAGTTCTTGACGAGCGGGTTGAGCTCGTAGCCGTCCGCCTCCCCCGCCGAGACCAACAGTCCTCTGGTCCGCAGCTGGTGCAGGGTGTCGGGGTTGTCGGTGAGGCCGATCGCCTGACAGAGCTCGGATCCGAACCGCGGGAGCACAGCCACGCCAGCCAGCAAACGCCGTACCGATGGGGGCTCGGCAGCGAAGACCTCCTCAGCCAGGTAGTCATAGAGCGGGCCGTCAGAACGCAGCGCCCGCCGCAGCCGAGCAGCTCGGTCAGCGGCCGGTACGGTCCGCAGTGCCTCGACCGCAAGCCGCACCGCGGCCGGCCAGCCCTGCACCGCCGCCTGCAACGGCTCTGCGAGGTCGGCGACACCTTCACCAAGCACCTTCTCCAGTACGGCGAGGGTCTCGGGAACTGTGAAGGCCAGAGCGGTCGCGTCGATCTCCAGCACCTGTCCACGCCCGCGGAGCCGGTCGATCCCGAACGGCATCGAGGTGCGCGACGCCACCACCAGGTGGACGTTCGCCGGAGCGATCCGGACCAGGCCCTCGATCAGCCTGGTGGCTGGTGCTTCTGGGCCCAGCTCATGCAGATCGTCGAGCACGAGGACCAGGTCCTCGTCGAGGTTGTCGTTGAGGGCGTCTGCCAGCAGAGCGGCATACGCGAGGGCTCTGGTCTCCTGCTCGGCGTCAGCGTCCGGTCCGCGCGGACTCTGCAGCTCAGCCGGGATCGAGGCGAGTGCCGGGACCTGACTGCGCAGTGCGGCCACCAGGCGCGCGACCATGCCGGCCAGCGACGCGTCCTCGGCTCGCACGGTGTGCCAGGCGCAGGTGCGTCCGGCAGCCCAGGCGTTCAGCAAGGTCGACTTGCCGAAGCCCGCGTCGGCCACGACGGTCAGCAGCCGCCGCTGCACGCCTTCGTCCAGCAATGCCGTCAGCCGCGGACGCCCCACCATCCCCGCCCCAGGTTCCACCAGCCCCACACCTCCTCCCCGGATCCCTCAATAGGACAGCACCCGCCCCCGCCGTCCGCAACAGGGTTCCAGCGGGTAACCACCCACGCACCCCGGGTGAATGCTTGCGGATTGTGGCCCGACCGGCAACAAAACGAGGCAGGTGCGCACCGAACTGAAACAGTCGCCCGCGGCCAGCCGGTCACGGCACTGTCCACGGTGCGCCGTAAGGTGAGTGCCCATGAATGACCGGCTGGTGTGGATCGACTGCGAGATGACCGGCCTCGACCTGGCGGCAGACGCCACGATCGAGGTTGCGGTGCTCGTCACCGACTACGAACTGAACGTGCTCGACGACGGCATCGACCTGGTGATCAAGCCGCCGGCCGCCGCGCTCGAGCAGATGGGCGACTTCGTCCGCAACATGCACACCGAGTCCGGTCTGCTCGCGGAGCTCGACGAAGGCATCGACCTCGCCGACGCCGAGCAGCAGGTCCTCGACTACATCTCCGGCTTCGTCAAGGAGCCCCGCAAGGCGGCCCTGGCCGGAAACTCCGTCGGTACCGACCGCACCTTCCTGGTTCGCGACATGCCGCGCGTCGAGGCCCACCTGCACTACCGCAACGTCGACGTCAGCTCCATCAAGGAACTCGTCCGCCGCTGGTACCCACGCGTCTACTACGCCACCCCCGCCAAGACCGGCAACCACCGCGCCCTGGCCGACATCCGCGAAAGCATCTCCGAACTGCGCTACTACCGGCAGACCGTTTTCGTCCCCCAGCCCGGCCCCGATTCCGAGACCGCAAGAGCCGCCGCAACCGCCGTCTCGGGGTCCTGAACCCCCCGATTTTTAGTCCTCGCACATCGTCGCTATGATTACCCAGCCGTCGCAGTAAGGGCGGCAATGGTGGGTGTAGCTCAGCTGGTAGAGCACCTGGTTGTGGTCCAGGTGGCCGCGGGTTCGAGTCCCGTCACTCACCCGAAGTCGAAGGCGATCTGTGTCCGCGGAAAGCGCGGACCGGGTCGCCTTCGGCATTTTGTGCGCCTGCGCTTCGCTTGGCGCGGGCGGGGGCTTCGCCACCCGCACCCCCTGGCGCCTGCGCTTCGCTCGGCTTCTTGTGGCTGGGGCGCGCTTGTACGGCGGGGGGCGGTGGCTGGGGCGCTTGTACGGCGGGGGGCGGTGGCTGGGGTCGCTTGTACGGCGGGGGGCGGTGGCTGGGGTCGCTTGTACGGCGGGGGGCGGTGGCTGGGGCGCGCTTGTACGGCGGGGGGCGGTGGCTGGGGGCGCTTGTACGGCGGGGGCGGTGGTTGGGGCGGCGCCCGGCTTCATGCCGACATCACGCAGCGCCTCATGGGACGCGGTCTAGCTCTGGTGACCTGGGACGGGTTGGGGTGGGCAGAGGCCTGTTGTTTCAGGTCTTAGGCCACGAGTTCCTGTCTCGGTCCACGGGTTCTTGTTGCAGGTCACTTGCTGCCGCGGCTGCCTACGGAGGTCAGGGGCGGCGGTGGGCGGGTTGGGTGGTGTCGAAGTGGTGGCGGGCCTTTTCGACCGCGGCGAGGTTGGGGGACCACTGGGCGAGGGAGTGGAAGAGTGGCGCGAGGCTCCGACCGAGGGGGCTGATTTCGTACTCGACGCGTGGTGGGACCTCGGCGTGGTACTCGCGGACCACCAGGCCGTCGCGTTCCAGTTGGCGGAGGCGTTGGGTCAGGACCTTCGGGGTGATGACGCCGATCCGTCGCTCGAGCTCGACGAACCGCTGCCGACCGTACTCGTTCAGCGTCCACAGGATCGGCGTCGTCCAGCGGCTGAAGACCAGGTCGACCACCGGAGCAATCGGACACGCCTGCACCGAGTCAACGGCCGCACCAACAGCAGCACCAACCGCCGCATCCATCCCGGCGCCGACTCCTGCATCCACCGGAGTGGTCTCGCTCACAAATCCGCCTTCCGCCCAGTACTTTCCTCTAGGTACCTACTATCCCACGACAACTAGCGTCGTCGGCATGATCGTGATCACCGGAGCAACCGGCAACGTAGGCAGTCCACTCGTCCAGACCCTCAAGGCGGCCGGCGAAGACGTCGTACCCGTCTCGCGGAACGGCGAAGGGCCTCGAGCCGACCTGACCAAACCCGAAACCCTCAAGCCCGCGCTCGACGGCGCGAAGGCGATCTTCCTGCTCACCTCCGCCGAGTTCCTTGCCGGCGGCAACCTCCACGACGTCATCGACGTGATCAAGACGGCCGGCGTACCGCGCGTCGTCCTGCTCTCGTCGCAAGGCGTCGGTACGAAGCGGCACCCGTCGGTCCACGAGGACGCGGTGACGCAGTCCGGGCTCGAGTGGACGATCCTGCGTCCCGGCAACTTCGCGAGCAACGCGTTCCAATGGGCCGACTCCATCCGGACCGACCGCACGATGGCAGCGCCCTTCGCGGACGTCACCCTGCCGACCGTCGACCCGAACGACATCGCCGAGGTCGCGGCGGCCGCACTCCGCGACCCGAGCCACACCGGCGCCATCTATACGCTGACCGGACCGGCCGCCATCTCACCGCGGCAGCAAGCCGACGTGATCGGGACGGCCATCGGTGCGTCGGTGCGGTTCACCGAGCTCAGTCGGGATCAGGCGCGGGCCAGGATGGTGAAGTTCATGCCCGAGCCGGTCGTCGAGGCCACGCTGGACGTCCTCAGTACGCCGTCCGCCGGCGAGCAGCAGGTCAATCCCGACGTACCGAACGTTCTCGGTCGGCCGGCGTCGACGTTCGCCGACTGGGTCACTCGGAATCTTCACGCCTTCCGTTGACCAACGGCAGGAAGACGTCGTCCACGATCTCGGTCAGCGTGGACGGAGCGATCGGCTCCCGGGTGAACAGCATCTCGTGACGCATCAGGTTGGTGGGCACGGTGAGGCCCCGATCCGGCACGTCCGCGGTCGCGATCTCACCGCGCTCGCCCGCCTGCTTCACGATGGTCGCCATCGCGCCGGTCATCCGCGCGTGCACCTCCGGCCAGCCGCAGGCACAGTCACCTTCCATCCCTGACCGCGACGGCAACCGGCCACTAGAACACCAGCGTCAGGATCCAGGTTGTGAAGGCGATGAGACCGACCACGAACGTGATGCCGACGACCATCGCGTAGGCGAACCAGGAGCTTCCATTCACGGGTTCATCTTGCCAGGGGTGTGACCCAACTCGGCGGTGGGTGCGTCTATGGGGGTGTAGGCGACGGCTGGAGGGTGGATGAAGGGGATTGCTGAGTTCGAGGAGTTCGCTCGGGCTCGAGTGGGGCCGCTGTACCGGACCGCCTGGTTGTTGTGCGGGGATCGGCATCATGCCGAGGATCTGGTGCAGGACACGCTCGCGAACATGCTGAAGACGTGGAGCCGGATCGACGCGCCGGAGGCTTATGCGCGGACGGCTCTGGTGCGGACGTTCGTGTCGCAGCGCAGGCGGCGGAGCTGGACCGAGCGGCCGACCGGGGAGGTTCCAGAGCGGGCTCAGGCGGTGGGAGACGTGGAGTTGCGGCTGGCTTTGCAGGGGGCGTTGGCGGAGCTGGTTCCGTTGGATCGGGCAGTGCTGGTGCTGCGGTACTTCGAAGATCGCAGCGTTGAGCAGGTGGCGCTGGATCTTGGGAAGAAGCCGAGTGCGATCACTACACGGACGGCACGGGCGCTGGAGCGGCTGCGTGCGGTGCTGGGTGATGACGCCATCCACCTGATCGCCCTTTAAGGAGAATTGTGAGCAATCTGGACAGTAAGCTGCCGGAGCTGATGCGCCAGGCGACCGAGGACCTCGAGCCGGAGTCGGTGGACCTGGTCGAGCGCAGTGTCGCGCAGGGAACGCGACTACGGCAGCGGCGGAGCGTGCTCGCCGGTACCGCGGCCGGGGTCGCCGTACTGGCAACCCTGGGTGTCGTGGTCGGTGCGGTTCAGCACTTCGATCGGGATGGGCAAGCGGCGCCGGCCGGATCGCTGGCGGTAGGGCCCTCGGCTACGCCGAAGCCTTCGCTGCCGAGCAAGGCACCATCCGGGCCGGTGGCCACGTCACCGTCGGCCAACCTCAAGGATCCGACGTTGACGACCTTGAAGTCGCTACTGCAGGGACCCAGCCGAACCTTCTCGATGCCGGAGAACTGGGGTGGCAAGGACGACGGCTTCTTCGGTGCCAGTTGGGTGGTCGACGACGGCAAGGGCGGGTCGCGGGTCGAGGTGTTGCTGGAGAGGTTCAAGGGACCAGCCAGGTGCGCCGG
Source organism: Kribbella sp. NPDC058245 (assembly GCF_042882005.1). Taxonomy (NCBI): domain Bacteria; kingdom Bacillati; phylum Actinomycetota; class Actinomycetes; order Propionibacteriales; family Kribbellaceae; genus Kribbella; species Kribbella sp. NPDC058245. Next base: position 264,473 of record NZ_JBHVWY010000004.1, read on the forward strand.
GGAGCCGGGGTGCAGGACGCGGCCGGACGGGTCGACGATCCGGTCCGAGAGCCTGTCACCCGAGTACTCCGACGCCCGGCAGAAGGAGTTCGGGATCGTGTCCAGTCATGTCGAGATCACCCGCAAGGACGGTCGGCGGATCTCGGTGGCGTCGTACAACGGGGTGTCCGAGAAGGGCACGAAGCACACCCGGGTCGCGCCGATCCTGACCGTCGCCCAGCTGACGAAGCTCGCCGACAGCCAGGCCTGGCAGTTCCCGGCCAAGGTCTCCAAGTAGCGCTCAGGTCAGGCAGCGCGACGGCAGGTCGAACCAGCGCAGATGGTCGAAGTCAGTGTTCACAGTGCCTTCGGCCTCTGCGTTCCGCTCCTGACTGCTCGAGAGAAGTTCGCGAGCCTCGGCCAGGTAGTCCTGGAGCGCTGACTCCGGAGCCGTGTGGTCATGCCGCGGGTAGCGGAGTTTGCCGTCGGCGTCGTACCCGACCGCGGACAGGCGCATCGGCGGCTCCACCGGACCGCGGTGGTGCCGCCACAGACCGGTCGCCGGGGCGAAGCGGTAGTCGCCGAGCAGTCGCCAGCCACCCTCCGCGACCAGCTTGACGGCATCGACGACGTACTCGAAGACGGCCTCGGAGATGAAGTAGTTGAAGTTGACCCGCACCCAGCCGGGCTTGATCCCCTCGCAGCCGTGCATGATCTCCTCGGCGAACTCGGCCGAGCGCGCCAGGTCGATGTTCAGCAGCGAATGCCCGTAGGGCCCCGCACACGAACAACCACCGCGGGACTGGATACCGAACAGGTCGTTCAGCAGCGCGACCACGTAGTTGTGGTGCAGGTAGCGCCCGGACGGCGCCTTGATCACGAACGACACGATCGACAACCGCTCGGCGTCCAGGTTCCCGAGGATCTCGATGGTCGGCTCGGTGCGCCACGCGTCGACCGCGCGCCGCAGGTAGGCGTCCTCGTGCGCGCGGATCACGTCGATCCCGACCGCCTGCTTGAGCTGGAACGCCAGGCCGGCCCGGATCGAGCCGATGATGTCCGGCGTCCCACCCTCCTCACGATGAACCGGGTCCTCCAGATACCGGTGCCCGGTCGGGTTCACGAACGCGACCGTCCCACCACCCGGTACGTCGGGCACCCGGTTCCGCAGCAGCTCCCGACGAGCGACCAGTACGCCGGGAGTTCCCGGGCCGCCGATCAACTTGTGCGGGCTGAGGAAGATCGCGTCCTTGTAGGACAACGGGTCCGCGTCCCGGCCGCCGTACATGTCGATCTCGACGTACGGCGCGGCCGCGGCGAAGTCCCAGAACGACAAGGCGCCGTGCTTGTGCAGCAGCGCGGAGACCCGGTGCGTGTTGCTGACGATGCCGGTGACGTTGCTGGCGGCTGAGAACGAGCCGATCTTCAACGGGCGATCGGCGTACTCGATCAGGCGGGCCTCGAGCTGCGGGATGTCGATGTGCCCGTCGGCGTCCTGACTGATCATCACCACGTCGGCGATCGACTCGCGCCAGGGCAACTCGTTCGAATGGTGCTCGTACGGACCGATGAAGACGACCGGCCGCTGCTCGGCGGGGATCTTGTCGGTCAGGTGGTGCTCGTCGTCCAGCTGAGCCGGGATCCGCAGCCCGAGAACTCCGACCAGCTTGTCGATCGCGCCGGTCGCGCCGGATCCGCAGAAGATCAGCGCGGTCTCGTCGTCCCCACCGACGCTCTCGTGAATGATCCGGCGCGCGTCCTCGCGCAGCCGGGTCGTCTGCAGGCCGGTCCCACTCGACTCGGTGTGCGTGTTCGCGTACCGCGGCAGGACCTCCTCGCGAATGAAGTCCTCGAGGAAGCCGAGCGCGCGCCCGGACGCCGTGTAGTCCGCGTACGTCACGCGGCGCGGCCCGTACGGCCCCGGCATCACCTGGTCGTCACCGATCACCGAAGCGCGAATGCGGCGCAGCAACGGCGACTCCGGCGGTGCCTGCACACGTTCCCCCTGGATCGTCATGGGGTCAGGGTAAGGGGCCCTTGGCCACCCCGGTACCTAGTGGTACGTTGTACTGGTACTGAGTAACACCGAGTACCGGATGGGAGTGCGGATGGACGGTCTGACCGAGATGCTGAAAGGCACGCTCGAGGGCTGTGTGCTGGAGATCATCGGCGCCGAGGAGACCTACGGGTACGCCGTCACCCGGCGGCTGAACGAGCTCGGCTTCGCCGACGTCGTCGAGGGGACCGTCTACACGATCCTGCTGCGGCTGGAGAAGAACGCGCTCGTCCAGGTGACCAAGCGGCCCTCGGAGCAGGGCCCGCCGCGCAAGTTCTACACCCTCAACGACGCCGGACGCGCGGAGCTCGCGACGTTCTGGGCGAAATGGGACTACATGACAACACGCATCGACAAGCTGAAGGAGGGCGCGAAATGAGCTTCTGGGAGACCATCACCGGCAGCGATCTCACCCGCGAATGGAAGGCGCTCGACGCCCGGGCCGCGGCCCTGCCGAACGACTTCCGGGGCGCGTGGGACGAGATCAAGGGACACCTCACGCCGTACGGCGACTTCACCGGCCGCAACCTGATGCCACTGCTGGACAGCGCGCTCGGGCTGCTCGAGGAGTCGGCGGCCGACGGACTGACCATCTATCAGGTCATCGGCGACGACATCGTCGGCTTCAGCGCGGCGCTGGCCGGCGGCGAAGGCGCCCGGAACTACCGCGACAAGTGGCGCGAGCAGCTGAACGCCAACGTCGCCAAGAAACTGAACCGGCTGGGAGGCTGACATGGGCATCCAGGACATCATCCAGGGCAAGAAGAAGTGGCGGGCGCACGTAGCGCGGGTGAAGACACTCCCGCCGGACTACCAGGTCGCCTACCAGGAGATCCAGCGGTACGTCTTCAAGGTCGGCCCGGTCGACCTGATCGACGGCGACCTGCTCACCGGGCTCGTCGACTTCTTCGAGGAAGGCGTCGCGGCCGGCAAGGGAGTGCTGGAGGTCACCGGTCCCGATGTCGCCGCCTTCGTCGACGGCCTCCTGCAGGACACCCCGACGTACGCGGATGCCTACCAGGAGTCCATCACCCAGAAGAAGCACGGCCTATAGGGTCGTCGGCATGACGTTCTCCGGTGAGTTGTGGGCTCGTGGCGGCGCTGGCGTGTACGACGAGATCGTGCAGCATCCCTTCATCACCGGACTCACCGACGGGACGCTGGACCACGACGCGTTCCGCTACTTCATCGTCCAGGACAGTCACTACCTGCGTGCGTACTCGCGGGCGCTCAGTCTGGTCGCCGCCCGCGCGACCGACGAGGACGCGGTCAGCATGTTCGCGTTGCACGCTGCCAACGCCATTGCGGTCGAGCGGGAACTCCACAGCACCCTGCTGACTTCGCTGGGCCTCACGACGGCTGATGTCGAGGCAGCCGGGTCCAAGCCGACCACAACGGCGTACATGTCCTATCTGACCGCGGTCTGCGCCACCGGGACGTACGCCGAGGCCGTGGCCGCCGTACTGCCGTGTTACTGGATCTACCGGGACGTCGGACGTGAACTGCTGAAGCGGTCCTCGCCCGACCCGGTCTACCGGCAGTGGATCGAGACGTACGGCTCCGAGGAGTTCGATGCAGTGGTCGAGTCCGTGCTGGCAGTGACCGACGTACTGGACGTGGGAGCGGCGGAGCGGGAACGTTGTCACCAGCACTTCGCGACCACCTGTCGCTATGAGTGGATGTTCTGGGACGCCGCATACACCAAGCTCGATTGGCCGGTCTGAACAATGGACTTCTACGACGTCGTGATCGTCGGTGGCGGGCACAACGGCCTCGTCGCCGCCACCTACCTGGCCCAGGCCGGCATGTCCACGCTCGTGCTTGAGCAGCAGCCCCACACCGGCGGCGCAGCGGTCAGCCAGCAGGTGTTCCCCGGTGTGGACGCGCGCTTGTCGCGCTACTCCTACCTGGTCAGTCTGCTGCCCGACAAGATCGTGGCGGACCTTGGCCTGTCGCTACAGCTCCGCTCACGCTCAGTGGCGTCCTACACACCGGTACGACGTTCTGGCCGCGACCTGGGCCTCATGGTCGAGCGCCCGGAGGGTGTAGCGACGCGGGAGTCGTTTGCCCGGCTGACCGGGAGTGACGCCGAGTACGACGCGTGGACCGCCTTCTACAGCGCAGTGGGCTCGTTGGCCGAGGTGATTGCCCCCACGCTGCTCGAACCACTGCAGTCCGCCGCCACCCTGCGTTCCCGCGTCGACCCTGCGCTGTGGGACGAGCTGGTCGAGCGCCCCTTCGGTGAGTCCGTCGAACGCCGCTTCGCCGACGACACCGTGCGCGGCGTGGTCGCCACCGACTCAGTGATCGGCACCTTCGCCGGCCTGCACGACCCCTCACTGATCCAGAACCGCTGCTTCCTCTACCACCTGATCGGCAACGGCACCGGCGAGTGGCGAGTACCCGTAGGCGGCATGGGCGCCGTCACGGACGCCCTGGCCTACGCAGCCCGCCGAGCCGGCGCCTCACTCATCACTGACGCCTCTGTGACCTCCATCGAGGTCGACGGCGTTCGTGGGTCCGTCACCTGGCTCGGTGGCGACGGCGAGCGCTCGGTCGACTGCTCCTACGTGCTCGCCAACGTCGCCCCGACCACTCTGGACACGCTGCGTGGTCGTGATGTCGCGGTGAAGCCCGAAGGCTCGCAGCTGAAGATCAACCTGCTCCTCTCCCGCCTCCCCGCCCTGCGCTCCGGCGACGACCCCACCCGTGCCTTCGCCGGCACCTTCCACATCGACGAGGACTACACCCAGCTCGAGACCGCCTACCGCTCCGCGGCCGGCGGCACCCTCCCCGCCGTACCGCCGTCAGAGGTCTACTGCCACTCCCTCACCGACCAGTCGATCCTCTCCCCCGAGCTGATTGCCTCCGGCCACCACACCCTGACCGTCTTCGGCGTCCACTTCCCCGCCCGCTTATTTGCCTCCGACAACGATTCCGCCCGGGCCGAGGCCACCCGCCGTACCCTGGCCGGCCTCGAGTCCTACCTGGCCGAACCGCTCGCGGACTGCATCGCCCGCGACGCCGACGGCAACCTCTGCATCGAAGCCAAAACCCCGCTCGACATCGAAGAATCCGTCGGCATGCCCGGCGGCCACATCTTCCACGGCGACCTCCAGTGGCCCTGGTCCCCCGACGACACCACCGTCGGCCGCTGGGGGACCGAAACCGACGCCGCCAACCTCCTCATCTGCGGCTCCGGCGCCCGCCGCGGCGGCGCCGTCTCCGGCCTCGGCGGCCACAACGCCGCCATGACAATCCTCGCCCCCTAACCGATTTCACATCTCCCCAAAACCCCTGCTAAGCTCCTCTTCGTTCGAAGGCAAGACCACAAGAAAATATGCGCCGCTAGCTCAATTGGCAGAGCAGCTGACTCTTAATCAGCGGGTTCGGGGTTCGAGTCCCTGGCGGCGCACAAACACCAAGGCCCGGGCACACATCGCAATGTGCACCGGGCCTTCGTGTTGCCCGAGGTGCCCCCTTACTGCCCTCTTTGCCACTGCAGAGCCGTCTGGGCACCCTTGATCTGATCGTGACTGTGCGTCATGTCACAGCAGTGACCAGCGCTGCCGATCTCTGCGATTCCAGCTCGTGGCCTCCGTTGAGCAACCAGTTCGCACCCAAACTGGAGGCTTGAGATGCCGAGACCACCGCTGCCGATCGGATCCTGGGGCAAGATCTCCACGAAGGTCACCAAGACCGACGCCAAAGGCAAGGCCATCGGGCACATGGCGAAGGCCAACTTCCGAGATCACGACGGTCAGGTCCGCGACGTCAGGGCAGCCGGCCGGACCGCATCGGCCGCCGAGCAGGCCCTCCTCGCCAAACTGAGAGACCGCGCCAAGGTTGGCCAGGCGGGCGCGCTGACCGCGATGCACAAGGTCTCCCACCTCATCGATCTGTGGGAGAAGAAGTTCGAGGAGCGAATCGTCGACGGAACCCGATCCCCGACCTCCCTGGACACCTACCGGCGGGCCATCAGGAACCACATCCGACCGGCATTTGCCGAGCTCCGCATCGGAGAGGCCACCACCCAACGCATCGACACCGCGATCACCAAGATCAAAGACCGCTCCGGCGCCCCCACCGCCAAGACGTGCCGCGCGGTTCTGTCCGGCATGATGAAAATCGCCGTCCGCTACGGAGCGATCTCCGTCAACCCGGTCCGGGAGATCGAGGCCATCGAGGCCAAACCCAAGAACCCGCCCCGTGCGCTCACCACCGAAGAAGTCACTCTCCTCCGCGCAAGCCTCGCCGCCGATCCGGGCGCGGTCCGAGCTGATCTTCCTGACCTGACCACGTTCATGCTGGGTACCGGTGTGCGCATCGGCGAGGCCCTCGCCGTCCTGTGGCATCAGGTCGACCTCGAAACCGGCACCGTCGAGATCACCCACACCATCGCCCGGCTCCCCGGCGAAGGCCTGATCCGGAAGGTCACCAAATCGCGGGCCGGCGAACGCGTCCTGAGCCTGCCCAATTGGGCCCTCGCGCCCCTGCGCTCCCGCTTCGCCGTGGGTGTCCGACTCGACGAACCAATCTTCGCCGACACTCTCGGCGGCCACCGCGACCCGTCGAACACACGCCGCTCCCTTCGTGTCGCGCTCTCGCCGGTCGGCAGCACAGCCCGCAGAGACCTCGGCTTGGCCCTCCGAGCCCACCGCCGCACGACACGCATGTCCCGCAAGGAAGTGGCCGTGACGCTCGGCTGGCCACAAACCCGCATCGAACTCATCGAAACCGGCCGCATTAAGGTCGACGCCGAACTGGTGTCAACCCTGCTCGAGACTTACGGCACCACACTCGACGACACACCCGAGCTTCGCGCCCACCTAGAAGCAGCCCTCCGACCTGCCGAGTCCGACAAGCTCGCCTGGATCCGCTCCCACGCCCTCCGCAAAACCACCGCCACCGCCCTCGACGACGCCGGCCACACCGCCCGCCAGATCGCCGACCAACTCGGCCAAGCCAAGGTTTCCATCACCCAAGACGTCTACTTGGGCCGACGAGCAGCCAACCCAGCCGCCGCCGAAGCCCTTGAACAGGCCTTCGACGACCCAGGTCTTCTCTGAACAGAATCGAACCAAACCGAAGACCTGTCCAACGCGCCCGGACGCACACATGCAGCCATGTGGCAAGCTGATCGGGTGGCCGACGATGAGACGCTGATTGAACTCCTCGACGAACTCGCAGAGCGAGCACGCAACCCGTACATCTCCTACCTTGGCACGTCCGACGACCGCGATGACTGGGGCGACGAACCACCGACCGAGGACGACTTGCGTGCCGAGCGACGTCTCCTGGGCGCCGTTACTCTCGCGGGAATTTACGTCATCGACGAGTGCATCGCAGACATCCAAACCATCGGCGCCGCCGAACTCGACACCGACGACGGCCAACCCGACCCCGAGGTCTATGCCGGCACGTTCGTCTGGGACAACTTCCCAGCCCGATTCCGTCCCGCGTACGACCCGCACTTCTTCGCGAAGGTCCTCGTCACCGCGATCAAGGTCACCCAAGACCTGGCCAACCCCGAGGCCGATCGACCGGCTTGTATCGCAGAAGAGATCATCCTCAACGCGATCTGCAAGAGCGCCTACGCTCTGATGGACGAAGCCGATCTCGACTACGACGCAGTTCTGGAAGACCTCCTCCTGGAGGACGCCGACTTCGAGCTGCTGTTCAGCAAAGACATGGACGGCTTCGAAAACGATCCCGCGATGCAACGCTCCCTAGGCATGTGGGTACCCCCGGTCGAAGGCTGGTTCACGCCATTCAACGACACCCGCATCGTCCATCCCTACGCCGAGACCACCACAACAACCGCGGAAGTACACGATCTCTTCCACCTACTCGACACCGTCGGTCTGGAGGCGGCATCTCGAGACCTCTCGGTGGTCGACGCCCCCGAGCCGATCGTCGGACTGTCGCCAATCAGCGATGTAGTCAGGTTGGCACGTCAGACATCAACCGCAGATCCCGAGACCTGGGTCGCCGACGATTCCGACGCCGAAAGCAGCTACGCCGCACTCGTCCGCGTAGCCCGCATCGCGAAGTCAGGGTGGCTCACCTGGGAGCCTCACGAAGACGCCGACATCGTTCGCTCAGACGCCGTCATCCGGTTCACCCCGCACCGCCACTACCCGGTCGCCCCGGATCAGCCCTGGGCCGAGATCGCGATGACCAGCGGCACCATCATGCACGTCCCACTCTCATCAATAGTTTCCTACCGCCCAGACCCAGCAATCTACGAACAGTGGAACTCGAGATTCGCACCACCCGAGCAGTGACCATCACGACCTGACCCACCACGCGACACCGTCACCCGAACACGGCGAAGGTCTGTCAGAACGGGCGGCTCAGACGCCTTAGGTTGTACATCAACCGTTGCAACGCAGACTGCGGGCTTTGAGCTTGTCACCCAGCACCGTCAGCTGTCACCAAGTCGTCTAGGTAGGCCGCAAAGTAGCCAGCTCGACGACGCCTTCGGCGACCTGGACATGTCGTGATGGCGCCTAGCGAATCCCTGCAGTATCAACTCGTGGCCTGAGCTGCGACAAGCTGGGTGCTGGGACCGGCGTCGACGAGATCCGCTGATGCCCAGGGCTGCGGCTCCGCCTCGCCTTGAGTAGCCGCAACAAGCGCAAGTCGGCTCAACGCGCATCTCCGAGACGAACACCAAGGTGCAAGCGAAGCCGGCTGGCCTCGCTCAACGCCGTCGCCTCGCCGTCTACGGCGACCTGACCGCAGTGCAACAGGTCGGGCGGCACTTCCGGAAGTTGCCGGAGCCAATGCGTAGCTAGAGTGGTGCGCCGTGCCCACTCCCCTAGCCGACGCCCTGACGACCGCCTGCACACACAACGGCCTCGATGCCGACGGCGCCAAGCTAATCCACGACTACAGCAACGCCGTATATCTGCTCCCCGCCGTACCGGCGATCGCCCGGATCGCGACCGGCGACGACGCGGTCCGCCTACGCATCACCCAGACCGTGACCGACTGGCTCGGTGACGAAGGCTTCGGCGCCACGATCCCCCTGCCCGGCACCGAACTCGTCGAGATCGACGACACGACGTGCGTCACGTTCTGGACTCACTACCCCCAGCCAGAAGCCCACCACGCGAAGCCCCTCAACTCCCGGCACCTCGGCTCGCTCATCAAGGCGCTACACGGCATCGGGCAACCGCCGGCCGAACTCGCCGACTGGACCCCACTGGAGTCCCTCGGCCGAGCACTGAAATCACCCGCAGCCGCGAAAGCATTGAGCCCAGAGAACCTGGACTGGCTCACTCGCTACGTCGCCGACATACGCGGCGAGCTGGCCGAACTCACCTGGCCGCTCGGCCACGGCCTCATCCATGGTGATGCCTGGGCCGGCAACCTACTGTGGGACACCACAACCGACCCGGCCAAGCCGATCTTGTGTGATTGGGATTCGGTCAGCCGCGGACCCCGCGAGGTCGACCTGATCCCGACGTGGCACGCAGCCACCCGCTACGGCCGCAACGAGGCCTGGATCCAGGCATTCGTCGACCGATACGGCTACGACCTGCGCGACTGGGACGGCTACAACACCCTCATCGCCATGCGCGACCTCGCCCAACTCCCCGGCCCGATCCGCCAGCACTCCAAACCGACATACGCCGACGCACTGCGTCAACGCCTCGCCGCCATCCGTACCGGCGACCACACCAACAACTGGGTCGCACTCTAAGCGCCAGCTTCACCGGGCCTGGCCACGAGTATCCCGACCTGAGTCCGGGGCTGATCTTCGACAGCAGACCCAAACCCCTTATCTGCAAGGCAATTCAGCTCAGCAGGCGTCTCCCCCATGATTCTGCGGGCGACGATGAGTTTCCGGACTTGCTGAGGTGCCTTCGAAGATGTCGAGGATCTTGCAGGTGCCGGCTACCCCAAACCGGACCGAACTCCCATTTCATCCTCTGACCTGCATGCTTGTACTCATCCGTTCGCGACGGTGATCGCCGCTTGTCAACGTCCCACGGAGCAGTGACGGAGCAGCAGCACCGGTTCGAGACCGGCGAACGGGTTAAGTCCATCGCCACCACAAGTGGACCTACGGCTGGTCACCGGCTAGGGTCGGTGACATGAGGTTTCGTGCTGGTGCTCACGTCACCAGATGGCCTTGCCGTGCCCAGGACAGGCCCCAGTCCGTCGTCGACGGGGCCAGGTCGCGCGTGCCCGGCGTGCCTCATCCGGTCTGATCAAGCCAGGCCGCGAACTTCAGTGACTTGAGCGGTGGATCCGGCAGTTAGGACAACCTCGCCCAACGCTTCAGGTCGGCACCACATGCATCAGCGATCATCGCCGCGATCAGCTCGGGTTGCTCGGAGCTCCCTTGCAACTGCGCGGCAGACAGTTCCGCGCGACCGATCAATGCATCGATAACCGAGGTATGTACGACAGCAGACTCTCACGCACCCTATCCCCGGCGTGATTAAGGCCCAGCGATGCGGTCGACCTTGGCCAGTCCAACCTTGAAGCCCCGGCCGATGATCGCTTCGGCGTGCATCTTCAAGGCCGCCCGCGAGAAGAAATACATGATGTCCTTGAGCGCACCCGGCTTGCTGGTGGCGAGGGCGTACACGACCGTCCAGTCTTGAGCGACGCCGAACTCGGCGCTTGGCTCCAGTTCCCGCAACTTGCGCATCAGCGTTGCCTGATAGTCGTCGTTCACAAGAGTCAGCTGCGCAGACACTGATCCCTGCTGAAAGAGGTGACTCAGCTTGTCGCTACCGTCCATCCGCTTCACACAGATCAGGTGTTTTGCCCTGGTGAGGAGATCGCAGATCTCGACCTTCTCCCCCGCTTTGCCGCGGTAGAGCTTCCGGTCCAGAACGGCATGGCCGAGCTCATCGCCGACCCAAGTGTTGTAGCGCTGCTCACCATACTTGCCCTCGACGTGCTCCTCGAGGAATTTCTCGTCCCAAACCGGGAGGCCAAGCTCGGTCGTCAGATCAGGGACCTTGGCGCTCAAGAAGCGGTCGACCTGCTCAACGTACTCTTGATCGACCCGAAACCAGATGCCGGCAGTCAACGTGTACTGCTGCTTGGCTTTCCCGGCAAGGCGTTCGACCGTCGCCACTACGTAAGAACGCAGAGATCGTGAGCCGCTGACGACGTCGCCGTTCATGTCGTATGCCTCGACCTTCACCGAAGTCATTGGGGCTTCCCAACCGCCGACGGTATCGATCGCGGTGTAGATCTCATCGGTCAGCAACTCGTAGACGTCGTACGCGTTGCGTCGCCGCGCAACGCGGTACCAGTCAGCGGTCAAGTGAAGCTCGTCCGGTACTGCGAAGCCGACGTCCGGATCGCGGGTGCGCAGGAGCGATTCGACTGTTTCGTCCAACTCTGCGATGAGCTCCCGGTCAGCGACCCGGCGGAAGTAGGTGAGGAAGGGGAAACGGGCCTTATAGTCGTCTGCCTGCCAGAGCTCAAGCGCTTTACCCAAGGTCGCTGGTAGGTCCGCGAGGCGGTATCCGTCGATCGAGAGGCTCAGCGAGTCCGCTCCGGCAATCGTGCGTGCAAAACCGGGAAGTTCGACCACGCCGCCGAAGCGTCGTACCCATTCCTCGTCCGTCAGGAGGCCTAGTGCGAACATCTCGTTCGGCGTCGGCAACGTACTCAGCGCATTACGCCTTCCCTTCCCCATCCCCCGTGCCTCCGCCAGCATGACCTGCTCGGGATCTACCGAGTTGGCAGCGACCAGCAGACCGAAGTCAGGCTCTTTCAACCCATCGTCGATGGCGTGGAAGCCTGTTCCAAACGTGACCGCGAACAACCGCCCATGCGCCTTCACCAACAGCACGGCTCCCGGAGACATGCCGACGCTGGAAACCGGGGGCTGACCAACGAATAGCGGCCGAATGTGTTCAAGCCATCCGGCCTCCAGCGGAGCTCCCGGACGCATGAACAGGCGCCACTCGACATTCTCGGCGGCTGGCACCACGACGGGACACTCGTGAAAGCGGCTGTGATCTCGGAGAGTCTCCTTGACGAACTCGGCACCCGAGCGCAACAAGTACACGGTGATCCGCATCGCGCCTCCTCGGACCCAAGCCTGCCCTGACCGGAGGTTACCCAGAGTCATCAACGTCGAATCCTCATCCGTCCGCCTCTCCCAGCGCCAACGAGGTCACGTCAACCGTCACACCCCTGTCCCGGTGACGGTGCGCATAAGCGGGATGTGTGCTCGTCGACCGCTTGTCCAGGACGACGCTTCTCTGGCCTCGACCGTCCTCGACCCGACCAAGCGCGATGGCAACCGATCACGTGTTCTATTGTTATCAGGTGGGCACGAACAGGCGCTATCCCGGGCAGCCGGCCCCTGAGGCTGAAAGACGCCGCGCTTCAGCGACGAGATTGAACGGGCGGAGGCAGCTGTGGTTCGTCAACTGGCGCAGTACGCCGATCCGTCGTCGGACGATCACCTGTATGTGTTGGAGTTTCAGGGAATTCGTCAGCAGTACGTGATGTTCGGGCGCACTCGAAGTATCTGGCGGCGTCTGGCGGCTCACAGGCAGGCGGCGAACCCACACGGCTTTGTCTTGCTCAATGGTTGGATCTCGCCAGGCGTCAATGACGCCTACTCGTTAGAGCAAATTACGCTCGGGGTCGGCGGCCTACTGCACGATCAGCAGCATTGCCGGGAGCGCTTCTACGACATGCCATTCGAGCTCGGCCTCAGTATCGCGCGGTCAGTCTTCGAGATCGAACGAAGCCACCGGCCGAGACGACCACGCCGACCAGGCAAGGCTGTCGCGCTAGCGGCGGCCTCGTATCACTGGCGTCACGAAATCCTCGCCGCTTGGGAGAGAACGAGTACCCCTCGTCAAGCGATCCTGGTGAACCTCAGCGCATCAATCAGCGCATTCGGCAGGCAGGTTGACGTCGCCGAGAAGTTTTGGCAAGCCGCCGAACGCGGACAGAGCACAGCCACGCAACTCCACCGCATCGCATCGGTTCTGTCCATCGCTGAATCCCCGAGGACGCGAACCCAACTGATATCCGCGCTCGATCTGCCCCGCACCCGACTGCACATGAATGGGATCGCAGATGTACTCGACCGCTACCCGGCGTTCGTCGAACCGGCCTAACACCGCTGGCAGCTAGGCAGAGACAGCATGGACTTCAGACGAAAGCAGATCTGCTAACCATCACCCGTGAAGAGAGCACGGGACGAGGTGACTTCGTGGCCCTATACGCCGACGCGTGCAATCTCCTTACTTTGTCTCGTTGGGGTGGCTTGTGTGTACCTGTTCGAGGTAGACGACGTGGTCTTCGACGTAGAACCAGATCCGAGCCGTACCTTTGGCTGTTGGCTTGTGCTGCCAGCGTTCATGGCTGGCTCCTGCCCGGGAGACGGTCCCCAGTACGTCCTTCAACGGGTAGTTGGTCGGCGTCACGTCCAGCGGGGTTCTTGTGAGGAAGTCCCAGGTATCGGCGAGCGGACCTCGCAGCGTTGCTGCGAGGTCACGCCATCCCTTCTGGGCGTTGGCAGAGGCGAAGCGAAGCTCGTACTCGCTCTTCTTGGTCGGGCGCTCGACTTTCGTCTGCTTCGCCATGCGTCAGGGACGCTCCACCGGCTCGTCCTCGTCAAGCCATTCCACCGATGCATGGCCGAGACCGGCCGCGATTGCCGTCGCTGTTTCGCGCCATGAGGTGAGCTCGGCGAGCGCGAGGTAGGCCTGGCCGGTGGCGAAGGACGCCCTGGCTGAGGCCAGGATGTCGGTTGCGCAGGTCTCGCGCCCCTCCGTGCTGAGGGCGAGCATCCAGGGGAAGTGGTTGCTCATTCGCTCGCCGAGCGTCCCCTCGAGACTGGTGGACACGGCAATGAGCTGGGCTGCCAGTTCGAGCAGCGAGGTACGGGCTCGGTTTTCACTCTCGGACATGAGAACCAATGACTCGCCGTCGCGTCGTGTCACCTCGACAGGGTGATCCGCGGCCGCGGCGAAAACCTCGGCCGAGGAGCGGCTCAAGTCAGACGACTGGAAGGAGGTTCGAGATGCGGTGTCGGTCGTCATGCAGCCCATAGTAGTTCAGAACGTGTTCTGAATGCAATCTCTGGCGGCTCCCGCCAAGTCTGACCAGGCCACCCTGCAAGCATCTCCCGCGTAGGGCCCGGTCGCTGACGCGAGGGTCAACTCGTCCCTCGCGAGGCGCTCAGCTAGATGAGCAATCCGGCCGGGTTGGTTGCTCCGATGCGTGCGCGGTTGGTCCGGCACAATGGTGCTCCGACAGCTCTTCGATGGCCGGAGAACGGAAGAGCAGCATGGCGGTCAGAACATCGACATGGCGCGGGTAGGATCGACTCCGTCGCTCATCGACCCGATCATCGCGCCATACCCTGCGCTGACTCCATCCGACTAGACATTCGACACCGCCCTGGCAGTGCGGGTCAGCGGCGGGGAGTTGACGGTCGAGCAACTGGGCGAGATGGCGCGCTCCGTGACGCCACCAAGCCTGGCCGCCGCTTATGCCGCAGACCTGGAACAGCGCTGGGCGACAACGAGGCCGAACGCCCTCTTCTGCAAAACGATTCCGGCGGCCTCACGTTGTTCCCAGAGGACAACCTCCGAGGCGTCCTCACCAGCACTGCCCACACACTCCCTCTCGGCGAGCTCCGCAGCGCCTGGCGAGCCATCGAGGGCTCCGACTCTTTCGCGCTTCTCCCGATCCAGCACAGTCAGCAGGACGTGGCGTCCGTAGAGTCCATCATCCCGCGATCAGAGAACGTTAGGCCTCTCAAGGCTCTGGCCACGACCATCGGGCAGATCCAGCCGACGGGTCGCATACCGGCCGGCCAAGTCCTCGCGCCGGTCCACTGCCACAGGCTCGATCGTTAGGAGGGGACTGCACGGTGGCCTGTCGCTGGGGGTGCCAGTAGCGGATGATCCGACATACGCAGGCGTCGAGGCTGGCTATGAGGAGGCGACGAGAAGATGCCGAATGTCTGACCTCAAACAGTTCTCGCCGCGATTGGCCGAGATCCTCCGTGATGCGTACCGGACGGTGAGCTACCTACCGACGGGCCAGCGCCGCAAGCTCTACAACCAATGGCGGGTGACAATGGGAACCATCGCGCCGGTCGACAGCTTCTATGTGGCGTTCTTCCGTGACGATGAGTATCTCGTCCTCCCCTACATCTTCGACACGCCGAGCGAGCAGCCTCCAGGGCATCAGACCTATGGCCCGGATCGACTTGCGGCCTGGATCAAGAAGAACGCAAAGCCCTATCTGTACAGCATGGACGACGGACGCCTGCTCCATCGGGGTCACTCGTTCGGCGACGAAGAGCGATTGTCCCGCGACGCCATCGCGGTCCCCCTGCTCGAGGCTTCCTTTGACGGACCAGCTGTCATCGGCCTTGCCTCCATGCAGAGCTATCAGCCTCGCGTGTACAGCGAGGAGATCGCCGGGGCCTTCCAATGGCTGGCCGAGAGCGTGGTCAGAGCACTGGCGCGAGAACGGGAAGATGTCGCCCATGAGACCAGGTTGCTGGGCGGCGGCGACGCAACCGCTGGACCCATGTCGGTTGTGGATGTGGTCGAAGCGTTCGGCCACCGGTTGGAGGAACTGCGCCGCGACATCATCCGCATGACAGGGAACAACCTATCTGATCCGGAGGCTGTACTAGGTGGGCTTAGCGGTCTGCGGGACTTGTGCGAGCGGACGCAGAGCGAGATGAACGAGCTACTGATGAGGCCGTCAGTTGAAGCTCGTCTACTGCTGGACAAGCTCACCGCACGCGAGCAGGAGGTCGCGTTTCTGATGGCCGACGGCCTCACCAATGAGGAGGTCGCGGACGACCTGGGAATCAGCGTGGCGACGGTGAAGACCCACGTGACCCGCGTCCTGGACAAGTTCGGAGTACGGCAGCGAGCAGCGGTCGTGGCAAGACTTCGTCCCTATGGGTAGGTCCGAGTCAATCCGCGGTCGCAGATCACAGGGTGTACGTGGGTTGCTGCCCCGATCCGTAGATCCAGCGATCACCCTCGGCCGGCGTCGGTGTGCTGCTCCAGCAGGTGTAGCTCAGCACAACATGGGCCGGGCCGCCACCGGCCGGTACCCCTGTGATGTGAACATAGGCCGTTCCTGTCGTACTGCCAACCCATTCCCCGCCAATGTTGGGGGCTTGGCTAGATGTTGCGAAGACGTGCACACCGTTCAGGCTTCTGAGCCCGAATGCTTTCGGGCAGTGCCACGACCCCACTCGGAATCCGACAACCTGCGTCGAGGCCATCGCAGGCTGCGCGACCGCAAGCGGAGCAAGGAGCACCGATCCGGCCAGAACAGAACGGACAAGCATGTTTTTCATCATGACGCGAACCTCTCTGGGTATTGATGACTGCCGACTAGGACCCGGGTCTCATCCATCGTGAGGCGCAGGTCCTCTCGTCCACCAGAAGACAAAGGCTGATCTTGCCTCGTGCGCACGTACGACAAAGGTGTAGTGCCGAACTGGCGATCGAGGCCCTTGTCAGCGACGCGCTGGAGTTACATCGCCGGCGGACCTCGTGGAGGCACGGTCAGGTTTTCAATGCAGTCGGAGAAGGGATGGCCGCGCGGGACTTCGCCTCGGCGGGACATGACGCCACGTCGTGTAGTCCTGACATCACGGCGGCACGTGGCGCATACGAAGAGCTGGGATTCCGCCCGCAAGAGATGCAACGTTCAAGGGTGCGATTGCATAGCTTTGCCTTCGCGACCGACCTGCTCGACTTCAAGTTCTTCGGCCGCCTCGAAACAGAGCTTTCCATCGGCGAGATTCAGGGACGATGGGAGGTAGCCCCTGACAGATCTGAGAACCTCGAGCTGCTCTATCGCCCGATCGGCCGCGAGCATCGGATTCTGGCTCGGAACGTCCTCGAATCTGTCCGAACTGATCGACACTGCCGGGCTGAACCAGGTCGCTGGCACTCGACCCTCGCCTTGGTTCGACGCATACGCCGTTGCAGAACCGGACGGTGAGCTACCCGAGCAGATCGTCGACCGCTGGATCACCCAACTGTGCGACAGCGCCCTCCACCTCGACGCCTACGAAGATTCCGTCTGACTCATTCGTTGGCTTGAGGGAATGGCAACGCTGCGACATGCTGGACCTCGGCGAGGTTCCCGGCGGTCACTTAGGGTTGGTTGGTTTGTCGGCCGAGGACGTAGGGAATCCTCCGACCGCGGCCGATTTGGCCGTGGTCACGCGGCCAAGGAACATGAAGCCGTCCTGACCTTCCTGCGGGGATTAGGATGGCCGTCGTGCCTGTCCTCGACGCCGAATGCGGGATCTGCAAGACCCTCACGATGCCTGACGGCGAGAAGGTGATCATCAAGCACCACTTCCCGAAGGCGCTCACGCACCACTACCCGCTCCCGCCGCTCGATGCGACCGACATCCCCGTGTACCGCGGCAACTTCGATCACGACGGGCATCGCTTTCGCGGTGTGGTCGTCATTGATCTCAAGCCGACTCCCCGGCTGCATGCACACGGCGTCCGAGACCTCGATTTCAGCGCTATCCCAGAGTTTCTGAAAGGAGGCGGCACCAAGCAGCCTGCAAAGTGGGTCGACCTCGACAGCCTGTCGATACCAACGAAGTCGATCCCTTCCGCTGCCAAGACCGCCCGGCCGCCGAAGTTCACCAGGCAGGGCGGCGCGACCAGTTCTGCCTTCAAACATCTCGATGGCATCGATATCGGCCATCCGAGCGTTCTCGACCATCTGACGTTTTTCGTTCTGAACGGCTGGTACGGCCTCGATGGGTTCAACACCTGCTACGGCGGCCAAGAACGCCATGGCAGGGTCGAGGTCACTCTCGGCGGCTGGCAGCTCCGTCTCGAGCCGCGCGGCGACGCAAGCCCCAAAACGGTACGTGACCACCAACGCTCAACCGGCGCATCCACGGTTACCCACGTCGGCCGGATCCGGCGGGACAATGGCGACCTGTTCGAAGCCGCCGATGCCCTCGAGATCCTGGACATCACAGTCGACCTCATCGGCTTCGCTCTCGGTCGAGTCACCGCCGCCGTACTTCCCGTTGGCTACCGCGACAGCAAGCCGACCTGGAGCCGGTGGCAGTGCAATCGCGCTGTTGACCGGCCACTCGGCGCCACACCATTTCTCGACGTCGACCGCACGGCAGCCCAGATCACCGAACTGCTCCGCGCCGGCTACGCCACCAGCCAGAACAGCCTCCGCTGGCAGGTCTTCATGAACATGCTCGGATACCACTTCTCAGCCGAGCATGACGCTACCGTCAAGATGAAGGTCCTGCTCCCGGTGTCCGCGCTCCAACTCATCTCCTATGCGTACCTGGTCGAGGAACTTCCTGTTGCCGATCCCAATCACCTGACCAACAACCAGTGGCGCGCCTTGGACACCGTCGACCAGCTCCGGAAGATCCTCGACATCATCGGCGTCGACCTAGCGGTTCCGCCGCACATGGCGAACCTGACCAAGGTCCAAACAGATCTCGCGAAGGCCGAACCCTCGAAGACGTTCGATGCGCTCGCCTGCGCCGTCAAACTTCGCAACGAAGTCGCCCACCCGAAACAGAAACTGGCTCACCGCTGGACCACGACCGAATGGGCCGAAACCGGGTTCGCCGCAACCGGCATGCTCCACCTCGCGATGCTGTGGTGGCTCGGCTACGACGAGAAGTACATGCCGAAGACCGCTGAGTACCGCGGTGCAGGGGATTCGGTCGACGTGCCGTGGCACGTTCCCTGATCGGGAGACGGCCTCTGAGCGCTTGAGGGAGATCCGAGCCGCCGCACCGGATGGATCAGCCTTCCCCGCCGGTCAGGTCAGTGACCAGGTAGTACGACGCATCGGGTACATCCTCTCGGTCTTCACGCGGGCCAATGCCCTCGATGATGTCGCCAACCCAGCTAGGCTGCTCAGGTTGGATCCAGCTAGGTCGAGAGTCGGCAACCAGCCAGGGAGACTCGACCTGCGTTGCCGTCGAGAGATGGGCGATCTGCGCGGCCACCTCCAAGATTCGCGGGGCGTCGGCAGTGACGTGCCTCAGGCCCAGCCCCGGGCACAGGAGGCATTCCAGCGGCATCGCGTAATTGTTGACCGTCTCGGCTCGCTGGTTGGCTGCCGGTGGCGGCACGATGTAGGTCATCACATCTTCCGCATGGGCGACAGTGATGCCCAGTGCGCTCGCGGTGCGAGTCCAGGGCAGACCAGGTCCACGGGTGATTTCCTTTCGTGGGCAGGCTCCGAACCAAGTTGTTTCACCGGCTGCACCGAAGGGATGCACCTCGCCTTGATAGAAGACGTAAACCGGAAGCGCGCCCACCATCGCCGCTGTGTAAAGCAGGTCATCGACCTGATCTGTGGCATCCCTTTTCCGGAGCTCCGGGTACTTAGCGAATCGCAGGCCATCGGCCTGCTTGGCCTGGACGACCATGATCACCCAGCCCGCGGTTGTCTTGAGCGCCCACGCCCAATCCAGCCCAGTTCTGGACTCCACCCCGGTCGTTGCCTTGTGCACCCAGACCTGCCCGCGGCCGCGTCTGCCCAAGTCGACGAGGAGCGACTCGGTGATGGTCTCCTCCCTCGGTCGGAACGGTGCGTCGCTGAGAAACTTCCATGTCCAAAGGGACATGTCCGCGAGGAGATTGACAATCATTCACGCATCTTGCTGGGATCGGGCGCGGAACGCCATAGCCCACCCGTGCCCATAACCCGGCCCAATGTAGAAGGGTGAGTGAAAGCCAGAAGGCGATCACCTCGATGCTGCTGACCCGGTACGAACCTCCAGCCGCAACACGATGATCATCGACCCCACGGTTGGACTCGACGCCGTGGAACGGTGGAACGCAGTAAGAGCGATCCTGGGAATCACCCGATAGATCACACCGACTTAACGAACGATCCAGACCAGAGCGGTGACAAAGGCAGCGACAGAGACCAGGCCGCGAGCCGATGCTGTGCGATGCAGATCCAGACGCTGGAGGAACTGCGGCGCGCCGACGACCGATCGCTCATCTTCGCGCCGATGGGCCTCGGACACCTGCCAGCCACAGACGCCGCCGTCCACCAGCAGCAGCAAGTCGTCGCCTCAATCGAACTCTCCGAAGATGTGGCCGCGGCTACCCGGGGCGCCTTCGACCGCCTCCGCAGGGTCTTCTCGCATGGCGTCCTTTGCCACGAGGCATACAGCTTGTCCACGACCACGCGCCGCTAACCGTCGAACAGGCTCTGCGAGACGGTTCATGCTGCACCACAGCAGCGGAGCGACCTTCGTCGACAACAAGGCGCGACGAGCACGGTCACGCCGGACAGCTACGAGACGGTCTTTCAAGCCCTGAAGGGGCAAGAAGCTCGTCGTCGGCGACAACGTACCGCACCGCACATGCGCTTCAACGGGATGCTCCCGGATCTGACCACCTGGGCCAAGCGTCTCGGCTACCTCCGTGGCCAGCGCAATCGCCACCAGGAAGGGCACCACGCAATGCTACGGAACTACGTCGCCCACGCCAGTCCACCTGACAAGCCCGGTCATGGCGGATCGCCCTGCGCCCCGTTCATGCTTGCTCTGGGGCGTGGCGGAGTCGTTCGTGGATCGCCCACCCTGAAGCCATCCGATCTTTCGAAGGCTGACCGGGCCCTCGACGTGGCTGCTGCAGCACTACGTTCAGTTGTGAAACTCCGCCCTGACCTGCTCCAGGAGCCTGACGGCGCACACCGAAGCAATCGCGTCCTACTCGGCGACTAAAACGCCTCGATGCGAAGCGCCGCCACTGCGCCAGGCTCGCGTCGGGCGTAGAAGCATGTTGCCAGAACTCGGCGGTTGGCGTCGTTCGCCGAGTCGCAACGCACCTCTACGCACCTCAATCAGCGCGAGAGGGTGATGAGTGATGAGAATGTACGGATCACCAGGCTTCCCACCAATCCCTTACTAGCAAGCGATTCTGCGCATCAGCGGCGATTGATGGTCAACCTCGGCTGTAAATCAGCGGGTTCGGGTTCGAGTCCCTGGCGGCGCACAAACACCGAGGCCCGGGCACACATCGCAATGTGCACCGGGCCTTCGTGTTGCCCCCACGCACCACAAACGCACCAGATCGCCGATCGGCACTCTTCATCTGATCATGACTGTGCGTCATGTCACAGCAGTTGCCGTCGGTGCCGACCTGCCGCGATGTGGTGCTCCCCCGGCCCGGGCACTCAGCGGATTCTCAGGCGACATGCTGCAGGCTCCAGGGCAGGGACCGAGGTGGCGCCTGTCCGCGGTCCTCAGGCGGGCCGCCGCGGCGATACCCCCTCCGTCGCGGCGGCCACCGCTCAGCGGTCGGGAGTCGTGGCCGTGCTGGGGTAGGTGAGTTCGAGGTCGTAGGCAAGGATGACGGCCTGGATCCGGTCGCGCGCGCCGATCTTGGCTAAGACGCGACCGACGTGGGTCTTCACGGTGGACTCCGACAGCGTCAGCCGCTCGGCGATCTCCGCGTTGGTCCAGCCGCGGCCGACCGCGACCAGGATCTCGCGTTCGCGATCGGTCAGGCTGCTCAGCCGGGCGTGGTGGCGCGGGTCTGGCGGCCCGCCGGGGAGGTGCTGGACGTAGGCGTCCAGGAGACGTCGGGTCAGGGCCGGAGCGATGATCGCGTTACCGCCGGCGACCGCACGGATGCCGGCCAGCAGTTCCTCCGGGCGCGCGTCCTTGAGCAGGAAACCGCTGGCTCCGCCGCGGAGTGCTGCGTGGGCGTACTCGTCCAGATCGAAGGTCGTCAGGACGAGGACTCGCGAGCGGCCGCCGTTGTCGACGATGCGGCGGGTTGCCTCGATGCCGTCCATGCCCGGCATCCGCACGTCCATCAGCACCACGTCGGGGCGCAGGTCGGCGGCCTGGCGGACCGCCTCGGAGCCGGTGGAAGCCTCGCCGGCGATATCCATGTCAGGCACGGATTCCAGGAGCATGCGGAACCCCAGGCGTTGCAACGGCTGATCGTCGACGACCAGGACCGTGATCATCAGGCACCTCCGGACAGGTTGATCGGTGAGTCGAGTTCGAGGTCGGCCTGGAGATTCCAGCCGCCGCCCGGCTGCGGTCCGGCGAGGATCGTGCCGCCGTACAAGGCAGCGCGTTCCTGCATGCCGATGAGGCCCTGCCCCTCGCCACGAACCGGTTCCACTGGTCGCCGGTCGGCCGGTGGTCCGGAGTCCTGCACCCGGATCTTCAACTGGTGCTCAGCCAGGTTCAGCCACACCTCGGCGTGTGTCTCCGGTCCGGCGTGCTTGAGCGTATTCGTCAGCGCCTCTTGGACGATGCGGTAGGCAGTGAGCTGAAGGCCCCGGTCCATCGCGTCGACGTCTCCGGTGGATCGGTAGACGATCGACGGCCCGGCAGCTCTGGTACGGCGGCACAGTCCGTCGATATCGGCGATCCCTGGCTGCGGGCTGAGTTCCGGGGCGTCCTTGTGTTCGCGCAGCGCACCGAGCATGCGCCGCAACTCCCCCATCGCCTGCCGACCGGTCTCGGCGATCAGCCCGAGCGCCTCGGCCGCGCGCTCGGGTCTGACGCCAGCGGCATAACCGCCGCCGTCGGCCAGTGTGATCATCACCGACAGGTTGTGCCCGACAATGTCGTGCATCTCGCGAGCTACCCGGGTCCGTTCCTCGGCGGCCGCCAGTTGCGCGCGCTGGTCACGCTCGATCTCGAGCCGGGCCGCGTGCTCGCGCAACCCCGCGAGCTGAGCACGTCTGCCTCGCACCACCAAGCCCAAAGCAGTAGCCGCAGTCATCGCGCTGACGAGGAAGAACACGCCTTCTCCAGCAGACACCACGGTGGCCAGCCGGACTGCGATCACCACGGCAACAGCGACCATGACCGCGGCCCCGGCGAGCAGGGCGCGGACTTGCCCGTGCAGCGTCAGGCTGTACAACGCGATGAGCAGCGCAATGTCCGCACGCAACCACGCGCCCAACGACCACTGCACCAACACCACCGCCGCGATCGCCAGGAAGGCCGCGAACGGCGCTCGCCGCCGCCACCACAGGGGCACGACCAGGCCCGCCTGAAGGACCAGCATCGCGCCCACCGGCAGCACCACGAAGGTCCCGGCCAGCTCGTGCGGACCGTCGTACCCGCCGACGAGATCCGGCAGACAGAACAGGGCGAAGGTCAGTACGACGATGACCGTGTCCATGATCCACGGCCTGCGAGCATCCTCGTGGCGTAAGCGCTGCCCGGCTCCGGAGATCCGCCGTACCAGCGGATGTCTCCAGAGCGGGTCCTCAACGATCACGGCTGCCATCTCCCCATTGTGTGTCGCCGACTGAAACGCCTCAGGCGTCCTTGCGGGCCAGCCGCCAGGCCGCACCGCCCAGAAGCAAGGCGGTCCAGGCAAGGAAAACGAGCAGACCGACCGCCGGGGTCAAGGTGTGGGGCAGGTGATGCAGGTCGAACATCGACTGACCGGCGAAGTTCGGCAGATACGGCTGGACTGCCTGAGACCAGGCCTTCGGCAGCAACGAGATCAGGCCGGGGATCAGCATCAAGCCTGCGACCAGGATCGAGATGCCGCCGGCCACTGACCTGAGCAGAGCACCCAAAGCCGCGCCGATGACCCCGACCAGCCCCAGATAGAGAGCCGCACCCAGCAGGCTGCGGATGACGCCGGTATCCGAGAAGCTCAACGCCGCGGGGGTCCCAGCGGTGATCTGGCTGTCGACGAAGAACGTCGCCAACACGCCCACCATGCTGAGAATCAAAGCGACCACACCGAATACCACCGCTTTCGCCCACAAGACCGGCAGCCGCCGCGGAACCGCTGCCAAGGTCGACCGGATCATTCCGGTCGAGTACTCACCAGCCGTGACCAGCACACCCAACACCCCGAGCGCCAACTGCGCGATAGGTACGCCGAACAGCGACAAGCTCAGCGCGGTCGCGTCAGCGAAGTCCGGATCCAACTGGCGGCCGGACGTCACGCTGCTCTTGTAGCGCGCCGCCGCGATGATCCCGAACGCCACCAGGAAAAGCAGCGCCAAAGCCAAGGTGATCCAGGTCGAGCGCAGCGACCACAACTTCGACCACTCACTACGCAGCACCCGCCGCGCAGTGACCCGGTACGGCGGCCTGGTCCGCGGCCCCGCGTCACCGGACGACGGGCGAACAGACGTAGTGGCGCTCATGCTGCACTCCTCGTGGTCCCGTGGTACTCGACTGCATCCTTGGTGAGCTCCATGAAGGCCTCCTCCAGCGAGACACTCTTGGCGCTGAGCTCGAACAGCGCGATCCCGGCGTCGGCGGCCTGCAACCCGATCGACCGCGCGGTCAGCCCGGTCACCTGCAACGTCTCACTCCCGGCCTGCCCGGCGATCCCTACCCCCGGACCGGCCAGCACCTCACGCAAACGCGCCGGATCCGCGCTCGCCACCGTCACTGCACTGCCCTCCGCCTGGCGAACCAGTTCTTCAACCGTCGTATCGGCCAGCAGCCGCCCGCGGCCGACGACGATCAGGTGGTCGGCCACCAGCGCCATCTCGGTCATCAGGTGCGACGAGACGAACACAGTCCGTCCCTCAGCCGCCAGCCCGGTCAACAGGTTCCGGATCCACAGCACGCCCTCGGGATCGAGACCGTTCACAGGCTCGTCCAGCATCACCGTCGCCGGATCCCCCAGCAACGCTGCCGCGATGCCGAGCCGCTGCCCCATCCCGAGCGAGAACGCACCAGCGCGCTTCTTGGCCACAGACTGCAGACCGGTCAGCTCGATCACCTCATCCACCCGGCGCCGCGGAATGCCATGCGTGTACGCCTGCGCCATCAGATGGTCGAACGCAGAACGCCCAGGGTGAATCGACTTCGCCTCCAGCAACGCACCGACCTCCTGCAACGGCGCGGAGTGCTCGCGATAACGACGACCATTGACGGTCACCGTGCCCGACGTCGGGCTGTCCAAGCCGACGATCATCCGCATCGTCGTGGACTTCCCGGCCCCGTTCGGCCCCAGGAAGCCGGTCACCGTTCCGGGCTTGACACTGAAATCGAGCCGGTCCACCGCCGTCTTCTCGCCGTACCGCTTG
The DNA here is from genome assembly GCF_042882005.1 of Kribbella sp. NPDC058245. Lineage (NCBI taxonomy): Bacteria > Bacillati > Actinomycetota > Actinomycetes > Propionibacteriales > Kribbellaceae > Kribbella > Kribbella sp. NPDC058245. The sequence goes on from NZ_JBHVWY010000004.1 coordinate 289,560, forward strand.
GTCAGTTGCTGTGCCTCGATCATTACCTGGTCCTTCGGCTCGTCGCCGCGCGCCTCCCGCGGCCTCGCCGTCCACGCTAGGAGGCCGCAGACGGCCATTCGTGGTACCAGCGCATGATTTACCGCCCGGCCGTCGTACCGTGGTACTACCTCTTGCCCAAGGCAAGCAGCCTCAGCTCCGTCGCGCGCGAAGCTTCACCGCGACGAACCAGGCGACCCCGTCCATCTGCGGTCCACCCCGCCCCGCTGATAGCTGCGTGTGAAGCACTCCCCCGCCCAACCGCGACCGAAGCCCTCGACGAAGCCCGACGGCGTCGTTCTGCGTGACTCCAGCCAGGTAGTCACTCATCAATCGTGTGCCCCACGGAGATGAGGACGACAACGCCGGCCATACGAACTCCGTAAGCAGGCTTGGTACCCACAAGAAATCAGAGTTCGTGGAGGCTAGGTCTTCTGCTGACGGATGCTCGACACAAGCGTCCACAACCCGGTGATGACGGGGAGAGCAGCAATCCAGCAGGCACACTGCTGACCGCGATCGGAACGGCAATGCCCACATACGGCGAGGCCCCGGTGTCCTGCGCAACCACCACCCCGTTCATCGCCGCGAAGAATCCCCGAGAAGAACTGGCTCTTCTGACTCATTCGTGGGTGGTGCGGCGTACTGGTCTCTTCCCCGTGTGGTGGGTTAGCTGACCGGTGTGCTGGTGGGCTGGCTGGGCGCTGTTCCATCGTTGGCGGTAGGTGGCCTGCGTGCAGTTGCTGGGGGTGTGGACAGGAAACGGGGGGCTGTGCACAGGGCATAGCTTGTTCACGGCCCCTGCGGGGAGTGCGCACCCCCGGGTTGTATCCGGCGACCTCCAAACGCAGTGGCAACAGACTGGCGGCCGCACCGATCCGGCGTCCCCCCGGGTGCCGGACCTGTGCCACCGTCTAACCTCTCGCGCGGCTAGTCGTGCGGGTGATGCTGAGCGTGAAGTGTCCGAGCCGTGCGGAGTTAGTCAGTGCTGGCGGTCGGCCCCGCCACCCGACGCTCTTCCCGCCGCATCCTCTGTCCCCGGGCGAGCACGGTGGGTTCAGTCGGCGTGCAGGACCAGTGGTCCGATGTCGAGTGGTAGGAGATTGCCGCCAGGAATCGATGTCCGGCAGCACGGTGCGTTCAGTCGGCGACATCCTCGCCACATTCGCCGATCACATCGCCCGAGACCCTGCGATCCGACGGCAATCCGCCGGTCCGACAACGCGCGAACCACCCGCACATACGTCACAGAGCCGAAAAACTGCGTGGAGAATGGCGTCCGCGTAAATCCGGCGGCGCGCGAGGTAGAGGACGTCGAGCCACTCGGCGCTGTACTCCTCATGCAGGTACGACAGTTCATCGATGTATCGCGCGAAAACCACGCCATGCCAGAGTTGCCATCAGCAACAACCCGGCGAACCAGCGTCTCCGCGATCGGAAGGTCACAGCCGTCTCCTTGTCAATGGTCTGGTCCGGTCAGCCCTGATAGATCGTGCCGGCCTCGACGAAGCACAGGGAGTTGCCCCAGGAATCGCCGACGTAGAACGAACGCTCTCCCCACGGGCGAACAGCAATCTCGCCGCCGGGCTGACCGTGTACCTGTTCGGCCGCCAGGCAGCCGAGATCCTGGGCACGGGCGTACACCGCGTCGAGGTCGCGGACAGTGAAGTACAGCGACTTCGGAAGCGGCTGGACTGGTCCGCTACTGGAGACGTCGAGGACTTGCAGCGTCACTGGGCCACAGGTGAAGTAGCAGCGCGAGCCGGATTGCCTGCGGCTAACGACACCGAGCAACTTCGAGTAGAACGCGGCCGCCTGATCGAGGTCAGCCACCTCGACATTGAGCCGGAACAGGATCGGCGCGTCCGCGGGATCGGAGGTCAGGTTCGCATCAGTCATGAGTGTCTTCCTGTGGTCGTCGGTCGGGGTGAGCTGGCTGCGAGAACCAACTGAGCCAGCTGACCGCCAGTTCGATGCGCCGAGGCGCGAGTCGGTACGTGCGGTTCCGGCCATGCCGTTCGGTCGTGACCAGGCCGGCCTCTTCCAGCACCAGCAGGTGGCGGGAGATCGTTGGCCAGGCGTGCTCGAACATCCGCGCGATGTCGCCCGCCGCCATCGTCCCGCCCTCGAAGTACAGGGTGACAAGAATCTGCCGTCGGGTCGGGTGGGTCAGCGCAGCGAAGATCGCGTCATACACAGCAGCGGACACGCCGTCCGGAACATCTTGCATATCCTAATTATTAGCGTACCTGCTAATAATTCGTCAACCTCAGCACCGACACTTCGACTCGACAGTACTAGCGCTTACCTTGATTAGCCAAGGTGAAGGAGCGCGTGATCCCCGGAGGCATCGAGCCAGCGGAACCAGCCCGCGTCGCGGGCCGCCCATGGGTTGCACTCGTACATGGATGGAGTGACCTTGGCGGAGGAATTCAGGGAACGGTGACGCCCCCAGCCGAAACCAGTTCGCCACGTTCTGGTTGGTACCGTGCTGTCTCAGTTCTCCTTGCCGGTCGCCGGCATGACTGTTGTTGACGAACGCCTGCTGGGAAAACTCTGATCGGGTGCTGGTTCTGCCGTCGGGCCTAGCTGCGGTCAGGACATTGATGGCGCGAGCTGTCGGCAGATCAGTTGGTGAGCAAGTTGTGCCGTCGCGAGCAGGTCCTCGCGAGTCGTGTCGACGTTCGACCGCGCTGACAATCCGTGCCAGACGGTTTGGATGAGCCCGGTCAGGACCGCTGCGTTAGTGTCCGCGACTAGTTCCCCGTCCTGGATCGCTCGCTGGATGCGCACGAGGAGAGCCTGTTCGTTCGAGGTATGCAGTTCGGCGACGTAGGCGCTCGTATCGAGCGTGCTCGTGCTGTCGGTCATCACGGCACTGCTGATGAGGCACCCCGGGTGCGTGCCGGTGGGCTGGGTGAACTCGTGGACCGATTCGGTCAGGATGCGTTCGATGACGGTCTGGATGTCGTTCTCGGCGACAGCCTGCTGGTAGATCTCGCGGTACCGCTCGGCGTAAGTCCGCACCGCCTCCTCGAACAGCCCGGCCTTGCTGCCGAAGGCGGCGTACAGGCTGGAGGTGGAGAGCCCGAGGGTCGCGGACAGGGTCCGGGTCGAGGTGCCGGAGTAGCCGCGTCGCCAGAACAGGCGAGCGGCTTCGAGGACCGCGTGGTCGCGGTCGAATGCTCGTGGTCTTCCGCGGCTGCGCTCGGTCACGGTTGCATTGTAGAGCGTTCGCTCCATAATAGATTTATGGAGCGAACGATTCAGAAGAGGTTTGCGGTCGCCGGGGACAGCTGGGTCACGGTCGATGTGTACGGGGAGCCGGACGCGCCGGGCCTGGTCGTCGTCCCGGGTGTGATGAGCGATGCGCACACGTGGCGCCACGTCGTCGGCGCCATCGATGCCTGGCCCTCAGTGGTGGTCGTCAACCGCCGGGGACGCACTTCCTCGGGACCCCTGACCAACTCTTACTCGCTGCGGACCGAAGTCGAGGACTTCGGCATCGTTCTTGACGAGTTCGACAGCACAACGGCGCTCTTCGGCTGGAGCTACGGCGGCCTGATCACCTTGCTGGCCGCCAACGAGCGCCCGATTCCCCAGGTGATCGCCTACGAACCCGTGATGCAGCCATTCGGACTCCATGCGCTGCCGGACCTCAAGAGCGCAACGGAGACAGCCGACTGGGATCGCTGCGTCGAGATCGTCAATCGGCAGATCTCCGGCTTCTCCGCTGCCCATGTCGAGGATCTTCGGGCCGACCAGCACAGTTGGGCGCCCTTGCGTCGCTTGAGCAGACCCCTGTACGCCGAACTCTCCGCGCTCAACGCAGCGCCACCTCCGGACGTGATGGCGCGACAGGCAGGTCGCGTCGACCTGATCATCGGCCAGTGCAACCGCGGAACAGCCCCCTACGGAACGTCGTTCGACGCAGTGCGGCAGCACATCACTCACGCCGGAGTCCACGAACTCGCCGACCAGGGCCATCTGGCGCATATCCAGGCGCCGGCCGAGCTTGGCCACCTGCTCAACACCCTCGCCGGCGCGTCGTAAGGACCATTGCCGACCTCCAGCGCCGTTCGACTGTCGGTGCCTACCCCTAGCATCACCGCATGAGCAACAACAGTGCCCTCGGTGAAGGGACCGGCGACTCGCGGCGGGAGCTGGAGCCTGCCTTGTCGACCTTGCTGGCGCAGGCTCTGATCGCGTACCGAATCGAGCTGGACAACGAGTTCGAGAGACAACTGGCGCAGTCGGGGTTTCCTGGGTTCAAGCTGCCTGCCGTGTTCTGGTCGCTGCTCCGTCACGTCGACGACCCGGGAACGACGGTCGTCACGTTGCTCGAGCGGACGGGCTGGACCGAGAAGGATCTGTTCCCGATGATCGGCGGCGTGGAGAGATGGGGGTACGTCGAAGTTCGGCTGGAGACCGATGGCCCGATCCGGCGACCGTCGAAGGACGGGTACGGCAGCAGTCGCCGACTGCGCGGCACCTCGATACTCGCCCCGAAGTCCGTCTGTCGCCGCGCCAAGGAACTCTGGCCGCCGACCATCGCGGCGACCGACGACCGGTGGACGGAACGCTTCGGCCGGACTGTGATGGCTGAGCTGCGAAGCTCACTGGCGGCTATCACCGGCGCAGCCACAGGAGGTTCGATCGCTGATCCGCTCGCGACCGCGCTGGATGCCTTTGCACGGGAGGTTGAGACGACTTCGCCAGTGCCGATGGCGATCGCCGCGAACTTCCTGCCGGCGCTCAGCGCAGACCCGATCCGGGTCCGGGAGTTGCCCGGGCGAACCGGGGTGACCGGTCGACCAGTGGCCCGGGCGCTCGGAGCACTGCAACGGTCAGGAATGATCACCGTGACTCCGGCCGAGACCGGCCGCGGCAAGGTCGTCACCCTGACCCCGGCGGGGCTGCGGGAACGCAACGCCTACACCGAGCGGGTGACCCAGGTCGAACGGAGCTGGCGTTCCAGGCATGGCTCGGCAGTGATCGAATCCCTACGCGGCACGCTTGAGGCGTTGAGGCCCCGACTCGCCGAGGGCCTGCAACCGGCAGAGGGAGGTTGGCGGGCAAGCCGCGAGTACGCGACACAGACCAGGGCGATCCTCGATGACCCGCGCTCAGCCCTGCCCCGGCATCCCGTCGGCCCCTGGCTCACCACCAGCTGACCGTCGGGGCAGCCCCGAGACCCATCCGCCCGATCTAGGGATCGCCCAAGAGGTCCTGCCGACCTCGTCGTGCAGGCCCGCTGCCGTCAGGGTGTTGTCCACGGGGCGGGGAGTTCGCCGAAGAGGGCCAGTTCGTCGGCGGCGCGGTCGATCCAGTGCTCGACGTCATGGACGATCGGATGCCGGTCAGCGCCCTCGCCTTCCCAGCGGACAAAGGCGTCCGCGATGACGGCCGGTTCGTCGGCCAGCCGGATCGCTTCGACGACGCGGGTGAAACCGCCGGTCGCCGCGAACGAACAGTAAAGCGGTACGGCGGGGTCGGCGCGATGCGCGATCAGATTCTGCAACAGGTCTCCCCGCGCAAGGACCTGCCGGCTGTCCGGGAGTTCGAGGGTGTCCGTCGTGTAGTTCAGTACGGCGCGGCCCCGCGAGCCGTGAACGATCACCGCGGGTTCGGCCTGTTCGGCCGCGCACAAGGTCACTGCGATCAGGATCGACGTACCGCGGGTGGTCGTGATGCGCACCGTGGAGGTGTCGTCGGACTCGATGTCGTTGGCCCGGAACAGGTCGGTCTCCACCGAGGCGATGTCGTCCACACCGGTCGAACCATCGAGCAGTAGCGCGGCAGCAGTCGAGTGCGCCAAGGGATTCGTGACCGCGCCGTCGACCACGGCCACGCCGTTCAACGTCCGTCGGCCGGCCCACGGCGCGCGATCGAAGTACCCGGCCTTCCGCAACCACTTGCCGGTGGCACTGATCCCACGGATCTCGCCAAGCCCACCGTCGGTCACCAGCTGCGCGAGCTGCCAGGTCGCCGCTGACGCCTGCGCCTGGAAGCCCACCTGGCAGGCGCGGCCGGTCTCCTCGATCACCTTCGACAGGTGGTCGAACTCGGCAAGCGAAGCAGTCGGCGGCTTCTCCAGCAGTACGTCGGCGCCCGCGCGCAGCGCCAGCTCGGCCAGCGGCACGTGGGTCTGGATCGGCGTACTGATCACGACGACGTCGACTTCGGTTGCCGCCAGCAACTCTTCCAGCGACGCGAACACCGGTACGCCGACATCGTCCGGCGGGCGCGGATCCGCGATCGCCACGAGGTCGCCGTACCGGTGGGCGTTAGTGACGTGGGTCGCGCCATGGCCGTGCACACCGGCCACGGCAATCCTCGTCTGCACTATTTGAGCTCTCCGTTCACCTCGTCGAGGAACTGCTGGGCAGCCTTGTCCGGGGTGAGCCGGCCGAACAGGACCTCGGTGGTGTAGCGCTGGATGATCTTCTCCACCTGCCCACCTCCGACCGGCGGTGCCGGGGAGGGGTCGCCGAGCTCCTTGCCGATCTCCTCGATGAACTTCGCCGAGGCCGCGTCGGCCGGCTGCAGCTTCGGCGTCACGGCCGCGCGGATCTCGGTGTTCGGCGGCACGCCGCGCTCGGCCAGCAGGATATTGCCCGCTGCCGCGTTGTTGGCCAGGAAATCGACGAACTGTGCCGCCTCGGTCCGATGCTTGGACCGCGACGAGACCGACCAGAACATCGAACCCTTGTAGTACATACCGTTCTTCGCCGACTGCCCGGTCGTGCTCGGGATCCGGAGCAGCTTCAGCTCCTGGCCGGACGCCTTGCTGAAGGCGTTCAGCTGGTTGCTCCAGCTGAAGCCCATCGCGAGCTTGCCAGTGGCCATGGCGGTCTGGTCGAGGGACGCGGTCATGTCCTGCGTGACGGCCTCGGCGGGTGGGATCGCCTTGCTGTCCCGGAGTTTCAGCACGTACTCGAAGAACTTGGCGGTCTGCCCGGCCGAGACGCCGAGCTTGCCGTCGGGCGTCCACAGCGACTCACCGTTCTGGCGGGCCCACAGGTTCAGGCCGGCCTCGTTGGCCCCGACCACACCAGTCCCCCAGCCCTTGCCGTTGAGCTTGGTGGTGATCTCGGCGGCGATCCGGTTGTAGTCGTCCCAGGTCCAGGTCTTGTCGTCCGGCAGGGCGACACCGGCGGCCTTGAACACGGCCGGGTTCGCGAGGACGGCGAACGAGTTGATCCCGGCGTTCAGTCCGTACAGCCCGCCGTCGAACTCCCCGGCGCTCAGGGTGTCCGGGGCGAACTTGTCGGTCTTCAGGTCACTGGCCTTCTTCAGATCCAGCAGCGCTCCGCGATCGGCGTACTCGCGCAGGTACTTCTCGTCCATCTGGATGATGTCCGGGGCATCGTTCGCGGCGACTGTGGTGGCGAGCTTGTCCCAGTACCCGGCCCATTCGCCGTACTCGCCCTTGATCTTGATGTTCGGGTGTTCCTTCTGGAACGCGTCGATCGTGGACTGGGTGAGTTTGGTCCGGACGTCACTGCCCCACCAGGTGAAGCGCAGTGTCACCTCGCCCTTGTTCGCGGCCGGGCCGCCCGAGTCGCCACCGCAGGCGCTCGCGACGAGCAGGGTGGAGACGAGGGCGACGGCGGCCAGTGCCTTGAGGCGTGTCATGGCAGGCTCCTTACTTGATTCCGGTGGTAGCGATCTACTTGATTCCGGTGGTGGCGATGCCCTTGACCAGGAAACGCTGGCCGAGCAGGAAGGCGAGGAAGACCGGGACCAGCGAGACGACCGACATCGCAAACATCGAGCCCCAGGACGAGCTCGAGGTCGCGTCGACGAACGACCGCAGGGCGACCGGCACGGTGTACATGTGCGGGTCGGTCAGGTAGATCAACTGGCCGAAGAAGTCGTTCCAGGTCCAGATGAACGTGAAGATCGCGGTGGTGGCCAGCGCCGGGACCATCAGCGGCAGGATCACCCGCAGGAAGATGCCGGCCCGGCCGCAGCCGTCGATGGTGGCCGCCTCGTCGAGCTCGCGCGGGATGCCCCGGATGAACTGCACCATCAAGAAGACGAAGAACGCGTCGGTGGCCAGCAGTTTCGGGACGATCAGCGGCAGGAACGTGTTGATCCAGCCCGCCTGTGAGAACAGGATGTACTGCGGCACGATCACCACGTGGATCGGCAGCATGATGCTCAGCAGCATGATCGCGAACCACATCTTCTTCCCGGCGAACTCCAAGCGGGCGAAGGCGTACGCCGCCATCGAGCAGGAGACCAGGTTGCCGAGGATCGAGCCCAGGACGACGACCGCGGAGTTCAGCAGGTAGCGGGTGAACGGCTCGGTGAGCGCGCTCCAGCCGGCCCGGTAGTTCTCGATCCGCAGGTCCTTCACCAGCAGGCCGGGATCGCGGAAGATCTCGTTGCCCGGACGCAGCGAACTGACGATCATCCAGATCAGCGGGTACAGCATCACGAGCGCGGTGGCGATCAGCGCCAGGTGGATCAGCAGCGTCCGCGGGCGCAGGTCAATTCTCATAGAACACCCAGTACTTCGAGACGAGGAAGTTGACCCCGGTGAAGATCGCGATGACCACCAGCAGGAACCAGGCCATCGCCGACGCGTAGCCCATGTCGAAGTTCCCGAAGCCGCGGTCGTAGAGGTAGAGCGTGAAGAACATGGTCGAGTCCGACGGACCGCCGCTGCCGCCCGAAACGACGAACGCCTGGGTGAACGACTGGAACGCGTGGATGATCTGCAGCACCAGGTTGAAGAAGATGATCGGCGTCAGCAGCGGCAGCGTGATCCCGAAGAACCGTCGGAGTGCACCGGCCCCGTCGACGGCCGCAGCCTCGTAGTACATCGACGGGATCTGCCGCAGGCCGGCCAGGAAGATCACCATCGGCGAACCGAACGTCCAGACGTTGAGCACCACGAGCGTGCCCAGCGCCGTACTGGGGTCGGAGATCCAGCCCTTGCCCTCGACACCGATCAGCGCGAGCACCTGGTTGAGCAGACCCTCGGTCCCGAACACCTGCCGCCACAGGATCGCGATCGCGACACTCGACCCGAGCAGCGACGGCAGGTAGAAGACCGAGCGGTAGAACGCCATCCCGCGAACGCCACGATCCAGTACGACGGCCAGCAGCAAGGCGATCGCGAGTTGCAGCGGCACCGAGACGAACACGTAGGTGAACGTCACCCGCAACGAGTTGTGCAGCCGCTCGTCGGACAGCATCCGGGTGAAGTTCTCCAGCCCGATCCACTGCGGCGCCTCGATCAGGTTGTAGTCGGTGAACGCCAGGTAGAGCGACGCGATCATCGGGCCGATGGTGATCGCGAACAACCCGACCAGCCACGGCGACAAGAACAGGTACGCCGTCACGTTGTCGCGCCGTGCCATCGACCCTCCTCGACCATTTGGAAAGCGCTTGCTGAGGTGCGTCAAAGTAGCGGGCAAGCGGTTCCGGAACAAGAGGTCGAAGCGCTTCGACGTGGCCGGATCCGGACACCGGTCAGGACGCGCTGACCATCAGCCAGCTGACCTGGATGTCCGGCGAGCGGGTCGGCGCGATGGTGACGGTGATCTTGCCGTCGGCGCCGACTACGACACCGCCGTACGCCGCGGCTTCGTTGGTGCCCGTGAACAGCCGCTGCTGGTCGACGACGGCACCGTTGATCGTCACTTGCGCGGCCCGGTTGGCCCACGGCCACGGATCGAAGTACCCCGCGTGAACGGTGTACGTCCCGGGCTCGAGACCGCCGAACGTGTAGACGAGCGGCTCGTGATTCTTGGCGTACCGCAGAGTGCTGTAGAGATCGCCCGTCGCAACGCCGGAGGGTGCGCTGGCGCCGGTGTATCCCCACGTCTTCCGGGTCACCGAGTCGGTTCCCAAGGACTGCTCGGGATTCGAGTTCAGCAGCGGACCGGTCGTCGTGAGCACCTGCCAGTCGGCCGTGGCGATCCCGCCGGCGTTGACGGCGTACCGGAGGTTGCCTGGCGCCACCACGATCGAGCGAGTGAAACTTCGTCCGTCCGCCAGGGTGCCGCGCAGGCTTGCTGTCCCCGGCTTCGCCACGCTCGAGGCGTCCCAGGTGACGGCCAACGTCTGCGTCCGCGATCCCGTGCGCACCTTCACCTCGGCCGGCAGCGAACTCGTGTCACCCAGCAGGACGTGATCCGGGAGCTTCGTCTCGACGGTCCAGCGCCGGTACGGCGTCAGGTCGCCGAGCGTCCATTCCTGATCCGGGCCGACCGATAGGCTGCCGCCCTCGCCGAACGTCATCGGCATCCAGACGTACGGCGCGTTCTTGAGGTCACTCGGTGTCCAGCGGTCGCCCATGAAGATGAACTTGTTGCGCTTGGCATCCACCGTGATCACGTTGGTGCTCTGGGATCGGTAGGTGTTCGCCGCGCCCGGTGCGGTGATCGGGTTGCCCTGGTCGGCGTACTGGCCGAGGACCGTGCTGGACGTCGCGTACCTCGCCGGGTTCGGATCCCAGCCCGTGGCACCGGACGTCAGCAGGTAGTACCGGCCCTCGGTCTTGAACATGGCCGGCGCCTCACGCTGGTTGCAGGCCAGCGTACGCACGAAGTCCTTACCCTGTACGGCGTTCTCGGGCCGCGCGGACAGATACGTGTAGTCCCGGTTGAGCTTGGAGACGTACATCGTCCGGTTCTCCTCGGACGAGTAGATGATGTACGCCTTACCGTCGTCATCGACGAACAGGTTCATGTCCCGCGCCATCCCACCGGCCGGGTCAAAGGCCGACGACGTACCGCACCATGGCACCGAGTCGCTCGGCACGTGGTTCAGCCGGTACGAGTCGATCCAGCGGAACGGACCCTTCGGTGAATCCGCGATCGCCACTCCCGCCTCGGCCCGCGCGTAGGTCGACGTACTGGACGGTGACGACGGTCCGTCGGAATGCACCCACATGATCCACTTGCCGGTGGCCCGGTTGTAGATCACCTTCGGCCGCTCAAGGATCGACGGCCGCGCCCACCCATCGGTGCGGACAGCGTTGGTCGACAGATCCCGCCAGACGACGTCCTTCTGGGCCGGCGTGTACTTCTTGTAGAGCTTGCTGAAGTACTTGTCGTTCTCGAACTGATCGAGTGAACTCATCGCCCGCAGCGCGAGTCCCTCGTCCTTCCAGTTGTAGAGGTCGTACGACGAGTACAGGTGAACGCCCGGACTGTCGTAGTACCCGTTGCTACGGTCCTCGCCGTACCAGTACCAGATCTTGCGGCCGCGCTTGTCGGTCGAAGCCACAACCTGACCACCATGCGCCTGGATCACCTGGCCGCTCGTGTCGCGCCATTCGGCGCCGGGCCGGAACGAGTCGTACGCCGGCGCGGTCGGAGCGGCGACCGCGGTTGAGGTGAGCATGGTGAGCGCCGTACCGAGCACGGCGAGCACACGCAGTGGTCTGAGCAGTTTCATCCGATTCTCCTCATGATTCGGGCGAGCTGAGCCTGGGAGTTCGTGTGCACGACCCACAGCGCACAACCGGGCACAGTGACGAGTCCGGCCAACGGCGCCTGACTGACGATGACCAACGCAGCGAAGAGCACACCGAGCGACAGCAAACTCAGCCCCCACCCCCGCACCCCGCTATAAACCGCGAGCCGCACAACCCCCCAAATCCCCACAACGTCCGAAAGACGCGCAGCGGTGGTCGGCGAGTCTTCGGACGTTAAGGGTGGAGCTCCCACCAGCACGAGGGCGTTAAGTGCGCCGACGGCGACGAGCGACAGTAAAACGACCAGCAGCGGCACCGCGCCGGGGTACGACGCGATCAGCACCTTGATGTCTGCTGCCAGTACGCCGATAAGGGCGGCCGCGATCACGGCGATCAGCAGCGAGCGGCGGGCGCGCGACACGGCCAGGCGGAACAGGGAACTCAACGGCGGCCGGGGATCTTCCAGAGCGAGGTACCCGAAGGCAGCCGCCGCAGCCGGAGCGAGCGGCAGCGCAAGCAGCCCGAAGAAGACCGGATAGCTCCAGGGTGTTGCCACCAGGCTCAGTGCGAGCATCAGCGGCGTACCGGCCAGTGCGAGCAGCAGGTTGATCGCGAGGACCCGGTGCGCGAACGACCAGAGCGTCTCCCAGAGATCCGCCCGGACGTTGACGCGGGACAACGGCGAGGCCATCACCTCAGCCCACTCGTCGCGATACCCCGCACGAAGTACTTCTGGCCGAGCAGGAAGATCACCAGGATCGGCAGCACCGACAGCACCGATCCGGTCATGATCATCGCGTACTCGGCGTCGTACAGGCCGACGAACGAGCGCAGACCGAGCTGGATCGTCCACAGCTTGTTGTCGGTCAGGTAGATGAACGGGCCCATGTAGTCGTTCCACGTGTTCACGAAGGTGAGCAGGGCCAGGCTCGCCAACGCCGGCTTCGACAACGGCAGGATGATGCGCGCCCAGATGCCGTATTCGCTCAAGCCGTCCAGCCGGGCCGCCTCGCTCAGTTCGTCGGGAATCGTCAGGTAGTACTGGCGCATCAGGAAGACACCGAACGCGCTGAACGCCTGCAGCAGGATCAGCGACAGGTGCGTGTTCACCAGGCCGGCCTTCTGCATGATCACGTACTGCGGAACCATGTACGCCTGCCACGGGACCGCGATCGTCGCGATGTAGGCCAGGAACAGCACGTCGCGGCCAGGGAACCGCACCTTCGCGAACCCGTACGCCGCGAAGCTGCCGGTCAGCACCTGCAACGCGGTGATCGTGACGCTGAGGAAGACCGAGTTCCGCAGATAGGTGAGCAGCGGGATCCGCTCCCAGATCGACGCGAAGTTGCCCCAGCGGAACTCGACCGGGATCCACTGCACCGGCACGGTGAAGACCTCCGCGTCCAGCTTCAGCGACGACGACACCATCCAGGCGAACGGCACCAGCACCGCCACCGACAGGGCGACCAGGAGTACGTAGGCGAGCATCCGCCGTACCGTCATGCTTCGCTCCTTCGCTGCAACCGGAACTGGACGACGGTGATCGTCAGCACGATGACGAACAGCACCATCGACACCGCGGACGAGTAGCCGAAGCGGCCCTGCACGATGCCCTCGCGGTAGATCACCTGCGACAGCACCAGCGTCGCGCGACCCGGACCGCCCTCGGTCATCACCTGAATCAGGTCGAAGACCTTGAAGCTCGAGATCGTCAGCATGATCAGCACGAAGAACGTCGTCGGCCGCAGCGACGGCAGGGTGATGTGCCGGAACCGTTGCCAGCCGCTCGCCCCATCCACCTGCGCGGCCTCGTACAGCTCGGCCGGGATCGTCTGCAAGCCAGCCAGGTAGAGGATCATGTAGTAGCCGAGGTCACGCCAGACACTCGCCACGATGACCGCCGGCATCGCCCAGGTCGTCGAGGTGGTCCACCCCGGCGGGTGGTCGATGCCGATCGCCCGCAGGAACTGGTTCACCGGACCCAGATCCGGACTGAGCAGCATGTTCCAGACCACCGCCACCGCGACCAGCGAGGTGATGTAGGGAAAGAACAATGCCGTCCGGAAGAACCGCACGCCCTTCAGCTTCTGGTTCAGCAGTACGGCGAACCCGAGCGCCGCGCCCAGCGTCAACGGCACATGCCCGACCGCGTAGTACGCCGTGTTGCGCAACGCGGTCCAGAAGTTGTCGTTGTGGATCATCCGCTCGAAGTTGTCCAGCCCGACCCAGCGCGGCGTGCTGTAGGAATCCCAGTCGAGGAAGGACAAAGCGAGCGAGGCGATCACCGGGATCAGCGTGAGCGCGGCGAACCCGATGAAGTTCGGCAGGATGAAACTCCAGCCGATCCAGGTCCGGCTCCGGGCACGCCGTCGGGGCGCCCGGACCTCCGTAGGGGCGGACAGGGTAGCGGTCACGACTCAGCCGACCTCGTTCTTGACCCGCTTGGCCATCTCCGCCAGGCCGTCGTCGAGGGACTTCTGCCCGGTCATGATCAGCTCATGCTCCTCGGTCAGGATCTGGTCGACGTCCGAGGACTTGTCACTGACCGGCATCTCCAGTACGACGTTGTCGGGTTTGAAGGCCTTCTTGGCCACGTCGCCGTTCGGCACGCCCGGCAGCGCGAAGTAGGTGTCGAGGATCTGCTGGCTCTGCAGCGACGGCGTGACGCCGGCCTTGGCGACCGCGGTCGCACCGGCCTCGCTCGAGGCCCACTCGACGAACTTCTTCGCGGCCTCGGAGTGCTTGGAGTTCTTGTTCACCGCGAACGCGGTCGGCGAGCCGAAGGTGGTCACCTTCCCGTCCGCCGCACGCTGCGGCAGCGGCGCCACTCCCCACTCGACCTTCGACTTGCCCGCCTTGGTGTCGGCCAGCAGGGTCGCGGCGTACCAGGTGCCCATCGGCAGCAGCGCGGCTTTGCCGGTGGAGAACATCGTGTTGTAGGAGATCTTCTGGCTGGACGCAGTTGCCCACGGCAACAGGGTGCCGTTCTGCTGCAGCCCCAGCGTCATCGCGTACTGATCCTTCAGGAAGCCGTAGTCACCACCCAGCAGATCGCCACCGGTCTGAGCTGCCGCGGTCGCCTGCACGATCGAGCGCCAGGTGTGCTGATAGGCGCCGTACACCTTGGACGCCCCGTCGCCCTTGGTCAGGCTCTTGGCCAACGTGGCGTAGTCGGCCCAGGTCAGGTTCTGCAGCTTGGACTCGGGCACACCGGCCTGCTTCAGCAGGGTCTTGTTGTAGTAGAGCACCCAGAAGTCCTGCCGGTACGGCAGCGCGAAGTACTTGCCTTCGAGCTCGTAGGACTTCAGGCCCGAGTACTTCGCCTGGTCGAGCTTCTTCGCCTCATCGGTGAGCGGCAGCAACTGGCCGCGAGTGCCGAACCGCGAGTAGTCGATGACGTTCTTCATCGTCAGTACGTCGGTGGTGTCGCCACCGGCGAGCATCGTGGTGACCTTCTCGGCGTAGTCGTCGGCCAGGATGTCGACCGGCTCGACCTTGATCTCGGGGTTGGCCTGCTGGAAGCCGTCGATGATCGCCTTGAACTCCGGCGTGGTGGCGTAGTTCCAGAGCGCGACCTTGATGGTCTGCGGCCCGTCGGCGGCCTGCTGCGCCGAGCCGCCGCAGGCGGTCAGCAGCGCGAGCGCGGCCGCGCCGGCCAGGGTGGTGACGAGGTGTCGCCTCACAACGTTCTCCTTGACTTTCGGTACTGCGGTACAGGGGTTCAGGCAGTCAGCGGGCTCAAGCGGTCAGCCGGCTCAAGCGGTCAGCCGGCTCAGGCGGTCTGCGGGCTCAGGCGGTCAGGGGAAAGGCGTCGGCCGTGATCGGGCCGTGCACGGGTTCACCGGCCACCCAGCGGGTGAGCTCGGCGAGCATGTGATCGGTGAGGCGATGGATCTCGGTGCCGAGCGAACCGGCGATGTGCGGGGTGACCATCACGTTCGGGATCGACCGCAGTGGCGAATCGGCCGGCAGCGGCTCGGGATCGGTGACGTCGAGGATCGCGAACAGCCGCCCGGTGCGGCACTCGGCCGCGAGAGCCGCCGAGTCGACCAGACTCCCCCGTGCCGTGTTGACCACCGTTGCGTGGTCCGGCAACTGCGCTAGCTCGGCTGCGCCGATCATCTGCTGCGTGCTCGGGAGTTCCGGCGCGTGCAGGGAGAGCACGTCGACCTGGGACAGCAGTTCGTCGAGGCCCACAAGCCGGGCTCCGGCAGCGGCCACCTCGGCCGGGTCAGCATGTGGATCAGCGACCAGGACGGTCGTGCCTTCGAGGGTCTGGAGCAGATCCACGACCCGGCGGCCGATCCGCGAGAAGCCGACCACACCGATCGTGCGCCGGAAGTTCGAGAGGTCACCGAAGCCCTGCGGGCGGGACCAGCCCTGGTACGCCGTACGGGCATTAGCCGCCAGGAACGGCGCCTTCTTCCCCGCGAAGATGATCGCGGCCAGCGTGTACTCCGCTACCGGAACCGCGTTCGCGTCGGCGGCGCTGGTGACGACGAGGTCGCGGCTCCAGAGGTTGTCGTCGGCAACGGCCCGGATGCTGCCGGCGGCGTGGAAGACCGCCTTCAGCCGGGGTGCCGCGGCGAGCCGCTCAGCCGTCAGCCGCGGTGCGCCCCAGGAGGTGACGAGGACTTCGGCCGTCGCCAGCCGCGCCCGTGCCTGTGGCGAGTCGAGCTCGTCGGTCCAGATCGGATCGGGCAGCGCCACGAGGCCGGCCAAGCGGTCCAGCCGAGATCGGTCGAAGTGGGCCGCGAACATCTCCCGCTCCATGACCACCAGCGCCGCACGCCGGTAAGCGGTTACCGTTGCTGTCATGTGAACATGAGATGTCCGCAGTGTTCAGATGAGCTATGGCTCGTTCAGACTTGTTCCTAAACATTCAGAGTCGAACATCGAGGTGAGGCGGGTGCCCGACGACCGGCTGTTCGGGGTCCAGCGCCACGAACGCGTCATGGATGAGCTGCGTCGCCAAGGCTCGGTCCGGGTGCGCGAGCTCGCGGAGCTGCTCGGGGTCAGCGAGTTGACCGTCCGGCGCGACATCTCGGCCCTCGCCGCGCAGAACCTGCTGACCAAGGTCCACGGCGGCGCGACGCTGCCGACCGAACTCGCGCCGGCCGCGCGTCGCCGAACCGCGGCCGCGCCTCGGTTCACCATCGGCATGGTCGTGCCGTCGCTCGACTACTACTGGCCGCCGATCGTCGGCGGAGCCCGTTCGGCCGCCGCCGCGTTGGGTGTGGCGATCCAGCTCCGCGGTTCGAGCTACGACTGGGCCGAGGATCGTCGGCAGATCACCCGGCTGATCGAGGCCCAGCAGGTCCAGGGACTACTGCTCGCACCGAACCTGGAGGGCAACGACGTCGACGAGATGATCGACTGGATCGCCCGGCTCCCCGTACCGGTGATCCTGGTCGAGCGGCAACCGCCACGCTGGACACCGACCCCACACCAGGTCGAATGGGTCCGCAGCGATCACGCGCTGGGCGTCGAACTCGCCGTACGGCACCTGCACGCCCAAGGGCACCGCAACCTCGCGCTCCTGCTCTCGAAGGGCAGTCCGACCTCGGCCCACCTGGCCGGTGGCTGGAACCTCGTCTGCGCGGACCTCGGGATCGCGGCCGACCTGGTGATCCGCGAGTCCGTGAACATGGACCAGCCCGGCCACCGCGACATCATCGCCCACGTCCTCGACCGCTGCCGCGCCGCGGGAACCACCGCGCTCGTCGTCCACTCCGATCCCGACGCGATGGCCATCGCCCAGTACTGCGCCGAGCAGGGCATCGCCATCCCCGACCAGCTCGCGATCGTCGCCTACGACGACGAGATCGCCCACCTCGTCGAACCCGCCCTCACCGCGATCCGCCCACCCAAGCCCATGGTCGGCCGCACCGCCGTCGAACAAATGGTCGCTCGCCTCACCGAAGGCCGCCGCCGCCCACCCCAACGAGTACTGATCGTCCCCGAGCTGGTCATCCGCGACTCGTCGATGACCTAATCCTTGTGAGCCAGTAAGGCGTAGGCGTTCGGCAGCCGGCCTGACCACGCGGCAGCCACGTACCCGTCGTCGGGTCGCCAGAACGGCTCGGCGTACTCCTCCAGTACGTCGAGCCGCAGGCCCGCGCGCGTGATCGCAGTGACGAGCTGGCCGAGCGTCCACTGCCATTCCCGAGCGCCGTTGCCGGGGAAGCTGTCGTTGACGTGCGACTCGGCGAAGTAGCTGCGGTCCGGTCGGATCCGCGGTTCGTCCTCGTCCCAGGTCCACAGCGGCACCGCAGGATGCGCCTCGTACACGAACAGGCTGCCGCCCGGCCGTAGTACCCGCGCCGCATCCCGTGCCCACGCGTCGATGTCGCGCATCCAGATCACTGCGCCCTTGCCCGTGTACACGAGATCCGCACACTCGTCCCGCACCGGCACTCCGGGGACCTCCGCGGCAAGGTACTGGCACGGCACGCCGACCTCCGCCGCCCGACGTTGTGCAGCACTCGCGGTCACCACGCTGTAGTCGATCCCCAGCACGGTCCGCGCGCCGGCCCGGACGAGTGCGGTGTCGTCCAGCCCGTGCCCACTCTGGAAATGCACGACCGTCGGGCCGGCCAAGAGCACCGGACCCAGCAACTCGAGCTCCCGCGGGAACAGTTCCCACCCACCGCGAGCCTGTTCGAGCAGTTCGTCGTACTCGTCGACGTACTTCGTTGCAGCCTGTTCCCAGACCGCCTGGTTGCTCCGCACCGACTCGTCCATCCGGCGAGTCTGTCAGCGCATCAAGCAGGTCGCGAACGAAATACGTCCTAGCCGAACGACAAGATCTCGTCGCCACCATCCGACCAGGTGACCCGAACGTTGTCTCCGTCCACGGCAATGTCCGGGACAGGCTCAGGACGACCGCCGGACAGGGAGACGATGGCAACGAAGACCTGACCTGGTACGGCGGATGCGCGGGCGATGGGGATCGCTGTGTGATCGCCGAGGGCCTCGGCCTCGTCAGCTCGCCGGACATCGACCGAGCCGAAGCCGACACTGCCTTCGACGGACGACAGCAGTTCGGCAGTGCGAATCTCGGCGCGCTCGCCGAGTACGGCGGCCTGCGGGATGCTGGACGTCAGGGGCCAACCGGATATTTCAAGCAGCCAGCCGGGTTCGACGACGGCGTCCGGGGCGATGCGGGCGGCCCGCACCTCGTGGCTTCCGCGCAGCGCGGACGCGATGGTGACGGTGGGTCCTGGGGTGACCGCTCCGCCGCGACCCGATCCGTGCTCGGGTCCATGGTCGTCTGTCGTGCGGACCCAGTGGGTCGTCGCGATCGAACTGCCCGAGCCGGTCGCCGTGAATCCGTTGCGGTGGGAAAGACCGAGCTCGGGATGCACGATGGTGACGCTGTTCTCCAGCGGCTGCGCCCAGTACGACGTACTGAGCGGTGGCATCGTGTGGGTCGAGTAGCCGAGGCGGGCGTACAGCGGTGAGTCGGCGCGTTGATCGCCGGGGACCGAGTGGTCGGTTCCATGGTTGACGATCCGCACGATCCCGTCGGACTGTGTTCCACTGACCAGCCAGCCGGGCTCCCTGAGCTCGCGCGTGAAGTCAGAACGCTCGACAGGTAAGGGTTCTTCGGCCGCCGTCCAGACCGGATGGTCGGCCGGGAGCATCAGGCCGAGCATGCCTTTCACCGCCCAGTACGGCGATCCCGGTCCGGAGTACGACTGCGCGATCGCCGGCCATTCGTCGTACCAGCCGAGGGTGAGCAGGCCGCGCTGGTCGGGGACGCCATGGTCGAGGAAGTGCTTGAGCATTCCGGATGACGTGCGGCGCAGCAGGCCGGGAGGCAGGTCGGTGGCACCGGTGATCGCGCCGATCCAGAACGGCGCGGCGGCGGCGAACCGGTAGGTCAGGCTCCGGCCTTGGACCAACGGGGCGCCGTTGCCGCCCACCAGGTGGACCGCCGAATCCAGGAAGGCTGTCAGCCGCTCGCGCCACGCGGATTCCAGCGTGGGCTCGCACAACTCGGAATCCATCGATGCCCAGAGCAACGGATAGACGTGCAGCGCCCAGCCGTTGTAGTGGTCGAACGCGCGCTCCGGACCGTCGGCGTACCAGCCGCTCGAGCGGTACAGCGACTCGTGCACCGCGAGACCGCTGTCGATGTCCTCGCGGGACCACGGCCCTTCGACCGATTTGAGGAACGTCTCCACGACGATCTGGAACCAGACCCAGTTGATCGGCGGATACTTCTCGCCGACCACCGTCGCCAGCCAGGCAACGATCTGCGCACGATCCCGATCATCGAGCCGGTCCCACAACCATGCGCGACTCAGATGCAGGCCGAGGGCGATCGAGCAGGCCTCGACCTTGGCCTGTCCGAGTTGGTCCGGCCGCGGCCAAGCGTGTGGTGACGCGGGATCGGTTCCGGCCCGCAGACCCTCGGCGTACCAGCCCGCTAGATCGTGCGGATCCTTGCCGTCGTCCCCTTTCAGCCGGATCGCAGCGAGCAGGAAGGACCGAGCGAAGGCCTCCAGCGAATCGCTGTCGGGCCCGTAGGCACTCTGCTGTCCGGGCAGGTCGATCCGGGCGTGGTCAGGCGCGGCCCACGGGCGAAGCGACAGCAACAACTGGTCGGCGACCGTCGCCCAGGAGTCGCGGGTCAGTCCGGTGAAGGGGGCGTCGAGCATCAACGGGGTCCTCGGGTCGGCAGGAGTTCGAGACGGTTGTCGCCCGCCGCAAGGATTGACATTCCACCACCTTCACCGCTGCTCCGGACGGCGGCCAGAGTCCGAACATGATCGATCAGGCCCGTTCACATCCGAAGCTCTGATCAGGACGCCCACGGCAAGCTGACGAGCCCTTCGTAGAAGGTGCCGCGGGCACCGACGTCGTTGTACTCCGTGAATGTTCCAGTCTCAAAATCGCTCTTGATCGGGTCTGAACGTTCTTGCGTACCTCTGATCGACGGATAGACACCACCCGGTTCCGGGTCGATATTCCTTGAACATGTGAAGCGGTAGATCCTCGAGCGCTCAGAAGAGGTCAGAACATGAACAGAAAACCGCCCCAATCCCGTACCGCGGTACTACGCCGATCGCTGCTCCTCCTGGTGGTGAGCACTCTCGCGTTGGGTGGCCTGGTCGCCACCTCGGCGCCGGCCGACGCCGCAACCAACCAGTTCCGAGGGATGAACTGGGCCGTCCTCGGTGACAACTTCAGCAAAGGCCCGCTCGTCATCTCCGGCCTCAGCCAGACCGACAGCAACGCGACCGTGCGGGCCAAGGCCAAGGCCGTGTACGACGACATGGCCGCGATCGGTGTCAACACGGTCCGGCTGCCGATCAACACCCACACCGTGGGCACGACCTGGTGGAACAACTACCGGGGCGCCATCGACGCCGCGACCGAACGTGGCTTCAAGGTCATCCTCGCGTATTGGGAGGACGGCGCCGCCTCGGGCGGCAAGGTCACGGACTACAACGCCTGGAACACGATGTGGTCCCAGGTCATCACCACGTACGGCGGCAACGGCAATGTCTATTTCGAGCCGATGAACGAGCCGCACGGCTACAGCTCGGCGGACTGGCGGAATGCCGCGGCGAACTGGCTCAGCGCCCACAGCTCGGCGGCACGCAACCGGGTGCTCATCGGCGGCACCGGCTTCAGCCAGGACCTGCGGGATGTCTGCAACGACAGCCGCTTCAGCGGAACGCTGTTCTCGTTCCACTACTACACGTTCTTCTACGGCGCGATGACGTACGACGCCTTCCGCAGCCACATGCAAACCCGGCTCGGAAACTGCGCCTCGCGGGCAGTCGTGACCGAGTACGGCGCGCCGATGTCCAACGGCCTGAACTATGCGAATGCGAGCAGCACCGACAACTACGTGCGTTACCTTCGCGCCGTCACCCAGGTCATGCGTGACAACCAGATGGGCGGCACCTACTGGCCCGGAATCGGCGGCAAGCGCACCGACGGCGGCGGTTTCGACTGGTACTCGATGTTCTCCCAGAGCGGCAGCGGCACAACCATCGATCTGGCTGTCCGCAACGCCTCCGGCCGTGACCGCGTCAGGTACGGCTGGGGCTTGTAACCCTCGCGCTGGCCGGTGAACGCATCGTGAATCCCTGACTTCGCGATTGTGCTGTCACACAAGCGCTGTTAGCGCGCACATCCGCTGCTTGCCGACCCCCGGACCACGACCGGCGTCGGGGTGCCAGCGGCTGTGCGCAACCCGCTCTCATCCGCACACCCAGATCGCCGACAGCCGTCGCGGGAACACGCTAGTGGGTCAGGATTGGCCGGCCTGCCGCCGAGCTGACGTCCGAAGAACCCGCAGGCCTGGTACGGCGTCTCTTCGGACGTAACCGGCGCGGGCGCCGGTTCCGGGGAGGACTCGGGTCGGCGTCCAGCCGATGTGGGGAGGATATGGGACCGATTCGGGGGGCAAATCCTCCCCAGATCCCGCTCCGGGCCGGGCAAACCCTCCCCAAACCGGTTTGGGGAGCCACAGCGCGACAGCCACCAGCGAAACCAGCACCACGCACACCCGACCCAACCGCGCTCACCACACCCAACGTCCGAACATCCGCAGACCACCCCCGCAGTTCTTTCGGACGTCAACGCGGGGCGGACTGCTTCACACCGCCGCCGACCCGCTAACTAGCCGGCCTTGGAACTGACCCGCCTGATCGAGCAAGCAGCCCGGCTGTGCTTTCGTCAGTCGATCGCCTGGTAGAGGGTGGTCCAGAAGTCGAGCATCAGCTGCGTGGCGCTCGGCACAGTCGCCCCGACCTGGGTCAGCAGTACGCCGACGACGTCGTTGACCGGGTCGGCGTACGTCGACGTACCGCTGCCGCCGTCCCAGCCGAACTGCCCGACCGGGGCGTAGTCGCCGCGGTAGGTGCGCACCGCCATCCCAAGGCCCCAGCCGCCGTGCTGGCCCTGGCCGAACGAGATGTGCACATTGTCGCGAGCCAACGCCTCCCGAGCGACCTGCTGCTCCGCAGTGAGGCGGTTGGTGGTCATCAGCGCTACTGCCGGCTTGGACAGGATCCGCTCGCCCTGGTGGACGCCGTGGTTGAGCAGCATCCGGAAGTAGGCGTGGTAGTCGTCCGCGGTGGAGTTGAGCCCGCCACCGCCTCCCGCGAACGCCGGCGGTTTGCTGTGACGGCCGCCCTCGGCCTCGTCCCACACGTGGAACTCACCCGTGGCCGGGTCCGGCGCGTACAGCGGGGGCAGGCGGTGCAACTGGTCGCCGGGCACCCAGAACCCGGTGTCCTTCATCCCCAGCGGGCCGAACACGCGCTCCTGCAGGAACTCGTCGTACGGCTGCCCGGTGACCCGGGACACCAGGACCCCGACCAGGTCGCTGCTGATCTGGTACTGCCAGCGCTCGCCGGGCTGATACATGAGCGGCAGGGTGCCGAGGCGGCGCACCCACTCGTCCGGCTCCGGCATGGGGACCGGGAGGTTCGGTGTGATGCCCTGCTCGAACAGGGCGGCCATGATCGGCGTACCGATCATCGTCATGTCCATGCCGAGGCCGAACGTCGAGGTGAGCACGTCCCGCACGGTGATCGGCCGCTTGGCCGGCACGGTGTCGTCGACCTCGCTGGTGATCTGCCGCAGCACCTGTCGGTCGGCGAGTTCGGGCAGCCACTGCTCGACGGTGTCGTCGAGCCGCAGCCGGCACTCGTCGAGCAGGACCATGGCCGCTGCGATCGAGACGGGCTTGGAGGTGGAGGCCATCCGGAAGATGGTGTCCCGCTGCACCGCCGGTCCCCCGTCGTGGCGCATCGTGCCGATGGTCTCCACGTGCGGCTCGCCGCCGCCCCGGCTGACCAGGGCGACCACACCCGGGATCTTGCCGGAGTCGACGTGGCGGGCGAGGACGTCGTGCAGCCGGCGCAGACCGGTCGTGGAGAAGCCGGTGGTGGTCATGGCGGTGTGCTCCTTCTGTTGTGCTTCGGCTGAGGTTCAGAGGCTGGCGGCGATGATGTCGCCGACCGAGGTGGTGGCCTTGATGTTCAGGTCGGCGTTGCCGCTGTTCTTGAGCGAGTTGCTGATCCGGCCGCTGGCGGTCCCGGCGTCCAGGGTGGCCGAGGCGCCGGTGGCGGCGACGATCTCGATCGCGCCGGCGTCGGTACGCAGGACGACGTCGCCGCGGGTGGCCTCGGCGATCCGGATGTCGCCGGCGCTGGTGCGGATCTCGGCCGGACCGTGCAGGCGGCCGACCGCGATGTCACCGGCGGAGGTGGTGAGCTTGGCGCTCGCGACGTCCTCGAGGTCGATCGCGCCGTGCGAGCTTTCGACGGTGAAGTCGCCGTACCGGCCGACGGCCTTGAGCTGGGCGCTCGCCGCCCTGACCTCGACCGCCGAGCCGGTCGGCAGCTGGACGCTGACCGCGACGTAGCCGGACGGGCCGAAGTACTGGTTCTTGGCCTTGACCTGCACCGTGAGGACCCCGTCGGCGTAGCCGACCTGAGCCTCCTCGGCGGCGCTGACGTCGCGCTTCTTCGACGGGTCGGCCGGCTTGACCTCGACCGTGGTCTCGGTCTGCTCGGCTGCGACCAGCTGGATGGCGCCGGCCGGGAGGTCGAGGACGGCGGTGATGGGCTCGGAGGTGGTGAAGGTCGTCATCGTGGTGCCTTTCGTGGTTTCTGTTCGGTTGATGGCACTACCTTGGCGAGCGGTCCTGACACGGGCCCGACATCGTGCTGACACCGCTGACACGAGAGCTGTCAGCAGCCGAGCCGGTCGGTCACCACGGCCGCCACGCGGGCATACCAGGTCTGTACGGCGAGGCTCGTGGAGGTGACCTGACCGGTCACCGGCTCGAGCTGGTCGGCGTACTCCGCGCGATAGCTGCCGTGCTGAGTGCCTCGAAGAGGGCGAGCGGCAAGGCGACAAGAGGCCGGCCGGCGGACGACAATGGGTGAATGAGTGCGGTGGACCGGATGCGGCGTTGGGAACGATGGGTCTCCAAGCGATCCTTGGCCTCGTTCGCCGTGTCGCGCCTGACCGCGGAGTTGTATCGGGACAAGTCGGTGTGGGCCGCTTCGATCCTGGTGCGTACCGCCGCGGGTTCGCTGCAACCAGCTGCCGGCCAGGCCTTTCAGGCTTTGGTCGAGGGATGCGAAGACCCGCGCGCGGTCGGCGGTGTGATCTACGAATCCTTGCTGCATTGCGGCGGACGAGACGAGTCGGATACGACCTGGACGCGGGTCACCGGACCACTGCTGCTGGGCGACTCGCCGCCGCGCCTGATCCGGTTCCTCGATCATCCGCCGGCCGATAACCCGCGCGGCAGTGAACCAGCGGACGTCATCAAGCAACTCATGATGTGCGTCTCCTTCAACTCGCCCAGGCGACCTGACCTGGAGCGGTTTCTGTCCAGCACAGATCAGCCTCTGATCGTGGAAGCCTTGCGGGCGGGCTGGAGCGACAACACCTTCTTGCCCAACCACATCGTCACGGACGTGGGCGTTGCGAACCCGCACCTGCAGCCCGCGGGCACGGACAGGAGCGCCGTACTGCTGGCTGTCGTCAAGGATCGCCTGGACCTCCTCGACTTCACCGATCCCTACACCGTCGACTCTTTGCTGCGTGGCGCGCAGATGAAGCGGCCTGACCTGGCCGACAAGTTCCTGCGCGTGCTGAAGGCGTTGCCTCCAGGCACCGCGCAAGAGCGCCTGTGCAAGATCGTGACACGCAGGCTCGTCCCCGATGACGCAGCCACCGTGGCCGCGCTCGAAGCGGGGTATCTCCCCGAGGGGCTGCAAGACCGAGTCCTGTTCCTCTTCCTCACCCAACAGTGGAGCCAGTACGACGCGATCGACCCCACCGGCGATCTCCTCTACACCGCTTACCTGCAAACGCATCGCTCCGCCGACCTGCGGGATCACACCCTGACCTGGGCCATCATCGAGACGGCGCGCCAGAACGGACGCCCCGATCCCGCCGCGCGCTACCTCGAAGAGAATCCGCTGCCCGAGCACACGCGCTCCGACGGAACGCGCCCGTCCGTCGGCGGCTACAGCAGCGACTACGGCTTCGGCGGTGATCACGGCAGCGGCGGCTGGACCGGCGGCAGCTTCCACACCTAGGCCCCAAGGACGAGGGTCGTCACCGAGCGCGCGGGGAGAGTGAGGGTGGCGGTGCTGTTCGCGACTGACAAGGTGCCGGCTTGGTGTGGGGTTCCGGCCGTGTCAGTGGATTGCCAGAGTTGTCCGGTCCCGGTCTGGTAACCGGTCAGATTCAGAACAGTGGTTGTGGCTGTGGTGTTGGCATTGACCAGGACGACGTTCTTGGCGCCGTCTGAGGCAAAGGCGCGCAGCAGGTTGCTACTGGATGCCGTGGAGACCATGGTCGCGCCGAAGTGGCGGAACAAGCCCTCGCCGGTGAACATGCCCAGACCGTGGTAGATCGGGGTCGGATCGCTGACCGGAATGCCGCCTTCGCCTTCGGTGCTGGTGATACCTAGGCCGGTGTTCTTGGCGGCGTTGCCGTTCTTGTCGCCATACAGCAGCGTCGCGACGCCAGACTGCAGCATCGTGCCGAGCGCCGAGGCGCCCCACACGGTGGCCAGGTGCGAGAGCATCAGAGTGCCGTCAGGATCGGAGTAGTCCATGTTCCACTCACCGATCTGGATCGGCACGTCCCGACCGGCCAGCCTCGCGATGCGCGCCTTGAGGTCGGCGATGTCGGAGCTGTAGCCATCGATCACTGTAGTGAGCAGTTCCTCAGGCGTGTACCGCGCGTACCCGGCGCCGTAGTCGTGGTAGTCGATGAAGTCGACACGACTCCCGGACACAGTCAAAAACGTGTCCATGTACGGCGTACCGAACTGCGGCTCGTACGACGCCAACGCCGGGCCGCCCACCTCGACCGCGGGGTCCAGCGCATGCAACGCGTCGTGTACCTGGTTGTAGCGAGCGCTGTACTCGTCAGCGGTCATCTTCTTCGGGTTGCCGCTGTTGTCGTGCTCGTTGCCGTAGATGAACTTGCGCACCGGCGTACCGGTCGCCTTGAAGTGGTTGTAGATGTTCTTCGCGTCGGCGAGATCCTCGGCCGCGGTCCGGCGTCCGTCCGCAGGAAGAATCAGCATCGGTACGGCGCCCAGCTCGCGGATCGCCGTGACCCAGGCATCGCCGGTGATCGCGGTATCGCAGTACGAACCGCCACACACCAGCCCGCCATTGGCGTCGTACTGGAGCTCCATCCGCAGTACGCCGAAGCCCTGCCGGCGAAGGTTGTCTCGGTGAGTGGTGTCGTTGGTGATGTAGTGCTGATTGCCATAGCCGGTGATGTCGAGGCCGTAGTCATTCGCGTCGAGCGTGGTGACCGGCTTGGTGAAGTCGACCGTGACAGTCGTCGTGGCGGCGTGGGCGGGAAGGCTGGGCAGAAGGAGCGAAGCGGCCGTCAGGAGTACGGCAGCCATCGTCGGTTTCGTCCGCATGGCGCTCAGCTTCGCAGCTCAGACCCGCCGGACCGCGTCCACTTCTGGCCAGGTTCCACAACTGGCCAGAAGTGGACGAGAAGCCCCGCGGCACCTCAGCCGCTGGCAAGGCGACCAAGATCACGCGCGACTGAGCGCGGCCTGGGATACTGAAGACGCCCTGCCGCCCGCCCCGAGAGGTGTTCAAGGTGCTCAGATCCGCGGTCATCACGGTCCTGCTCGCTCTCCTCACGTTGTCGCCAGTCGCTCCCGCCACCGCGGTCACTGGCACCCTTCAGGTCAGGCCCGCCGGCGCGGAGGTTGTCGCGGTCACGCCGATCGCGGACCGGCTCGTCGACCTGTCGGTCCGCTCCCAGGCGCTCGGCGGACGGACCGTGAAGGTACGGCTGCTGACGCCCGACGGTTGGAATCCCAGCGACCGCCGACAGCACTGGCCGACGTTCTGGTTGCTGCATGGATGTTGCGGCGACTACACGTCCTGGTCCGGAACCGATATCGCGAAGATCGACAGCCTCCGCAAGGTCCTGGTGGTCATGCCGGAGGCGGGCTGGAACGGCTGGTACAGCGACTGGTGGAACTACGGCGCGGGCGGCGACCCGGCCTGGGAAACCTTCCACACCACCGAGCTACGGCAACTGCTCGAGCGAAACTGGGGAGCCGGCCCCAACCGCGTCGTCGCCGGCCTCTCGATGGGCGGCCAAGGATCACTCCTGTACGCCGCCCGCCACCCCGGCATGTTCCGGGCCGTCGCGTCATATTCCGGGTCAGCGCACCCCCTGCTGAACGACGAGTCTGTCCAGCGGATCATGGGTTTCTTCGCCGGCCAAGGCAACGACCCACTTCGCGTCTGGGGCGATCCGGTCGCGCAGCGCGGCATCTGGGCGGCGCACGACCCCTACTACCTGGCCAAGCGCCTGAAGTCCCTGCCGGTCTACCTGTCCTGCGGCGACGGTACGGCGGGCCCCTTCGACCCGCCAGGCAAGACCGACGCCCTGGAAGCCGACTTCAACCGCCAGAACCACGCCCTCGCGACAGCCCTCCAGCAGGCCGGTGCACGACGACTCACCACCGACTTCTACGGCCCGGGAACCCACGGCTGGGCCTACTGGCAACGCGAACTCCACGATTCACTCCCCATGCTCCTCAAAGCCCTCGGCGTCCCGAGCGCCTGAAAAGCCGTCGCGGCCCAGGCCTGGGGAACCTGGACCGCGACGGGGTTCGATGGATCAGTTGACGTTGACCAGCGCGCCGACCTGGAGAGTGCCTTCGTTGAGACCGGCCGTGTAGCTACCGAAGATCTTGCCGTTGGTGTCGACGTGCTCGTTCGTCCACGTCGCGCCGGCGGCCTTGCTCCGGACCCAGAGACCACTGCCCGGTACGACGGCCGTGACGTGCAGGCTGCCGTTCGGAAGACCGGCCGCCGACAAGGACGAGATGGACTCGTTCAGGTCGATCGGGTCGGACGCGCCCCACTGCTTGCTGACGTTGCGGCTCTTGAACCAGATACCGCTGCCCGACACGAGGTTGAACAGGTTGAGGGTGCCGTCGGGCAGACCGACCGCACCGACCGAGGTGATGTACGGGTTGGTGTCGACCTGGTTCGCCGAACCCGCCCATACACCGTTCTTGAACTCCCGCGTCCAGACGCCGCTCCCCGGGATGGCGGTGAACAGATGCAGGGTCCCGTCCGGAAGCGCTGCCGCCGCGACAGCGACCGTGTAGGGGTTGGTGTCGACCTGCCTCGACGTCCAAACACCAGTGCTCGCGTTACGGATCTTGTGGAAGACCCCAGCCCCCGGTACGACGGTGAACAGGTGCAGCGTGCCGTCGTCCTCTCCCGCGGCTGCGATCGCCGAGATGTTCGGGTTGGTGTCGAGCTGCGTCGCCTCGGCCACCCACTTGCGGGTCTTCGGATCGCGGAGCCGATACCAGACACCGCTGCCTTTGACCACGTTGAAGGCGTACATGCTGCTGTTCGGGATGCTCGCCACCGCGGTGTCGGTGATGTTGGCGTTGCCGTCGACCGCGACGGCCGAAGCGTCCCATCCGGCCGAACCCGACCACTTGGTGCGGTTGAACAGCGGACCACGCGCGGTGCGATCAACCGGGGCGTCGTCCCACAGCAGGTTGACGATGCGCTGCGCGTCCACCACCTGTACGCCGTACCGGTCGGGGTAGGCCGAGACCTGGATCTTCTGGCAGATCGGGCCGATCGCGCCGGTCTTCCAGCTGCCGTTCGGGTACAGCTTCTCCATCTCGTTGAGGAACCGGTTGGTGGTCCAGGTCGCGTTCAGGCGTTGTTCCCGAGTACCCCACCACTTCTGCTGCTGGAACAGTCCCACGCTGGTGGCGTCGCCGCCGTCGAGGTTCTGCAGGGTGGTCTCGACGATCGCGGTGGTGACCGCGATGACTGCGGCGCGCTCGGTCAGGCCGCGATCATGGACGGCGTCGACGATCATCCGGGCGCAGGAGACCCGGTAGGCGTTCATGGCGTTCTTGAGCTCCTCGGTCAGCTGACCGTTGAGGGTGTTCGCCAGTTGCCCGTCGCGGCTGTTGCTGCCCTTGGGGTCACACGGCACTTTCGGGAGTGTTGCCTGCGCGGTCCGCTCGTTGACCGACGGATCGACGGGAGCCGCGTCGGCGACGGTGCCGAACAGGCTGGTGGCGGCGACGGCCAGGGTGACCGTTGCGAGAAATCTCTTGTGCATCGGAATGTCCTTTGTCCGGAGCCGGGATCAGGTCGCGTTGACGAGGGCGCCGGCCTGCAGCGTGCCGTCGTTCAGTCCGGCCACGTAGCCGTCGAAGATCTTGTGATTGCCGTCGATCAGCTGGGCGTCCGCGGTCCAGGTCTGGCTGCCGTTGTTGGTGCGGATCCACAACCCACTGCCAGGCACGATGGTGCTGACCACGAGCTTGTTGCCGTCCTTGGGCAGCGTGGTCGCCGAGATGGCGGTGATCGCATCGTTCTCGTCCATCAGTACGGCGCTGCTGGTCCAGTTGCCGGTCGTCTTGTCCCGCAGCCGGTGCCAGACACCACTGCCCGGAACGAGAGTGAAGAGGTGGACGGCGCCGTCAGCGCTGCCGGTCGCGGCGATGTCGGTGATGTAGGGGTTCGTGTCGCGGATGGACGCCTCGGCGTCCCACACGCCGTTGATCCGCTGCCTGCTCCAGACTCCGCTGCCGGGGACGACGTTGAAGGCCTGCACGTTGTTGCCGATCGCGGCGATGGCAATGTCGGTGCTGTAGGGGTTGTTCTCGATCTGCCGTGAGGTCCACACGCCGGTGCTCGGATTGCGGAAGCGGTAGTAGACGCCGTTACCGGGCACGAGCGTCAACAGGTGCAGGGTGCCGTCCGGGGTCGCGGTCGCGGCGATCTTCGTGATCGCGCCGTTGGTGTCGACCGGGCTGGCCGCGTCGACCCACTTGCTGGTCTTGGGGTCACGCAGGCGGTAGTAGACGCCGCCGCCCTTCACCAGCGTGAAGGCGTACGCGTTGCTGCTCGGGACGCTTGCGATCGCGGTGTCGACGAGCTTGGTGTTGGAGTCGACGAGGGTCGCCGCGTCGTCCCAGCCGGAGGTGAGCCAGCGGCTCCGGTTGTACAGCGGGCCGCGCGGTTCCTGGCTCACCTCGGGCGATGTCCACCAGGTCGTCTGCTTCTTGGCGCCGGCCCAGCTCAGGCTGAAGTGGATGTGGTCGGTGTGCGGGTTGGGACCGTCGTACGGCTGCCAGCCCTGCGACGCCTTGTGCGCCGACCAGATGCGGTGGTTCCAGATCATGTACATGATGCCGAGCCGGCGCGCCATCGCGTCCTCGTTACCGTATTTGTCCGTGGCCAGCAGCCATTGCAGGACGTCCTCGGCGGCGGCTTTGTCGGCCGGTTTGTTGATATCGAGCATGTAGTCGAGCGCACGGCCTTCTTTGTGCTCACTCTGACCGCCCGAACTGCATTCTCTGACGATCCCGCCGTTGTGCTTGCCGTAGGTGCGGTTCAACAGGTCGCGCAGGCCGATGGCGCCCGGCTGGGCCGGCAACCCACAGCGGGTCTGACCGTCGTACGGGGCGTAGGCGTCAATGCTGCTAGGGAAATTCGGGGTCACCGGGGCCGCGGTCGCGGCCTGCGGCGCGAGGGTGGCGACCAGGCCGACGGCCAGGACGCCGACCAGCGCCCGGACGGTACGGCGCCAGCGGCTGGGGCGGATTTTATGCATGACGGAGCCTCACTCGGTTCATGGCAATTGGATTGAACAACCAGAACCGTAGAGAGCCTTTTATCCGCAGACAATGCTATTGCAGCTTGTGGCAGTTGCAGGAACCGGCAGTGTAATAACCTGCAATTGCCACAACCGGAAAACAAGCAGAATGTTCCTTGACGGCCGCGATCCGGAACTGTAGGCCGGCCGCCCGATGGCCGGAAGCTGCCAGTTGGGCCCGCGGTCCGATAGATGCCTGAGGCAAAGTGCCATGCTGAGGCCATGATGATTCGATCCCTGGTGGCGGCCGTACCTCTCGTCGGTACGGCGCTGATCGGAATGCCCGCGGCGCAGGCGGCGCCGAACGCTGATCTGACCGTCACCGAGATGACCATGGACAAGACCCTGGTCGCGGTCGCCGGGCTGAACACTGTCCCGGTCACGCTGACGGTCAAGGCGAGTTACACCGGCACTGCCGCGGCGCCGACGCTCTACGTGATCTTCCAGCTGAGTGGGACCGGCCCGGGACCGTCGCAGAGCCTGTACTCCACCCCGTTGAAGCTCATCTCGGGCACACCCGCCAACGGCACCTGGCGCGGCCCGGTGAACGTGTCTTCGTCGGCGAACGGCGCGTACTACACCGATGGCATCCAGGTCGGCCGGTTCGATCCGGCGAGCGGTGACACCACCAACCCGGCGCAACCTCCGGAGTCGATCCCGCTGCTGCGTGTCTCCGGGCGGAACATCCCGCATTTCTCCGCCAAGGTGACGCCGAACCCGGTACCGGCCGGCAAGCCGTACTCGGTCCGCTGGTCGGTCATCAACTCGGCCACCGGCAAGGCCTACGGCACGCGTCTGAAGGTTGCACTAGGCAACGGTGCCGGCTGCTCGGGCCGCGTCGACCAGGTGCCGACCGTGTTGACCGACACGGCCGGCTACGTCACCCGCTCCTACCCCTCCACCGCGGCCGACTCCCCGAACTGCCTGCTGGTGCCCGGCACCGAGGCTCCGCTCGGCGGCCTCGACATGCTCGCCCCGCGGGCAACCATCATCTCGGCAACCCCGGCCCGCGCCAGCGCACCGGTCGGCACGATCGTCCCTGTCAACGGCACGGTCGCCGGCCCGCCGGTTGGCTGTGAAGTCCTGCTCCAGCGTCTGTACGGCGCTTCGCAGTGGCGCACCGTCGGAAGGTCTACCGTCCGGTCGAGTGGCCGGTTCACCCTCGACGCGCAACCGGCGTACAAGGGCTCGATCCCTTACCGCGCTTGGTTCTGGAACTGCCGCAACTATCCGGTCGGCAACTCCAAGACCTTCTACATCAAGGGCACCTGACCGTCGGAATTCACTCCCTCTCCGCGTCGAGGCGAAGGTCCAGCAAGGTGGAGAAGATGTAGAAATTGGGGATCCGGCTGATCTCCGAGAGCATGTGATTCCGCCGGGCGCCGTGCTCCCGGAGGTAGATCGAGCCGTTCGCAGCCCAGGCGCCCTCGAGCTGGTCCCAGGCCCAGACCTTGTCCTTCGCGGCGAGCGAGTCCCATCGCAGGGTGAGCGTGCCGAACCGCAACGTCTCACCCTGCCGGAACAGCGCCAGGAGGCGGGGCAGCTGCGCCTTTGTCACGGCTTGCTGGATGGCAGGGCCCCAGGCATCCACGGCGGCGTTCCCCTCATGCGAGCCCTCGATCATGGCCTCGGCGCCGTCGTCGCCGTACACCTTGTAGGAGAAGCTGGTCGAGCTGACCATGCCGAAGTCCGCCTTCTGCTTGAGGATCGTCTGCTTGACCTGCATCGAGTCCCAGCGGAAGGCCGACAACTTGCCGCGGTGGTCGATGAAGGTCATCCCGTGCTCGAACAGGTCGAGCTGCACTTTGCCCTTGTTGGCAGCCTTGCGGCCCATCTTGACGGCCCACCACGCCGCCGCGATCGACACCGGCGTAAAGATGATCGACAGGTACGCGGGACCGCCGGCGAACAGCGAACCGAAGCCGAAGACGCCGAAGAGAACAGCCATCAGGCTGGAGACCACAAATCCCGAAGTGTGCTCTCTCGGCTGGTGGGTGGCTTGGTGCTCGCCGAGCCGCGCCTGGGCGACCGCCGCGCTGATCTGATCGGACAAAGGGGTCCTCGTTCCCTTAGGCTTACCTTGAGCAGAGAAGGTAGCAGCTCTTACCTTGAGCATACAAGGTAGCGGCATGGGCCCGGATATGCGCGGCCGGCCGGGACCCAGCAACTAGACTCCGTGAGCTATGGCGGCCACTCGTATTCGCAGAGCACCCGAGGAGTCCCGGCGGGCGATCCTGCAAGCAGCAGAGGAGCTCCTCGTCGAGGGCGGCCTCGACGCCGTCAGCGTCCGCGCCGTCGCCAAGCGGATCGGCATGACCGACGCGGGGGTCGCCCACCACTTCGGCAGCCGCCAGGATCTCCTCATCTCCCTCCTCCGGTACGGCGGTCGCCGGATCCGCGAGGCGGTCGAGCAGGCGGTCGCCACCTGGGCGGACAGCGAGTCGGACATCGACACCCTGATCCGGACCATCGGCCGCGTCTACGACCAGGGGTACGCCGAGCTCGCCGTCGCACTGCACGCCGCGGGCTGGGAAGACACCGGCGTGGGATTCCTCGAGCCGGTCGTCCAGATCCTGCACGCGACCCGGACCCGGACCGGACGCCCAGGACCGTTGAGCGACACCCGCCTGGCCGTGGCCGCCCTCCACCAGGCACTCGCGCTCGACTCCACCTACGGCGCCGCCTTCCGGCGCAGCGCGGGCGTCAGCGAAGCAGCGGCGAAGCGACCGGGCCCGCAGCGGACCTGGTGGGCCAACACCCTGCGCACCGCACTCGGCCTGCCGGACGCCGTCGACCGACCTTGAGCACCCCTCAACCACCCGCGGACCCTCCCCATAGCTGACGGGTGCTCAAGGTAGTGATGGGCAGTCCCACTCACCTTGAGCACGGATCAACCGTTCCAGACCCTCGCCAATGACTGAACCGTGCACAAAGTAGGCGTGCCTCGCCACCTTGAGCACGGTTCGACCATTCGCGGGGCCCCGCAGTGGTTGAGGGGTGCACAAGGTGGCGGTCGGCCGATCCCAATCACTTTGAGCACCGATCAACCGTTCCAGGCCCCCACCAATGACTGAACCGTGCACAAAGTGGGCGTGCCTCGCCACCTTGAGCACGGTTCGACCATTCGCGGGGCGCCGCAGTGGTTGAGGGGTGCACAAGGTGCAGCGCCGCCGGACGCTACCCAGCGCCTACGTTTGATGGGCCCGCCCACGAGATGGTGGGTTGCCCACCGCAGGCGGCTGTGCCACTTGCGCCTCCACATCAGCGGACCCGACCGCAGCCAACGCCGCTAACGTCCGAAAACTCGCCGACCACGTGTGCGGGTTGTTCGGACGTTAGGGGTGGTTAGGAGCATCTGCCGGGGCGGAGGGTGTGTTCGGGACCGGTCTCCAAGGCGTAGCGGCGGAGGCCGGCGTAGTACTCGATGCGGATGCCGGTCAGGTGGCCCTCGGCGTAGATGTCGGGGCGGCGGACCTGGATGACCAACCAGGTGACCGGGGACTTCGCAGCGAGGTCGCCATCCACCGCGAACCTGGGGCGGTCGGGGCTGATGTCGAAAGGGCCGTCGCCGAAGCTCCAGCCGGACTTGCTGGTCGCGGAGTTCTTTTGGGCGTCGGGAAGGAGGAGCGCACCGGCGTACTCGACGCCGGAGGGGTCGATCAGCGAGACGTCGGTGATCCGGACCGCCCCTGAACTGCCGTTCCGCAGCGGCGCCGTCAAGGCAACGGTTGCGGTCTCAGAGGTGCCGACCGGGAAGCAGAGCTCGTCGCCGAGGGCGCTCTCCCCCAGCGGACCGTCACCATGCCGTACGCCGAAGAACCAGCCGGCCGTTGCGAGCAGCGCGCTCACCAGCACACCCACAAGAATTCGCGTACGCATTCGTCGCCCCCCAGGCGTCCGCGCAGACCAGCCGCCTGCCGCTCGATCCATTGTGACCGCTCGAAGGGTTACTCGCCGGCGACACAACGTGCGCCGGTACGACGACACCGGTACGACGACGTGGGTGCGCGATCGGATTCGGGCTCGGCGGCGGCGGAGCTCCAGCCGAAGATCTGGGACGGCAAGGGGGCCGACGGGAACCCGTTCACGGTGTACTACCAGGACGGGCGCTGGGACTACGTGAACGCGCACTCCCTTCGCCCGCTCGACACCAAGAATCTGGTCACGAGGATCACGGTGTGGTGCTGAGCCGATCCAGCTAGCCGCTACCGTGGGAGACCATCGGTAGACGGGAGCGGTAGTGCTTCGACTGACGAGGCAGCAGGCGCGGCGGATCGCCGTACGGGCTCAGTTGCTGACGGCTGATCGGCCGACTGAGCTGGTGACGATGGTTCACGACTTGACCTTGCTGCAGATCGATCCGACGGCGGCGATCGCTCCCAGTGCGGATCTGGTGGCGTGGAGCCGGTTGGGTGCGTCGTACCAGCCGGCTTCGTTGCGGCAGGCGGTGGAGGAGGAGCGGACGCTTTTCGAGTACAACGCGCTGATACGCCCGACGAGCGATGTCGCGTTGTACCTGGCCGGCGCGGCGGAGCAGCCGACGTGGGAGAAGGCCCGCGAGTGGATGCGGAAGAACGACGGCTTCCGGCGCGACATCCTCGACGTACTGGGCGAACGCGGACCGCTGACCTCGCGCGACATCCCGGACACGTCGACCGAGCCGTGGGCGTCCACTGGCTGGAGCAACGCGCGCAACGTCGCCAAGATGCTGGACTGCCTGATCGCCCGCGGCGAGGTCGCCATCGCCGGGCGGGTCGGCCGTGAACGCAAGTGGGACCTGGCCGAGCGGGTCTATCCGACGGGCCTCGTCATCCCCAGCGTCGAGGAGGCGACTCGCCTCAAGAACGAGCGCCGCCTGCGATCACTCGGAATCGCCCGCGCGAAAGGCACCGAGGTCCCGGTCGAGCCGTGGATCGTCGGTGACGTCGGTGAGCCGGTCGAGGTCGAGGACACCAAGGGCGAGTGGCGCGTGGATCCCGCCGCGCTCGAAGCCGACGACTTCACACCCCGTACGGCGTTCCTGTCGCCCTTCGACCGCTTGATCCACAACCGGCCCCGGGCCGAGGAGCTCTTCGACTTCGAGTACACGCTGGAGATGTACAAGCCGGCCGCCAAACGGCGGTGGGGCTACTTCGCGCTCCCGATCCTGTCCGGCGACCAACTCGTCGGCAAGCTCGACGCGATCGCCGACCGGAAGGCCTCGGTCCTGCGGGTGAATGCAATCCACGAGGACATCGCCTTCACCCGCAAGACCAGCAAGGCCGTCCAAGCCGAACTGGAGAGCCTCGCCGAATGGATCGGCCTGGCCGATATTCAGCAGTGATCAGCGGCCGAGATCCTGCACCCAGGTTCCGTGACCCCACTTGGATTTGATGCGTCCACTGTCGTAGCCGACGCCGAGCATGGTGAACGAGCAGTTCAAGAGGTTGCTGCGGTCGGTGTCGCTGTTCATCCAGGCATTCACCACGGCTGCCGGGTCGCGGGAGCCCGTGGCCAGGTTCTCCGCGGTTGAACCGCCCGCGAACCCTGCTGCTCGCATCCGGTCGGCCGGGGTGCGGCCGTCCTCGCTGTTGTGAGCGAAGTAGTGGTTCTCGACCATGTCGTTCGCATGGCCTTGGGCTGCGCGATTGAGCGCGCCATTCAGTTGCAGCGGTCCGCAGCCGGCCTTGGCCCGCTCGGTATTCGTCAACTGCAGGATCTCCCGGGCTTCAGCCGGACCACTCGGCGTCGGCGGCCCGGTCGTCGGCGGAGGCGGAGGCGGCGGAGGCGGAGGCGGAGTGGGCGGAGTGGGGAGCGTCGGCGGGTGGGTCGGCTGCGGCGGCTTGCCGGTCGGCCGAGGCGCGACAGTCGGCGTCCGGGACACCGGCTTCAAGGTCTTTCGCGTCGGCGACGCATCCGGGGTGCTGGATGGCGTAGGGGTGGACCTCAGCACGACCGGCTGAGCTGTCACCTTGCCGGTCAGCGGGACGCGCTGCCGGATCGCGGTCGATTCGTGCGGGCCGCGAGCTACCGACCAGGCACCGACCACCACCAGCCCGATCACCACCAAGGCCCCGATCAGCGGAGCAGTGGCGACGCGCTTGCGGCGTACCGGACTGGGCTCCTCCTCAGAATCCATCACTCCACGGAAGCTAATCGACCTCCTGGGTTGGCGTTACAGCCTTTCTCCAGGTCTTTACCATCATTGAAGATTTCCCTCTCCATTCGGAGATTCTCCGAACGGAGAGATAACTTAGTTGCCTGAAGCAATTGAATGTAAAACTACGGAAAGGGTCCGGCACCCGCTGTTTCACCAGGGCCGTCGCTGCCCGTAGTTTTCCCAGCACAGGCCGGAAAATCGTGATGGGAAGCGAGATGATTCAGCGAGTACCTGTCACCACTCATGTCCACGGAACGGCAGCGCGGATCGGCTGGTTCGCCCTGTATCTCGAAGCACTGCTGGTCCCCCTGGTGCTCACCTGGCTGTCGTACGGCCCGCGGACGATGAAGCTCGGCGAAGTGGTTGCCCTGGGCCTCGGTCTGGTGGCCTTCTCGGCCTTGGTGGTCGCGGTGATTCTGCCGGCCAGGGTGTCCCCGCTGATCGCGGCCTTCGGGATCGAGACGATCCTCAAGATCCATCGCGGGATCGCGAAGGCAGCCGTAGTCCTGGTGCTGTTGCACGTGGTCGCGGTCCTGATCGAAGACCCTCGGGGCCTGCGGATCTTCAACCTGCTGCACACGACCGCGGCGGCGCGCGCGGCAACCTGTTCGACGGTGGCGCTGATCCTGATGGTCGTCCTCGCGATCACGCGATCCCGTCGCCGGCCCCGGTACGAGGGCTGGCGGATGGTCCACAACCTGCTGGCGGGCGTCGTACTGGTGACTGCCTGGCTGCACGTGTGGTGGCTGCGGCACCTGATGACGAAGCCGTTGCTGGCCATCTGGTTCTTCGGAACCGGCGTGCTGGTCGCGACTCTCTCCGTACGGCGTTGGCTGTGGTTGCCGCTGCGCGCACGCCGGCGCTCCTACCTACTTCAGGATGTACGGCGTGAGCCGGGCGACGGGGTCACGTTGACGATCGCGGCGGACCGGCACGGCGGCGTACCGTTCAACGCCGGGCAGTTCGCGTGGCTCAAGTTCGGTACGTCGGCGTTCGTGTTCGAGGAGCATCCCTTCAGCATCTCCTCGAACGCCGACCGGCCAGGCGTCAAACAGTTCACCATCAAGGCACTCGGCGATTTCACCGAGCTACTCAGCGCGCTGCGGCCCGGCCGCCGCGTGTATCTGGACGGCCCGTACGGCGGGTTCACGATCGAGGGGCTCGACGGCTCGGCCGGGTTCATGATGATCGCGGCCGGCGTCGGCATCACCCCACTCATCAGCATGTTGCGCACCTTGGCCGATCGCCGCGACCAGCGCCGGCACTGGCTGATCGTGGCCGCCCGGACGATTGAGGAACTGATGCTGCGACCCGAGATCGACGAGGTCCGGCAGCGCCTCAACCTTCAGGTCGTCGAGGTGCTCAGCAAACCGGGACCCGAGTGGATGGGTGAGACGGGCCGGATCAGCGGCAGAGTGCTCACGCGTTATCTGCCGCGCAACCCGTCCCGGCTCAACTACTTCATCTGCGGACCCGACCCGATGGTCCACACCGTCAGCCACGCGCTGGCAGCGCGCGGCATTCCGTTGCGCCGCATCCATACCGAACGATTCGGCGCAGCCTAGGAAGTCCACAGTTGTAGTTCGGAAAGCTGTCCAGCCGGCCAACCGGTATTCGCGGTGATGTTCACTCGCCAATACCGCTGGCTCGAGGCTGGGAAGGTCATCGTCGCGGTCGGCGAGAAGGTATAGGTGGCGGCAGCCTTCACGGTGGTGAAGGTGTTTCCATCCGTGGATCCCAGCAGAGACAAGGTTTGGTCGCGGGCTCCCCACGAAGCAGGCAGTTGCAGCACGACCCGGCTCACGGACTGGGCGGAGCCGAGATCGACCTGCGCCCACTGCGGGAACACGTTGTTCGCGCTCTCCCAGTACGACGCCTGGTTCCCGTCGGTCACGTTGCCTGACCCGAAGGACTGGTTGTGCGAGGACTCGCTGGTGGGCTTACCGGCCGCCAGGTTCGCCGGCGCGGTTGAACCACTACTGAACTGCAGACTGTTGAAGTTCCAGCCGCCGTTGTCCTGGTAGACCGTCAGAGTCTGAACCCCGGCAGGCAGAGTGACCTGAGCGGTGACGGTTCCCCAGGTCTGCCAACCGCCGGTCGACGGCAGGCTGACGTTCCCGCTCAGGTTGGTGCCGGATGCATTGGCCACATGGAGCGCATTGGTCACCGCGGCCGGCGCCGCGACGCGGATCCCCACGCTGTAGGTACCAGCGGTCGCGACGTTGACGGTGTAGTGGAACCATTGCCCGCCAGTAGTCCAGCCCAGGTTGTAGCCGCCGCCCGTATCCGACGTCGCCTCCAGGTCAACACCATCAGCCCGATAGTTGTTCGCGTTGCCGTTGATCGAGCTCACGTTGTACGCGACGCCCTGTCCCCCCGTGTTGTAGTTCTCCGCCTGTACGACGCCGGGCACCGCGGCCGCCGTACCGCCGTACGGGCCCTCCTGCGGAGGAGTGCCGGTCTGCCAACTGTTGCCGCTCAGCGTCGCCGTGAACCCACTCGAGCCATTGATGTACGGCGATCCGCCACCGGTGACCGTGTTACCCGTGATCGTCGCGGAACCGGAGGGAGCCGGGTAGAACGGCGGTGAAATCACGATGCCGTTCCGCCCGGGCGAGGTGACGGTGTTGTTCTGGAGCAGGGTGTTGGTCGACGTCGAGAACCCAATCCCGTCGTACAGGGAATTGATGATGGTGTTGCCCGTAGCAGTCACGTGGTCGACCACGCCGACGTTCTGTCCGTCGCCGCCGTTGCCGATGTGGAACGCCGGTTGCCCTTGGCTGTAAGCATTTCCACCCGACCGTACGACGGTGTTGCCGCTGACCGTGGTCGACGACAGATCGTTGCCGTTGACGCCGAATCGTCCGGCGCCCAGGCCGATGTAGCGGGCAGTGTCGGAGACGTAGTTGTTCTCGACGCGGTGACCGCTGCCGCCGTAGATGCCGACGCCCTTGCCACCCCAGGGTGCGATCGAGGTGTTGTTCGTGACGACGGCGTTCGCCATCGGGGTGTAGTAGACGCGAGTGCCGTCGATGTCGTTGTAGTTGACCGAGTTGATCGCCAGCGCGTCATCACCAGTGCCGCGGACGAAGTTGTTCGTGATGGTCAGGTTGTTGCCGACGGAGTTGCCCATCGACACGTTGTTGATGTTGGCACCGTCGGCCCAGATCGTGGTCAGGCGGTTGTTCCGGATCGTGCCGCCGGTACCGGAGGCCCAGAAGCCGGAGAGCGTGTGCTGGGTCCAGATCCCCTCGGCCACCCAGTTCGTACCGGTGACGTCCATCGAGCCGCCCGCGCCGTCGACCGTTGCCCGGCTGGTCGCGTTGGTGTCGACGTGCAGGTTCCGGATCGAGGTCGAGGTCAGGCCCCACAGCGCGGGCAGCGGAGTGCTGTTCGGCAGCGGTACGTCGCGGTAGATCGTGCTGTACCACGAACCTGCGCCCGCGATCGTGATCCCCTGCGCCTGCAGGCCTTGCGTGCCCTTCACGTAGAAGGTGCCGGCCGGGATCCACAGGACCCGCCCCTGAGACTGCGCCTGGTTGATGCAGTTCTGGATCGCTGCTCGGCTGTCGACCGACGCCGGGTCGGCCGCACCGTTGGTCGGCGTGTTGTCGGCGACCGCGCCGCAGTCAGTGATGGAGATCGAGTTGGCGGGTTGGGCAAGAGCCGCCGGGGCGCTCTCCACATCGATGACATCAACGTCGTAGAAGGCAGCTGAGTTGGCGGCGTCCTTGCGCAGCATGAACGTGCCGCCCGCGGCGATCGGCGTACCGGTGACGAAGGTGCGGGTCTCGTCGAAGAACACCCGCGGGCTGCCGTCCGCGGGATTCTGACTGTTGCCGTTGTAGTTGTTGTTGCCCTCATACAGCCAGGTCTGCTTCGAGTTGACGTTGACCGCCTGGCGCAGACCGCCGTCGACGTACAGGTTCAGCGTGCTGGTCTGGCCAGTACCGCTGCTGTTGTCGGGGATGCTCACCCGGACGGTGATCGCGCTGATCGGGCCGCCGGTGTTGTTGGTCCACTGCACGCTCTGGCCGGTGCCCGCGAGGTGAGCGTAGGCATGCCCGGAGGCTTCCAGCGAAGCACTCGAGTACTGCGTCGTCGGCGCGGCCGTCAGAGAAACCGACGTCGCGCCACCGCCGAGCGAACCGGCCTCGGCCTCGTAAGAGGTGAACGGTACCGTCGCACCGGCAACCGCGGTGGCACTCGCGGCAGCCGGCGTGACCAGCACAGCCGTGATGGGTAGGGCAGCGACGCACGCAGCGACGACCAGCCGACGGAGCGGATTGGAGGGCATAGCTTCCTCTCTAGACCGTGCAGGCCAGGAGTGGGCTGTCCCGGCGGGCGACTACAGCGGCCTCAATGTCCGAAAGTTTCGAAGAACTGTTCAAAACTTGCATGGACACCGTGGGAAGATGAAACGCCAATGTCACCCGGGCGTCAAGAACCAGAGCCGGTCTTGCGAGCGCGGATGGTCAGGAAGATGACCGAGACCAGGAACCAGAACGCGCCGAACAGCGAGTAGCCCGCAATAGTGGACAGTCCGCTGGTGGGCGCGGCCGACATCGCAGCGAACGAGGCGCCGGCGAGGACGGAAAGGCCGCCGCTGATGATCATCGGCCACTGGGACCCGACGGTACGGCGACGTCGTACGGCGACCGTGAGCTGGATCGCGCCGGAGAGCAGAGCCCAGACACCGAAGACGAGCAGGGCCTTGCCGACGGTGGAGAAGGTAGCGGCGAGCATCGCGACGGTCGCGACGAGGCCGAGCGAGACGTTGATGGTGGCGACCCGGTTGGGGCTGCGCTCGAGCAGGGTGGCGACGGCGTCCCACAGTGGGTAGATCGTGAGCAGGACGGCCGCGATCAAAGTCAGCTTGTCGGTCGAGACGAGCGAGCTGGTGGTCGTGAAGACGAGCGTTGCCCAGAGCAACGAGAAGCCGGCCCGAATCAGGTAGACGGTGCGGAGTCCGGAGTGCGATGTGGTGGTCGAAGGTACGGCGGTCTGTGTCATGCAGCCAGTGTTCGCGCTCCGGAGCCACGCCGTGTACTACGGATGAAGTACTTCGCCGCACCGGGGATGGCGCAGAATCAAGGCATGGCGCAGCGCGAGAACGACGCACCCCTGTGGATCCGTCGTCCGCAGCTGGTGAACTACGCCGCGTACGCCGTGGCCGGGCTCGTCTTCGCCGGTCAGCTCGTCGCGCTGGTACTGCGGGGGCCGGACTGGCCGACCGCGTTGTCCGTGGTCCTCGCAGGCGTGGGCGTTGCCTTGTCTTGGTGGCAGCCGTGGGCCGGGCTGATCGTGACCAGCGCGACCTCGTTCGCCGTCACGGCAGTGGGCAACGACCCGCTCTCGCTGTGGATGGTGGCGGTGCTTGTGCTGATCTCGGTCACCTTCCGAGGCAAACAGCCGGTGATCGCCACCGCCGTCGTCGCGGCGTCCTTCCTCGGCGCCTATATGACGGTCGGCGGGTTTCGCGGCGGGCCGGTCGCGGGAGTCGCCGCGCTCTTCTCGGCCGTGTCCGGCGGAGCAACCGGTACGGCGCTCCGCATCTACCGCGATCACTGGTGGACCCTGGAGGAACGGGCCGAAAGCGAGGCCACTCGGCGCGTCTCCGAAGAACGACTCCGCATCGCCCGCGACCTCCACGACGTGATGGGACATCAGGTCGCGATGCTGAGCGTGCATCTCGGGGTCGCGGAGATCGGGCTACCGCAAGGCGCCGAGTCGTCCCGCCAAGCCCTCGATGCGGCCAGAGCCAACGCTCGGACGGTCGTCATGGAGACGCAGCGGATCCTCGCGCTGATCCGTCGCGGCGACGACGTCTCCGACGGCGAAGCCCTGCGGCCAACGCCGTCGCTCAGCGGTCTCGACGGGCTGATCGCCTCGTTCGGCAGCATCGGTCTCGACGTACGGCGGGTGCTCGCCCTGCCCGACGGTTTCGTCGAACCCAGTGTCGGTGTGACGGTCTATCGAGTCGTCCAGGAAGCGCTCACGAATGCCCACCGACATGGGGTGGGGACGGCAACGGTTGAGGTCCGCGAGCACGAGGGCCGGATCTGCGTCACCGTCGAGAACCGCATCGATCCCGCGCACCAGAGCCGAGGCAGCCTACTCGGGCTGGTGGGGATGCGGGAGCGCGTCGAGTCCTCAGGTGGCCAACTGACGATCGACACCGCGGACGGCGTCTTCCGCGTTCGCGCGGACTTCAGCCCCTCGGGAGCCGACGTCCGATGACGCGCGTACTGATAGTCGACGACCAGGACGACATGCGGGCCGGTATCCGGGCCATGCTCCTGCTCGACCCCAGCCTTGACGTGGTGGCCGACCTCTCGGACGGTCTCCAGGTCATCCCATTCCTGCGCGAGAACCCCGTCGACCTGATCCTGATGGACATTCGGATGCCCGGCATCGACGGAGTCGAGGCGACCCGCCGGATCCGCGCCGATCACCCGG
The DNA here is from genome assembly GCF_042882005.1 of Kribbella sp. NPDC058245. NCBI lineage: Bacteria > Bacillati > Actinomycetota > Actinomycetes > Propionibacteriales > Kribbellaceae > Kribbella > Kribbella sp. NPDC058245. The sequence continues at coordinate 333,302 of NZ_JBHVWY010000004.1, forward strand.
CCGAGGAGGTGCGGGTGATCGTGTTGACCACCTTCGATCAAGACGAGATCGTCCTGGCTGCCCTCCGGGCCGGCGCCAACGGCTTCCTGAGCAAGACCGTCAGCCCGGCTGAACTCGTGGCCGGGATCACCGAGGTGGTCACCGGCGGCGGAGCGCTCTCCGCGGCCGCAACCGCCGCCCTCATCGGCCACATGACTGACAGCCCGCCTCCGGTCGTCGACCAGGAGCTGCTCCAGCGGTTCCGCGCCCTGACTCCACGAGAGCGGGAGGTCGTCGTACTGATCGCCGGTGGACTCGCCAACGAGGAGATCGCGGCTCAGATGTTCCTCTCCCCGCTCACCGTGAAGACTCACGCCGTACGGGCTATGACCAAGGTCGGCGCTCGCGACCGTGCGCAGCTCGTCTCCTTCGCGTTCCGCGCCGGCCTCTACTCCTGAATCAAGAACTCCTGAATCAGGCCGACGGCTGCGCTGCGGTGCGGCCGGTGAGGATCCTGAGCAAGCGGGTCAGTGACACGATCTTGAGCAGGGCAAGCGCTCCTGCGGTCAGGTAGGCCAGCCACATCACACCGAAGTTGTGGCCGAGCACCAGCGAGACCACGACGCCGCCGGTGTTCAGAGCCTTGGCGGGCATCGACCAGTTGTACTTGTAGATCGGTTTGTCGATCCGGAAGAAGTAGTTCGGGCTGATGCAACCGGGCCACAGCAGGAAGGACAGCGTCAGCATCGTGTCCAGGACACCGAACTGGAACAGGAACAGCGCCAGCGGGCCGAGCACATCGGGATAGACCGCCAGGAACGCTCCCGCGAGGAAGAACGCGCACGCCCGGTCGCAGACGACGTCGAAGACCGCGCCGGAGATCGTCTCCTGTTTGCGGTAGCGGGCGACGCCGCCGTCGAGCGAGTCACCGAGCCAGTAGACCGGGTAGGCGATGAACAACCAGATCGGCGTACCGACCCGATAGGCCACCACCGCGAAGGCCATCGCGACCACCGTCCGCGCGAGCGTGATCCGGTTCGGCAGCCCGAGCAGTTCGCGGGTCGCCATCGCCGGACCGATCTTGGTCGCGTTCTCGTTCATCAGCCGCCTTCGGTAGTGGTGCCCCGCGCGAGTCCACGCCCGACGAGGTAGTCGTAGCAGTCGCGCAAGAGCCAGTAGGTCTCGTGGTTCGAGCGGTCGATCTCGACGAGATTCCAGTTGACCGACGCGCCGGCGCGAACCACGCCGTCGATGTCGACCACACCCTGACCGTAAGGCACCAGCAGATCGTCCATCCCCCGCGCCGGACCGTCCTTGAGGTGAAGGTACTCCAGCCGGTCACCGAGCGACCCGGCGAGGCCGACCGGATCGACGCCTCCGGTCTGGGCCCAGTACACGTCCAGCTCCAGCACCACCGCCGGGTCCAGCGCGTCCAGCAGGACCTGGTACGCCGTTCGCCCGCCGAACGAGTTCCGGAACTCGGCGAAGTGATTGTGGTACCCGATCCGCATCCCGTACGACGTCGCGTGGGTCACCGCCTCGTTGATCCGATCGGCACCACTCCGGATCCCGTCCACCGTGCTGAACTCCTCCGGCTCCAGACTCCACACGAGCGTGTCCGCGCCCAGTTCGGCGTACTGGTCGAGGATCGCGGTGGCTCGCTCGCCCGTCGGAAACGGCGCGTGCGAACTGCACACCTCAAGCCCCAGGGCGTCGAGGCGAGACCTGACCACCTTCGGCGCATGGCCGTAGAGGTCGTAGGTCTCCACCCCGGCAAAACCTATCCCGGCAACCCGTTCCAGGACACCGAGCAGGTCCTCCCCTGCCTGATCGTGCAAGGACCACATCTGGAGGCCGATCAGCGCGCTGGACACCCCAAAAGCCTAAGGCCGCCCCGGAGCAGAACGCCTTCCGTGGCCGGATACTGCCCCGCCCGGACCTCGCCGTACCGGGCACCCAACGTCCGAAGGATCGCAGCACCTGGTCGGCGTGTTTTCGGACGTTAGATTTGGAGGGCGGCGTGCCGGGCGAGCAGGAAGGCTCGCTCGGCCTCGTTGTCGGTCAGGGCGAGCGCTTCCTCGTAGGCCGCGATCGCTTCGGCGGTGCGGCCGAGCCGGCGCAGGAAGTCGGCCCGAATCGCGCTGAGGTAGTGATAAGCCGCGAGCGCGGGTTCTTCCGCAAGCGGTTCGAGCGCCACCAGGCCGGCGTCGGGACCATCACGCATGCCGATGGCAACGGCCCGGTTCAGATCGGCCACGGGTGATGGCCAGGAGGCGCGCATGACGTCGTACAGGGCGATGATGCCCGACCAGTCGGTCTCCTCCCAGGACGCGGACTCAGCATGTACGGCGGCCAATGCGGCCTCGACCGCATACCGCGATGGCGAGGCTCGGGTGAGCGCGTCGGTCAGGGCCGCGACGCCCTCGTTGATCAGGTCGCGATCCCACTGGGAGCGGTCCTGTTCGGAGAGCAACAGCAACCGACCGCCGCTGTCCGTGCGAGTGGCCGATCGCGCTTCGACCAGCAGGAACAGGGCAAGCAGCGCGCTCACCTCGGCCGTGCCCGGCATCAGGAGGCGCAACTTCCGGGTGAGCCCGATCGCGCTGTCGACGAGATCCCGTCGTACCAGGTCCGGCCCGGATGGCGCGACGTGGCCGGTGGTGAAGATCAGGTGCAGCACCTCGAGCACCGCGGCCAGCCGATCGACCAGCTGATCCGGCGGCGGCACCCGATATGGGATGCCCGCGGCCAGGATCTTCTTCTTCGCCCGCGTGATCCTGGCGGCCATCGTCGTCTCCTGGACGAGGAAGGCCCGCGCGACGTCGCCGGTCGACAAGCCGCACACCAGCCGCAATGTCAGCGCCACCTGCGCATCACGCGCGAGCGCCGGGTGGCAACAGGTAAAGACCAGCCGGAGCAGATCGTCCTCGAGAATCTGCTCCGGCCCCGGGACCGCGTCCTCAGGCATGAGGAGCGGCAACGTCTTCCGCTCCTGCGCCGCTCGGCGGAGGAAGTCGAGCGCCCGGTTCCGCGCGACCGTGGTCAGCCAGGCACCAGGACGATCCGGTACGCCGGACTCCGGCCAGGTGCGCAGTGCCTGCGCGAACGCATCCTGGGTGAACTCCTCGGCCAGATCGAGATCGCGCGTCACCCGAGTGGTGGCCGCCAGCACACGGCCCCACTCCTGCCGATGCGCCTCGGCCACCTCGTCCATCGTCGGCTAGCCGTGGTTGACGAGCGGGCGAATCTCCACGCCACTGTGACCGACATGGACCTCGCGCAGTCCCGAGGCCAGGGCGATCACCTGGTCGAGGTCCTCGGCCTGCAGCAGGTAGAACCCACCGAGCACCTCCTTCGCCTCCAGGAACGGCGCATCGGTGACCGTCACCTGATCATTCGCACCCAACCGCAGACTCGTCGCCGTCGTCGACGGCTCCAGCTCACCGGCCGCCAGTACGGCGTCGCCTGCCTTGGCCGCGAACTCCTTGTGGGCCGTGTCGATCCGCGCCCGCTCGTCCGGACCCATCGCCGCCCACTCGACCTCGTCACCGAAGATCAGCACCATGTAGTTCATCATCCGAGCTCCCTGCTTCGGGGTCACTCTTTGACCCATTTACTCGTACGACGATCCTGTGGTGACCCGATTCGACACCTGCGCGCGTTTTCTCGTCGTGATGATGCCGATGATCGTGATGGCGATCGCGATCACCGCGGTCGCGCCGATGTTCAGCCGCTGATCGGACTGCGTGACCATGTAGATGAGCAGGGCCGGGATGACGATGACGACCGCCCAGGTCAGATAAGGGTAGGCCCACATCCGCACCGGCATCGGCGTACCGGAGTCTTCCAGTTTCGCGCGGAGCCGCAGCTGCGAGATCGCGATCACGAAGTACACGAGCAGCGCCACCGCGCCTGAGGTTGCGAGCAGGACGCCGAAGACGTCGTCGGGGAAGAGGTAGTTGCTGATCACCGCGAGGAAGCCGACGGCGGTGGACGCGAGCACCGCGACGCGCGGCACCCCACGGCTTGTGGTCTGGGTGACGATCGCAGGTGCCTGGCGCCGTTTGCCGAGCGAGAAGATCATCCGCGAAGCGGTGTAGAGGGCTGAGTTCAGGCAGCTGGCAACAGCAACCAGGACGACGAGATCGACGATCACCTTGGCGCCGGGAACGCCGAGCGCCTCCAGCGCGACCTGGTACGAACCGTCCGCAGCCAGCCGGGGCTCGTTCCACGGGACGATGACGACCACCAGCAGGATCGATGCCAGGTAGAAGATGCCGATCCGCCAGATGACCGACCGCGTGGCCTTGCCGATCTTCTCATCGGGGTGGTCCGACTCGGCCGCGGCGATCGTGACGATCTCGGTGCCCATGAAGCTGAACATCGTCACCAGCACGGCGGCCGCCACAGCACCGAATCCATTCGGCAGGAAGCCGCCCGTGTCCCACAAGTGCGCGACGCCGCTGTGCGTGTCACCGAACACACCAATGACGGCGAGCACGCCGACGGTGATGAAGCCGATGATCGCAACCACTTTCAAGAGTGCGAACCAGAACTCGAACTCGCCGTAATTCGCCACGCTGAACAGATTCGTCACTGTCAACGCCAACGTCACCGCGAGCGCCCACACCCATTTCGGCACACCGGTCCAGCTCTCCAAGATCCCGGCGGCCGCGGTCGCCTCGACCGGGATCACCAGCACCCAGAACCACCAGTAGAGCCAGCCCACCGTGAACCCGGCCCACGGTCCGATCGCTCGATCGGCGTACGTCGAGAACGACCCGGTATCCGGATTCGCGGCCGCCATCTCGCCGAGCATCCGCATCACCAGTACGACGAGCGCCCCGGCGAACGCGTACGCGATCAGGACGCCCGGTCCCGCCTTACTGATCGCCGTACCGGATCCGACAAACAGGCCGGCACCGATCACCCCGGCAATGCTGACCATCGTGACGTGACGGCTCTTCAGCCCTGCGGAGAGATCGTTGCCGGTTCCAGCCATGCGGACGACTCTAAATGGCTACGCTCAGTAGCCTGCGAAGACCCCGCGTAGCGTGTCGAGCGTGATCGGACCGGTCAGCTCGACCGAGTCCGGCGTACGGTCCGGGCCGAGACGACCGGCAACCAGCCGGAACCAGGCCTCAGCGGGCAGAGTCAGCGAGCCGTCGGGCTGCGCGGGCGAGCCCTTGTCCAGGCTGACCGGATCGGCCAGCCGCAGCGTGAACTCCAGGGCCGGCCCGGTCGTCGCCACCGCGAGTACGGCGGTCTCGCCGTTGAGCGCGGCCGGCTTGCTGACCCAGCTGAGGTCAAGCGCGCCCTGGAACAACTCGGGAACGGCCTCGGCATCGAGCGTGGCCGCCGGATCGATCGCGCTGCGCACGTCCCACGAATGGAGCGTCAGTTCGTTGAGCCGCATCCGGCCGATCGTTGCAACGTCGACCGGCGCGGGCAGCCAGCCCAGCTCGAAGCGGAGGTCCACCCGCTGTTCGTCGTTCAGCGACTCGAACAGCGCCACCAGCTTGTCGTTCCACTCGATGAACCCGTCAGCCTGCTCGCGACGCGACGCCGCGTTCCACCGCGCCCACACAGTCTGATTGAAGTCGCCCTCCGCCGGCGGCTTCCCGTCCAGCGCCAACTGGAGCGTGTTCGTCATGATCTCCGCGCCACTCCCCAAGTGGCTCAGCACCTGCGCGATGTCCCATTCCGTCGCGGCCGACGGACCGGCCAGCGCGTCGTCGTCGAACTTCTTCACCAGATCCGCGAGCCGGTCGTAGCCGCTACGGAGCGCGGCGATGACGATATCGGCGTTACTCAAGCTGTGCCTCCAGAAGCAATCAATCGGTTCAGTCCTCAATCATCTGACCGACCACGCTTATTCCCGTCAGCCCGGGAATCAGTCCGGGAATCAGCCCGCGAATCAGCCCGGGTCCACCAGGCCGCGGCGGACGGCTTCGGTGACGGCGGCGGCCCGGTTCGCGGTCCCGAGCTTGCGGTAGGTGCGCACCAGATGCGTCTTCACCGTCGCCTCGCTGAGCAGCAACTCCAGCGCGATCTCGCGATTGCTGAGTCCCTTGGCCAGCAGCCGCAGTACGCCGATCTCCCGGTCGCTCAGCTCGGACGTGGGCGCAATCGCCTCGTTGACGAGCAGGCCGATCGCCTCCTGGGCGATGCCGGTACCGCCTCCACCAGCCGTCCGGAGCGCGCGGAACAGCTCATCAGGCGGACCCGCCTTGAGGACGTAACCACGCGCCCCAGCCGCGAGCGCCAGCGCGATGTCGGTCCGCGTCCCGTGGCTGGTCAGTACGACGACCTTCGCCTCCGGCGCGACAGCGACCAGCCGGCGAGTCGCCTCGACCCCGTCGATCGCGCCCTTCTCCAGCCGCAGATCCATCAGGACGAGATCGGGACGCAGGTCGAGGACCAGCTTGGTCGCCTCCTCGCCGTCACCGGTCTCACCGACCACGTCGAAATCGGGTTCGCCCTCGAGCAGCGCCCGCAGTCCGGCACGAACGACCTTGTGGTCGTCGACGAGCAGAACTCTCATCCGACCGGCACCACAGCAGTCAGCGCCGTACCGCGGCCTGGGGTGCTGTTGAGGGTCAAGGTGCCACCCAAGCCGCGCAGGCGTTCCCGCAAGCCCGGCAAGCCATAACCCCGATCGACTCCAGTGCCGGGGTTGAGCCCAGAGCCGTTGTCTCGGACCTCCAGCTGGACGGACGTGTCGCGCCAATCCAGTACGACGTGGATCCGGTCGGCGGCCGCATGATCCCGGACGTTGGCCAACGCGCCCTGCGCGGTCCGCAGCAGCGCCGTCTCCAGTTCCGGAACGATCGGCCGCGGCTCGCCCTTCACCTCGAGCACGACCTCCGCGCCGTACCGCTCCTCCCGACGACACAACTCCGTCAACGCCGCCTGCAGACTGCCGTCTTCCAGCTCCGCCGGCGTGAGATCGGCAATCATCCGCCGAGCCTGTACGACGTTCTGTCCCAGCGTCCCGGCCACATCCCGCATCCGCTGTCGCGCCTTCGCGGGATCCGAGTCCCAGTCCCGATCAGCCGCCTGCAGCAGCATCCGGCTACCGGCCAGCTCCTGCGTGAGCGTGTCATGGATCTCGCGGGCCAACCGCGCTCGCTCCGCCAGCGCTCCCGCTTCGTGTTGCTGCACAGCCAGCTGATCACGGGTGGCGGCGAGGTCATCGATGAGTTGCTGACGGATACTCGTGTCCCGCTGCTGACCGGCGTACAGGGCGACGGTCGTCAGGATGGCAGCGACCGGCGGAAGGAAGAGCTCGAACGAACCGGACTGCCGGAACACCGCGATCACCAGCAGGACCGTGAGGATGCCGACCGCAACGATCGCGGGTTTCGGCGGGAGCGCCCGCAGCAGCAGGCAGGCCAGCGGAATCGCCAGCCACGCATAGACCGCGGCATATGAGGTGGGCAGCGTCGTTGCCATCAGCAACCAGACGACGGCAATCGCCGCGATCAGCACAGGTTGCCAGCGACCGAGCCGCTCCCCACCCCACACCGTCAGCGCATAGCCGCCGGACAACAGGGCACTCAGCACCAGCACGCGATTGCACAACGGACTGTCGATACTGAACAGCCGGATCAACGCCCCGGCGACAATCAGCACGAACGCGCCATGCATAGCGAGCTCCAACCGGGACACCGCACTCCGGGACACGTGAGCTCCTCCCTCAGGCATTCTGCTGGCCGAGTCTATCGGCGGTGACCAACCCCGATCCGTCAGCGGCCGGGGTGCAGACCCAGCCAGCCGGGACTCGCCGGCCCGGTCACCTCACCGAAGTACAGGCTGAACGTCTGCCGCCAGCGCTCGACCTCGCCGCGATCGGCCATGAAAGCCGGGAACCCGTCCAGGTTCGCGTTCCGGTAGGTCCAGATCGGCCGCAACCCGGTGCCCGGGGCAACATCTGTCCGGACCGACCATCCGTTGTAGGCGGTCTGCTGCCGCTCTTTGGTGAGCTGCCAGTTGAGGTAGAGCTTGGCGGCAGTCCGGTTCCGGCCCCCGGCGAAGATCGCGGCCCGCTGACCCCACGCCATGAACGGGTCACTGGCCGGCACGATCCAGCGCACCCGGCCAGTCCCGCGCGGATCGCCGGAGCCGCCGACCCCAATCGCCTTCTGTGCCGCCGCGAGCGACCTCGCGGGCGTGTCACTCCCCCGGCCGAACGCGAGCTGCTGCTCGGCCAGCTGAGCGATCCACGACCAACCGTAGGTCTCGGCGTACCGCTTGAACAAGTAGAGCGTCGCGTCGTCGTCATTCGGGTACGCCGATGCGATGCGTCCGCGCCAGCGCGGATCGGTCAGCTCCTTCGGCGAGCGGGGTGCCTCCGCGCCGGCCGCGTCGGCGTCGTACGAGAAACTGAAGCCGTACACGGCGATCGCGGTCCAGGCGGCCTCGCTGTCCTTGAATCCGCTGTGGACGCTACCGAACCCGGCCGGCTTGTAGCGCAGCAGGCGTCCTTCGCGCTTCCACCGGTCGAAGTTCTGCAGCGTCTGCAATTGCGCCACGTCAGGCACAAGCGTCCCGGTCGCAAACTGGTTGTCGATCCGTACGTCGTGAAACTTGCTGTAGTCAACGACCACGGTCAGGTCGATCTCGGGGAACCTGGCCCGGAAGGCCGCAGCCATGCCCGTCTGCTGGTCCGACCTGTCACCACCCGCATAGATGACAAGCTTCCCGGACTCGGCAACCGCTGCCCGGTACAACTCGTCCAGCGACCGCGTCTCCTCCGCACCGGCAGCCGAGGCCTGCGCCGTCGACCCGACGACAGCAGCAGCACCCAGCCCGGCGCCGACCCCGAGAATCGTCCGGCGGCCAACCTTGTGGTCCATCATGTTCGCGGTCCTCTCTGGTGGAATCCCTTCCCCGAGATCCTCACCGGCCGCGCCTGGCGCCCGCGTCCACCGACCAGTTCATTTCCACACCGAACGGCTCTTTGCTGTTCATCCGTTCGGTTGAACCGGCCCGCGATGGTTGCCGGTCGCGGGCCGGATCGGTACAGTCTGATTTCTGTTAGGAAAGTTTACTTATTGTTTCGCTGCTGTTCACCCGAGCCCCGCCCCCGTTGGCCGGAAGGAGCGCGACGTGTCCCTGTTCCGCCGTACGAGCGTGTCCGCTGTTGTTGTCGCGGTGCTGTTGTCGTCTGTCCTGACCGCCCCCGCCCAGGCGGCCACCACCTGGCCCGGCGGCGCTGCCGTGACTGTTGCCGATGGCTCCAATGTGTTCGGCCAGAATCTCAGTGGGCTCTCGTTCGAGAGCCCAGATGTGTTGTGGGCAGTGAAGAACGGGCCGAGCACGCTGTATCGGCTTGTCCGGGACGGCGCCAGGTGGAAGCCGGACTCGGTGGGAGCCCGGGCCCTGAGCTATCGCGACGGCAGCGGCGACCCGGACGCCGAAGGCGTGGTCCGGACGCCGGACGGCGTACTGGTGTCAACCGAGCGGGACGGAGACGACGACGAGACCAGCTTGCTGAAGGTGCTGCGGTTCGATCCGAAGTCCACGGCGAGATCTGTCAAGGCCACTGCTGAATGGGATCTCACAGATGACCTGCCCGAGGTGGGCAGCAACAGTGGACTGGAAGCCATCTCGTGGGTGCCGGATTCGTTCCTCACCGCGAAGGGCTTTCGCGACGAGCGCACGAAGGCCGTCTACAACCCCAGCTCCTACGCCAACCACGGCACCGGCCTGTACTTCGTCGGGCTCGAGGACAACGGCATGGTCTACGCCTACGCGCTGAACCAGTCCGGCGGGAGCTTCACCCGCGTGGCCGCGTTCGCCGGCGGCTTCCCGACCATCATGGACCTCGAGTTCGAGCCGGACACCGGCCGCCTGTGGTCGATCTGCGACAACACCTGCCAAGGACGCAGCGCGACGCTCTCGATCGTGAACGGCAAGTTCACCGTCGCCGCGACCTACAACCGGCCATCAGGCTTGCCCAACTACAACCACGAGGGCTTCGCGATCGCTGGTACGACGGGCCACAAGCAAGTCGTGTGGGCCAACGACGGCAACGACGGCGGGCACGCCCTTCGCGCCGGCACCCTCTGATCATTTCTAGCTGGGAGAGCACTATGCGAAGTCTCGCTGTTGCGGTGGCGTTGACGGTTCTTGGCGGCAGTACGGCGGTTGCCGTCGCTCAGACGACGAAGGAGCAGGACGACAAGCGGCCGCACGTCGCGAAGAACATCATCTACATCCAGGGTGATGGCATGGGGCTGGGCCAGCGTGACCTGATCCGGCTGGCATTGAGGGGCCGGTACGGCGAACTGGAGCTCAACAAGCTGCCGGTGGCCGGGCTGGTGCGGACTACGTCGGTGGATCCGGACGAGGTCGTGACCGACTCGGCGGCCGCAGCGACTGCGTTGGCGACTGGTCACAAGACGCGCAACGGCGTGGTCGGCATGGATCCCCAGGGGCGTCCGGTCGAGACGATTCTGGAGCTGGCCAAGCGGGCGGGGAAGTCGACCGGCCTGGTCACGACGGCTCAGGTGACCGGAGCTTCGCCGGCAGCGTTCGCGGCGCATGTGCCGAGTCGCGACCTGCAGAGTGACATCGCCAAGCAGTACATCGAGAACGTCCGGCCCGACGTCCTGCTCGGCGGCGGCGAGGACTGGTGGTTCCCGAAGGGCAATCCGGGTCAGTGGCCGGACAAGCCGGGCGAGGAGAGCCGCAGCCCCTACGGCAACCTCGTCGAGAAGGCTCAGCGCACTGGCTACACGTATGTCCGCAACGCCACCGAGCTTCGGCAGACCCGATCGAATCGGCTGCTCGGGCTGTTCTCGAACGAGGACATGGTCGACTACGGCCCGGAGGGTGTCGGCAAGTACGCGCCACGAGTGCCCCTGCAGCAGATGGCTCGCAAGGCGCTGGACGTCCTCTCCCAGAACCCACGCGGCTTCTTCCTCTTCCTCGAGGAGGAAGGCATCGACGGCCTCTCGCACGACAACAACACTCCCGGCGTGATCGACGCCGGCCGCGCGCTCGACACCACCGTCGCCGAGGTGATGCGCTTCGTCGCCACCCATCCGGACACGCTGGTGATCATCAACGGCGACCACGAGACCGGCGGCCTGAGCATCCAGGACTACGACACCGACGAGGAGAAGACCGACCCGCGGCAGGACGGCCCGTTCCCGATCCCGGGCTCCAAACTGCGGTTCGCCGTCGACTGGACCACCAACAGCCACAGCGGCACTGACACCCCGCTCACCGCGACCGGCCCCGGCTCGGACCGCCTCGGCCGCGTCCAGGACAACACCGAGGTGTACGCCGCCATGCGTGCCGCCGCCCGGCTCTGACCGGGTGATGCAGAATGGGCGCCGTGGCGACTGACTTGGTGATCGAGGAACGGCCGGTGGACGATCCGGAGCTGGCGCGGTTGCTGGCCGCCGCGTTCGAGGAACTCGTCGGCCGGTACGGCGCTGAAGGTCGCTCGCAGGTGAAGGACGGTGCCCGGTATCTCGTCGTACTCGATGACGACACCGCGGTCGGTTGCGGCGCCGTACAGGCTTTTGACGCGGACGGCGAGCACGCGGGTGATGGCGAGCTGAAGCGGATGTACGTCGTACCGGCTGCTCGTGGGCGTGGTTTCGCGCGGGTGCTGTTGACCTGCCTCGAGCATGTGGCCCGGGAGGCCGGCCATCCCGCGCTGCGGTTGTCGACCGGGGAGTTGCAGCCGGAGGCGATCGCGCTTTACGAGTCGAGTGGCTACCAGCGAACTGCGCCTTGGGGTAAGTACGTCGACCAGCCGCTGACCACTTGCTACGCAAAATCGCTGTAACCGGAATGGGCTGACGCCCGGGGTGGTTGGCGACGGTATGACTGTTGAGATCGGCGTCATCCTGCCCACATCCACGCCTGACCCGAGCCGACCGATCCTGGGGGACGTGCGGGACAGCGCCCGGTACGCCGAGGAGCTGGGACTGGACTCGGTGTGGAGCACGGATCATCTGATCGCGAGTGCGCCGATGCTGGACAGTTCGACGGTGCTGGCGACCGCTGCCGCCGTCACCGAGCGGATCACGATCGGGTTCAACGTGATGCTGCTGGCGCTGCGGCCGGTGGCGTGGGCGGCGAAGCAGGTGGGCACCTTGCAGTTGCTGTCAGGTGATCGGCTGGTGCTCGGGGTCGGGACCGGGAACCCTGCGCATGGCGACGCCGGGTGGCGGGCCGCCGGGGTTGAGTTCGCCGACCGCGGCCGGTTGACCGACGAGGCGCTCGCCGTACTGCCCGACCTGATCGCCGGACGGGTTGCGACGCTTGCTGACGGCAACGAGGTGACGCTGGCACCGGGCGCCGTCGTACCGCCGATTTTCGTTGCAGGCAACGGCCCGCGCGCTTTCCGTCGAGCAGCCCAGTACGGCGACGGCTGGGCGACGATCGCGCAGTCACCTGACGAGGTTCGCACCAGCCTCGACACCATCAACAAACTCGCCGCCGAATACGGCCGCCCGCCGCTCCGAGCAACCGTCGTGGCTCCGCAGCCCGACACTCCGCTCGCGGCGTACGAAGCGGCCGGCGTACAGCGCGTGATCCTTGCACCCACGGGTGACTGGCGCCACGACTACGAACAGGCCGCCGCCCTCAAGTCGTGAGCCGGTAATTCAGGTCGCCGGACCAATGGACAACAGCCGGTCCTCGAGCAGCGGGCCGATCTGCTCGATGGTGGCGCCGAGATCGAACCAGGACTGTTGACGGGCAGTCTCCGGATCATCCATACCGGTGAAGGCAAGGCAGAACGTGCCGAGCAACAGATCGCGACCACCGGTCGGCGCCTTCACCGAGAGCGCGAACTGGACGGCGAGCGCCGCCTTCAGCATCTGCATCTTGTTGGGTTCATCCGGCAGCGGTCTGGCGCTGGTGAGGAACTTCGGCTCGCCGGTGAACTTGAGCCACTCGAGCGTGGCGCCCGCGACCTGATCAGTCAGCGTCTTCTCGATCAGGTCGCGCACCGCGCGGCCCGGATCGTCACCCAGCCAACCCAGCCAGTGGTCGGGTGAGGTGAGCGCACTGAGCTCATCCCGGGGCGAGCTGTGCTTGGGGTTGGCGCGGTGCTCGCCGGTGAGCTTCCCGGCATCATCGACCTTCCAGCCGGCGCGGATCGCCTCCGGCGGCACGTAGCCCATCGGGTCGTCGACCCAGTCCGCGTCGATCTCGTACACCCAGCCGCCCGGGTTCGCAGCAGCCTCGGCGACAAGCCCGGGCGGAGGCTTGAGGCGGCGCTTGAAGAGATTCACCCGGTCAATTCTGCTCCGCCCGTCAAGCAGCGCACCGGTAGTGTGCTCGCATGGCGAATGGGCGGCGGAGCAATGCCGAGCGGACCGCGACGACTCGGGGCGAGATCCTGTCGGCCGCCATCGACGCCTTCGGCACGAGAGGCTTTCACAAAGCGTCGCTGCAGGAGATCGCTGCCGCGGCCGGCGTCACCCCGGCCGGTCTGCTGCACCACTTCGGCAGCAAGAACCAACTGCTGACCGAACTGCTCGCACACCGCGACAGCTCCGAGATCGCCGAGGTCAACGACCCCGAGCGGCCCTACGGCACCGACTTCCTCGATCACCTAGCCATCACCGCGGAGCGCAACAGCCAGCGCCGCGGCGTCACCCAGCTGTACGCCGTCCTCTCCGCAGAAGGCGTCACCGAAGACCACCCGGCCCAGGACTACTTCCGCGCCCGGTACGACGGCCTCCGCCGGATGATCGCCGACGAGATTCGCACGGCGCAGACGGCCGGCGACCTACCGACCGGCCCAGACCCTGTGCGCGTCGCGACACTGGTCATCGCGGCGATGGACGGCCTACAGGTCCAGTGGCTGTACGACCCGGAGGCAGTAGACATGGGCGGGCTCATCCGCGACCTCATCACGGCCCTCACCCGCCCATAACCCCTCGCCCCGGCTCCAGCCAGCAAACGCAAAGCCCCTACGGGTGGGCGGCCCAGAACGACTCGAGCTCGTCGTTCAGCGGCTTGCCCGCCTGCATGGGCAGCGAGTGCGTCGTCTTCGGCCACACTTTGACCCGCACATCCGGGATCAGCTTCGCCTTGTCGGCCGCGCCGCCGCCCGCCAGCGACTTGTCGCTGGCCAAGGCCACGTAGACCGGCATCGGCAACGCCTTCAGCTCGGCGTCGGTCAACGGCTTCGGCGTGGGCAGGCTTCCCGCCGAGTAGTGCTCGGCACCCGCCGCGATCATCCGGGCCACCGGGTCGTTCGGATCGACCTCCTCGTCCTCGATCCCGCCGATCTTGTTCAGCGCGTGGTCACGCCACGACTTCGGGATCCCCGGAAGGGAGGCGAGCGCGGTCCAGCCGAAGGCCCAGGCCGGGATCGTTCCCAGCGTCATGATCGGCTCCAGCACGGTGAGGCTGGCGAGACGTTCGGGATATCGCACGGCCACGGCTGTCGCGAGCCCGCCGCCTTGCGAGTGCCCGACCAGGTGCACCTTGTCGAGCTTCAGCGCGGTCAGCGCCTCGTCGACCCAGCGCGTGTTGTCGTCCATGTCGCGTAACGGGATCGTCTGCTGCGACAGCCCGCTGTCGCCGATCGCGTCGAACGCGTACACCGTGCGATGCGCGGCGAAGTCGGGCAGGTTGACGCCCCACATCGGCACTCCGCTGGACCGACCGGGCAGCAGCACGACCGGGACGTCGTCGACCGCGTTGTCGTTGACCCAGATGTAGGTGCGCACCGTCCCGAACGTCGTCGTGACGTCGCGCGTGGCCGTGGGCGCGGGCATCGTCTTCATCGCCGCGTCGTAGGCCGAGACATAGGCCGCACGTCCCTCAGGAGTGCGGAAGTGCCCGAGCGTGGGTCCGCTCATGAACAACATCGCCACCAATCCGCTCGTGGACAGCACCGCGACGACGACCAGCAGAACGATGGGCCGACGACGCCGCTTCTTCGTTTCGGCCGGCGCGTCCTTCGTCTCGGCCGGCGAACTGTCCGTGGTCATGTTTGTCATCCCGTCGACGATTTCTTTGCAATATGGTCATACTGCATCAGGTGACAGTATGACCATACCGGATAGACTCACACCATGCCCAAGATCGTCGATCACGAGCTGCGCCGATCCGAGATCGTCCGCGCGCTGTGGCAAGTGATCGCCCTGCACGGCATCGAAGGGGTCAGCCTGCGCGTGGTCGCGCAGGCCGCGGGCGTGTCGATCGGCCGGATCCAGCACTACTTCGACAGCCGGGAGGCCCTCGTGCTGGCCGGTATCGACCGGCTTGTCGCGCATGCCGTCGCCGCATACGACGACACGGTGGACGCCCCGGCGCGTGACCGGCTGCTGCACGTGCTGGTCCAGCAGGTGCCGCGCACCGAGGCGGGGCGGATCGGGGTGGCGGTCTGGTACGCGTACCTCGCCTCCGCGATCACCGATCCCCGGATCCGCGAGGTCCTCGCCGAGGCGCTGCGCGTCGGCGAGGCCGAGTGCGCGGCACACGTACGGGCGATGCGCGGCATCAGCGAGGCGGACGCCGTTGTCGCCGCGCGACGGTTGCTCGCCCTCTCCGACGGCCTCACCCTGCGGGTGCTGGTGGGCGGGCTCGACGCCGACCACGCGATCGCCGCCCTGCATGCCGAAGTGGACGCCATCCGATAGTCAATTCGCATCCATACCGGTCGTTCATCACTCCCCACGGAGCAGGGACGGAGCAGACGAGACGTCAGGTGGCGTTCCTTGGGGCATACATGATCACGGCGACTCCGACGAGACACACTGCTGCGCCGAGGATGTCCCATCGGTCGGGGCGGAACCCGTCGACGAGCATTCCCCAGGCCAGAGAGCCCGCGACGAAGATGCCGCCGTACGCCGCCAGGATCCGTCCGAAGTTCGGATCGGGCTGGAAGGTCGCGACGAATCCGTAGGCGCCGAGGGCAAGGATTCCGCCGGCGATCCACCACAGGCCCTTGTGCTCGCGCCAGCCTTGCCAGACCAGCCAGGCGCCGCCGATCTCGGCGACGGCGGCCACGATGAACAGCGCAATGGACTTGGCGATCGTCATGGGTCAGAACGTACCCACCGGCTCGACGCCGTCGTTGACGATCGTCATGTCAGCCGGCCATGGGCGCGCCGAGGCCGACCGCCGCGGTGATGCGGGCGGCCAAAGCATCCAGTACGGCGACGTGCGCGGCCGGAACGGTCACTGTCATCTCCATAACGTCGCCCGCGGGGATGAAGTCGAAGCCGAAGAACGAGCAGCAGCTACTCTCCCGGCCGGCCAGATCCCGCGCCGCTGCCTCCGCGTCGGCAGCGAGAGTCAGCCGCAGCGTGGTGGCATCGACACGCTCAGCACCCTGGACGTAGGCGTTGAACAGGTCGTCGAACTCGGCGACCCGGATCGGCTGTTCGACAGTCGGCAGCGTGCAGGAAGCCGGAACCCAGTCCAGGCCCGCAGTATTGGCGTCTGAGGTGCACATACATAGACGGTAAACCTGTACCCCAGTACGGATGCAAGCCTCGAACTCAGTGCCTTGTTCAACCACTCTGGGGGCGAGTGCGAGGCCGATGAGTGAACCGACTTGCTCCGCTGGTGTACTGACGTGCGACCGTGAGTCTTCCCCGTGTCGGAGGTAGTAGTCGTGACGAGCTATAACGCGCTTGCCGAGGTGTACGAGTGGCTCATCTCGGATGCAAAGCTGGCGCCGGCCGAGTTCGCTGCGTCGTTCGACGATGTCCTCAGTCTCCTACCGCCGAACGCTCACGTCCTCGATTGTTCGTGCGGAACCGGACAGTTGGCGGTCGGCCTCGACGGTCGCGGCATGCAGGTGGTCGCAACTGACGCCAGCGAAGCGATGGTTCGTCGGACTGCGGAGTTGGCTGAGGAGTTCGGGGCAGCTGTCCGGACAGTGCGGGCGGACTGGCAAAAGTTGCCCGACCATTTCGAGGACGACACCTTCGACATGGTGTTCTGCGTTGGCAACTCGCTGCACCATGCCGCGGGCGCGACAGGCAGGGTTGCTGCTCTGGAGTCGATGTCACGCCTTCTGCGCCGTGGCGGACGCTTGGTACTCACCTCCCGCACCTGGGAACTCGTGAGGGCCAGAGGTTCCCGGCTCGACATCAGTGACCGACTCATCCGCCGGAACGGGCGCGATGCCGTCGTGATCTACCGCTGGGAGATTGCGTCACAGTGGGAGGAGGAGCACCACATCGAGATTGCGATCGCGCAAGTTGATGCGGCTGGGTCGGTTCTTGTCCGCTCAGAACTGCTGTCCTGCTGGCCCTACCGGTACGACGAACTCGTAGCCGAGTTGCAGCAGGTCGGACTCCGGACGGAGAGGAGCACCTACAACCCTGAGGCCGAGAACTACATGGTGGTGGCGAGCAAGGCATAGACAACGGGTGCACGAGACTGCAACGCAACTTTCGCTGGGGCGGCCGCATCAAGCTGAGTGAGGATCTACTGCAGGCATGGTGCCGGCAACCTGGGGGCAGGTCACGAGAGGTTGCGAAATGCACTGTACGCAAAGGCTTTTCCTTCGATGTTCCGTAATGCTGAGCGCGGCGTCGCTGTTGAGCGTCGGCTTGCTGCCCGGAGCCGCCGACGCTGTGACAACCACCGCCGATGCCAGCTCCGGCGTGTGCGGGCTGGACCTGGGGTCGGTGACGGCCGGAGGTGATCATCGGTCGCAACGCATCACGGCCGGCTCGCCACCGACAAGGACGAACAACCGGATTGTCGTGCCCAAGCTGTACGACGAGCCGGTGCGGCTCAGCACTTCGATGTTCGCCTCCCTCCTGTCGGGCGACCCCTTGATCGAGGGGCATGTGATCATCGGCCCGACCCTGGCCCGGAGCGACTACGCGTTCTCCAGCGACGGCACACTCGATACGGCCTCGATCCGCCTCACGCCGATCGCCGGCGGACACGAAGACACCGTCGCGTTCGAGGAGTCCCGCTATCGAGAGGGGACCGCCCCGCGAACGACAAGCTACGGGCTACGGAGCGACGGCATCCTGGTCAGGCAGAACAACGTCATCGGAAATCAGTGGGAGACGACCGGCCTGGCTCCGGGGTTCGGGCTGGTGAAGGCAATGGTGTTGATCAGCAAGACCCGGACCTACGACACGTTCCTCGCGAACACGCGAGGCGGCACGCTGCTCACGATTCACATCCCGACAACGTCGCCGATGAAACCAGTGGCCAAACGGGTACGCGCCAGTACCTGGCAGGGCTTCGAATTCCTGATCGCGCAGAAGTGCGGCAACCAGGGCACCCTGCTGCTCGGCATCGACAAGGACACCCAATCGGCCTTTCTGTACGCCGTCGGTCACGCCAACGGCACCACCACGGTCATCCACGGCCTCGGCAGGGTTCCCGGCGCGTTCAACGACCCGACCTACTTCCGCTTCACCCCGCTCGTCGACCCACTTGTAGGCGAGTAGGAGCGGCAGTGGTGGCCGGTTCAGACCCGGCCACCACGCACGCCGGATCGGTTTGATGAGGCACTAGCGCTGTACTGCGTGCACTACGGCATCGCAGCGGGCTCGCAACTCGTCGGATGGCCGCGCGGTAGGAGCGACCTCGGTCAGGAAGTCGTAGATAGCGGATGCCTCGGTTGCCAGGATGCCGGCCTCTTCGTCGGCGCCGCAGCGTCGGCACGAAGCCAGTTGGCACCAACGGAGTTCTGGCTGTGCGGACCAGGCGGAGGTCTCGGCCATCCGGGCCCGGAGCTCGGTCGGCGTCAGGCCCTTGTCAGGGTTCCCGTGCCGAGATCGGATCAGACACTCGGCGAGCAGGATCCGACTGTCCGCGGCTGCCAGGAGTGTGGTTTCACCGTCGGAATACCCGCCGAGGCCCGGTCCAATGTCGTAGTCGAAGGTCTCCGATTCGAGCAGCGCCCGCATGGCGTCTCGTCGTCCGCCCGCCAGTTCGGCGCCGTGCAGGGCCCAGAGCGAAGTTCTCGCCGCGTCAAGGGCCATGCGCTGGTACGACGGTTGCGGATAGGCCATCGTGATCGCCGCGCGGCAGCCGGCGATGTCGCCGAACGCCCGCTCGAGGGCGCGGTCAGTCGGGTCGGCATGCACGAGCTGGAAGAGGTACTTCTCCGCCTTGTTGGCCAGACGTAGACAGCGTGCGATGTCGAGCCTCCGACGCGAGCCGGAGCTCACGACCGCCCACGCCGCCCAGAACTGTTGTACTAACCCACCGAGCTTGTCGCGCCGCATTACTTCAACCTAGGAGCCCCGGCCTCCCCTGAACCTCCGGTGACCGGTTGCTGACTCAACCCTTGCCACGGCCCACCAAGGCAAGCATGACTTCTGCTACGTCGCTGCCCAGCGCCAGCGCTCGCTCCGATAATCGCCTGTGACATCGCTTTCGATGGTCCTACAGTGCCGTGATGGACCCCATCGCCGCGCCACCCGTTGATCTGGACTGCCACGATCTCCCGGACGCTGCGAGTCTTCAGCCCGGTCGAAGAACCCGGATCCGTACCTGGCCAGGTTCGGAGTACCCCTTCCTGACCGGGCCACTCCGCGTCGAAGGTGTAAGCCCGGGCGACACTCTCGCCTTCCACCTCCACGCCCTTGAACTGGATCCCGTCGGTCATTACGGCTTCGCAGGCACGACCAAACCCTGGGAGCCCTGGGGTGGTGTCCTTCGCGAGTCCGCCACCGAGGAATACGCCGGCCGCGCAGAACTCAGCGGTGACCAGGCCATCCTCGACGGCCAACATGTCGTACCGGTTGTCCCGATGCTCGGCTGGCTCGGCCTGGTCAGGCCCGAACTGATCGCCGACCCCTGGGACCACGGCGGCAACCTCGACACCAAGGAGTTCGCCCCGGGATCAACCCTCTATCTCTACGACGAAATCGGATCGGGCCGGTTCGTCGTCGGCGACGCGCACGCCGCGATGGGCGATGGTGAAATCAGCGGCCAGGGCGTTGAGATTGGCTCCTGGTGCGACCTTACCGTCGAGGTGATCCCGAACACCCGCCCGCACCGTCCTCTCGTCCGCACCACCGATGCGACCGTTCACCTGTGCAGCCGCTTCAACGAGAAAGAGGCCTACACCCAAGCCATCTCCGATGCCGTCCACCACCTCGGATTCACGCAACAACTCGGCTTCGAGCGAGCCAACGCTCTGCTCGGCTTGATCGGCGACCTGCGCGTGTCGAGCGTCGTCTCCCACTCGCCTACCTACAAGCTCCTCGTCCCGTCGAGCTGGCTAGGCCCGATCGAAGACCTCCTCACCGTCGAGAAGCCACTGCTGCCCTACTCCCCTAGATGATGGTCCCCCGGCCCCGTAGGGAATCAGCCGGAATCGCGCGGAGGCATCAGTTCTTCATCGAGCGCCGCCGTGCCCTGCGGCCCTTCGGGGAGATGCGGCCAGCGTCCGGGGAGGAGTGCAACGAGTTCGAGCAGCACCCCTGTTGACTGCACCACGTCAAGATCAATGACCAGGCTGGATGCCTGGTCTGGTGGAACGACGTGGTGTGGTCGAGGACATGCGGCAGGCGTTGGCCGACGGGCGGCGATCTGTCCCGGCGGTGGGAACGGTGGTCAAGGGCGAGACGTCCGACCTGCCGTTCGTGGTCGTGGGCGGCGACGGCGGGCGATTGGAGCCGGTCGTCGCGTACTTGCGGGATCTGAGGCTCGGCGACGCGAGCCCGTTGACGTGCCGCAGCTATGGGTTTGACCTGTTGCGGTGGCACCGGCTGTTGTGTTTTTGCGGATCGAGTGGGACCGGGCGACCGAGGCTGACGTCGCGACCCTGGTGGCGTGGTTGCGGGTGGCCCGCAATTTTGGCTTGGTGAGGTTGAAGGCATTGACCTGACCCTGGCCTTCCTCCGGCAGAAACGAGAGGAGACCAAACGGCTGGCCCGCATCACACCGGTCGAGCTCGGCATCCCGATCGTCGCAGCGCGGCGATGACATGAGCTCCCGTCGGATCGTTCCCAGCGCGGACCGAGCTGGGAACGATCCGGCCGACCCAGATCTGGCGGGACGCGCTCATCGCGGCATGAGAGTGTGTTCTCCGTATGTGTTCGCGACGGGATGTTCCTCAGTGGACGCGTTGGAAGGTGTCGGCGTTGGTCATGGCGGCATGCGCCCATGGCAGCTCCATCAGTCGCGGGGGCTGCCCCGGTTCTGGCGACTTGATGGCGGAGTCGGCCACCACGTGCCAGAGGGTTTCCAGTCGTTCCCCGCGGAGCAGGCCGGTGAATGAGGCGATCGTGTCACCGGTCGGCCCGGAACGGCTGAACGCGAAGTGTACGCAGTTTCCCCGGTGTATGCCGGTGATCTCGGCCTCGTGCCCGGCGAACGTGCTGTCTCCCAGTGCGGTGCGGAAGGTGCCCCGGATCCGCTGACCGGACTCGTCGGTGATGGTCAGCGTCGAGCCGTACTGGTTGCGCCACCGCCCGCTCCACTTCCCCCAGGATGCGACGTCGGTTTCAGTGCTGGTGCCGGATGTCGAATCAGTCATGGTCACCATGCTCGCCTCTGGACATTGACCGGCGTGAGTGGCTGTATCGACACTGTTGAGGATTATCCTGCCACCATGCGGACAGATGTTCTCCACCGTGTGGTCGCCGTGGTGATTCCACCGCACTCCCCGTTCGAACTCGGCTGCGTGGCAGAGGTGTTCGGAATCGAGCACCCCGGCGTGCCCGACCACTATCGTTTCGATGTTTGCGCGGAGACACCCGGAGTCCTCCCGACCAAAGTGGGCTACGGGATGCTCATCGAACGCGGCCTGGATCTCCTCGACACCGCCGACTCCGTGTTCGTCACCGGCTGGCCGGACCGTGCGGCCCACCCGTCATCGCGGCTGGCCGAGGCCCTCGTCGCCGCGCACACGCGCGGTGCTCGCATTGTCGGCATCTGCTCGGGCGCCTTCGCGCTGGCCGCGGTCGGGCTGCTCGATGGCAGGGCCGCGACTACCCACTGGCGGATGGCGGACGAACTCACGGCCCGCTATCCCAGTGTGCTGGTCCAGCCACATGCCCTGTACGTCGACCATGGTGACGTCGCCACCAGCGCGGGCACCGGCGCCGCGATCGACCTCGCACTTGCCCTGGTCCGCCGTGACTTCGGTGCCGCCCATGCCGCTGACATTGCCCGGCATATGGTGCTGCCACCACATCGCGAGGGTGGGCAACACCAGTACCATCAGGTGGCACCTCATCGGGATACCCCTGAACAGGGCACGCTCGCCCGGATTCTGGACTGGGCCGGGCAGAACCTGCACCGTCCGATCAGTATCGACGAACTGGCCGCACAGGGGGCGGTCTCGCCCCGCACGTTGGCCCGCCTTTTCGACCGCCACCTCGGTACCACCCCCGGGAAGTGGTTGCTGCGCCGCAGGATCGAGCAAGCCCGCGTCCTGCTGGAGCGCACCGATACGCCCGTGGCGGCCATCGCCACGGCGACCGGGTTCGGCGACCCCTCGAACTTTCGACGCCGGTTCACCGACGAGGTGGGCACCACGCCCACTAACTACCGGCACACCTTCACCCAACCCGCCTGCGAACAGTTCTAGCTGTAGACCCCGGCACAGCACCACGCCGCACAAAACGAACACCTGCTACTCGGGCAGAAGAGGGCGTTGAGTTGACCGCTGTGTCCGTACGGCGGCCGCTCTGCTCGCGGTCACCGCCCTCCTCCCCGCCGCTCCCCCGGCCCAGGCCGCGACCTCGTCCCAGGTGTGGCTGACCACGGCCGACGGCTCCACGCTGCTCGCCCGGCAGGCCGATGTCACCTTCGGCTCCGCGACGAGTGGGACGACCATCGACGTCAACCCAGGAACGACGTACCAGACCATGGACGGTTTCGGTGCCGCGTTCACCGACTCGTCGACCTGGTTGACCTGGAACAAGCAGAGCAGCAGTCAGCGCGATGCCTTGCTGACCAAGCTGTTCGACCGCACGAACGGCATCGGGCTCAGCCTGATGCGGCTCCCGATCGGCGCGAGCGACTTCACAGCGAACAGCGCCGACTACACCTTCGACGACACCTGCTGCGACCTGAACGACTTCTCGATCAACCACGACAAGGCGTTCACGATCCCGGTCCTCAAGGCGGCCAAGGCCAAGAACTCGTCGCTCGAACTCATGGCCAGCCCGTGGACGCCGCCGGCCTGGATGAAGACCAACAACTCCTTGTACGGCGGCAGTCTGCGCACCGATCGGCAGTCGGTCTTCGCGGACTACTACGTGAAGTATCTGCAGGCCTACGCGGCCGAAGGGTTGCCGATCTACTCGCTGGCGATCCAGAACGAGCCGCACAACGAGGCGGCGTACGAGTCGATGCGGATGGAACCGGCTCAGCAGGCCGACGTGATCAAGAACCAGCTCGGTCCGAAGCTCGCGGCCAACGGCCTGTCGCCCAAACTCGTTGCCTGGGACCACAACTGGAACGAGGCGAACTACGCGACGACCGTTCTCAACGATGCGGGTGCGAAGCAGTACTTGGCCGGTTCGGCGTTCCACTGCTACGCCGGTGACGTGAGCGCACAGACCGCCGTACACAATGCGCATCCGGACAAGGACATCTGGTTCACGGAGTGCGCCGGTGGCGACTGGGCGCCGAACTTCGGCGACAACCTGAAGTGGAACCTGCAGAACCTGATCATCGGCGGGACCCGGAACTGGGCCAAGGGCGTCCTGTTCTGGAACCTCGCCCTCGACCAGAACCACGGCCCCACGAACGGCGGCTGCACGGACTGCCGCGGTGTGGTCACGATCAACTCCGGTACCGGCAACGTCAGTTATAACGTCGAGTACTACGCCCTCGGGCACGCGAGCAAGTTCGTCGTACCTGGTGCACGCCGAATCAGCTCGACCACCGTCGCCGGCAGTGTCGAGACCGTTGCCTTCCGCAACCCCGACAACTCGGTCGCCCTGATCGCACTCAACCCGTCCAGCTCGGCCAAGACGTTCACCGTCCGCTACAACGGCCAGTCCTTCAACTACACGCTGCCCGCCGGAGCGGTCACCACCTTCAAGTGGGCCGGCTGAAGCAGGCACAATGACCCCGTGAACTCAGATAAGCGCACCCGGGACCTGGCGTTGATCGCGACCTTCGCGGGTCTGGTCGGCGCCATGGGCCTGGTGCCAGGGGTGTCGCCGTTCGGATTCCCGGTGCCCGTCACCGTCCAGACACTGGGCGTGATGATCACCGGGGCGATCCTCGGCGGTCGTCGCGGTGGACTCTCGATGGTGCTGTTCCTCGGGCTGGTCGCGCTCGGACTGCCGCTGCTCTCCGGCGGCCGGGGCGGCCTGGGCGTCTTCACGGGACCGAGCGCCGGGTACGTGATCGGGTTCCCGGTGTCCGCGTTCGTGATCGGGGCACTCGTTTATCGGTTCGGAGCGCCGTACCGGATGTGGTTGGGTCTGCCGAGCATCGTGTTCGGCGGGATCGTGGTGCTGTACTGCATCGGGATTCCAGTGACGGCTTGGCGTGCGCATCTGTCGTTGGGTGAGGCGATCACCGGCAGCGCGTTCTTCCTGATCGGCGACAGCATCAAGGCCGTGATCGCGACTGTGGTCGCCGACGCCGTGCACCGCGCCGTACCGGATCTGCTGCCGCGGCGTCAGTCGTCGAAGCCGCGCGCGATCAAGGCCTCGGCCAACCCGTCGGCCTGACGCAGCGAACGAACCACCAGCGGTACGGCGAACGCTCGCAGGCTGAACCCGAGTCCACGGGCCAACTGGGCCGCGCGGACATCACGAGCCAGGTCGTAGACGACGGCAACCGAACGGATGCCTAGGGCAACGGTTATCCCAACACGCTCGGTGGTACAACGAACCGCCAGATCGAGAAGGTCGGTGGTGCGCGTTGTACTGCTGACGACACCGGCCAGCGCGAGGAGTGCAGCCAACCCGCCCGCGACATGGAAGGCTGTCGCCAGGCCGTCGGTCAACCATTGGTAGCCGCCGAGCAGAACGACGACCACCAAGTACGCCTTCCACTGCTTGACAAGCAGTCTGCGTGGGAGACGCGCCAGCACCGTAGCCGTCGCGGCCAACGCGAGCGCGCCCGCTGTTAACCACGCTCGGTCGACGACCACGGTGGCGATCGAGACCACAGCCAGGGTGAGTACCTTCGCACCAGCGGGCAGGCGGTGGATGATCGACGTACCGGGCGAATAGATCATCAGGTCGCTCATGTGACGAGCTTCCGGTACGCCGCTCGAGCCTCGTCAGGACGATCGTCGGCAGCCAGACGCCCGTCGTGAAAGACCAGGACGCGGTCGAAGTCGTCCAGCAGATGCAAGTGATGGGTCACCAGGATCACTTGGAGATCGAGCTGCTCGATCTCGCGCCGGATCCGCCGTTCGTTGCTCAGGTCAAGCAATGTGGTGGGCTCGTCGAGCACGAGAACCTCGGGCTCGGTCACCACAACGGACGCCAGTGCCAGCAGCTGTTTCTGCCCACCCGACAACGTGTGTGCGGGACGATCGGCGAGTTCGGTCAGGCCGTAGGTGGCGAGGATGCCGGAGACACGTTGCTGTACGTCGGTTTTGGCGAGGCGAAGCCGACGGAGGCCGAAGGCAACATCTTCGGCGACGGTCGGCATCACGATCTGCGAGTCCGGATTCGTGAAGCAGAAGCCGACCTTCCGGCGGATCCGGCGGGCCTGGTTCGCGGTGCTGTCCCCGTCGACCTTCACCGTGCCTGCCTCTGGAACGACCAGCCCGTTGATCATCCGCACGAACGTCGACTTGCCCGAACCGTTGCCGCCGATGATGCCGATCCGGCGCTCCTGAAGGGAGACCGTGACGTCTTCCAGGACAGCTGGTCCGTCTCCGAAGGCGTGCGTCACTTCGGCGAATTCGATCAGCGGCATGCTTCGACCAGGATCGCCGTACCTTGGCCACCACCAGCAGCGATCGCGGCGACGCCGTACCGACCGCCCTCCTGAGTGACCAACTGACTGAACAACCGCACCGCCAGTACGGCGCCACTCGCGCCCCATGGATGCCCGAGCGCGAGCGCTCCGCCCTGCGGGCAGACGCGGTCGTCGGGAAGCCCGAGCACGTCGCAGCACGCGAGCACTTGGCCGGCGAACGCCTCGTTGAACTCCCACACGTCGATCTCCGGCAAGGTCAACCCAGCCAGCTTCAGAACCCGTTGCACAGCAGGCACAATCCCAAGCCCCGGCAACGTCGGGTCCACTCCAGCAGATGCAGCCGCCACCACGCGAAGGCCCTGGCCAGCCTCTCGAGACAGCGCCACTACCGCGGCACCATCGTTCACGCCGCACGAGTTCCCGGCCGTCACCGTCCCGTCGGCCCGGAAGACCGCCGGCAACTTTCCCAATCGCTGCACGGTCAGCCCACTGCGCACCCGCTCATCAACCACCTCGCCTTGAACCGGCACGATCTCGCCCTCGAAGGCACCCGCATCCTGTGCAGCCGCGGCCCGCTCGTGCGACCTCGCTGCATACTCGTCCTGCCGACTGCGCGTGATCCCGTGCAGCTCGGCTAACGCGTCAGCCGCAGCGCCCATCTCCGGGTCACGACCCGCGGGAGCAAACGGCGCACGCTCGTACCGGACCCGCGTCTCCGGCCACGATCGCCAGGGCGCCGTCGAAGCGCTCTCCACCCCACCGGCCAGCACGTATCCATCGCGAGGTCGGGCGATCTCGATCGCGGCCAGGCCGCTCGCGCACTGCCGATCAACGGTCAGCGCCGGCACGTGATCGCCAATCCCAGCAGTCAATGCAGCAACCCGAGCTAGGTTCCCGCCCGGCCCCATACAGTTGCCGAGGACAACATCTTCCACCGGCCCCGGCAGTCTGCGGACCAGCTCCCCCAGCAGTACCCCGCCCAGCTCGGCGGCGGTCACCTCGCGAAAAGCCTTACCTGCGGTGCCGATCGGCGTCCGGAGCGCATGCGTGATGAACACGTCAGCCACGCGCCAACCGCACTCGATCAACCTTGCCGCCAGCAGTCAGCGGCATCTCGTCGACAACCTGCCACCGCCGCGGCCGATGCGACGACGGCAACTGTTCACGAGCAAACGTCCGCAACACCACCAGGTCATCCTCATCGACAACGGCAACCGCCAGCACCTCACCCAGCACCGCATGCGGCACCCCGAAAACGACCACCGGCCCGCGGGCGATCCGCGCCAACTGCTCCTCAACCTCGGCGATCACCACGGTCGCGCCGGCCGTCGTGACAGTTCCAGGCCGCCCCAGCACGCGCAACGCCGTACCGGACCATCGTCCGCGGTCCCCCACCGTCGCCCACCCGTCCGGATCAGTCCGCAGCGGACCGGCCGCGCCATCGGCGTACCCGAGGCAGACGTACGGCGACCGCACCCAGATCTCACCGTCCCGAAGCTCAACCTCAACCCCGTCGAACGGCTGCAGGTCATCACCATGGTTGCCCGCAGCCACAAACGACAACTCGGCAGCACCGTAGTAGTGAACAACCTGCGGCCCCGCAGACCGCTGCTCCAGCCGAGCGCCCGCAACACACACCACGGCCTCAGGCTTCAGCTCATCACCGAGCCGATCAAGCTGCGCAGGCGTCAGACAAGCGTGCGTCGCCTCACCAGGCTCCTCGACCACCCGAGCCCCAACCGCCTCCGCGTGCACCGCAGCAAACAGATTCATCGTCGCGCTCACGGGTCCCGGAATCCACACGGTTGCCCCGGCGCGGACACCGGTCAACTCCGAGTACGCCGGGAACGACGCCCACCACGACTCCGGATCCCGCACCACGAACCGCGGCCGATCCGTCGTACCGGACGTCGCCAGCGCGATCACCACCCCACGCTCCCGCGCCGCAAACACCGCCCGCACCGGGTCGTCCGTCTCCAACGGCCGCACAATCACAGCCCTGACTGTAGTTCGTACGCGCCCAAGGACAGGAGGTAGTCGTCTACGCATACCCCGCCGCACGCCTGAGCGACGCCGCCGCGACCGCAATCAGGTGACTACTACCTGTCGTTAGGCAGACCACTCAGCCCGGTTTGGTCGGCCCGGTTCCGATTGGTGGGAACCATCGGGCAAGATAGGCGCGGGTCGCTCCGGAAGGTGGGTGGCTGCCGCCGCGAGGCGTGTGGAGCATTGTCATGTCTGTCGACCATTCGTCGGCCGAAGCCTTCAGCAGACTGGCAGCTGAGCTGCAAGCAGTCGACGGGGTCGAAGAGACCGTCGAGGCCGTCGTCCAGTTCGCGCTGCAAGCCGTCTGGTGTCAGTACGCCTCGGTCGTGCTGATCACCCAAGGCCGTCGGCCGGAGCTGCTCGCCTCGACCGACCCGAAGCTGGCCGAGCTCTATCAGGAACAGATCGAGGCCGACGCCGGACCGCTCCTGACCGCCATCCGGGAGCGGACGGCACTCTCGATCACCGACGTCCAGACGGAGACCAGGTGGTCGCGGCGGCTCCTCGACCAATTGAGCGCCGCCGGAATTCACAGCGCGGTCCACCTGCCGCTGGCCGTCACCGGCCGCTCCGAGGCGGTGCTCAACCTGTACGGCGCCAAGCCCGGCGCCTTCACCGTGGACGACCTGGCAGTGGCCCACGTCCTGGCCAGGCACGCCTCGATCGCGATCGCATCCGCACGCCACCAAGCGACGATGATCCAGGCGGTCGACGCCCGGAAACTGATCGGCCAGGCGATGGGCATCCTGATGGAGCGCTACGACCTCGACGGCGGCCGCGCCTTCGAGGTCCTGAAGCGCTACTCCCAGGACAACAACCGCAAACTGCGCGACGTCGCCCAGGAGCTCATCGACACCCGCAGGCTCCCCGACCGCGTGCGCTAACTCTTGGTGAGGCTCTCCTCGCCGGCGCGCTGGGCGTCGGCGACGAGCTCCTCGGAAACCCTCCGCAGCTTCACGTTCCGGTGCTGCGACAACCGGGTCAGAAACGCGAACGCCCGCTGATCGGTGAGCGTGTACCGCTCCATCAACAGCCCGATCGCCTGTCCGATCGTACGGCGGGAGCGCAGCGCCTCCTGCAGATCGCCGATCTCCTGCGCGTACCCGATCGCCATCGCCGACTGATGCGTGAACAGCACGCCGATCTCCCCCAGATCCTCGAACGACCCCACCGTCGTCGAGTAGAGATTCAACGCCCCCTGAGACTTCGGCGCATCGAACAACCGCAACCCCGCCTGCGCCAGAATCCCGGTCGCGACCGCCGTAGCGGCGTACCGGGGAAACCGGTCGTCGTTGGCGAGATCCGGCGACAGCACGTGCACACCCTCGGTGGCCGCGTCGTAACACGGCCCCTCCCGAAGCTTGTACTGCGCCGCGTCCACACCCCACAGCAACTCGTCGGTCGGCGCGACCGTCTCCACCCGCCCGTCACTGTGCTTGATCGTGAAGCTCGCATACTCGACCTCGGGCAGGACCTCCACGGCGGCCGCCGTAATCCGACTCAGCGTGTGGTCAAGATCACCGGGCGTCAGCGACTTCGACAATCGTTCGGTCGTCTCGAGAAGTCCGGTCGCATCCATGGCCCGCCAGTACCCGCCCTCACACCCGCTGAAGCGGTCAGTGAGTGAGGACGGCGATCGCGACGATCAGGTAGAAGAGGTTGATCGCGACGAGGAAGATCCGCTCGGAGATGCCGAAGAATCTCCGGCGGAGCGGGCTGACCAGCAGAGCGACGACGAGGGCGATCAGCGAGACCAGCGCGATCCAGTGCAGGACGGTCAGTACGGCGAGGTTGTACTGACGGGCGAAGGTGCCGGTCAGGGAGTAGCTGATCGCGAACCAGGCGATGGCGGCCAGGTAGTGGACCCGGCCGATCGCCGTCCGGCGGGCGCCCTCGATGTCGGTGGGGATGAAGGGCAGGGCGAGGAAGATGGCGGCCAGGATCAGCAGCCAGAGCCTGGTCGACCCGTCGTCGACCGCGCCGGCGAGGGCCGCCCAGGCGACGGCTGTGATCCAGGTACTGGCCGTGGAGAGGCGGCGGGTGGGGCCGACGGCGTAGTCACTGACGGCGTGCTCGATGGGGTTGTAGTCGCTGCGGGCAAGATGCAGGGCGACGAAGAGGCCGAGCCGAACCAGGAAGAGCGCGGCGGCAACAACAGCCAAAGCGGTAGTCATGAAGGCATCGTCCTGCCCCCGTCTGACATTTCAATGACACGCCACCACCCCGGCCCGCCGGATCAAGTGGCGAGCAGTTGCTCGCGGTCGAGCCAGGCCTGTTCCCAGCGGCGGGTCATCGCGGGGTAGATGACGAGGTAGCGGAAGGGGGCGATCGCGGCCATGTAGCACCGGCCGAACGAGCCGTTGGGCTTGACGAGCACCGCCATCCGCAGTTCGAAATCACCGTCATCCCCTTGCACCCAGCCCAGATGCATGACCCCGTGCACGGTCTTGTTCGCGATCTCGCCGGCTGCCTCCCGTTCGAGCTCGTAGACGGGTATCAGTGGCATCCGATCGTCGTTCAGGTCGGTTGAGGCGGCGGGGAGATCAGCGGGCAGGCGGTCTCGTAGTGAGGCGACCCGGCTCCCGAGAACCGGCTTGTCCCAGCCGAACACCGCACCGAGCTTCCAGCGGAAGGCGAACAGGAATTTCGCCAACCAGGGCTGGTTGTCGAGCCCACCGGACGCCCGGATCGCCGCGAGCATGACCGGGAAGTCGTCGGGCCCGGCCCCCGGCGTACGGAAGGACCACAGGTCCTCGACCCTGAAGTCCCCCGCCAGCTCATGAATGCGCCAGTCCGTCTCGGCATGAAGCTTCGGTTCGAGTCGCGCCATGACCCCCGCCTCTCGATGTATACGTCGCCGTACATTTGATTTGTACGCTAACGTATAAATCCCATCGCAGCAATGGAGGCAGACCGATTCCCGCCGTCGCCAGGACCCCGCGAGCCCGCTGGATCGAAGCCGGCCTGACCGCCTTGGCCCGAGGCGGACCCGACGCCGTCCGGATCGAAACCCTGGCCGCCGAGCTCGGCGTGACCAAGGGCGGTTTCTACGGGTACTTCGACGGCCGGGCCGCACTGCTCGAGGAGATGCTCGACGAGTGGGAGCTCCGCTGCACCCAGGCCGTGCTGGCTCACATCGAGGCCGAGGGCGGCGACGCCGCGATGCGGATCCGTCGCGCGGGCGAACTGACCTTCTCCGAGGAGATCTACCCGATCGACCTGGCGATCCGGGCCTGGGCCCGCCACGACGAGGCGGTCGCGGCACGGCTGCGCCGGATCGACACCGAGCGCATGGACTTCCTGCGGGCGATGTTCAGCGCCTTCATCACCGACCCCGACGAGGTCGAGGCGCGCAGCATCCTCGCCTACACCTTCGCGATCGGCCGCCACTTCATCGCCTTCGACCACCCCGGTCGCACCCGCAGGGAAGCTGTCCACCTAGCCGGCGAACACCTCCTCCGCCCACCTCAGTGATTCCGCAGGCCTCAGCGATTCCGCAGGCCTCCGTGATTCCGCAGGCCTCAGTGATTCTGCAGGCCTCAGTGATTCCGCAAGCCGCGCAGTAGCAGTTCAACCAGGCGGCGCGGGTCGTAGGCGGGGTCACCCTCGCGGCCGATGCAGAGGTTGCCCACGCCGCGCATGAGCTCGAAGGCTTCGATGTCGGACCCGATCTCCTTGGCCTTGATCGCGGCGGCCAGCAGGTCGGCGCAGACCGGGACCAGGCGCTCGAGGAAGTAGGCATGCAGAGCTTCGAAGCCACTGCTGTCCGACTGCATCGCGTGGGCGAGACCGTGCTTCGTGACCAGGAAGTCGACGAAGAGGTCGACCCACTGACGCAAGGCCTCGAACGGTGAATCGAGGTCGGCCGACAAGCGCGGACCAGCCTCGGCGCAGGCCTCGACCTGATGGCGGTAGACGGCGACGACCAGGTCCGCCCGGGTCGGGAAGTTGCGGTAGATCGTGCCGGTACCCACGCCGGCCTGGGCCGCGATCTCCCGGATCGGCGCATCGACGCCGGACGCAAGGAACACCTCAGCGGCCGCCGACAGCAGCTTCTGCTCGTTCCGCAGTGCATCGGACCGCTTGCTCCGGCCGACTCCCATCACCCAACTCCCTTCGCGCGATGAAGCGGAACGGCGTCCCACTTGATAAGCGGAACAATGTTCCGTATCGTCGTAAGTGGAACAACGTCCCGGTTATTACTGTAGTGCACTGGAAGGAAACCGATGAGCACTCCCGTCATCTCGTACAGCCCGGTGATCCTGTCCGTGCCCGGACGGCCGGTCGACCTGCAGGTCCGCGTCTCGGCGCCGGCCACCGGCACCGACCTGCCGGTCATCCTGCTGTCCCACGGCCACGGCCACGCGAACAACCTCTCCTCGCTGAACGGCTACGCGCCGATCGCCAATGACTGGGCCGCACGCGGTTTCGTCGTCGTCCGGCCGACCCACCTCAGCTCGCGAACCCTGACCAACCAGGTCGCCGACGCTCCCGGAGCGCCGTACTTCTGGCGGTCGCGCGCCGAGGACATGTCCCAGATCCTCGACCAGTTCGACCTCATCGAGTACGCCGTACCGCAGCTTGCCGGCCGGGTGAACCGCGACCACGTCGCCGTCGCCGGCCACTCCCTCGGCGGCTTCACCGCCACCCAACTCCTCGGCGCCCGCATCACCGATCCGGAGACCGGCGAGATCGCCGACCTGCTGGAGCGCCGCATCAAGCAGGGCATCGTCTTCGCCGCCCCCGGCCGCGGCGACGTCCTGAACGGCCCGATGGCCGACGCCATCGACTTCGCCCGCACGATCGACTTCAGCACCATGACGACCCCGGCCCTGATCGTTGCCGGTGACAAGGACGACTCCCAGCACTTCACCGACTTCGGCCCCGACTGGCACGCCGACCCCTACCACCTGGCCCCCGCCCCCAAGACCCTCCTCACCGTCTTCGGCGCCGAACACCTCCTCGGCGGCATCCAGGGCTACGACGCCGCCGAAACCACCGACGAGAACCCCGAGCGAGTCGCCGCCATCGCCCGCCTCACCGCCGCCTACCTCCACACCCAGTTCCACCCCGGTAACCCCGCCTGGCAAGGCGCAACCGCAGACCTCGCCGGCCTAACCCACGTCGAATCCAAAACCACCTCGCGCTAACCAGCCGGCCCGCGCCATCACTGGTGCCTTGAGGCATGTACCACGGGCCGGAGACCTGATGCCACAGGTCTCCGGCCGTCGTTTGGTGTCTCTGGCCACCAGTGGTGGCCAGAGCACGCGGACAGGATCGGCACTGGGAGCCGACAATTCCCTGACATTCGGTCGGCATCGTGGCCGGTATGACGACCAGGAGACTGTTGCGGTGGGCACCGATGGTGCTGGTGGTGGTGTTGGCCGCGGGATGCTCGGCATCGAAGGGGGATACCGAGGCCCACGGGCAGGACGCCCCTGAGATCGCGTCCCTGACCACGCCGCCACCGGGGAAGAGCAGCACGAAGGCGACGCCGAAGGATCCGGACGCCGGTCGGCCCCGCGAGCGGATCGACATGACCGAGGCCGACCGGAAGCGGATGTACGCGCCGTACCTGCAATGCTTGAAGGACAACGGGATCGACGCCCTGGCGCAGCGCAAGGAAGCGGGTGTGTTGGGTAGCGGGCCGACGACGGATCCGAAGAAGGCAAAGGAAGCCGGCAAGGTCTGCGAGCCGAAATTGCCGTTGCCTGCTTGGGAGATCGACGCGAACAACCCGGACGCGCTGGACTTCGGTCGCAAGGTCGTGCAGTGCTTGAAGGACAAGGGCGTCAAGTACGTCGAGCTGTCCACAGACACGTCGTCCGGGATCGTCGGCCCGGCGCTCGGCGGGAAGAACAACGACATGCAGTCCATCACCAAGGGCATGGATCTCATGCCGGAGTGCGAGCGCGAGGTGGCCGGCAAGTGAGCTCTCGACGACGTGTGGTGACGGCCGTTGTGGCGCTGGTCGTTGTGGCCGGTGGTGGGCTGGCCGGCTTCCGGTACGTCGATCGTCCGGAGAAGGCGGTTGCGGCGAACGGTCCAGACCCGGCGCAGACGGTGGCGATCACCCGGACCGATCTGTCCCAGGCCAAGGAGGTGTCGGGGCAGCTCGGGTACGGCGATAGCTCGACCATCAAGAGTCATGCCACCGGTACGATCACGTGGTTGCCAAAGGCAAACACTGCGATGGACCGCGGAGACGTGCTGTATCGGGTGGACAACAAGCCGGTCACACTGTTCTACGGGTCCACTCCGCTCTTCCGCACGATCGGACCGCCTGCGGCCAAGGCCAAACCACTCGCCGGGCCGGACATTCGCGTCGTCAAAGAGAACCTGACCGCACTCGGCTTCTTGTCGAAGACGACCACCGACAAGCTCACCCCCGCCACCACCAAGGCGATCAAGGAGTGGCAGAAGTCCCTAGACCTGGAGCCGACCGGCGTTATCGACCCGACCACGGTCGTGGTGCTGCCTGGCGCCGTACGGGTCGATTCGCTGAAGGCGGCCCTCGGTGATCCGGCGGCCACCGATCTCCTCGGCGTCACGGCGACCGACAAGGTCGTCACGCTGCCCTTCGACGCCGACGACGCCGCCGGGATCAAGGCGGGTGCGAAGGTGAAGCTCGCGCTTCCGAACGGCAAGGACACCACCGGCACGATCCGCAGTGTCGGCACCGATGCCACGCCGCCGCCCGACGGCGACAATCCGGCTGACGGTGACAAGAAGCCGCAGCTGATCGCGACGATCACTCTCGATCAGCAGGCCGCGAGCAACGGCGTCGACACCGGCCCGGTTCAGGTGACGGTCCCTGGTCCCACGCGGAAGGGCGTTCTCGTCGTACCCGTGGCGGCATTGCTCGCCCTTCGCGAGGGCGGGTACGCCGTCCAGGTGGTGAACGGTACGACGACCTCGCTCGTCGGTGTCCAGACCGGGATGTTTGCCGACGGCAACGTCGAGATCACCGGCACCGGATTGCAAGCGGGCCTGAAGGTGGTGACCACCTCGTGACCGCGGTCGTCGAGCTCACGCATGCGGTGAAGGAGTACCCCGGCGGCGTCCGCGCACTGGACGACGTCTCGCTCACCATCGACCAGGGCGAACTGGTCGCGATCGTCGGCCCGTCCGGTTCCGGCAAGTCGACGCTGCTCAACCTGATGGGCACGCTCGACCGGCCGACCGCGGGCACGGTTGCGATCAGCGGCCACGATGTCGCAAGCCTTTCCGATCGTGAACTGTCCGCACTCCGCGGTCGCTCGATCGGGTTTGTGTTCCAGCAGTTCCACCTGTCCGACGGCCACACCGCCACCGAGAACGTGGCGACCGGACTTCTGTACGCCGGTACGCCGAGGCGCGCCCGGAAGCCGCTCGCGTTGGAAGCACTCGCCAAGGTCGGCCTCTCCCACCGAGCCGACCACCGCCCACACCAGCTCTCCGGCGGTGAACGCCAACGAGTCGCCATCGCGCGAGCCCTGGTCAACAGCCCATCCGTCGTACTGGCTGATGAACCGACCGGTGCTCTCGACACCGCCAACGGTCTCGCCGTACTGGACCTGCTGACGCAACTCCACGCAGCCGGTACGACGATCGCCGTCATCACGCATGACCGAGACATCGCGGCGCAGCTCCCCCGTCAGCTCGAGATGCGCGACGGTCAGTTGGTGAATGCATGACCAGGCTGACTCAGCCCGTGCGACTGGCCGTTTCCGACCTCCTGCTCTTGGGCCTCACTCGTTTGCGCACTCGGCCACTGCGTGCTGCCCTGTCCGCGCTCGGCATCTCGATCGGGATCGCAACGATGATCGTCGTGACCGGGATCCCGGCCTCCAGCCAGCAGGCGGTGCTCGACGAGTTGTCGACGCTGGGACCAGACCTACTCCGGGCGGCCGCCGTACCGGATGCGACGGACAAGACTGGTGCGCCGGCCGGGCTGCCGGTGGCATCCGTCGGGATGGCGGAACGAATCGGTCCTGTGCAAGACGTCAGCGGGGTGGCCAACGTTCACGCGAGCGTACGGCGTTCAGACAAGATCGATGCGACAACCAACAGCAGCGGGATCACGGTGCTGGCCGGGACGCCGAATCTGCTCGGTCTGATCAGCGGCAGAATGTCTTCCGGGAAGTTCCTCTCTCCCGCCACCGACAAGTTCCCGACGGTCGTGCTCGGGTCGAAAGCCGCTACCTGGTTGGGGATCACCAGTCTGCCCGCCGGGCAACCACTCCCCCGGATCCTGCTCAACGACACGTGGTTCACGGTGATCGGCGTACTGGCCAACTCGCCGCTCGCGCCGGATGTCGAGCAGTCG
The DNA here is from genome assembly GCF_042882005.1 of Kribbella sp. NPDC058245. Classification (NCBI taxonomy): domain Bacteria; kingdom Bacillati; phylum Actinomycetota; class Actinomycetes; order Propionibacteriales; family Kribbellaceae; genus Kribbella; species Kribbella sp. NPDC058245. Next base: position 369,459 of record NZ_JBHVWY010000004.1, read on the forward strand.
GTGCTGGTCGGCTGGGACGCGGCCAAGACCAGCCTGGGATTCGATGGGCGACCGTCCGTGGTCTACGTGCGGTCGACCGATACCGCGGTCGAGGACGTTCGCGCCGTACTCGGCCGCACGCTCAGCCCGGAACAACCCGGCCTCGTTCAGATCAGCAGACCGTCGGAGGCTCTGGCGGCAAAACGCATCACCCAGAACGCGTTCTCAACTCTGTTCCTCGGTCTAGCTGGTGTCGCCCTTCTCGTCGGTGGGATCGGTGTCGCGAACACGATGGTCATTTCCGTCCTTGAACGCCGTCGCGAGATCGGACTGCGCCGCGCACTCGGCGCCAACCGCGGGCAGATCCGCGGCCAGTTCCTGACCGAGTCCGTCGTCCTGTGCGCGATCGGCGGCCTGATGGGCGCGGTGCTGGGGGTGATCGGTGTGATCGGGTACGCCGATTCACAGGGGTGGCCGATCGTCATCCCGGCGTCGGCTTTGCTCACCGGGCTGGCCGCGTCGATCTCGGTCGGCGTACTGGCTGGGGTTTACCCGGCGGTCCGCGCATCGTTGCTCACGCCAACGGAAGCGCTCGCGTCGGACTGATGACAATTGTCAGGAAGTTGTCCGGGCACGATCGGCAGCACCCGGGTCCAGGTCGATGCGTCCTATAGTCGATGACATGTGTGCGCAGGTCGTGCTTGCCGAGGACGACGAGAAGCAGGCCGAGCTGGTACGCCGGTATCTCGAGCGGGAGAACCACACCGTGATCGTCGTGAACGACGGCCGGTCCGCACTGGAGGAGGTGCGGCGGCGGCAGCCCGATCTCCTCATCCTGGACGTGATGCTGCCGGGGGTCGACGGGCTGGACGTCTGCCGGATCCTGCGTCGCGAGTCGGACATCCCGGTGCTGATGCTGACCGCGCGGACCGAGGAGGACGACATGCTGCTCGGCCTCGATCTCGGTGCGGACGACTACATGACCAAGCCGTTCAGCCCGCGGGAGCTGGCGGCTCGGGTTCGCACGCTGCTTCGCCGTACCAGAGTGCCGGCAGCCGCCGAGCCCAGCACGCTCCTGCGCGTCGGCGAGGTCGCCGTCGATCTCGAACGCCACGAACTGTTTGCCGACGGCACCCAAATCTCCTGTACGCCGGGTGAGTTCCGGCTGATCGCAACCATGGCCGCGCGACCGCATCGGGTCTTCAGCCGCGCCCAGTTGCTGGCGAACATGCACGGGATCGACCAGTACATCACCACGCGAACGATCGACACCCATGTGCTGAACCTGCGGAAGAAGATCGAGCCGGATCCGCGACGCCCGGTCCGGCTGCTCACCGTCTACGGGGTCGGCTACAAGCTGACCGACGGCTGAGATGGCGGCGCGGCGCAGCATCCTGGTCCGGCTGTTGGCCGGCGCCGTACTGATCGCGCTCTGCTCGATCGCGGCAACGGCTTGGCTGGCAGCGCGCAGCACGACGGTCGCGATCCAGGAGCAGCAAGGCCAAGCGCTGGCCGACGACGCCAAGATCTACAACACCCTGCTCGAGTACGCCGCGACGCATCGCAGCTGGGCGGGTGTCGACCGGCTGCTCGGCGAGATCAGTCAGGTGACCGATCGACAGATCAGCCTCAGTACCCGCAACCGCGAGCCCATCGCCGGAAAGCCCGTCCCACCGACCCGCAAGCCTTCGGCGGTCATCTACCCGCTCCAGGTCGACGCCGCGCTGACCGCGGCGGAGGCCGGTGGCGACCAGATCGACCCGCGCGTGGTCGGGCCGTTCGCACTCACGCCGGCCCAACGGACGGCGTACAACGAGCTCGCGCAAGAGGTCGTGAAGTGTGTCCAGGGCCGCACCGGTCAGGGCAAGATCGTGATCGAGCCGACTGGCCGGCCTCATGTGGAGGATGCACCGGAGGTGGTCCTCAGTGGGTGTAACGCCGATCGGCTGGCCGTCATCGAGCCGCCGCAACTGGCGGCGTACGAGCGTCTGCAGAAGGCGGTCAACACCTGTCTGAGCGCTCGCGGACGGGTCTCCCCGATCAAGATCGCAGCCGACCTGAGCTGGTCCATTCCCAGCGGTCCGGCCGAACAGCTCCGGCCGGTCGAGCCGGCGGTCGCACCACCGCGCCCCGACCCCGACGCCGTCGACACCTGCCTGCTGAACGCACGCCGCGACCTCCTCAAGTCGTACGTCGCTCCGCCCGCGCTGCTGTTCGTGAGCGCGCAGAGCAGTAGTGCGTCGGCCGAGTTCGACCTGTCGTCGGCCAACCAGAAGCGGATCGCTGGAGTCGCCGCAGCGATCCTCGCGATCACCGTGCTGATCGCGGTGATCGGTGGGTTCCGGTTGGTCCAGCCGCTGCGCGCACTGACCAAGGCGTCGCGGCAGATGACCAGCGGTGACGAGGAGATCCGGGTCAGGGTCCGCGGTCAGGACGAGATCGGTCAGCTGTCCCTCGCGTTCAACGAACTGGCCGACAGCCGGGCCCGGACCGAATCGTTGCGCAGGGCAATGGTCAGCGATATCGCGCACGAGCTGCGGACTCCGCTGAGCAACATCCGCGGCTGGCTCGAAGCCGTCGAGGACGGCGTCGCCCAACCGGATCAGGCCTTCATCGCCTCACTCAGCGAGGAGGCGGCCCTCCTCCAGCACATCATCGACGACCTGCGCGATCTGGCGACCGCCGATGCCGGCAACCTCCGGATCCATCCCGAGCGCGTCTACCTCGGTCTACTCCTGGAACAGGTGGTCGCCACCTACCTCAGCCAGGCCGAGCACGCCGAGATCACGTTGTCCTCGGCAACTGACGGCGACATCGAACTCGACGCCGACCCGGTTCGCCTCCGCCAGGCCATCGGCAACCTGGTCGCCAACGCCCTCCGCTTCACCCCCGCCGGCGGTACCGTCCGGATCGAGGCACGCCGCGAAGGCGCCGACGTCGTCATCGACGTCATCGACACCGGCGCCGGCATCGCTCCCGAAGACCTCCCCAAGGTCTTCGACCGCTTCTGGCGCGCCGAACAGTCCCGCAACCGTCACACCGGCGGCAGCGGCCTCGGCCTGCCCATCGTCCGGTCTCTCATCGAGGCCCACCACGGCACCACCTCCGTCACGAGCACCCTCGACCAAGGCTCCACCTTCACCCTCCGTCTCCCCCAATCTCACCCCCTCTGACATCCCACCCACCGTCCACCCCTCGGCGGGACCCGCCACGCCCATTTGCTGGGCCCGCCCACCTCCATGTGCCACTACCCACCGCATACGGTTGGCCGTCCCACATCGCGATGGGTCAGCCCACCAAACGGGGCTCTTCTGACCCATTCGTGGGTGGTGCGGCGTACCGGTCTGTTCCCGGTGTGGTGGGGTCAGTGTGGTGGGTCAGTTGGCCGGTGCGCTGGTGGGCTGGCTGGGCGCTGTTCACCGTTGGCAGTAGGTGACCTGGTTGCAGTTGCTGGGGGTGTGGACAGGAAACGGGGACTGTGAACAAGGCATAGCTTGTTTCAAGGTCCCCGCAGGGGGTGCACACCCCCCGGGCTATATCCGGCGCTCCCCGGATATCGGACCTGTGCCACCGTCCAACCTGCCGCGCGGCTGCTCGTGCAGGTGATGCTGAGCGTGAACTGTCCGAGCCGCGCAGAGTTAGACGGTGCTGGCGGTCCGCCCCCGCCACCCCCACGCCCTCCCGCCGCATCCCCCGCCCCCGGCGAGCACGGTGGGTTCAGTCGCGGTGCAGAGTTAGACAGTGCCGGCGGTCCGCCCCCGCCACCCCCACGCCCTCCCGCCGCATCCCCCCGCCCCCAGGCGAGCACGGTGGGTTCAGTCGCCGTGCCGAGACAGCGGTCCGATGTCGAGTGGAAGGAGATTGCCGCCAGGAATCGATGTCCAGCAGCACGGTGCGTTCAGTCGACGACATCCTCTCCACATTCGCCGATGAGATCGCCCGAGACCCTGCGATCGGACGGCAACCTGACGGCAACCCGCCGGCCGGTGGCAGATCGCCGGTCTGCCAGCGGCGGTCCGACAACGCGCGAACCACCCACACCTACGTCACAACAGCCCCAATGGGCGTCCGCACGGAATGATCGCTGCCGATGTGTGCCCGTTGCGGTGTGGATGACAGTTCCTCCCCAAACCGGTTTGGGGAGGAACAGGCGCCGGCACGGAACGGGTTTGGGGAGAATCGCGGACGGACTCGGGGGGTGAATCCTCCCCAAACCGCCGCGGGGAGAGGGGATGGTCGCGCGGCGCCTCGAGTCGATCCCGCAACGTCCGAAGACACGCCGACCACGCCCTCGGGTCTTTCGGACGTTAGCCTCGGGCGGCAGCAGGGGTCGACGGCTCGGGCGGGAGTGAGGGCTCAGGGGCTTCGGAAGGTTTGGCGGTAGGCGTGCGGTGAGACGCCGACGGTGCGTTTGAACTGGCGGCGGAGGGTGGTGGGGGTACCCATGCCAGTGGCCGTCGCGATGGCGTCGATGGTCTCGTTGGTTGCTTCGAGCAACTCTTGAGCCCGGCGGACGCGACGGGTGAGGAGCCATTGGAGTGGCGTTTCGCCGGTGGCCGACCGGAAGAGCCGGCCGAGGTGGCGGGGGCTGGTGTTGGCTTCGCGAGCGAGGTCGGTGACGGTCAGCGGCTGGTCGAGGCGTTCTTCGGCCCAACCGAGCAGCCGCGACAAGGCGTGCTCGTCAGCGGGCTGCACCGGCTTCGACACGAACTGCGCTTGCCCACCAGCCCGATGCGGCTGTACGACGAGTCGCCGCGCGACCGCGTTGGCCACCCCTGCCCCGCGATCCAGGTGGACCAAATGCAGGCAGAGGTCGACCGCCGCCGCCTTCCCCGCGGAGGTCAGCACCCGACCGTTGTCCGTATAGAGCACGTCCGGATCGACCTCGGCCGCCGGGAACGCCCGGCTCAACTGTTCGGTATGCGCCCAATGCGTCGTCGCCCGCCGCCCATCGAGAAGCCCGGCAGCCCCCAGCACGAATGCGCCAGTGCATAACGACGCCACCCGGGCACCAGCGTCGTACGCGGCCCGCACAGCGTCGACCAATTCCACGGGCGGCGGTACGTCGACGTCCACACAGGCGGGCACGATCACCGTGTCCGCGACTGCCAACGCGTCCAGCCCGCTGTCCGGCTCAACCATGAATGGCCCGACCTGGATCGGACCCGGTCCACATAGGCGAACGTCGTACCAGTCCGTGGCATCGAGCGGCGGGTTGCCGAAGATCTCATAGGCGACACCCAGCTCGAAATGCAGAAGCTGTCCAGCCGTGGCGACCGCAACGGTATGCATGTCCGAAAGTGTACGCATGGTGGCGTTCCGGACGCTCCCTGATCGGACGCGCAGCGGCCAGACTGAACGCATGAAGAAGATAATCACCGTGTACGGCGCCACTGGGCACACCGGTCGTTTCGTGGTGGCGGAACTGATCCGCCAAGGGTTCACTCCCGTGGTCTCCGGCCGGGACGCCGAGGCGCTCAAGGCGCTGTGGCCCGACTTCGAGACCCGCCCGGCCGCCGTGGACGACGACCACGCACTCGACGCCGCCCTGATCGGCGCGGACGCGGTCATCAACGCCGCAGGCCCGTTCGCTCTCACCGGCGCCGCGGTCTCCGCCGCCGCCGTCCGCGCCGGCATCCCGTACGTCGATGTGGCCGCGGAGATCGAGGCCAACGCGGACACCTTCGCCGCCCACCGGAACGCGACGACCCCGATCGTGCCGGCCATGGCGTTCTACGGCGGCCTCAGCGACCTGCTCGTCAGCGCCACGCTCGGCGGGCGGACCAGCGCCGACGAGGTGATCGTCGCCTACGGGCTGAGCAGTTGGCACCCCACTCCGGGTACCCGAGCTGCCGGTCAGGTTTCCCACGATCGTCGCAATGGTCGCCGAGTGCGCTTCGCCGACGGTGAGTTGCAGTACCACGACGACCAGCCGAGCCAGGAGGACTGGCAGTTCCCCGAACCGCTCGGCAACCGCCGGGTGATCAAGGAGTTCACGATGGCCGATGTCGTCACGATCCCCAGCCATCTCGACGTACCGAACGTCCGAACCGCCATGACCCTCGAGGCCGCGGGCGACCTGGCCCAGCCGGACACCCCGGCGCCGAAGGCAGTCGACGACGAAGGCCGATCCGATCAGACGTTCATCGTGGACGTCCTGGTCCGCACCTCCGATGGCGACCTGCGGGCGAGCGCCCACGGCCAGGACATCTACGCCATCACGGCACCGCTCGCAGTCGGCGCCGTACGACGGTTGCTCGCCGGTGAAGCCCGTACGACGGGCGTGGCGTCGGCCGGAGCGATGTTCGACCCGGCCGACTTCCTCAACGAGCTATCGCCCTACCTGACAGTCAGGATTGCTTCGTCCACCAGCGGTTCGTGAGGCTGTCCCGCACGGTGTTGGTCGCGCAGTGGATCTCACCCTCGGACACATGCGTGCTGGTCAAGTCATTCACATATGTGACCTGGTAGCCGATCTTGCGGAACGCCTTCGAGATCGCGTCGGCGAACACATCCTTGCCGCCCAGCACAGGACCGAACGGTTTCGGCGCGATGTAATGACCCGCGTTCAGCACCAGGCCGTTCACAGTGCCGGGCACCTCCGCGACGCCGTCCCGCATCGCGTTCAGTTCCTTCACCTTGGCGTCCTTCTCCGGGCCGTCCGGCATCGAGCGGATGGAGGTCTCGAGCATCCCGTAGTCAAGAGAGCGCGCGGTGTAGAGCGCCGGAACGCGGACCAGGTCGGCCTCGGTCAGCCCAACCTTCTGCCGCAGTACGTCGACGTTGGCGGCGATCCGATCAGCCGCCCGCTCGTTGGTCCCGACGAACTGCGCATCGGCGAGGAACTCGTTCGTCGTCCGCTGGTCGATGCGCTCGTCGTACGGCCACTCCAGCGGCGGCTGGTTGCCATGCAGCTTGTCGCCGCCGTGCCCGGCCTTCTTGACCTCGCCGAGAAGCTTCAACCCTGCGGTCGGATCCGCGACCACGGCCTTCCAGCCGAGCCGGCTGCCCGGTACCGGAACGAACTGGATGAACTCGTCCACATGCCCGATCGTGAGCCACGACGTGTCCATGGCGATCGGATCCTGCATCCCCTGCGACTTCAGCAGCGTCACCATCTCAGGCGCCGGGCCGGTCTTCGTGTGGTCGAGACCGTCGCCACCGATCACCACGCGGCCATTCGGGTACGACGACGTGGCCGGAATCGTCTCGAGGTTACCCATCGAGTCGTAGCTGCTGTTCTCGAACGGCACCGGCACGTGCTCGACGTGCACCCCGCCGACATCAGCGCCCGCCAGTTCGGTGAAGATCACCCGCGACGCCACCCGGCGGTCGTCGTTCACCGACCCGATCAGCAGCTTCATTCCCTGCGGCTTACCGCCCGGACCAGGGATCGAGGTGTAGGCCGGTTCGAAAATGTCCTGGGCCCACTGGTCTCCGCTGAGATTCAGTTGCCGTAGGCCACCAGGTACGCCGGCCTTCTTCACCACCGCGGCCGTGTCGTCCCGCCACTGCTTACCTTCGCCCTCAGTGGTCTTTTCGGTGATGACCTGCTGGAGTTTCTGGGTGTTCAGCTGAGTCAGCACCGGCGCCTCGTGCATGGTCACCGTGCTCGCCCCACCACCGGCAACCGTCAGCGTGACGTCGATCGAGCCGTCCCACTGCGCGGTGTCGCGGATGATGTCGCGCCCTTCGATGCCCAGCTCGGCTCCCCGCCGCAACTCGTCCGCGCTCAGGCGAGTCTCCGGCGTCACCAGCTCCCAGGTACCGCGCTTGATGAAGAGGTGCACTCGATCCGGCTGCGAGATCCGCAACGAACCAACCGCCGACTTCGGCACGGTTGGCTGAGGGATCGTGTGGATCCGCGCCAGATCGAGTGCGTCCTGACTGCCGTTCACCACGGTGTCGGCAGCGTCGTTGCAGGCCGCGAGTTCGCGGTCGGCGAGGTTCTGTTCTTTCTGGTGAGTGCGCTGGAGCTCTTCGAACAGGCGCTGCGCTTCCTCCTGGTCGGGCATCTTCGCCAGTTCTTCGCGGCGTTTCTGGAACGCTTCGTCGTTGGCGGCCTCCCGGTCGACCGCTTCGGCGGCGATCTTCTTCGCGGGCGTCTGACAACGGCCGGCGTCGTCGTCGAGGTTGGCCAGGAACAGTCCGTGCGGCGTATCGGTCCGGAGCAGAGGGGACGCCGTACCGGCGTTGGCCGCGGCCAGTGGGGCTCCGATCACCAGCGCACCGGAGGTGGACAGTAGCAACAGTGTGCGAGCAAGCATGGAGCCATCGTTGCGGGCGCTTGTCAGAGAATTGTCAGCCTCATGTCCGACTCCGGTCATTTCAAGACCGGAGTCGGCCCGTCAACCTTCAGTGTCGGCTGACGGGCCGGGCCGAGGCTCAGTAGCGCCGGTTGAGCTTGCCCTTGGCAACCACCTCGGCGGCCCGGTCGGCCAGTGAACCACTGGCCTTCTTCGCCGCGGCGGCGCCCGGCGTCCCGTCAGCCGGTACGTCGGGACGCGGCGCCCCGGCGCAGACCGATCGCGACCCCGGCAGGATGCCCTTGATCAGGTAGTCGTTGATCTTGGCCGTGGCGCAGGGGTTCGAGCCGTACTGCCCGTGGCTGCCCTCGTCGCTGACCGAGATCAGTTGGTTGTCGAGCTTCGCCGCCATCGCCGGCGAACCGTCGTACTGGGTCGCCGGGTCGAACTCGGCGCCGATCACCAGACCGACCGGGTAGCCCTTGCGCTTCAGGTCGACCAGCTTCTCCTGCGGCTTCCACTTCGCGTAGGTGCAGTTGGTCGGACCGGCCTGCATCGCCCCCGGACCGTACGGGTACTTCTCGCGGAACAACCGCATCTGCTCCTCGTAACCCTTCGGGTCCTTCGACCAGACCGCCTCGCAGGTGACCGCCTGGAAGACTCCTTGGTAGGTCTCTTTGATCGTTCCGTACAGGACCTTCAGCGCCTTGCTCGCGTCCTTGCTCAAGGCCCGCTTCCCCGCCGGAGCGTTCGCCGCATCCCGGATCAGACCGATCAGCTCCGCCGCCACGGCCCACATCGGCCGGTATCCCGACCCGCCGAGGATGATGTCGAAGAACGGTCCGTCGACCGGCGATCCGCCGCCCGGGATCGGCCAGTCCACCGGGTGCGCGGCCACCTTCGCCCGGACGTCGTTCAGGTACGCCGTCACCTCGGCCAGTGTCTTGCCGAAGTGGTAAATGCTGTCACGCTGGGCCATCCATTCCGCGAGGGCGTCGAAGTTCTCCTTGGCGGACATCGACACCTCCTTGGCCTGCTCGTAGTACAGCCAGTCCGGATGCATCGACGAGTCGAGCACCGAGCGGTTCAGCTGTCCCGGGAACAGCGAGCCGTAGACGGCGCCGAGGTAGGTTCCGTAGGAGTAGCCGAAGAAGTTGATCTTCTTCTCGGCCAGCACTCCGCGAATGATGTCCATGTCTCTGGCGGTGTTCGCCGTGCTGATGTACTTCCGGATTCCGCCGTCCGTCGCCGCGCAGCCCTCCTCCAGAGCCTTGGCGTCGGCCGCGATCTGGGCGAACTGCTTGTCGGTCGGCCTGGTCTCGAAGAGCGGCTCGGTCGGCGGCACCTCACACTGCAACGGCGTCGACCGGCCGGTACCCCGCGGATCGAAGCCGATCAGGTCGAACGGCCCCGCGATCTTCTCGTCCTTCATCCAGTTCGGCATCGTCAGCCCGGGCCCGCCGGGACCGCCGGGGTTCAGCAACAGCACGCCTTGCCGATGCGCCGGGTCCGCCGCCTTGCGCCGGCTGATCGCGACCGACAGATTCCCGTCACCCGGCTTCTGGTAGTTCATCGGTACGACGATCGTCGCGCAGTCGAGCCCGGCCCATTCCTTCTCCCACTCGTCCGGCGGAAAGCCTGGCGGCGGCGGACCGGCCTCACACGCCGCCCAGTCCACCTTCTGGTTGTAGTACGCCGCGAGCGCCGCATCGGCTGCTCCGCTCGCCGGTATCACCACCAGTGATCCGGCCGCCATCGCCAGCCCGGCAGTCAGGCCCACGACTCGCGCCAACCGTGGTCGTCCACTCATCTGTTGTCTCTCCGTTCACTGAACGTCAGAAGGCAGTGACGCTAGTGACACAGTGGTGTGGTGATGATCAGCAAGAGATAGGGATCCTGTGAAGACCGCCAACCGTCCGTCGAACGGACTATCCTGTCCGCATGACCGACCGAGGGATGCAGGAACTGGCCTTGCTGTTGCTGACGGCCCTCGCGAACGAATCGCGTCACGGGTACGCGATCGCCCAGGAGGTCAAGGCGATCACGGACGGCCGGGTCGCCCCCAGGACCGGAGCCCTGTACGGCGCTCTGGACCGGCTACTGGCCGACGACCTGATCGCCGTGGAGCGTGAGGAAGTCGTCGGCGGCCGCGCACGGCGGATCTTTGCGCTGACCCCGAGTGGGCGCGAGCGCCTGGAGACAGAGGCGGAGCGGCTGGCCGCGACCGCTCGGGAGATGCGCCGGCGCCTGGCCGGTGGGACTGCTCAGGCCACATGAGGCTGTACCCGCCGAGCTATCGCGCCGCCGCCGAGATCCTCGACGTACATCGCGAAATGACGGTCGGCCTGCCGTGGCCTGCCCGAGTGCGCGCCGACGCGGACCTGCTCGCCCACGCCCTGCGCGTCCGACTCAAACTCGACTCCGCGTCAGCCGGTGGGCGGTTCTTCGAGCTGGCGGCACCATTCGCGCTGGCGGTTGCCGCGGCGTACGGCGGAATCTGTTTGATGGGCTGGTACGCCGGGGTCGCCATCTCACCGGGATCCACCTGGAATCACCTCAAGACACTCGACCTCGCTCTGGGTCTCAACGTGCTGTTCCCGTTGCTGATGTGCATCGGCGGGATCGTTGCCCTGCTCAAGTACTGGCGGGTCGGCGTCGCCCTCACAGTCGTTGGCCTGCTGGGCTTTGCCCTCCAGTGGACCGTCAACCCAGGCCTGTACGGCGATGGTCCGTTCGAGGCGATCGCCGCCGTACTGACTGTGGTCGTGATCCTGGCCTGCCCACCTGATCGACGGGGTGACCGGAAGCGCGCGGCGGTGGCCGGAGCGATGGCGGCCGTCGCGTGGTTTCCGTCCGCCTTGGTGCTGACCCGAGGGTTCGTCGTGAGCACGGACTACGGGGCCTGGCCGCTACTCGCCCTCACTCTGACCGGCCTCGCCTTCTACGCGCGGCCCTCGGGCATCCGCACGCTGGCCGCGATGGCGGCGGCCGCTCCCCTCTTCGTCGCCTATGCCGTGATTTCCCTATAGTCCGTTCAAGTGAGTATTCTCTGCAGCGTACTATCCGCGCAGCAGAGGAGAGTTCGGCATGCCCTTCACCCTGGCCCACCCGGCCGCGGTCCTTCCGCTACTGCGCCCTCCGTTCGTCCCGGTCGCACTGATCGCCGGCTCGATGGCCCCGGACGCGCCGTACTTCCTCACCGCCGCCGGGATCACCTCGACCAGCGCGGACGACTGGTACGGATCGTTCCTCAATGCGACAACGACCCATTCCCTCGCCGGGCTACCGATCGATCTGTACTACACAGCCGTCCTGGTCGCGGCCTATTTGTTGCTGAGGGCACCGATCACCGCGCTCGGACTGGCGCTCCCGAAGATCGGGCGGCCGAATGTCCTCTGGCTGATCCTGTCCGCCCTCATCGGAGCCGGCACCCATCTGCTGTGGGACTTCCTGACCGACGCCGACTTCGTGCCGGTTCTACGACTGCTCCAATACGCGAGCACGGCGTTTGGGCTCGTCGTGATCGGCTGGTATCTCTGGAAGCACCGCAGCCAGTTCCAGGGCGCGACCACGCTCAAGCCCGGATTGCGCCGGATGACCGTCGCCGTACTGATCGCGGCTCCGGCGCTCGGCGCCGCCGTACTGGCGCGCTCCGACTTCGTCGCCTATCGAGAGGCGACCGACACGTGGACCGCCGTCGCCGAAGGCGTGCTCACGGGAGCCATCAAGCGCGCGGGCGCTGCCTTCGCGGTCGCCCTCCTGCTCTACGCCGCCACCTGGCGAATCGCGCCCACCTCTAACTCGACCACCACGTCGACTCGGCGATCGTCGTGAAGCCCAACGACTGGTAGAGGTGCAGCGCGGCCTCCGCGGCGGTCAATGTGACCAGCAACGGATCGAGCTGCCCAAGGGCTGCGTGCATGAGTTGGCGGGCGAGGCCCCGGCCGCGGAACTCGGGCAGGGTGGTGACGAAGTAGATGCCGGCTACCTCGTCGTCACTGATGGTCGCGCAAGCCGCTGCCCACTGCCCCTCGACCGCGATCAGGTAGGCATCGAAGCCCACCGTCGTCAGCAGGCCGGGTGGAATGGCGGCCGCGGACCCGTGCGGCTGGAAGTGCCGAATCGGGAAGCCTTCCACCACGAGCTTGTCGACCCCGGCGAGCTGCGCTTCGGTCTGCACGTGGACCACCTCGACGGTCGGCGCCGGTAGCGGCGCTGCGGGCCGGACCATCACCGGCTTGCGGTTCGGTGTGAGAGGCGGTGACATCACGCCGAACTGATCCTCGATCGTCACCCGCGGCCAGCTCCGGCTCTTCATCAGCTCGGTGAGCTCGGCGAGGTCCGCCGCCGGTGGCTCGGGCGAGGTGAGCACGACACGGAGACCATTGCGGACGGGATCGAGCGCGGCGAGGAAGCCTGGTCGCTCGATCAGCTCGTAGCCGCGAGCTCGCCCGACCGCACGCCAGAAGGCGGCACTGTTCTTGTTGGCCAGTTGAAGGTCGTTCATGGCAACGAACCTACGACAGCGCTCCGACAGTTCTTGTCGTGGTAGGGCGCGCCCTACCAAGAGTCTCTGGCTGGCTGGATGGTTCGGCGACGGAAACGTCCATAGCGTTCGGGGTGTTCGCAAACGCCCATCCCGAGGAGTCCCCCGATGTCTTCGTCATCTCGCCGCCGGTTCGGTCTGCTGGCCGCGGTCGCAGTCGCAGCACTCGTTGGTACGGCGGCCATCTCGTCGGCCGCCCCGGCCGCCGAACTCACCCGACCGAACAACGCAGTGCAGCGGAGTCTTGATGCCCTGGCTCAAGGTCCGGCCTTTCCGGGAGTGATCGCCACCGTTCGCGACCGACAGGGGAAGACGCGGATCTACACGGCAGGTGTTGGCGATCTCGCGACCGGAGCACCGATCCCGCGGGCCAGCCGGGTGCGAATCGGCAGCAATACCAAGACCTTCACGTCGGTCGTCGTCCTGCAGTTGGTTGGCGAAGGCAAGATCGGCCTCGACCAGCCGGTCGACACCTATCTACCGGGGCTCGTCCGCGGCGACGGTATCGACGGCCGCAAGATCACCGTCCGCCAGCTGTTGCAGCACACCAGCGGCATCCCGGACTACGACGAGATCTTCGGCACGGACTATCTGCCGCTGCAGCACACCTACTGGGAGCCGCGGCAGATGCTCGACGAGGCGCTGCGGAAGAAGGCATTGTTTGCCCCCGGCACCAATTGGGAGTACAGCAACACCAACTACATCCTGGCCGGGCTGATCATCCAGAAGGTCACCGGACGCCCGGTCGGCGAAGAGATCACCCGCCGGGTGATCGAGCGCGCCGGTCTGCGGGACACGTACTGGCCGGCGCTCGGCGACCAGCGCATCCTCGGCCCGCACCCGAAGGGGTACTACAAGACGACCCCGGACGGGAAGGCCACCGACGTGACCGAGAGCGAGCCGTCGATGGGCTGGGCGGCCGGCCAGATGATCGCCACGCCCGGTGATCTGAACAAGTTCTTCAGCGCGCTGATCAACGGCAAGCTCCTCAAACCTGCCCAGCTGCAGGAGATGCTCCACACCGTGCACGCGCCCGATCTGGACGTCAACGGCGACGGTGAGTACGGGCTTGGCATCGCGAAACTCGCCTTGTCCTGCGGTGGATTCGCCTGGACCCACGGCGGCGACATCCCCGGCTTCGAGACCCGCAACGCGGTCACCCCTGACGGCCGTGAGGCTGCCGTCGCAGTCACTGCTTTGCCGACCACCATGGAGGATGCCAAGCGAGTGGCCAAGACTCTGGACACCGCGCTCTGCAGCTGACCAACCCAGCGTGGATCGCCTTGCCCCCCTAGAGCGAGGCGATCAGCGGTACCAGGGTGAGCCAGTTGGTTCGGGCCGCATCGGCAGCAGCCTCGGCATCGCCCGCTTCGCAGTGGGTGATGATCACGTTGTGCTGGGCAACTGATTCGCGGCCGCTCAGGGACCCGAAACGGAGCCGTTCGATGCGACGAAGAGCTGGCGTGTACTGGTCGAGGACGGCAGCGACCGCCTGGTTCGCGCTAACCCGGACCGGTACGGCGTGGAAGTCGTCGTCGGCCTGGAGTGCGGCGTCGACGTCAGTGGCCTGCAGGGCCTTGGCAAAGCGGGCGTTGGCGGCGCGCATCTCCGCCAGGTCGGCGGCAGCGAGATGCGGGACCGCTTCGCGAACAGCCAGTTCGTGCATGGCAGCGGTGACCAACTGGGCTTCACGGAGTGCGCGGGCGTCGAGCGGGCTGACCATCGTGTAGCGACCGGGCTTGGTCTGCACCAGCCCGGCCTGCTCCAGCCGCGCGAGCGCCTCACGGACCGGCGTACGGCTGACACCGAGCCACTCCGAGAGGTCGGCGTCGTTCAGGCGTTCGCCCGGTGCGAGCTCACCTTTGACGATCGCGTCGCGGATCGCCCGATAGGCGTCCTCGCGCAGCAGTGAGCGCGGGACGACCGCGCGTTCCTTGGGCACCGGCATGCGACCGCAACCTACCGGAAGAGTCCGCTGTAGGCGTTGAGGGCAGGCTGACCACCGAGGTGCGCATATAAGACATTCGAGTCCTTGCCGATCTCACCGTCGCGGACGAGATCGATCAACGCGGCCATCGACTTCCCTTCGTAGACCGGGTCGATGATCATCCCCTCCAACCGACCCGTGAGCCGGATCGCGTCCAGGGTCGACTGCACCGGTACGCCGTACAGGTCGCCGGCCCAGCCTTCGAGCACGGTGATCTCGTCGTGGCGCAGGTCGCGGCCGAGGCCGATCAGCTCGGCGGTGGACCGGGCGATCTTCTCCACCTGCGCCTGCGTCTCGGCGAGCTTGGCCGACGCGTCGATCCCGAGCACGCGCCGCGGCCGATCCTGACCGGCGAACCCCGCGATCATCCCGGCATGCGTGCTGCCGGTGACGCTACAGACGACGATCGTGTCGAAGAAGACACCGAGCTCGCGTTCCTGCTGCTCTACTTCGTAAGCCCAGTTGGCGAATCCGAGCCCGCCGAGCCGGTGATCCGACGCACCAGCAGGGATCGCGTACGGCGTCCCTCCGTCGGCTCGTACTTCGTCGAGTGCCTGGTGCCAACTGTCCTTGAGCCCGATCCCGAACTCGGCCTCGACCAACCGGACCTGCGCTCCCATGATCCGGCTGAGCAGGATGTTGCCGACCTTGTCGTTCACCGGGTCCGGCCAGTCCACCCAGCTCTCCTGCAGCAAGATCGCCTTCAGCCCGACCTTCGCCGCCACGGCCGCGACCTGACGGGTGTGGTTCGACTGCACTCCCCCGATGGTGACCAAGGTGTCCGCGCCCTGCGCCAACGCCTCCGGGATCAGGTACTCCAGCTTGCGCGTCTTGTTGCCGCCGTACGCGAGACCGCTGTTGCAGTCCTCCCGCTTGGCCCAGACCCGCGCCCCACCCAGGTGAGCGGTCAGCCGGTCCAGCGGGTGGATCGGGCTCGGCCCGAACAGCAGCGGGTAGCGATCGAAGTCGTCCAGGGCCATCTGCGCTCCTCAGCGATGTGCAATATATCGCATATTACAGCGCCTTCGATGCTTGCTGTCCAGAGCTACCGACGGTGACCGTCGGGGCCTGCATGTCCTGGCAAAGGCGGGCGAAAAGCCCTTCAAACACTTGAATTTCGTGAGCAATATCGTGGATTCAGGGGTATTTACGAGGATGCGGCGACTCGGTATCGCTCCGTTATTGCCGCGGATGGTTACCGCCTGGTAGGAACGTCCATCAGCTTCGTACTGAACGGTAGTTCAAGTACGTGAATCTTGGATTTTCCGGAGGGGGTCCCGGAGTCCGACAGTGAGGTGGAGGACTCAATGCAGCGCAGTACCTTGCTATGCGGTGCTCTGCTGGCCGTGGTCGCGGGTCTGTTGTGTCTGGTCGGGGAAGCTCTCGGTCTGGACACGCAGCACGTGGCACTGGTCGGCGGGGCCCTGGGGGGTGTGGTGGGGCTGGTGCAGGAACGAACCCCGGCCCAGCGAGCCATCGGGTTCCTGATCGGGCTGTTCGTGGCCTGGCTCGGATTCGCCGTACGGGCTCTGTATCTGCCGGACTCGGCATCCGGGCGAGCGGTTGCGGCGGTCATCGTGGTGGCCGTGTGCGTGGCGTTCGCGGCGGGGTCCGGGAACCGGCTTCCGTTGTGGACGTTGCTATTGGGCGCGGCCGCGATGGTGGCTGTGTACGAGGAGAGCTATACGGCAGACAGCCCGGCGTTCCTGGCGGAATCGCCCTCGGCGGCGACCGGCGTACTGCTCGCGGCAGGGATCGGGTTCCTGGCGACCTCGCTCCAATGGCCCGGGCGCACACCAGTTGCGGCTCCACCCGCAGCTGACGAACCAGCGCCCGACGAGGCCCCGACCCGCGAGTTCGCCACCACCGAAGGAGAGCGTCCGTGACCGCCCGCCGGATCACCCGGGGACTGGCCGCCGTCATCGCCGTCCCCACCGTCTTCGTCCTGACCACGTCACCGGCCCTGGCCACCGCCACCGCCGACCCGGTCGCAGTCACCAACACCGAGACCGTGCAAGCCCGCCTCGACCCGAGCGGCAAGGTCGACAGCGCCCGCATCTACGAGCAGCTCGCTCTGGTCGGCAAGGGCAAGGTGAAGGTCACCAATCCCGTGTCTGACAAGGGCATCCGCAACCTCGACGGCTGGGGCGGCTACACCGTCAAAGACGGCAAAATGACCGTCGACACGACCGTAGACGGCGAACAACGCCTGCGAACCGTCAGCGACTACGACAAGAAGAAGCTCCCGATCAAGGTCGCAGTCACCTACACCCTGAACGGCAAGCAACTCAAGAAGCCCGGCGACGTCGTAGGCAAGAAGGGCCACCTCGAAGCCCACTACGTCGTCGAGAACACCTCGGCCCACTCCGAAGAGATCACCATCACCGACGGCTACGGCAAACAGGTGAAGGAACAGGCCGACGTAGTCATCCCCATGGTCGGCCAACTGACCACAGTCCTGCCCCCCGAGTTCGGCGACGTCACCTCGAACGAAGCCAACAAAGCCGGCGACGGCAAAGGCGGCACCAAACTCAGCTTCACGGTGACCCTCTTCCCGCCAGTAGGCGCAGCCACCGCCGAGTTCGGCTGGTCCGCTCAGGTCAAGGACGCCATCGTCCCTGAAGCCGAGCTAACCGCCTTACCAGTAAGCCCCCTCGACAGCCCGACCTTCAAGACAGCGGTCACAGGCTACGAAAGCGGCGCCGAAAAGGGCACCGACCTGGTCGAAGGCGGCACCGAGCTCGACACCAACCTCATCAAGCTCCGCGACGGCTCCCAAAAACTCCTCAGCGGCTTGTTGCAGCTGAACGCCGGCGCCCAAACCCTCAACGAAGGCCTAGCCAACCAAGCTGCCCCCGGCGCCAAGCAACTCTCCACCGGCGCAGCCCAACTAGCCGGCGGCTTAGCCCAGCTGGATACCGGTGCTTCGTTGCTCCGCACCAAAACCGGCGAAGCCGCCGCGGGCGCGGACAAGGTGAACACCGGCGCGGGCAAACTTCAGACAGGTGCGAAGGATCTCAGCACCGGAGCAGGCAAGGTTCACGTCGGCGCAGGGAAGGTCGCCTCGGGCCTCAGCCGAGCAACCGGCACGGTACCGCAGCTGATCGGCGGGCTGACTCAGGTGAGCGGCGGCTTGCAGAGTGTCGAAAACGGCCTAACTCAGATGTACGGCGGCATCGGCCAACTGCCCACGAAGGCGAAGGCACTGCACGAAGGTGTGCAGAAACTCCGCGCAGGTATCGGGTCGGTCGGCGCCGACGAGACTCTGCTCGGCGGTCTCGAGAATCTGAAGAACTCGCTCGCCGCTGCAGGCCCGGGAATCGACAAGATGCGCGGTGGCGCATACTGCGCCTCCGACGCGCTGAAGGCTGTCAGCAATGGCAAGCCTGTCGGGACGTACAGCGAGGCCTGCTACGGCGCTGCGGCCGCGCAGCTGAACGGTCCGGCCGGAGCGCTGAACGTCGGGCCCGAGACCAACCCCGTCAAGAAGATGATTCTGGATGCGGTGATCCCCCAACTGGGCTCGATCACCGATCCGATTCCTGATCTGGACCAGCCGCTGCCGGACTCTGCCACGTTGCAGGTGGCCCTCGGCTATCTGAAGGGCCGCCTGACCCAACGCGCGGTACCGGGTATCGCGAAGCTGCAATGCGGTCTCGACAACAGAGTCGCGGGCTGCCCGGAGTCGACGCTTGGTCTGATGCAGGGCCTCGACGGACTGGACGCCGGCGTCTCGGTACTCGTGTCGAGTGTCGTTTCCAGCGTCCAAGGCGGAATTGGCACCTCGAAGGACACGCCTGCCAAGAAGACTCTGCGCGGCGGCATCAACGGCCTGCAGGGCGGTGTTGCGCAGATTCACGAGGGCGGCAAGCAACTCCTGTCCGGACTGAACCAACTGTCGGACGGCGCTGACCAGGTCAACGCGGGTACGGGTTCGGTCGCCAACGGAGCCGGCAAGCTGAAGGCGGGCACCGGCGTACTCGTGAACGGGACCGGGCAACTCGACAACGGGCTCGGGCTCCTTTACGGCGGGACGGGGAAGCTGGCCGACGGGGTCGGGACTGCTCGGGACGGGTCCGACCAGCTCGCCACTGGGTCGAAGGATCTGGCTACTGGGATTGGGTCGGCGGCTGATGGATCGGGGAAGTTGGCGGCAGGGTTGACGACAGCCGCCGACAAGGCGACGGGGATTCCGGATGGCGCCAAGAGGCTTTCTGCTGAGGGGGCGCAGGCCCTGCAGAAGAAGGGTGCGGATACTGCGCTGGACTTCGGGCGGAGGTACTCGATGTTGGCGGCTGCGGCTGACCGGGCGAAGACCGAGTCGATGCCGTATGGGGCTCCTGACGGTGCGGCCAGCGCGACGGCGTACTCGTTGAAGTTGGCGGGGGCTACTGGTGAGGGTGGGCGGAGCTGGATTCGCTTGCTGGCCGGCCTTGCGTTGTTCGGGGTGGCGATCGGGGCTGCGAGTGTGATTCGGCGGCGCGTCGCTTAAGAAGGAACTGTGCTGGGGACCAGGTCGCGGTACCGGCCACGACCTGGTCCTCGATCATTCGCCCGTGGGTGCGCGGCTTTGTCTGGTGGCGCGTCGGTTGCGGAGGCGGACCGCCCCCACTCACCAAGTGCCCTCGACAGCGGTTTCCACCTCCCGCCTGAGCGCGCCGTACCCGGCACTGGGCAGGTTAGTGAGTGCTGGCGGTCCGCCTCCCACCCAGTCAGCGTGGCGTTGGCCGCCCCGGCGAGCGGCCGACCTCACCCCGCCATGACAGCCGCCACCTTGAGCACCGGTCAACCATGTAGCACCCGTCGAAATGGTCGAGCCGTGCTCAACGTCGTACAGGCGGCTCACCTTGAGCACCCGTCAACCACCTTGTGGCCGGAAAGATGACTGACCCGTGCTCAAGGTCGTACCGGGTTCTGCCGGCGCCGCTGACGTCCGAAGACACGCCGACCATGCCCTCCGATCGTTCGGACGTTGGCGCGGCGAGGTGTCGGAATGGGGTGGGGCGGTTGGGGGTTGTGGTCGGTAGGGCTGTACCGGTCAGAGGAGGAGAGCACGATGGGCACGGAGCTGAAGCTCGAGGCGGTTGTTGTTCCGGTGGCGGATGTGGACCGGGCGAAGGCGTTCTATGCGGGGCTCGGGTGGCGGGAGGATGCGGACTTTGCCTTTGACAACGGGTTCCGGATCGTCCAGTTCACGCCGCCGGGTTCGCCGGCTTCGGTCCAGTTCGGTACGGCGGTCACCACCGCGAAGCCTGGTTCCGCGCAAGGGATCTACCTGGTGGTCGACGACATCAACGCGGCCAGAGCTGAGATCGCAGCACGAGGTGTTGAGGTGAGCGAGGTGTTCCACCCCGGGGCACCGGGTGCGCAGTTCGAACCGGGGGCGGCCAACCGCGCGGACGGGCGCGACGCGAACGGCGGTAGCTACGGATCGTTCGCGACGTTCCAGGATCCCGACGGCAACACCTGGCTCCTCCAGGAAGTCACCACCAGGCTCCCGGGTCGCGTGACCGAGGCGGCGTACGAGTCGGTGGAGGACCTCACCGCGGCGTTGCAGCGGGCGGCCGCCGCGCATGGTGAGCACGAGAAGCGGCACGGCGGGGAGTACGACGAGCAGTGGCCGGCCTGGTACGCGTCGTACATGATCGCGGACCGGACCGGCCAGGAGCTGTCCGAGTAGTTACTCCGGAAGAGCCGCGCGGAGCATGTCTTCGCGCGGGACGACCTTGATGCGCTCGCGACCGTGGGGTTCGCCGAGGGCGGTCTCGTGGGCGTCGAGGCGGGCCCAGGCGTCGCGGTCGACGATGGTGGCACCGTTCGCGACCAGGTGGTTGATGATCGCGTCCGGGTCGGCGACCTCGGGGCTCGGCAGGGTGTCGGCGTCGGCGAGCAGGTTGGCGATCGTCTCGGCCGCGTCGGACTTGGTGTGGCCGATCAGGCCGATCGGGCCGCGCTTGATCCAGCCGGTGACGTACATGCCTTCCAGCGGTACGCCGTCCAGGTCCAACACACGACCGCGCTCGTTGGTGATGACGCCGGCCTGGTGGTCGAACGGCAGCTCCGGCAGGTGCGAGGAGAGGTACCCGACGGCGCGGTAGACGGCCTGCACCGGCGTATCGACGTACTCGCCAGTCCCGCGCGCGGTGCCGTCGCCCTGGAGCTGGGTCTTCTCGGTGCGCAGAGCCTCGACGCGGTCGGTGCCGAGGACCTCGACCGGCGCGTGGCAGAGGTGGATGTGGATGCGGTGCGGTGCACCGGTCGGCTCGGCCTCGAGGTGCTTGAGCAGCGTGTCGACGACCAGGCGGGTGCTCTTGCTGGAGCTGATCGCGGACTGGCTCGCCTCGTCGATCTCGAAGCCCTCGGGGTGCACGATCACGTCCACCGACGGCGAGTGCGACAGCTCGCGCAGCTCGATCGGCGTGAACTTGATCTGCGCCGGACCGCGCCGCGCGAAGACGTGGATATCCGTTGCCTGGTTGAGCTTCAGGCCCTGGTACACGTTGTCCGCGATCTCGGTGCTGAGCTGCTCGTCGGCCGGCTTGGCCAGCATCCGCGCGATGTCGAGCGCCACGTTGCCGGCCCCCAGTACGGCGACCTCCCGCGCCTCGAGCGGCCATTCCCGCGGTACGTCGGGATGTCCGGCGTACCAGCTGACGAAGTCCGCGGCGCCGTAGTTGCCGGGGAGGTCGACGCCCGGGATGTCCAGCGGCCGGTCGGTGATCGCGCCGGTCGCGAAGATCACGGCGTCGTAGTGCCGCCGCAGGTCGTCGAGCTTGAGGTCCACGCCGTACGTGACGTTGCCGATGAATCGGATCCGCTCGTGCTGCAGCACGCGGTGCAGCGCCTTGATGATCTCTTTGATCCGCGGGTGATCCGGGGCGACGCCGTACCGGACGAGACCGAACGGTGCGGGCAGCCGCTCGATCAGGTCCACCTGGGCGGTCGGGTGCTCCTTGGTCACGATGTCGGCGGCGTAGATACCGGCAGGTCCGGCACCGATGACGGCGATGCGGAGATCCTTCACAAGCTGCAGTCCCTCACAGTGACTCGAATGAGTTAGGTAGTCCTAACTTTAACGAGCCTTCAGCGCCGATCCCGACTCGTTCCACACCTTGAGATTCATTTCACAAGGCCCCGGCGATGTGCTGGACCTGATAGATTATGGTCATCATCTTAAATTCGTGATGGAGGAACGGGCATGGAACTCAGTGGCGCGGTGGCAGTGGTGACCGGGAGCAACCGGGGCCTGGGGCGGGAGCTGGCGGCGCAGTTGGTGGCGCGCGGAGCGAAGGTGTACGGCGCGGCGCGGCGGCCCGAGACGGTGGACGTGCCAGGTGTCGTACCGCTGAAGCTGGACGTGACCGATCCGGAGTCGATCCTTGAGGCAGCTCGGGTGGCGAGTGACGCAACGCTGCTGGTCAACAACGCGGGGGTGTCGACGCACACCGCGCTGGTCAGTGGCGACTGGGACAACATCCAGCTGGAGCTGGACACGCACCTGGTCGGGCCGCTGCGGTTGATCCGGGCGTTCGCGCCGGTGATCGAGGCGAACGGTGGCGGCGGGGTTCACAACGTCCTGTCGGTGCTCGCGTGGGTTCACCACATCGAGGCGTATGCCGCGTACAGCACCGCCAAGGCCGCGGCGTGGGCGATGACGAACGCCGTCCGCGCCGAGCTCGCGCCGCGCGGGATCGAGGTCAGCTCGCTGCACGTCGGCTACATGGACACCGACATGGCCGACTACGTACCGGTCGGCGAGAAGACCGACCCGGCCGGGGTCGCCAAGCAGGTACTCGACGGGATCGCCGCCGGTGCGGGCGAAGTCCTTGCCGACGAGTTCACCCGGGAGACCAAGGCGAGCATCTTCCAGTAGGTTCGAGGTCGGTCGAGTGAGGAGTTGAGATGGGTCGGGCGTCACGAGCAGATGCGGCGCAACATCGCGACGATGTTGTGCAGGCCACCTCGCGGTTGTTGCGTGAGCGCGGCAGCGCGGGGATCAGCGTGCAGGACGTGATGTCGGCGGCCGGGCTCACTCATGGCGGGTTCTACAAGCACTTCGCGTCGAAGGACGAGCTGATGGGGATCGCCGCCGGCGAGGCCTTCGACGAGGTGCTCGTCCGGATGGCGCCGATGGATCGGGAAGAAGTCGTGAAGGACTACTTGTCGGTCAGCCATCGCGATGATCCGGGCAACGGCTGCGCTTGTACGGCGTTGGCTCCCGACGCGGCTCAGGCCGAGGCCGGGAGCCCGCTGCGCACGGCGTACGCGGAAGGTCTGGCGAAAACGCTCGACGCGTTCGCCGGTTTCGAGGAGGCTGCGGACTCCGACGACGATGCGCGGCGCCGCGCCGTACTGGATCTGGCCACGTTGGTCGGCGCCGTCACGCTGGCGCGGGCTGCTGGGCAGACCCCGCTCTCCGAAGAGATCCTCGCGACAGTGCTCGACCAGCTGACCTAATCCAGGTGGAAGCCCAAGGCCTTCGCGGCTCGGGTGGGGACTGGGTCGGCCCAGTTGGCGGTGTAGTTCTCGATGGTGCACAAGGAGCGCGTCTCGAGCTTGTCCACGTAGACCGTGCCGCGGAGGTGATCGGTCTCGTGCTGCACGATGCGCGCCTGCCAACCCTCGAAGGTCTTGTGGTGCGTCTCGCCGGACGGGTCGTCGAAGCTGGCGTGGACGGCGAAGTAGCGGTTCACCACCGCGGTGTAGCCGGGCATGCTCAGGCAGCCCTCGAAGAAGCCGACCCGGCGGTGCCCGGCCGAGCGGTAGCTCGGGTTGATCGCGGCGAAGAACTCCAGCTTGTACCGGTGCCGCGCCTCGGCGATCTCGGCCGGAACCGTGGCCGGATCCTCCAGTACGGCGATCTGCACCGGTACGCCGATCTGCGGCGCGGCGAGGCCGACACCGGGAGCCGCGCGGTTCGTGCGCTTCATCAGCTCGATGAACTCGGTCAGTACGGCGGCGTCCACCTGACCGTCGAACGGCTCCGCGACCTGCCGCAGTACGGCGTCGCCGAGTGACACGATCGGCGCTACGCCACCATCGCCGTACTTGTCGACGAGCTCCTCGATCTGGTCCTTCACGATGCCAACTCCTGAGGCTGTCTGGACAGAACCGGCCAACGGCAACGCCGCAGCACCGGTGAGCAAGGTACGCCGGGTCAGTGCCATGCGCACCATTATGTGGCGAGTGGGAGCCTCAGGTCGAAGGAGGCGCCGCCGGCGGGTGTGTCGCCGACGGTGAGGGTTCCGCCGTGGGACTGGGCGAGGTCGCGGGCGATGGCGAGGCCGAGACCGGCGCCACCCTCGTCGCGGCTGCGGGCGTCGTCGAGGCGGACGAAACGCTCGAAGATCCGCTCCCGATCGGCCTCCGGTACGCCGGACCCATCGTCCTGAACCTGGATCACGGCCTGTCCGTCGGCGGTGCTGACGACAACGCGAATCTCCTTGCTGGTATGACGTTCGGCGTTGTCCAGCAAGTTGCTCAGCACCCGCGCCAATCGGGTTTTGTTGCCGAGGACAACTGGTTCACCGGTGATCTGCAACCGCGCGGTCCGGCCGTCGATGGCATCTCGGACGAGGTCGGAGACGTGGATGCGCTCGGGGTCAGGGTGGTCGCCCGCGTCGAGACGAGCCAGCAGGAGCAGATCGGCGGCGAGGTGCTGCAGACGGATGGTGTCCGCGATCAGCTCGTCGAGTTCGAGCAGCTCAGGGTGGGCGGCGGCGACCTCGAGCTGGGTCCGGAGCGAGGCGATCGGGCTCCGGAGTTCATGGGATGCATCCGCCACGAAGCCACGTTGCTGGGCGACTGAGGTCTCCAGCGCGGTCAGCGTGTCGTTCGTCGTACGGGCAAGGCGGGCGACCTCGTCGCGGGACTCGGGTACGGGGACGCGGCGGCGCAGGTCGCGGGAACCGGTGATGCCGGCGAGCTCAGCGCGAATCGCCTCGACCGGCGCGAGCGCGCGGCGAGTCACCATCCAGGTGACCAGGGCAACGACCGCGAGCAGGAGCGGTAGGCCGATGAGCATGGTCCGGCTCACGCTCGAGACTGCATCCCCTGCAGTGGCGAGTTCGGCACCGGCTTGGACGGTGACTTCACCGGCGCCCTTCGGCAGCGTCACCTTCAGCGCGGCGAACCGGTAGGCCGCGGTTCGGCCGTCGACCGTCGCCGTACCGTTGGAGTAGCTGGCGTCCCCCTCGGCCACCCGTCCCGCCGGCGGAGTCGGTGTCGGGGAGCTGTCGTCATCAGGCTCGTCATCTCCTCCGCGCCCCCGCCCACGGTTGTCGTCATCATCGCCTGTGGGGGTAGGGGTCGGCTTCGGAGCCACCGTTGGCACTGGAGTCGGCCGGGACGGCTGCACAGGATTGCCGTCGACGGCGGACAAGCCCTCGCTGGCGGCGAGTACCTTGCCACTCGCATCCGTGATGCGGACCGGGTGTTCATCGTCCAGGTCGAGCTTGGCGATCGCCGTACCGGCGGCCAACTGGGAGGCGAGTTGCTGCGCGGTGACCTCGGCCTGCAGTTGAGCTTGGCTGGCGAGGTTGGAACGCAGCAGCAGTACGACGGCCAGTCCGGCGATCACGAGAGCGACCGCGACCACCGCGGTGGCGGCGACTGTGGTTCGGGTCCGGAGAGAGCCGCGCATGTCAGCCACCGTCCCGGGCCAGGCGGTAGCCAGAGCCGCGCACGGTGGTGATCGCCTTCCGGCCGAACGGCGCGTCCAGCTTGCGGCGCAGCGCGCTGACGTAGACCTCGATGATGTTCGGATCGCCGTCGTACGCCGCGTCCCAGACGTGGTCGAGGATCTGCGTCTTCGACACCACCTGGCCGGCGTTCGTGGCGAGATGCTCCAGTACGGCGTACTCCTTCGCGGTCAGGTCGATCTCGTCGGACCCGCGGAAGACCCGGCGCGCGGCCGGTTCGACTCTTAGGTCGCCGAGCTCGATCACCGGGGCTGCTCCCCTGGTACGGCGACGCAGGAGCGCGCGGATCCGGGCCAGCAGGACGACGTACGAGAAAGGCTTGGTCAGATAGTCGTCGGCGCCGGTGTCGAGTCCCTCAGCCTCGTCGTACTCGCCGTCCTTCGCGGTCAGCATCAGCACCGGCGTCTCGTCGCCGGCCGCGCGCAGGTCGGCGCAGACGCGGTAGCCGTTGCGGCCGGGCAGCATGATGTCGAGCAGGACCAGGTCGTACTCACCACTCAGGGCGCGGTCGAGCCCGGTGAGTCCGTCGTACGCGACGTCCACCACGAATCCCTCGGCGACCAGGCCCCGCGCGAGCGAATTGGCCAGCCGTTTCTCGTCCTCGACGATCAGCAACCGCATGCCCCCAGCCTGACACGCCCGCCTGAAGCCCGCTTCAGGTTCCTTCAGGACCGCTTCAGGACCGGTTGGCAAGGTCATTCCCGTCAGCAAGTTCCCCACCGAAAGGCTGCCTGATGAAGCGCCTCGCACTGACCCTGACCGCCGCCGCTGTGCTCACCACTGCGGGTGTCGCCACCGCGTACGCCGTCCAGTCCGACGACAAGCCCACGCCCAGCGCCTCCCCCACCAGCAGCCCGACGGCCAGCCCGACCACCAGCTCGAACGGCGTACCGACCGGATCGCTGACCGCGGCGAAGGCGGTCGCGCAGGCTCTGAAGGACGTCCCGGGTGGTGTGGTGACCGACGTCGACTGGGACAACAGCAAGTGGGAGCTGGACGTGCACACCACCGCCGGCTGGCGCGAGCTGAGCTACGACGCCAACGGCAAGCTCCTGTCCAACCGAGCCGACAACCACGGCGACGACCACGCAGACGACCGCTCCGACGACAGCGGCAACGACTCGGCCCAGGACCGCGCGGAGAACAAGGCCGACCGCTCCGACGACTCTGCCCAGGACCGGGCCGAGGACAAGAGCGGCCGGTCCGACGACAAGGGTGGCGACGACCACGGCAAGCAGGACGACGACAACTGACGCGCCCCGCGAGGCCGGCCGAGCATCCCTCGGCCGGCTCGTACGGCGAGACGCCCAAACACCCAGCGGTGTGAACGGATAACGTTTGCACCGTGTTCGACCGGCCCGAGTCTGCACTGCACATCGTCGCCCGGTCGAAGTTCTACCGCGCGGCGTTCTTGTCGTTGCTGATCGCCGGCATCGGCATGTCCGCCGCCACTCCCCAGCTCACGCTCTTCCTGGTCCGCGACCTCGGTACGCCGCTCCCCGTGGCCGGCCTGTACTACGTCACCAACCTCGCCGCCCCGATCGCCGGCTACCTGCTCGGCCGCCTCTCCGACCGCAGCCACGACCGCCTCCGCCTACTCCGGATCTGCGCGCTCGTCGGCACGGTCGGCTGGCTGGCGATGGCCTCGACCAACGCCGTCTGGCAGCCGTTCGTGATCAGTGCCGTCGTCCTGAGCATCGGCGGCGGGGCAATGGCGCAACTCTTCGCAGCCTGCCGCGACGAACTCAGCCGCAACCCCACCCGAGCCGACAACCGCGTCGTCGCGACCGTGCGGATGGGATTCACCCTCGGCTGGATCCTCGGCCCGGTCCTCGGCAGCTGGTACGGCGGTGTCTTCGGCCTCCGCTCGCTTCTCGTCGCCACCGCGGTCTGCGTCTTCGCCCAGATCATCCCCTTCGGCCGCCAACGCATCGAGCGCTACCAAACGCGGCGAGTCCGGGAATCGGACCGGCGCGAGATCACCCACATGCTGCCGCTCCTCGCGTTCACCACGGTCTGTGTGCTGGCCATGACCGGCGACACGATCAAGTTCGGCTACCTCCCGATCTACATGGCCGACGAACTCCACCTGTCCGACGGAGTCCGTGGCGCAGTCATCGGCATCCAGCCGCTCGTCGAACTCCTCCTGCTCCCCGTCGTCGCCCGCGCGGCCGACCGCTTCGGCGGTCTCCCCGTGATGACCGGCGGCGTCGTGATGGGCCTGGCCGGCAACCTCTCCTTCGCCACCAGTACTGGTGTCGGCATGCTCTTCCTCGGCCAGATCCTGACCGCCGGCCTCTGGGCCTGCGTCGCTGCGATCGGCGTCTCGATCGCCCAGGACCTCTACCCCGAAGGCGTCGGTACGGCGTCCGGTGTCTTCCTCGGCGCTATCCCGGTCGGCTCCGCCATCGGCGGCACGATCGGCGGGATCGGCGTCGCCGCGATCGGTCTCCCCCAGGTCTTCTTCGTCCCCGCCGCCCTGACCAGCCTGGCCATCGTCGGCTTCGTCATCCTCAGCGTGCGAGCCCAACCAAAGCACTAAGCGCCTCGTACGACGGACTCCCCGCAGCCGCGGTCAGCACCATCAACCGCTGCGCGTGACCGCCGGTGCTCCACAAATCGCAGTCAAGAGTGAGCGGCCCAACCACCGGATGCTGATAGTGCTTTGTCCCGTAGCTTCCACCGCTCACGTGATGTTCGGCCCACCACGTGCGGAAGTCGGCATCCTGCACCGACAGCTCACCGACGAGCTGCGCAAGATCCGGATCCCCGGGATCCGCGACCGCCTCCATCCGCAGCGCCGCGACCGCCTCCCGCGCATCGTGATCCCATTCCGCGTGCAAGCGCCGTACCGGATCGTTCTCGAACAGCAGGCGGAGGTAGTTGCGCCGGGCAACCGGTATCGCCGCGAAGTCGGTGTACAAGGCAACAGCCGCCGCATTCCAGGCGAGGATGTCCAATCGCTTGCCCAGGACAACGGCCGGCGTCTCGGTGAGCTGGTCGAGCAACCGCAGCATCGCGGGCCGAACCTTCTGCACGGTACGACGGCGCCGCGGGCGAGCGTCGTTCTTCCCGGCAACGGCGTACAGGTAGGTCAGCTGATCGTCGTCGAGCCGAAGTGCCCGCGCGAGCGTGGACAACACCGAGGCGGACGCCTGCACACGCCCCTGCTCCAGCCGGGTGTAGTAGTCGACGCTGATCGCGGCCAACTGTGCGACCTCTTCGCGCCGCAACCCGGAGACCTTGCGCTGCCGAGTCTCCGGCAGGCCGACATCCTGCGGACGCAAGGCGGCGCGTCGCGAGGTGAGGAACGCGCCGAGGTCGTCAGTCATGGCTCCATTCTCTGCCTAGGACAAGCGGATCTGGGAGGGAAGGATTCCTCCCAGGCACAAACCTGCTGATTTTCCGCGGCGCCCAACCGAGCGAGCGTAGGGACATGAGCAAACTCGACATCACCTTTGACAGCAACGACATCACCCTCGCCGGCCACCTCTACCGGCCACAGACCGAGGGCCCGCACCCGGCGATCGTCGTCGGTCACCCCGGCAGCGGCGTGAAGGAACAGGCCGCCGGCCTTTATGCCCGGCGGCTGTCCGAGGCCGGCTTCGTGACACTCGCGTACGACGCCGCGTACCAAGGCGAGAGCGGTGGCAAACCGCGCGGCCTCGAGGACCCGGCTCAGCGAGTCGAAGACCTCAAGGCCGCGGTCTCCTATCTGTCCGCTCAGAGCTTCGTGACCGAGATCAATGCCTTGGGCATCTGTGCATCCGGCGGTTATGCCTTGGCAGCAACGGCAACCGACCACCGCATCCAGCGGATCGCCACCGTCAGCTCCACCGACATCGCCCGCGTTTTCCGATACGGCGCCGACGGCACGCAGGACCCCGCCGTCTTCGACGGCATGCTCGACCAAGCCGCGGCGGCCCGCGCTGGCGGCCCGCAGGATCTCGTCCTGTTCCCGGAGACCATCGAGCAGGCTCGTGCGCTCGGCGGCGAACACGGCGCCGAAGGCTTCGAGTACTACCGCACCCCGCGGGCCGAACACCCACGGTCCGCGCAGACGTTCCCGTGGATCAGCATCGACCGAATGGCCACCTTCGACGCCTTCGCCGCCGTACCGCTGATCGGTTCGCGTCCGCTACTGATGGTCGCCGGCACCCGCGCCGTGACCGCGTGGATGGGCATCGAGGCCTACCAGCGGGCACGCGGCCCGAAGGAGTTCCACTGGGTCGAAGGCGCCAGCCACGTCGACCTCTACGACAAGCCCGAGTACGTCGTACCGGTAATCGCGAAGCTCGCGGCCTTCTTCCGTACGCCGAAGTGAGCCGACCACACGCATCGACCATCCCGCCTTGAGCACCCACCAACCGCGTTCGGGGCGTCGGCATGGTTGACCCGTGCTCAAGGTCGGGTGGCCGGCTCACCTTGAGCACCTACCAACCACCTTCGGGCCGGGCACACGGCTGAGCCGTGCTCAACGTCGATCGCCGTATCTCGCTCATCGAGGCCTCCTGACGGGATTTCTGGTGACGCCTCGCTAGGCTGGCCGTCATGGTGGACGGGGGCCTGGCGCGATATCGGTGGATCCAGGGGCTGATGGTTGCTGCTGGCGTGCTCTACTGCAGCCTGCTGCTGGAGCTGGCGGCCGGTCGCCCGCTCAACATCCACACCTCGATGCTCAGCGACCTGGCGGCACTGGATCAGCCCACCAGCCTCATTGCGCGCGGGATGGATCTGACGTCGGGGATCCTGCTGGTTCTCGCGGTCGTGCTCGCCCGCCCGGCCGCCCGGCTGGGCCGCGATGTGGCCGCGCTCCTGATCAGCACCGCGCTGTTCGGGGTCGGAACGATGCTCAGCGTCTTCCTGCCCCTGGACTGTGCGCCCTCGTTGAGCCAGGCCTGCCTGGACTCAGAAGGCAGCGGCCGGGCCGGGATGGCGCTGTTCCTTCATGCGACCTTCTCGACCGTCGCCGGCGTCGGTTGCGTGGCGATGGCGGTCTTCGTGCTCCTGATCCTCCGCCGCACGGGCTGGGGTAGCACGGGCGGCCGGACCGCCGCCGTACTGGCTGGAGGGGCCCTGGTCAGTCAGATCTGGCTCACCATCGCGATCGGCATCCAGGAGCTGAAGGGCGATGACGCCCACCAGCCCGGGATCATTCAGCGCGTGTCGGTGGTTCTGGTCTGTCTGATGATGGCGACGGTGGCGCCGGGGTTGAAGCAGGCGCTGACGCCGGCGGAGTCTCTTCAGCCGGTGGGCTGATCCGGGTAAAGACGATCGGCCGAGCAGCAAGCCGCAGCCGTCGACGCCGGAGAAACTCCAGTACGACGACTGTCCCGATCAGCAGGCCGAGGCCGCCGGCTCCGCCCAGCAGGCCGAGTCGCAGCCCAGCCGGGTGATACACGCAGGACACCTTGCTCGCGGACCTGCCGACCGGCATCGCCATCAGACCGGCCATCTGGGTCGGCTTGCGGAAGTCCTGGTTGTCGACCTGGCAGCGCCACCCCGGCGTCCGGACGACCCCCATCACGACGAGCCCACGGGTCTGCGGCTTCAGCTTGACGTCGATGCTGTGGCCGCCGACGTGCACCTCAGCGGGCTGGCTCTGCCGAAGAGCGGTGACCGCGGCGTCGAGCTTGGTGCGGTCCAGGCATCCGATCGGTCGGTCCGGCAGTTGGGTCGACTCCGGCACCCGCAGCTTGACGTCGACCGCGCCGCTCGGCCCCGCCGTACTGACTCGGCGGATCGGTGCACCGCGGAAGATGCCGGGCCGCTTGGCGCCGGTCGTCAGGCTGATCGTCCACTTCTGTCCGTCGACGAGCACGTCACCGACGAACTCGGGCCCGAACAAGTAGACCTCGGAGCCCGGCTTGCACCGCGCGGTCAGGCGGAACTCGCCCGCCCTCTTCAGATCCTGCGGCTGGTTGATGGTCAGCTCGCCCGGCCGCTTGTCGCTGACCGTCACGCTGGAGCCGTCGTCGACGTACGCGCGCAGTTTCGGCGTCGTGTAGACGCTCGCGCCGAGCGCAGTCTCCTGCAGGCCGTACGGCCCGGAAAGGGCCGAGACCCACGGATGCAGCGGGCGCACCGAGACGAACGGCCCGACCTGGCTGCGCGCCAGCCGCAGCTCGCCGGTGGGATCCAGCGTCAGCCGGGCGCCCGTCGCGAAGACGGCGTCGACCACCGGGTTCACCGGATCGACGATGGACCGGCCGAACGCCGAGTACCCGAAGCCGAGGTTGAGCAGTTCCTGGGAGAGCTCGTCCGGAATCGTCGAGCTGTAGTACTCCGGCCCCTCGCCACCGATCAGCATCGGGTCGTTGACCGTGGTGAACGCGCCCGGCGACACCCGCTGCCGCGGCCAGTCGTTGTCCCCCATCACCAGCGCCCGGCTCGTCTCCTGCCGGGCTCCCCACGCGCGGCCGGTGTGGTACTTCTCACCGCGGTGCGCCTCGATCGCGTACGACGACGCCCCCGACTCGATCAGTACGGCGGCAATCACCGCGCCGACCGCGATCCGTAGTACCAGCTGTTTCGGGTCGCGCCGGGTGAAGACCCACGCCAGGATCGCCAGCACCCCGACCACCGGTACGGCGACCGCTGTGACCGCCGTCGACGTCCAGTTGTTCCACGCGAACGCGTACAGCGCCGCCAGGAAAACGGCCGGTATGACGACCGTCGACACGCTGCGGATTCCCGCCGCCGCCGACATCCAGCCGGCGATCACGATCAGCCCGGCGATCACGAACGCCTGCCGGAACGGGTTCCCGTTCGGCGCGTCGAAGCCGTGCCAGATCTCGTGCGTGACGGTGATCTGCATGCTGACCATCGCGAGCAGGATGGCCACCGACCAGACGATCCGCTCCCGGAGTGCAATCTTCCAGTTGAAGGGGAAGCTCAGCGCGAGCAGCAGCATCAGGGTGCCGACGGCCAGGCCCGGCGTCTTCCCGACACCCTCCGATCCAGGCAGCAGCCGGCCGAAGAAGTACAGCCAGCCGATCGGGTGGAAGGTCTCGTCCGGACTGGGCCGCGCGTACCCGACCGATTTGAAGGTCGGCACCAGCAGCGGCGCGGAAAGCGCGATCCCGACCAGGACCACGATCAGGCTGCGCACCGCGCCACCGATCCGGCGGCCCCAGTCGCCACCGTCAGGGTCGGACAGGACGCGGGCGATCACGACGATCGCCGCGCCCAGCGTGGCCATGTAGACGGTGTAGAAGTGCGAGTACCAGAACAGGGTGATGACGAACGGCGAGATGATCATCGACGGCAGTGAGCGCGACTTCCAGACCCACTCGCACATCAGGCAGATCAGCGGGAACGCGATCAGGCCGTAGAGCCAGCCGGTCATGTAGCCGCCGTCGTCGAGCGCCCACCCGCAGGTCGCGTACGAGACCCCGGCGAGCCCGGCCAGCCAGACCGGCCCGGTCGGGCGCAGCTTGCGCAGGTACGCCGTCATCGCTCCCGCTGCGCAGGCGATCGCGGTCGCCGAGATCACGTAGAGCGCGAGGTCGATCTTGTCCCGCGGGAACAGCAGCACGATCCAGGACAGGGCGGCCCCGTTGTAGGCCATGAAGTCGCCGATATACGGAACGCCGTACCCGCTGGACCAGTTGAAGAAGAAGTCGCCCGGCCCGGTCCCGGTCAGCAGGTCGCGCAGATGAGCGTGCATCGGGATGAACTGCTGCCCGAGGTCCAGGATGTTGCGCGGGACGTCGCCGAACGGATAGCTGCCGCGAATGATCCCGCCGGCGATGTACGCGAGGGCAGCCGCCAGCGCCGCCACCGGCACTGCCAACCACCCGCGCCCTCGCCCCTGGGCTGCCGCCATCAGTCTTCATCCCTCGCTCGTGACCCCGCTGCGCCGTCCGACCTTATCCGAGAGGGTCGGCGAGGGATGAAAGTTGCCCTGCACAAGCAGGTGTTCCCGATCGGGTACCCACGCTAGACCGCTCAGAGATAGTGAAACCCAGGGTGCGGATGCATCAGGAAATCATGGTGCGAGATGTTCCACGCATACGCACCCGCCATTGCGAACACGATACGGTCCCCGGCCCGCACCTCGGCGACCGGAATCCCCTGTGCCAGCAGGTCTTTCGGCGTACACAGCTGACCGGTCAACGACACTCGCCCAGCCGCTCCCGGCCGCGGCCACGGGTGCGACCACTCTTCGACTGGTACGACGGCGAACGGCTGATCGTGTCCCTTCGTCGCCGGTGTCCGAAGGTGATGCGTACCACCCCGGACCACGGCGAAGTGCTCACCTTGGCTCGTCTTCACGTCCAGCACCTCGGTGGCGTAGTAGCCGCAGTACGCCGTGAGCGCGCGTCCCGGCTCGATCCGAAGCCGCAACTCCGGTCGTCGGTCGAGCAGCTTGCCCAGACCGTCACCGAACTCGACCCAGTCGAACCGTGCGGACGGGTGGGCGTAGTCGACCGCCATCCCGCCGCCGACGTTCACCTCGTCGAAACGCAGGCCATGCCGGGTGGCCAGCGCGGCCGACCAGTTCACGATCTGCTCAGTCACCGCGAGGTGCTCGGCCGCGCTCAGACCGCTACCAAGGTGCGCGTGGATCCCGCGCAGCCGGAGTTGCTGACCGATCGGACCGGCCAGCAACGCCAAGGCGCTCGCAACAGCCGCCGGGTCGAGGCCGAACGGGCTCGGCCGACCACCCATGGCCAGGGCGACCGACTCGAGCGAGCCCTCCGCCACCGGCACGTTGACCCGCAGCATGACGTCGACCCGCTGCTCACCGTCTAGCGCGGCCGCCAGTTGGTAGAGCTCCTGCACGCTCTCCACGTGCCACCGATGCACCCCGGCCGCGACCGCCGCAGCGATCTCGGCCGGCGTCTTGCCGGGCCCTCCGAAGGCGAGCGGCGCATCAGGCGCCGCCTGACGTACATGCGCCAACTCCCCCGCACTGGACACCTCGTAGCCGTCAACGGAGCTCCGCAGAGCCTCCAGTACGGCGGTGTCCGGGTTGGCCTTGGCCGCGTAGTACAGCTCGACACCCGCTGGCAGCGCTGCCCGCACCGCCGCCGCGTGGGTGCGCAGCGCGCCCAGGTCGTAGACGTAGGCGGGCAGCGCGTCCGCCGCCAGACCGGCGGCGAACGCGCTCACATTGGAAGGTACGGTCACCGCGCGACAGGCTCGGTCGTGGCAGCGAGAACAGCCTCCGCGATCGGCGACGGCAACCGAACGTAACCGGCACTCCGGTCCGGCAGCCGGCCCCACCGGGTCAGCATGTTCGTCTTCGCCGGCAGCGGTACGCCGGCCAGCAGCGCCGCAAGTAGCGGCGGGCAGCCGTTCTCGTCGGCGTACTCCTCCATCGCGGTCCGCACCTCGGCCCACAACCGGCCCTCGAGCTCCGGGCTCAGGTCGGCCACGGCACCGAGCAGGTCTGAGACGTGGTTGACGAGCAGGCAGTAGACCACCCGGTCCCAGCCGCGCTGAGCGTCGTACGTCATCGGACCGGCGACGTCCGCAGGCAGGCCCGCGAGGGTCTCGGTGTGCAGCTCGTCGACGAGCTTGGTGCCTTCGAGGTCCCGGAAGAGCACCTGCACCGGCTGGTTGTTCGCGTCGACACCGATCAGCACGTTCTGCAGGTGCGGCTCGAGTACGACGCCGTGGTCGAGGTAGGCGGCCAGCACAGGCGGTACCAACAGCCGCAGGTACGCCGCCCACCAGGACAGGATCTCGGCGTCATCAGCGTCTTCGAGCAGCAGCGAGATGTGCGCGGAGCTCGTCGCATACTCATCAGCCACGGCTGCTGCCATCAACGGCGTCACACCAGGACGCAGTACGTCGTTCAGTCCGGTCCGCACGATCAGTCCGAAGCCCTCGTAGACCGCGAGATCGGCAGCACCATCTGCAGCCGGCAGGGCCAGCGTCCGGAACGCGGGCTCCCGCAGTACGGCGGCACCGGGGAAGCGCGCGGCCAGATCCGCCAGCACCGGCGCGAGCAAGCGGGTGAGCGCAACCGCGCCCGTCATCTCGTACGCCGCGTTCTTGCGCAGGCAGTTGGTGATCCGGATGTTCAGGCTGAACTTGAGGAAGGCGTCCGGACCGGCCAGCGTGCGGACCGAGGAGGTCGGCGTGAACGGCACACCACCGAC
Source organism: Kribbella sp. NPDC058245 (assembly GCF_042882005.1). Taxonomy (NCBI): domain Bacteria; kingdom Bacillati; phylum Actinomycetota; class Actinomycetes; order Propionibacteriales; family Kribbellaceae; genus Kribbella; species Kribbella sp. NPDC058245. The sequence continues at coordinate 405,029 of NZ_JBHVWY010000004.1, forward strand.
ACCGAGGTCGATGACGTCGCCACGCTCGACCGCGGCCTGGAACAGCGGGTTGTCCTGAATCATCGCGAACTGCCACGGGTGTGCGGGCAGCAACCGGTAGCCGGCCGGGACCTCAGCCAGGTTGTCTAACAGCGCGGTGATCTCCGGGTCGAGGCTCTCCTCGGCGAGCAGGTCCGCGCGGACGGCAAGATGCCGCAACTGGAACGCCGCCCGCGATTCCGGCGCGTAGGCCGCCCAGTCGTCGCGATCCTCGGTCCTGGCCTTCGGCGCCGGATGGAAACGGTGTCCGAAGAGCATCGCCTGTTCCGATTCGAGAAACCGGTCCGCGCCGGCGGGACGCGTCCGAGTCAGTGCACGCGTGACACCCTCGTGGCTCGATTCGATCTGCGGAAGGAATTCCTCATTCTCGAATCCACTCCGCAGGGCGAGCTCCCGCCGTACCAGGTCGGCCAGTTCACGCCAGGTCAGCTCGGCCCAGAACGCGCCATGCTCCTGGAACACCGGCCCAGTGAAGCGATGTGCTCCGACCAACGCCGTCCGGCGCAGCTCGACGCGCAAGAGGACGCCGGCCCGCGGCAATCGGAGCAGCAGCCAGCCGTCGTCGACAGCGCTCTGGTGCTCCGGCGCGGAGACCTCGCGCAGCAGGCAGTTGAGCAGGGTGTGCGCGACGACGTGGTCGGCCCGCGGTAGTGCGGTCGCAGCCGGGGGAAGGGACTGCATGACAGACATAGGTGACTCCGAAGTCATCCGGGGACGAGTGAGCAACACGGCGGAAACGGCTGTGACCAAGGCTGCGCAGGTGCCGATCAGCACCGGGGCGGCTGCACCGAACAGGCTGTTCGAGACAGCTGCGACGGCGCCGGCGGCGACAGCGCCGGCCTTGGAGAAGAATTCGACGGTACCGAACATCCGGCCGGGTGCGCGCCCTCTCGCGGCGTCCGCGGCCAGAATCGACAGACACACCAGACCGAGCGTCATCCCGATCCCGAGGATGAGCCGCGCGACGACGAAACCGGGCAGGGTCCGGACCACCGCATGCGCGGCCAGGCCGAGCGCGACGAACGCGAACCCGGCGGCCAGCCCACTGCGCGAATGCGTGCGGAACCGCTGGTGCACGCCACTTGCGAACACCAGGTAACACAGGTGTGGCAAGGCGAACAGAACTCCGGCAACTGCCCCGGACGTGTTCGGCATCCGCCGTTCGATCAACGCGATCAAGTAGGGAAACGAGATGATGGTTGCGAACACGAACGCAAACTCGAAGACATACAGCAACCGGAGCGTTCGCAGCGGTGGCGGTGGCTCGGTCGACACGACCTCGTGCAGTTCGACAACCGGATGATCGGGTTCCGGCAGCAGAACCAGCAGTACGGCGGCGGCCAGCGGCAGCACGGCCATGATCAGGTACTGGCGGTGTGGGGAGACCCACGGACTCAGTGAGCCGACCAGGATCGGTGCGACCACCAACGCGGCTCGCGCACTCCCCTGCATCAGCGTGAGTGCCTTGGACAGCTTGTCGCCGGTCAGCGCCGCCGCCAGATAACCGTTGCTCGCGGCAAACGTTCCACCGAGGAAGCCCTGGAGAACGAGAGCCAGCGTGAAGGCCGGCAGGCTGTTCGCGAGCCCGGCCGCGAGGAACGCGATCGAGAGTCCGAGCTGTGCCCGGAGCAGCAGCCGCTTCCGGCCGTAGCGATCGGCGAGACGGCCCCAGAACGGCGCCCCGATCGCGCTGAAGACGGTCGGAACGACGTACAGGAGTCCGGCCCAGCGTCCGCTCTCGTCGCCGAGCGACGGCAGGATCTCGGTCAGGTACGGCGGGAGGCCGAGCGCGGCGAATGAGGCCACGAAGTAGCAGCCCGCGATCGCGGGGACGTGCATCCGGCTGAGGTGCGGGCGCGGCGGAGCGACCGGTCGTGTCGCGAGGAGAGTCACCGCGCGAGCCGGAGGTAGTTCGGGCCGGTCGTGTAGTGCTTGTTGATGTCGGCGGCACCCGACCGCTGCTTGCTCAACAGCGTCCCGGCGGTGATCATCGCTTTCACCGGCAGACGGTCGGCGTCCAGCAAATCCGCTCGTAGCGCGTCGCCGTTCGGACCGAGCCGGTCGATGGCCTCGGTCAGGCGGGTGCGCAGGATCGCGAGCAGATCACTGTCTGCCAGCTCAAACGCGAGCGACGCCGTACAGAGGTGAATGGTGATGGTGGTGAAGAGATCGGTGAGAGCGCGGTCGTCGTCGGCGAACATCCGCTCGTCGGTGAACGCGCCGCGATCCGGCCAGCGCTGCAAGTTGATCCGGAGGCCGTCGTTGTCCTTGTAGAGCAGGCGAATCCGGGTCTTGCCGTCGATACGACCGAAGATCACCGAGGTGTTCTGCTGATGGGACTCGAGCGCGATCCCGTAGCCGAACAGGGTCGTCTGCCAGTCCAGGAGCAGCGTGACTAAGGCGTCGTACAGGTCGTGGAGCTTGCCGTCGTAGAAGCGGTCGGCGAGGTGGTCGATGACGCGCCGGCCGCTCGGGGCCTGCGCGGTGAAGGCGGCGAGCGGGACGGTGAGGGCGTCGTCGAGGTCATCCGGGTAGCGACGGAGCAGTACGGCGAGAAGCTCGTCACCGCTCTCGTAGTACGTCTGCTCGTCAGCGTTCAGGATGGTCGTGGCGAACCGCGGTTCCTTCGCGATGATCTCGTGCACCAGGCGTTCACCTGCAGCACCGTCAACGAGGACGCCCGCCTTGATCGTCCGGCGGTTCCGCGCGCCGAGAGTGGCCGTTGCCATCGGCAACTTCAGGTGGCAGCTCGGGTCCTGCACGACGGCCACGGTCCGGGTAGACAGCGTCGGTACGACGTCCAGGTACGGAACCGGACCGAGGACACCAAAGGTGACTTCGGTCAACGGGTGCAGCGGCAGCGTCGTGTGATCGGTGAGCTCGGGCAGGCCGATGTCGGCGGGCGTCGGCCACCAAGTCGGCCAGTCAGCCTTGGCCGGCCCCGGGACGGCGATCCACCGGAGCTGGAAGGTCGGGTGGAACTCGGGGGTATACCCGCGCACCTGCACCGTCGTCAGCCCGAGCCGACCACGCGCGGTCGGGTACACGGGGTGATCGAGGAAGGCCGCCAACGTGTCGAACGCGAGCGAACCACCCAAACCCGTCCATTCGGTCGGGTCGTCGCCGTACCGCTCCGCCAGCCCGGCCAGAACCTCGGCTTGGACCTCGTCGTGCAACTCCATCGTGGCGAGCGTCTGTCGACACTCATCCGCGAACGTGTCGTAACCGCCGCGATCCTCCCGGTCAGCCAAGTCCCGCAGTACGGCGAGGATCTCGTCGAGCGTGGTCAGCTCGTCGCCGTCGACCTCAAGCAGCGGCCGGCGAGCGCCGTACTCGGACTGAAAGCCCTCCTCAGCCACCGGCAACGCGAGCAGTCGACCGCCGAGCTCAAGCTGGAGCCACGAACCGTCGGACCGCTCGACGAGGGTGCTTCTGGTGCGCAGCCCGAGCACGTCTTCACGAATCAGAGTGGAGAGAACGCGCAAGGTCAGAGTTGCCGCTGCGTTCACGGCTGAATGTCCCAGACGTTGTCGCGGAGGAACGCCGCGGCGACCTGCTGGAGCGCGGCCTGGTCCGGGCCAATGCCCTGGATGATGCCGAGGTAGTCGCGGTTCGTGGCGTAGTGCGGGTGCTCCTCACCGACCTCGCGGAAGGTCCGGTAGGACAGCGCGATGCCGTCGACCACCCGGTCGAACGGCTTCGGCGCCGCCTTCAACGTCCCGGCCCGGTCGGCACAGGCATAGAGGCTGTACGACGTCAGGTCGGTGCGCGCGCCGAGATCCGCCGGAAGCGGTTCGCCGAGGTAGACCCGCAGTACCTGCTCGAAGTACGGAATGCCGAGGATCTGCTCGAGCGCGAGGTCCATCCGGTCGCCGATCGCGCGGTAGTTGACCTCGATCAGCCGGGCCCGGCCGTCGTCCTGTACGACGAACTCGGTGTGGCACGCGCCGAACCCGACCCCGAGCGCGTCGAGCTGGGCCAAGACCTGGTCGGTGATCGCCTGCGGATGCGCCCCGACGAACTCCAGCGACAACTCGATGAAGGCCGGCGGCTCGGAGATCGCCGTACGGAATCCGCCGAGCACCTGGCGCGTCCTACCGTCGCCGAGCGTCTCCAGCGTGCGCAGGTCGCCGGCCAGGAACTCCTCGACCAGCAGTACGACGTCCGACCGGCGCTCCCGGACCTCGGTGACGAACCGGACCAGGCCGGCCAGGTCATCAACCAGCGCGACGTCCTCACTCGCAACGCCCTCACGAGGCTTGACCACGCACGGGAACGGGATGTCGGTCAGGGCCGCCGGGTCCTGACCAGGCGCCAGCTCGGCGGCCCAGACTGTGTCGAGCCCGGCCGCTCTCAGGCAACGCCTGGTCTCCGCCTTGTTCTTCGCACGGAACGCGGCCTGCCAGTCCTTCCCCGGGAGACCGAAGTACTGGGCGACGAGGCTGGCCTGCGTCTGCAGGTGATCGCTGTTGGTGAAGACCGCGTCCGGCGCGTGCTGCCGGGAGATTTCGCCGATCACCTCGCGGAAGTCCCGGACCGCACACTCGCGGATCTCCGGAAGCTGCGGAAAGTCCTTGTAGGCCTCGCGATGCGCGGCCGCCGAGTCCGTCAGGACGGTCACCTCGAGCCCGCGGCGCGCGGCCGCCGGGAGGAATCCTTCAGTGACGGAATCGGTCGGATTGAGGGCGAGCAGGTACAGCCGCATACCGAACGAGTCCTCCTGAACTGGGGCGGGAGACTCGATCATCTTCGGTAAGCCTATCCTTAGTCAATCCGGACGACGAGAGGTCCGTCACGCGGGCATCCCGCGGTCATTGCCATCCCCGCAGACCGGCATTCAGCCCGGCCTGGAAGCGGCTGGTGGCGTGCAGCGAGTCCTGCAGATGGGTGATCCGGCGGCGCAGCGTGCGGGGGCTGATGCCGAGGTGGCGGGCGATCGCTTCGTCCTTCATGCCGCTGGCCAGCAGGTTGAGCAGCTGAGTGTCGGGAGTCTCGGCGGCAGCCACATGCAGGGGTGTCGCCTGCCGCCAGAGCTGATCGAAGAGGACCTGGAGCGCGCTGGTGAGGACAGAGTCGGTGACGATGACCGCGCGGGGCTGGGTGGTGGCGGGCATGTCACCGGCCAGCGGGAGCATCGCCGTCGAGCCGTCGACGATCAGGAGTTTGACGGGGACCTGCGGGAGGACGCGGGACTGTTCGCCGCGGTCGGCCATCGAGGACAGGCGGGTCACCCAATCGGGGTGGTCGAGGACCTCGGAGGCGTAGATCGCGCGGAAGCGGACGCCGCGGTCGAGGAGGGCGAGCTCGGCACCGGACACCTGACTGCTGCCATCGGCAACGTACGGCGGGGTGTCGGTACCGACCGCCTGTTCGGTTGCCCCACGCAACATGTCGTCGATCCGCGCCTCGATCGCGTCCCGGCCGACCGCGATCTCGATCAGGCGACTCGGCTCGGCCCGCAGTTGACCGGCGGTGAACTCGCGGGCGAGCTGATCGGCCATCGACGCGACGCCGTCGAGCGCCGCACGGCGTTCTCGTACCAGCATGCCGAGGCCCGACCGCGGATCGACCGGCGCCGGCGCGGCCTCGGACTAGGACCGCACCAGCCCGGCCGCGACCAGCCGGTCGACCGTGGCCGCGATTGTTGCCGTCGGCACCTCAAGCGCCTCGGCGTGCCGATCCACCGGTACGCCGGGATCGCGGAGCACCTGGCGGTAAACCAGAGCGTCGAATCCGGATAGCCCTACCGCATCCCAGTCAGCCACGGACCCAGGCTAGTTGGCCGGTATCGGCGTTTGGCCGGAATGGGCGCCGTACCGGCACCGGCAGGGCTTAGCGTGACCTCGACCCCAACCGTTGTCCAAGGAGTGAGCCTTGCGTCTGCATGCCGGTCGTACCGTGATCGCCCTGGTGGGTGCGATCACCAGTGCGCTACTCGTCAGCTCGGGAGCTGGTGCCGCGACGGCGACCTTCTCACCGCAGTCGATCGTCTGGCCGACCCAGTCCGACGGCTACGTCCTCGGCCGGGTCACCTGCAGTACGACGACCTGTCCGGCCGCCGTGAAGGCGACGCACGACGGCGGTAAGACGTGGGCCGCCGTCGGCCGCACGCACAACGGACTGGCGATGAGCGGCGAGCGCGGGCTGACCAGCCTGCAGTTCGCGACTAAGACCTTCGGTTGGGCGTACGACCCGTTCCTCGAGGCCACCCGCGACGGCGGTAAGACGTGGACCCAGGTCCCGATCCCCGGTGGTGACGCCAAGGTGCTCAACCTGCTCGCCGCTCAGGACGGGACGTACGTCGTCACCTCCGGCTGCGCGATCGGCAGCGGCATCTGCGATGACCGGCCGCTCAAGGTCTGGCGCGCACCGGCCGGCCAGCTCACCGGCTGGAAGCAGGTGAAGGTCGACGTGGCCGCCGGTGATCACGCCGCGCTCGCGTCCTCCGGCGCGACGGTTTACTTGCTCGCGGCCCCCTTCGTCGACCAGAGCCGGCTCAGTACGATCAGCGGCGGCGTGGTCAAGCCCGTCAGCACGGTCACCTGCCCGACGCAGGAGGACGGATTCGCCACCGACCTCGCCGCCAACGCACCGAACCGGATCTTCATCCTCTGCAACGCCAACTTCGGTCGCGGCCACTCGGACAAGTCGGTGATGGTCTCTGCCGATGGCGGCCGCACCTTCCGGTACGACGCTGTCACCGGCGGACTCGGTCTGGGCAGCCAGCTCGCGGTCGGTGCGGACGGTGCGGTTCTCCTGACCACTGTCACCGCCAGCCTGGTCTACAACCGGCCGGCGTTCGCCAAGTCCTGGCAGGTGGCCGACAACTGGCTCGAGAACAGCGAACACATCCACGACCTGGTGTGGCAGTCGGCCACGACCGCCTGGATGGTCGAGCGCGACGCGGCATACACGCCGGACACCCGCCTGTGGATGACCCGCGATGCGGGGCAGACCTGGCAGCAGACCACGATCCCCGCCTGAGGAGTTATTGCTGTGATCTCATTGCGCCGGCTGACGATTCCGTTGGCCCTCGTCCTCGTGGGTGCCACCACCACTGTGGCGGCCGCGGACGAACCCAAGGCGGTAGCCAGCTGTGACCAGAAGGTCCAGCCCGGCTTCTTCACCTGCTTCGCCATCCGCCGGGCCGACCTCGGCTTCCGCTCCCGGGCCGCGGGTCCGGCCGGATTCGGCCCGGCCGACCTGCAGGCCGCCTACAAGTTGCCGTCGGCATCAGCTGGTCGCGGTCAGCGCGTCTACATCGTCGACGCGTACGACGACCCAACCGCTGAGGCCGACCTGGCGGTGTACCGCAAACAGTTCGGTCTCCCGCCCTGTACGACGGCCAACGGCTGCTTCCAGAAGCTCAACCAGAACGGCAAGCCGAACCCGCTGCCCGCGCCGTCGCCCTCCTGGTCCGGCGAGATCTCGCTCGACCTCGACATGGTGTCCGCCGTCTGCCCGCAGTGCGCGATCACGCTGATCGAGGCCGACTCCCCCAGCAACGATCTACTGGCCGCGACCAAGACTGCCGAACAGCTCGGCGCCAAGTTCGTCTCGCTGAGCTGGGGCGGCCCCGAGCCGACCGATGCGGCAAAGGCCGACCAGGAATACTTCGCTCCCCGCGGAACCCTGTACGCCGTCTCGACCGGCGACAGCGATTTCGAAGCCGGTACGTCGTACCCAGCCAGCTCGGCCGCGGCGACCGCGATCGGCGGGACCTCGCTGACCAAGGACGGCTCGGCCCGCGGGTGGAGTGAAACGGTCTGGAACAGCGAACCCGGCCACGGCACCGGCTCGGGATGCTCGGCCCAGATCGCCAAGCCCAGCTGGCAATCCGTCATCCCGTCGACCGTCTGTGCCAAACGCGCGGTCGCTGACATCTCCGCCGTCGCCGACCCGAATACCGGTGTCGCGGTCTACCAGACCACTGGCGGAAGCGGTTGGGGCGTGTACGGCGGAACCAGCGCGGCCGCCCCGATCGTCGCCGCGGCCTACGCGCTGGCCGGGGATCCGGCACCGGCCACGCACCCGGCGTCGTACCCGTATGGCAAGACGGCTCAACTGAATGATGTTGTCAAGGGCAACAATGGTTCCTGCGACGTCGCACCGCTGTGCACGGCACAGTCCGGCTGGGATGGTCCGACCGGGCTCGGCACACCGAACGGTCTCCAGGCCCTCACCTCACCGATCGCCTCGAACAAGATCGCGCTCAGCGCGCCGACGCACCAGTTCGGCGCGGTCGGCGACGTCGTACTGCTGCGGGTTAAGGCCAACGGTCGCGGGCTGCGCTTCACCACCACGGACCTCCCGGCTGGGCTCCACATCCAGGCCTCGACCGGCGTCATCTACGGCCGCCTGACCACGCCGCACACGCACTCGACGACGGTCACTGCGGTGGACAAGACCGGGGCCCGCGCGAACACCGCGATCAACTGGGTCGTCAGCTCACACAGCGGTCCGGTCGTCAACGGCGACTTCGAAGCCGGCGTGGGCGGCTGGACGCAGACCCCGGACGTGATTCGCGAGGACGGTCAGTACAGCAAGGCCGGTCTGGGTTATGCGTTCCTCGGCGGCTACACCGAAGCACACACCGACACCCTCAGCCAATCCGTCGCGGTCCCGGCCACGGCGCACCCGACCCTGCGGTTCGCCCTGCGCATCCATCCGGCCGCCAAGGACGCGCTCAGCCTCACGGTCGATGGCAAGGTCATCCGCACCATCCCCGCGACCCAGGCCAAGCCGTCGTACGTCGATCAGTCGGTCGACCTCACGCCGTACCGAGGCCGCACGGTCACCCTTGCCTGGACGAGCAGCGGGGCCAGCACCTTCCTGCTCGACAACATCACTCTGCGCTGAGCTGCTGCCAGGCATCCCGGGCGAACGACCAGAGCAGCGCGATCAACCCGATCGCGGGCAGTACGGCGAGCCAGCCGCTGGCGGCGAGGCGTGGAAACACCCCCGCCGCCAGGACTGCTGCGACCAGCAGGATCGCCTGCCCAAGGCCCACTACTCGCCGCGCCTGGCTGAACGGCAGCGGCTTACGCAATGCGGGCAGGGCCAGGCTGGCCAGTAGGTAGAGGTAACGCATGGCGCCGATCAGCAGCACCCACCAGCCAGCGACGTGTAGCACGATCAGGCTGATGCTGAGCACTACGGTGACCGCGGCGTCGGCCTCGTTGTCGAACCAGGCGCCGAAGCGGCTGGCCTCACCGCGGGCGCGGGCGATGCGTCCGTCGACGCCGTCCAGGATCAGGCAGAGCGTCGCCAGGGCCGTGGCGACGAGTACATGGGCTGGCAACAGGGCTAAGACGATGAGCCCGCCGAGGAGCCTGATCGAGGTGACGGTGTTAGCCAGTCCGAACCGGGTCACAGCCTCACCCCCGAGCACTACGTCCCGCAACGTCCGAACAACTGTAGTACGTGGTCGGCGTGATTTCGGACGTTGCGGGAATGATGGGGCCCAGACGACGACTTAAACTTGTGCCGGTGAAGATTTCTCATGTGGTCTGGGACTGGAACGGCACCTTGCTACACGACAACGACATCGTGCTGGCGGCGGTGAACGAGGTCTTCGTCGAACTCGGCGGTACGGCGATCACCTGGCCGGCCTGGCAAGCGGCGTACACGCGTCCGATGCGCGTCTCCTACGAGACAGTGCTGGCCCGCCTGCTCAACGAAGAGGAGTGGGCACAGGTCGACAGGCTCTACCACGACCGGTACGACGCCCTGCTCGCCGAAGCCCTGTTAGCCGACGGCACCCAAGACGTGTTGGAGCAGTTGGCGGAGTCCGGCCGCACTCAGTCCCTGCTGTCGATGTGGTTCCACGACCGCCTGACCCCGACCATCGACGAGTTCGGCCTGACATCACACTTCACCCGCATCGACGGCCTCGTCGCCGAGGTAGGCGGCGGTTCCAAGGCCGACAGCCTCACCCGCCACCTCGAGGCCCAGAACCTCGACCCGGCCAACGTCGTACTGATCGGTGACGTAGTAGACGACGCCGAAGCAGCCAAGGCCGCCGGCGCCACCAGCATCCTGGTCACCACCGGCGCCATGAGCCGCGCAGCCCTCGAAGCAACCGGCATGCCAGTCACCGCATCCATCCAAGAAGCCGTCGCCCTACTGGACTAGCCGGTTTTGCTAGACGGGGTCGGTGAACGAGACCGGCTTACCGGTGGCGCGCGCGTAGGCGATCTCCCTGGACGTGGACTCGCCGACATATCCGCCGGGATTGACGACCAGAACGCGGTCAGCCAGGTCGATCTTGCGCAGGTGAAGCTCGCCCAACGCGGTCTTCTGTTCGTCGGTGATGAGATCCTCGGCGCCCAGGAATCCTCCCGGCGCGACGACGATGACGCCTGCCAAGGTCAAGTCGCGGTTCGCCACGTACATCTCGTCGGCAAACCGGGCAGAGCCGCAGATGCACACGATCTCAGGTCGGTCAGCCACAGCCCAGCCCTTCGGATCGAACGGGTAGCGCTCGGTGCGCGCGTCGGCGTCACCGACAGGTCGACAGTGTATGCAGCGTGATGGCAGGACCGCACTGCGACTGAGGTCAACGAGCTCAATGTTTGCCTCAGGCAACGAGTGCGACGTTGTAGATCTGTGGATCTTCTGTGGATAACTATTTCCCTTGAAAATAAGGGGTTCCGGCTTTGAAAACTGTCGGAGGGGGTGTCTAGAGTTATATGCATGGAACTCCTGGGTGAGCGGCCGGCGTGGTCGATGAGCGGCAGCGAAGCGCTGGCCGACATCGACTCGATCGACGCCGAGATCGCCCGGTTGGAGACCGCTCGTCTATCGCGGGTCGCGAGGGTGGACGAGACCGGGCACGCCGAAGAACTCGGCGCCCGCAACACCGCCGAGCTCCTCACCCTCCGGCACCGCATGGACCCCTACCAAGCCCACGGCCTGGTCCGGCTCGCCCGCGCTCTGCCGAAATACTCAGCCGTGCTTGACGCGCTGCCTGACCCGAGCGTTGCGGTGCCGGTCCCGGACGGTACCGACGACACCCTCCCGCCCGAGGTGTCGCTGTCGCCGGAGCGAGCGGCTGTGATCGTGTCCATGCTGGAGAAAGTCCCGGACACGGTCCCGGTCGAGAATCTGCGCGTCGCCGAAGAACAACTGGTGAAGGTCGCCCGCGACATGCCGCCCGGTGAACTGCGCAAGGCGGCCCAGCGCGCCCGCGACATCCTCGACGAAGACGGCCCCGAGCCCGCTGAGGAGAAGGCCTACGCCCGCGAACGCCTCAACCTGATCCCCGACGAACACGGCGTCCGCATCTCCGGCTACCTCGCCAACGACAACGCCGAAATGATCTGCTCCACCATCCACACCCTCGCCCGCCCCCACCGCACCATCGATGGTGAACGCGACCCCCGCTCCGCCGAGAAGCGCCGAGCAGACGCCCTGTCCACCACCGTCCGCATCGCCACCGCAGCCACCGACGCCGCCGCCCTCCGCACCGCCCCAACCACACCGGACGCGGCGGACGCGGCGGACGCGGCGGACGCGGCGACGGGTGCCGCTGCCACACCGGCCACTGTTACGCCATCGGCGGCAGCAGGCACCCCGGATCCGACCACTCCGCCGACCGCCTCGGCTGAGTCCGACAGCGACGCCAATGCGGACTCAGGCTCGGGCGCAACTGAGGCCCACGCGGACAGCCAGGCGCCGACCGTCGACCTGCCCGCCGACACCCCGATCGATGCAGACACGCTGGTCGATGCGCAGGTAGTCGGGGGTGCTGCTACTCAGGCTGAGCATTGCGCCACCACCGCCGCGACAGCCACTCTCGGACCAGTGGTCGCCAACAACTGGGTGCCTGGGTTTGGTGCGAAGGCGACTCTGGTGGTGACGATCGACTGGCAGGACCTGAAGAACGCCACCGCACACTCCATCGCTGACACCGTCTTCGGTGCCGGTCTGTCCGCGTCCACCGCACGGCTCCTGGCGTGCGACGCCAAAATCATCCCGGTCGTCCTCGGCTCCAACTCCGAACCACTCGACGTCGGCCGGTGCGAACGCCTTGTCACCAGGGGAATGCGACGTGCCCTGAACACCCGAGACCGCGGGTGTGTCGTCTGTGGTGCGCCACCAGTCCAATGCGATGCGCACCACCTCATCTCGTGGATCGACGGCGGAATCACCGCTGTCAGCAACCTCGTCCTGCTCTGCCGCATCCACCACGTCGACCTCCACGCCGGCAAATGGAGCGTCACCATCACCAATGGCAGAGTCCACGTCGCCCGACCGTCCTGGGCGGACCCACCATCCCGCCGATACCGACCGCCCCTCCCACTCCGAGCCGAACCACCGCCCACTACCGCACGCGCCGCCACCGCCACCGCCACCGGCCAGTCCGGCACGAGCAACCCCTCCGCGCCCGATCTCGACCTGACTCCACTTGGCCTGACTCCACTCAACCCGAGCGCCTGCGGCTTTGGCGGACCCGACCTGACGCTGTCCGGGCCGACAGCGCCCCGCGCGAGTGAGCCGAGCCGGCGACAGCCCAGCGGATTCCAAGATGGTGAGGATGCGGCGCTGACGGCAGCGGAGGTTCGTGCTGCCACCATGCGGACCATCTGGGGTGAAGATCCAGCATCTGACCCTCAACCGCGGCTCACACGACTACGCGACGCCGACTTCGATCCATGGGCTGACGCAGACGCCGACCCTGCGCCCCCACAACCCACCGATCAACCGCTCGTCCCAAGGCCAGAGCCAGCAGCACCCTGGTCAGCGCCCACGCGCCACTCCGCAAAGCCTGCGAGGTCACTGGCTTCCCCATCGTCGACCCCCTGCGGAAAGCCGCCGCGGTCCTGAACCAGATCGCCAAGGAGCACAGGCGGAACTACTACAAGCCGGTGTAGCCGGTCGCGCTGACGTCGAGTGGGCTCGGGCAGCGTCCTCAGCCCTGACCACAGTCGCGCCGAGCTTGAGTGGGTCCCGGCAGCATGCTCAGCCCTGACCACCGCCGCGCCGAGCTTGAGTGGGTCCCGGCAGCATGCTCAGCCCTGACCACCGCCGCGCCGAGCTTGAGTGGGTCCCGGCAGCATGCTCAGCCCTGACACCGCCGTGCCAGGTGCACGGGGCGGGTCGCCGTCCGTACGTGGGAGCGACTCCACCATGTCGCGGTCAAGTGAGCGGCGTACTGCCTTGTCTGTTCACTGCGTGGATGTTCACCGCCTCGCCGTCGCGGAGGCAGCGGTGGGGTAGCCCGAGCGAGGCGAGGTGGGCGGCGGCTCGTTCGGCGCCTTCTGCGTCGGGGTGATCGGATCGCCAGTGGGGAACGATGCGGTACGGGATCAGGCGGAGGGACTCCGGCGGCGCGGTGGTCGGCGGATAGCCGTCGGGCCGGACGGTGGGGTCATCAACGAGGTCGATGCCTTGGAGGTCCGGTCCGGCAACGCAGGCGCCTGCCGAGTAGCCGCCGTAGGTGAACTCCGGCCGATGCTGCTGCCCTTGGAGGGCATCGCGAAGTCGTGCCTGGGTCATGGCGCGGGCCAGTACGAAGGCGTTGCCGCCCAGCGCCCAGACGAGGTCGAGGTTGTCGAGGCGTCCGGGGAGTTCCTGGGGGTCGGCGAAGTAGTCGCGGAGATCGAGTTCTTCGCACGAGTAACCGAAGCTCTCCAGGGTGCGTCTCTCGCGGGCGTAGTCGCGAGAACGTGAGGCGCCGTACTGGTCGAGTGCGTTCAGCACAATGCCCGCCCTCCCAGTGACCAGCGCACCGGGCAACCCCGACGGCCCGCTGTCGGGCGTCAGGAACCAAGAGCTCAGCACCAGTCGGATCAATACCTCCCGGTCATCGGATCGCACGGTGGTGATCACCCACCCTGCCCTGCATCGGGTGCAGTCACGCGGGGCGCGCGGAGGGGATGGGGAGCCCTGCCTGTCCATCTAGGTTCAGTCCGCTCCCAGATCCAGCCAGAGAACGAGCCCATTACCACCCGGCGGCAACCACAGCCCGGAAGCCCAAGCAACGATCACTTATCCGCCGAGCGCACCATCCACCCCAGCCCAAGACCGCGCCCGCCAACCGCTTCAGAAAACCGGCCGCAGCGGCGAGCAGCCACCGCGTAGCACCGCGCCGGCCGCGGTCGATCGGCGGCTCACCGAGTGTGGCGACGACCGCCAGCGCCACCTGGGCGCGCATGGAACGGCGGTTCCGGGGCACCGGCGGCGGATAGGCCAAAGCAGAGAAGGTCGACGACAGTGAGCGGAAGATCGGAGGACGGTGTGAAGATCGGGTACTTCCTATCGAGCGAGGAGTACACGCCCGCTCAGCTGATCGAGCAGGCCCGGATGGCCGAGGACGCCGGGTTCGACGGGTTGTGGATCAGTGACCATTTTCATCCGTGGAACGACGAGCAGGGGCAGAGCGCGTTCGTCTGGTCGACGATCGGCGCGGTTTCGCAGGTGTGCGAGTTGCCGGTGACGACTGCTGTCACCTGTCCGACTGTGCGGATCCATCCGGCGGTGATCGCGCAGGCGGCAGCGACGAGCGCCGTACTGCTGAATGGACGGTTCCGGCTCGGGATCGGGACCGGAGAGGCCTTGAACGAGCACGTCCTCGGATCGGTCTGGCCGACGGTCGACGTGCGTCTGGAAATGCTCGAAGAGGCGGTGGAGATCATGCGGCGGCTGTGGACGGAGGAGGGGTTCGTCTCCCATCACGGTAAGCACTACACCGTGGACACCGCCCGGATCTACACACGTCCGGACGAGCCGCTGCCGATCTACATGTCCGGCTTCGGTCCCGAGGCGACGGATGTGGCGGCGCGGATCGCGGACGGATACATCACCACGTCGCCCGATGCCGAACTGCTCGGTCGCTTCCGCGCGAACGGCGGGAGCGACAAGCCGGCGCAGGCCGGGTTCAAGGTCAGCTATGCGCCGACCGAGGCCGAGGGCGTCGAGCAGGCACACCGGATCTGGGGTAACTCCGGCCTGCCGGGTGAGCTCGCCCAGGTCCTGCCGTCGCCACGGCACTTCGAGCAGGCGAGCCAGCTCGTCACGAAGGAGGCGACCGCAAAATCGGTCACCTGCGGTCCGAAGGCCGATGACCACGTCGACGCGTTCACTCCGTACGTCGAGGCCGGGTTCGACGAGATTTACGTGGCCAACATGGGCCCGCACTCCGTCGACATGATGAACCTCTACCGCACCGAAGTACTGCCCGAACTGCGCCGTCGTCACCCTTAGGAGGAACTATGAGCACCAACCCGATTCCGGTCCCGCCGGTCGAGCCGCTGCCCGACCTGACCGATCCCGTGCCGGACGAGAGCAACCCGGATCCGGACCTCGACCCGAGCCCGGCTCCGGCCCCTGACCCCGATCAGGACCCGGACGAGCAGCTTCCGCACCTCGACAACTAGCCGGTCGGCTGCCCGTCGGCGTGCACTGCCAGCAGATCCGCGATCGCGCGGTTGCAGGGAGTCGGTACGCCGAGGGCGCGGCCCCGGTCGACGACGTCACCACTCAGCCAGGGCACCTCAAGCCGGTTGCCCCGCTCAAGGTCGTGGTGCATCGAGGACGTCATCTCGGCCGGGGCCTGATCGACGAAGGCCAACCGGTCATCGGCGAAGTCGGCCGGGATCGGAACGCCCTGTGCACGCGCGACCTGGACGACCTCGTCCATCACGTCGCGCAGGAACGCCCGCGAGCGCGGGTTCGCACGAATCGGTCCGATCGGCGTCCGCGTGCTGGTCGTCGTACCGGACAGGCCGACCAGGAAGACGAACTTCTCCCAGAGCGTCCGCTCGATCTCGTTGCTGACGGCAACATCAATGCCGCCCTCGGCACAGGCCGCGCGGAACGCCTCGACCCGCGCCGACGCCGACCCGTCGTACTCGCCGAAGACCAAGCGTTGCAACGTCCCGGTGTGCTTGATGACGCCCGGCTCGGCGATCGTCGCGGCGATGTAGGCGACCCCGCCGACCACGTGCTCCGGTCCGAGGATGCGACGCAGTACGTCGTCCTTCACGACTCCGTTCTGGAACGACACCACCGCAGTCTGGTCACCCAGCAACGGCTTGATCAGTCCAGCCGCCTCCTCGGTGTCCCACAGCTTGACGCCGAACAGTACGACGTCCGCCGGCGCCAGCTCACTCGGATCATCCGTCGCCTCGACCGTCGGCAAATGCACGTCGCCGAGCTCGCTCTGCACCCGCAACCCGTTGGCCCGCAGCGCCTCGAGCTGACGCCCCCTGGCCACGAAGGCGACCTCATGCCCCGCCGCCGCCAGGCGTCCCCCGAAGTACCCGCCGATCCCGCCAGTCCCCATCACCGCAATCCGCATGAAACCACCCTCGCACAGGCCCTGGGAGCACCCTCCGGCTACCAGATTGTGGGCCGCTTACCGTCGGGACCTTTGCGTAAAGATGTGCTTACTGGGCGAGAATGCGCGGGTTTGCGCTTGCCCGACCGGCCCTTGCAGGGGTTCGATAGCGGGTGTGGAGCAGACGGAACAGCATGATGGGGTCTCGTACCGGACGTTGATCTGGCTGGCGGTGGCCGCGTTCTCGACCGGGATCGACGGCTACGTGCTGGCGGGTCTGCTCCCGGCGATCGCCGACGACCTGCGGGTGACCGAGCCAGCGGCCGGTCAGCTGATGACGGTCTTCGCGCTCACCTCGGCGATCGCGGCCCCGATCCTCGGTACGGCGACCAGCCGGTGGGAGCGTCGTCGGACGATCGCGCTGGCGCTGGCGGTCTTCGTGGTCGGCAACCTGATCGTCGCGCTCGCCCCGAACTACGGCGTCGCGATCGGCGGCCGGGTGGTCGCCGCGCTCGGCGGCTGTCTGCTGAACGCCGCG
Source organism: Kribbella sp. NPDC058245 (assembly GCF_042882005.1). Lineage (NCBI taxonomy): Bacteria > Bacillati > Actinomycetota > Actinomycetes > Propionibacteriales > Kribbellaceae > Kribbella > Kribbella sp. NPDC058245. The sequence goes on from NZ_JBHVWY010000004.1 coordinate 421,888, forward strand.
ATCCTGGCCTACGTGATCGCGCAGACGCCGATCCGGCACCGCGGCAAGGCGCTGTCGTTCGTCCTCGGCGGCTGGATGACCGCGACCGCGCTCGGCGTACCGGTCGGTCTGGTCATCGGTCAGTCCAACTGGCGCTTCCCGATGATCCTGGTCGCCGTGGTCGGCACGATCGCCCTGATCGGCATCCTGCTCCGGCTGCCCGAGCTGCACCTCCCCGCCGGCACTCTCGCCGACCGGCTCCGGCCGCTGCGTCAGCCCCGGCTGCTGGCCGGCCTGCTCGTCACGGTCGGCATCCTGTGCAGCAGCTACACCTGCTTCACCTACGCCACCCTGATCTTCGGCCCGACCTTCAAGGCGGACTGGATGATCATCCTGATCATGTTCGGCTACGGCGTGTTCAGCATGCTCGGGAACTTCGTCACCGGCCGGCTCACCGACCGCTTCACGCCGATCCGAGTACTGACCGTCGTCCTCTGCGGCCTGCTGCTGAACTCCATCATCGGCGGTCTCGCCCTCAGCTACGCGCCTGTCACCGTGGCCGCCGTGATGGGCCTGGCCTGGTTCTTCCTGGCCGGCGTCGGCAACGGCGGCGGCGCGGTCCCCCAGCAGGCCCGCCTCGGCGTGCTCGCCGGCGACTCAGCCGCGATCGTGATGGCCCTCAACGGCAGCGCGATCTCCCTCGGTGCCGCACTCGGCGGCGGCCTCGGCGGCATCACCCTGGCCACCGGCGCAGCACCGCACACGCTGCTCGCGGTCGCCGCCGTCATCCTCACCATCACCCTCGGCATCCACCTCCTCGTCGCCCGCCAAGGGCGGACCGCCATCACCGTCTAACTTCGTGAGGCTCCCGCAGCTCACGCTCAGCGTCACCCACGCGAGGGCCGCTTTGGCGAGTTGGACGGTGGCACAGGTCCGCTAGGCGCGGTGATCGGCGGCTAGGTCGTGGGCGAGGGCCAGGGTGGCAGCGTCGAGGGTCGCGGGGTGGAGGACTGCGTGCTGGGCGTAGGCAGCACGTAGTAGCAGTTCGACGGAATCGGCGCGGCCGGGAGCTTCCGACGCGACCGAGCCGACCGAGGCCGGATCAAACGGCAACTCCAGCTGGCGGTAGATCTCGGTGAGCAGCGGCCGCAGCTGGTCGTCATCACCGAGCACGACCAGCGCACTGAACAGCCAGCCGCTGCGGACCACGCGCTGCCCAGTTCCGATCAGCTTCACGACTCCGCGGGCGTTGACGCTGTGCGCACCCGGGCAATACTCCCCCGGTACGGCGCCCACGCGCGCGTCGATGCCGAGGTCACGGAGCACACCGGCGTACAGGTCTCCGTAGTGCGCGAAGCGCGACTCCATCCCGTCCGGAGCTAACCGCTCATGCCGGACGTGGTCGACCACGAGGGCCTCGGTCGTGTACGCAACAGGTCGTCCACCGACCGCACGGACCAGCGGCTCGAAGCCGGCCTCCCGAGCAGTCTGTACGGCGGCCGCGAAGCCCGGCAGGCGCGTATCCCGGCGACCGAACACCACCACCGGAGCAGCCGGTCGGTAGATCCGGAGTGCTTCCTCGAGATCACCATCGGAGGCACGCCGTACCAGCGCATGAGCTACCGCTAGCTCCAGTGATCCATCAGGATGCGACACAGAACCTTGTTGCAGATGACCCGAGTACACATGCACCTCGGAATGGTGCCACGGGCCGATAGTGTGCCCGCATGGAGGAGGCCGAGCCCGACGTACAGGCACGAGTCCGCGCGAGCTTCGAGCGCCAAGGACTGATGGAGCACCTGGGTGCACAGTTGACCCGCATTTACCCGGGGTGTGTGCACATCGAGTTGCCGCGACGCCCCGAGGTCACCCAGCAGCACGGCTACTTCCATGCCGGTGCGACCAGTGCGATCGCTGACAGTGCAGGTGGTTATGCAGCCTTCACTCTCTTCGCTCCGGACAGCTCGGTACTGACCGTCGAGTACAAGATCAACCTGCTCGCGCCGGCCGAAGGCGACTACCTCGAGGCGGTCGGGACGGTACTCAAAGCTGGTCGTACGTTGACTGTTTGCCAGCTCGAGGTCTTCGCGGTGGAAGGAGATCGTCGCACGTCGATCGCCACCGGGCAACAGACGCTGATCCAGATCGCGGCGCGTCCGGAGCACTGAAACGTTAGCGGTAACAGTTACCCGTTGAGGCCATTTCGTCGGGGTGGTGGGCGCATTGTCTCGGGGTCCGGCAAGGTCTGAAAGAAGTTGACCGTGAGTACATCTTGACGGGGCCGGTCGCCACCTGATTACTGTTAGTGAGTAAGCCGACGGGGTCGGACCACAGGCGATCTGGGGACGCCGAAGTCCGTATGCCACCCGTCGTCGTCCAGTCGTCCGTGTGATCCGCCCGTCTCTCCGACAGCTGATCCACGCTGTGCCTTGGCTGCGTCATGCCCAGGTGGTTTCAGCGTGGCGTTCTGATCTGCACAGACCACGCATGCGTGGTGCTGACGCATGCCCGCAGTCGATTCGAACGGTGGTGTGTTTGTCATGACCCTGACCGAACCTGATCTGAGCGCCAACGGACAGCCGCAGCTGAGCCTCGGTACGGCGGCCGCCCGCAACCTGGCCACGACCACGAAGTCCGAGCCGCAGATGCAGGGCATCACCTCCCGGTGGCTGCTCAAACTGCTGCCCTGGGTGGAGGCCAAGGGTGGCGCCTACCGGGTGAACCGCCGGCTGAGCTACGCCGTCGGCGACGGCCGGGTCACCTTCACCACCTCCGGTGCGGAGGTCCGGGTGATCCCGCAGGAGCTCTGCGAGCTGGGCATGTTGCGCAGCTTCGACGACGTCGAGGTGCTGAGCGCGCTCGCGGACCGCTTCGTCCAGCGCGACTTCCAGCCCGGGGACGTGATCGTCGAGCGCGGCCACCCGGCCGACCAGATCTGCCTGATCGCCCACGGCAAGCTGGACAAGATCGGCGTCGGCAAGTACGGCGACGAGACCGTGCTGCAGACCTTGGTCGACGGCGATCACTTCACCTACCGGGCGATTCTGGAGTCCGACGACCTCTGGGAGTTCACGGTCAAGGCGACCACGCCGGGCACGTTGCTCTCGCTGTCCCAGCAGTCGTTCGAGGAACTCGTCGGCCAGTCCGACAGCCTGCGCGCCCACATCGAAGACTTCCGCAACAGCCCCGAGGCGGCCCAGGACGAGTACGGCGAGGCTGCCATCGAACTGGCCTCCGGCCACGCCGGTGAGGCCGAGCTCCCCGGCACGTACGTCGACTACGAGACGACCCCGCGTGAGTACGAGCTGAGCGTCGCGCAGACCGTGCTGCGGGTCCACACCCGGGTCGCGGACCTCTACAACCACCCGATGGACCAGACCGAGCAGCAGTTGCGGCTCACCATCCAGGCGCTGCGCGAGCGGCAGGAACACGAGATGGTCAACAACCGCGACTTCGGCCTGCTGCACAACGCGGACCTGAGCATGCGGATCCCGACCCGCAGCGGCCCGCCGACGCCCGGTGACCTGGACGAGCTGCTCAGCCTGGTCTGGAAGGAGCCGGCCTTCTTCCTGGCGCACCCGCGCGCGATCGCCGCCTTCGGCCGCGAGTGCACCAAGGCCGGGATCTACCCGGACGCGATCGATGTCGGCGGTCACCGGCTGCCCGCGTGGCGCGGCGTACCGATCTTCCCGTGCAACAAGCTCGGGATCAGCGAGACCCGGACCAGCTCGATCATGCTGATGCGTACCGGTGAGGACAACCAGGGCGTCGTCGGCCTGCACCAGACCGGACTGCCGGACGAGTACGAGCCCGGACTGTCGGTGCGCTTCATGAACATCAGCGAGAAGGCGATCATCAACTACCTGGTCAGCGCCTACTACTCGGCCGCCGTCCTGGTTCCCGACGCCTTAGGTGTCCTCGAGAACGTGGAAATCGGCCGCGAGGCCTGAAACAGATGAAGCAACAGCAGCCGTACGAGCTGCCCGACTTCTATGTGCCGTACCCCGCCAGGATCAATGCCCACCTGGAGGGAGCCCGGACGCACAGCAAGTCCTGGGCCTACGAGTTCGACATGATCGACGTACCGCAGGAAGGGCATCACGTCTGGGACGAGCACGACTTCGACTCGCACGACTATGCGCTGCTGTGTGCGTACACCCATCCCGACGCGACCGGTCCGCAGCTGGATCTGGTCACCGACTGGTACGTGTGGGTCTTCTACTTCGACGACCACTTTCTCGAGCTGTACAAGAAGACCCGGGATATCCCAGCGGCCAAGGCGTACCTCGATCGGCTGCTGTTGTTCATGCCGGCGGAAGGGGAGATCGTCGAGACACCGGAGAATCCGGTGGAGCGCGGTCTCGTCGATCTGTGGAACCGCACGATCCCGGCGATGTCGACGGACTGGCGACGGCGGTTCCGGATCACCACAGAGGCTCTACTCGCCGAGTCCCTGTGGGAGCTCTCGAACATCAGCGCCGGCCGGATCGCCAACCCGATCGAGTACATCGAGATGCGGCGGAAGGTGGGCGGCGCGCCCTGGTCGGCGAACCTGGTCGAGTATGTGACGGCCGAGGTACCGGAGGCGATCGCCGAAACCCGGCCCATGCATGTGCTGAGTGACACGTTCTCGGATGCCATTCACATGCGGAACGACCTTTTCTCCTACCAGCGCGAGGTCGAGGTCGAGGGTGAGGTCAACAACGCGGTGCTGGTGATGGAGACCTTCTTCGGTTGCCCGACGCAACGGGCCGCCAACCTGGTCAACGACATCCTCACCTCGCGGTTGCACCAGTTCGAGAACACGGCGGTCGTCGAGGTCCCTCAGCTCCTCACCGAGCACGGGATCGATCCCCAGGGACACCTCGACGTGCTGAACTATGTGAAGGGCTTGCAGGACTGGCAGTCCGGCGGTCATGAGTGGCATCTGCGGTCGAGCCGCTACATGAACCAGGGCGGCAAAGCCGCGTCGACGGGCCTGGGCAGTGGATTCGGTACGGCGGCGATGCGGATCGTGTCGTCATTGGTTGCCACGGCCCCCTACCGAGCCCGCAGTCACAGCTTCACGCCGTACCAGCCGGTCGGGCCGACGACGCTGCCCGACATCTACATGCCCTTCAAGGCCAAGAGCAGCCCGCATCTCGACAACGCGCGGTTCGCGGTGCTCGAGTGGGGCGCGCAGACCGGGTTGTCCGACGGCACGATCTGGGACGCCCGGATGCTTGAAGCCTTCGACCTGCCGCTCTGCGCGTCCGGCATCTTCCCGGATGCCTCGGCCGAGCAGCTCGCCCTGGCCAGCCAGTGGCTGGCGTGGGGCACATATGCGGACGACTACTACCCGCAGGTCTTCGGCCAGCGGCGTGATCTGGCAGCAGCAAAGGCAACCACGGCACGGTTGTCGGCGTTGATGCCACTCGACCTGAACGGCCCACCACCGGTGGGTGCGTTGGAGGTCTCGCTCGCAGACCTGTGGCAGCGCACTGCCGGCCCCATGGCCCCGGACAACCGGCGAGCCTTCCGGCAGGCCGTCGATACGATGACCGAGAGCTGGCTGTGGGAGCTCGCCAACCAGGCGCAGAACCGGATCCCCGATCCGGTCGACTACGTCGAGATGCGGCGCCGGACCTTCGGCTCGGACCTGACCATGAGTCTGTGCCGGATCGGCCACGGTCGCTCCGTCCCTCCGGAGGTCTACCGATCGCGTCCGGTATAGGCGATGGAGGCCGCGGCCGCCGACTACGCCTGCCTGCTGAACGATCTCTTCTCGTACCACAAGGAGATCCAGTACGACGGCGACTTCCACAACGGGGTGGCGGTCGTGCAGAACTTCCTGGCCTGCAGCAAGGACGAAGCCGTTGCCGTCGTCAACGACCTGATGACGGCCCGGATGCAGCAGTTCGAACGCGTCACCGAGACCGACCTGCCGATCATGATCACCGACTTCGGCCTGTCCGAAGAGGTCGGCAAGGCAGTGCTCGGGTACGCCGACGAACTCCGCAACTGGATATCCGGGATTCTCGTCTGGCACGAAGGCTGTCATCGCTACAAAGCCTCTGACCTGCCGCATCGCCAAGCCGCCCTGCCGCATCGCCTCGGTGGACCCACCGGGCTCGGCACCTCCGCCTTCCGCATCCACAGAAAGGCCGGTGCAGCATGACGGTCGACCAGGAACAACCTCAACTCTCACTCGGTACGGCGGCCGCCCGGCAACTGTCGACGACCACCAAATCCGTCCCGCAGATGCAGGGCATCACCCCACGCTGGCTGCTGAACCAACTCCCGTGGGTGGAGACCAAGGGAGCCGCGTTCCGCGTCAACCGGCGGACCACCTTCTCCGTCGGTGACGGCCGGCTCAGCTTCTCGGTCACCGGGTCTGACGTCCGAGTGATCCCGGCCGAGCTGACCGAACTGCCGCCGCTGCGCGGCTTCACGGATGAGGACGTGCTCAACGCGCTGGCCGACCGCTTCCACCGTGAAGACGTTCAGCCCGGTCAGGTGATCGTCGAATTCGGCAGCCGCGTCGACGACGTCGTACTGATTGCGCACGGCAAGGTTGCCAAGACCGGCGTCGGCGAGTACGGCGCCGGTACCGACCTCGGGACTGTTGCCGACGGCGACCATCTCGGTGCGCAGCTGCTGACCGAACCGCCGGAGCACCTCTGGGAGTACACGGCCAAAGCACTGACGAGCTGCGTGATCCTGCGACTGCGCCGTCACGACTTCATCGAGTTGGTCGATCGATCTGAGGCTCTCCGGGCCCAGCTCGACGAGTACCGGCAGCGGCCGAAGCAGGCGCAGAACAAGAACGGTGAGGCGGAGATCGATGTCGCCTCCGGTCACGCCGGCGAGGATGTGCTGCCCGGCACGTATGTGGACTACGACCCGGCACCGCGAGAGTACGAGCTCAGCGTCGCGCAGACGATCCTGCGCGTGCAGACCCGGGTGGCGGATCTCTACAACGACCCGATGGACCAGACCGAGCAACAGCTCCGGCTGACCATCGAGGCGCTCCGCGAGCGGCAAGAGTGGGAGATGATCAACAACCGCGAGTTCGGTCTCCTGCACAACGCGGACTACAACCAGTGCATCTACACCCGCACCGGTCCCCCGACACCCGACGACTTCGACGAGCTCCTCACCCGGCGGCGAAAGCCTCGGCTGCTGCTCGCTCATCCGCGCGCGATCGCCGCGTTCGGGCGGGAGTGCACCAAGCGGCGCATCTACCCCGAGACCACGGTGGTCAACGGCAAGACCGTGCACGCGTGGCGCGGCGTACCGCTGCTGCCGTCGAACAAGATCCCGATCTCCGACACCAACACCACCTCGGTGCTGGTCCTGCGGACCGGTGCCGATGACGAAGGTGTCATCGGATTGCACCAGACCGGTCTGCCGGACGAGTACGAGCCCGGCCTGAACGTCCGATTCCTCGGCATCAGCGACAAGGCGATCATCTCGTACCTGGTCAGCACCTATTACTCGGTGGCTGTTCTCGTCCCGGACGCGCTCGGCGTTCTGGAAAACGTCGAGCTCGGCGGATGAGGGGGAAGAGATGTCAACACTCCAGGAGACCACCAGTCAGGGTGATCGTTCGGCGGCCGAGGTGCTCGCGTGGAGCCGGGAGGTCGTCGATCCGGCACTCCGCGCCGCGGTAGCCACACTCCCACCGGCGACGCGACGGATCGCCGATTACCACTTCGGGTGGGCCGACGAGGAGGGCCGGCCCGCGCATGCTGACAGTGGCAAAGCGATCCGGCCGGCGCTCGTTCTGCTCACCGCACAAGCAGTCGGCGGTACGACGGAGTCCGCGCTACCGGCCGCGGTCGCGGTCGAGCTGGTGCACAACTTCTCCTTGCTGCACGACGATGTGATGGACTGCGACACCTCGCGACGGCACCGCGCCACGGCGTGGACCGTGTTCGGACTCGGGCCGGCCATCCTCGCCGGCGACGCGTTGCTCGGCCTGGCCTTCGACGTACTGGTTGGAAGTGGTCACCCGGCTCGCGGCGAAGGTGCTCGCATCCTTGGCGCGGCGGTTCAGGAGCTGGTGGACGGCCAGTTGGCCGATGCCGAGTTCGAGACCCGGGCTGACGTCGTACCGGCGGAATGTGTGCGCATGGCGCAACTGAAGACCGGCTCACTGCTCGGATGCTGCACGGCCCTCGGCGCCCTTCTCGGTGGCGGGCGACCCGATCAGGTCGACCACCTCCGCCTGTACGGCGAGGATCTCGGGCTCGCGTATCAGTACGTCGACGACCTGCTCGGCATCTGGGGAACGCCGTCGGTCACCGGCAAGCCCGTGTACTCGGACCTGACCAGGCGGAAGAAGTCGTTGCCAGTGGTCACCGCGCTCGCCTCCGGTACGCCGGCCGCCAGGGAACTCGCCGCGCTCTACGCGCGGACCGACGAGTTGTCGTCGGACGAGCTGACGACTGCGGCTGCGCTGGTCGAGACCGCGGGCGGCCGCGCGACCAGTCAGGCTCAGGCCGACGCCTTGCTGACGGCCGCTCTGGGTTCCTTGATCAGCGCGGGCGCGATCGCGCCGGCGTCCACCGAACTGGAGAGGCTGGCTCGGCTCGCAACACGTCGCGATCACTGAAGGGGGGATCCAATGACGACACGCACCATCCTGCTCGCTTCACCCCGGTCGTTCTGCGCCGGAGTGGAACGAGCCGTCGACATCGTCGAACGACTACTCGCGGCCCGCTCCGGGCTCAACCAAGACAATTCCCACCCCACCACCCCGAACGTCTATGTCCGTAAACAGATCGTCCACAACACCAGAGTCGTCGATGAGCTTCGCGAACGTGGCGCGATCTTCGTCGACGAACTCGACGAGGTGCCGGCGGGCGCCACCGTTGTCTTCTCCGCACACGGGGTTGCGCCGGTGGTCCGGCGGGACGCCGCGCAGCGCGGACTCGACGTGGTGGACGCCACCTGCCCACTCGTGACCAAGGTGCACCTCGAGGCCCGCCGGTACGCCGCTCGTGGCGACACCGTGGTCCTCATCGGGCACGCGGGTCACGAGGAGGTGGAGGGCACACTCGGCGAGGCACCACAGCAGACCGTGCTGGTGGAGACGCTCGCTGATGTCGAGGCGCTGGAGGTGGACGATCCGAACCGGGTCTCCTACCTGACCCAGACCACCTTGGCTGTGGACGAGACCACGGCCCTGATCGATGCCCTGCGCAACAAGTTCCCCGGCGCCCGCGGACCGGACACGGCGGACATCTGTTACGCGACCACCAACCGGCAGGCCGCGCTGAGTGTGATCGCCGAAGAGGCCGATCTCGTTCTCGTGGTCGGCTCGGCCAACTCGTCGAACTCGGTCCGCTTGGTCGAGCTCGCCGAGCGGAACGGTACGCCGGCATACCTGGTGGACCGGGCGGACGACGTACCGACGGCTTGGTTCGACGATGTCCGCGTCGTCGGGCTGACAGCGGGTGCTTCGGCACCGCCGGAGCTGGTGAACGAGGTGATCGAGCGGATCGCGTCCTGGGGTCCGGTTCAGGTCATCGAGCACGAAGTGACCCGGGAGACTGTCCGGTTCACGCTCCCCCCGGCGGTGAGGCCGGCATGAGTCTGTACCTGAGCGGTGTGCTGTGGGTTGTCGGCATCATGATCGTCACCGGCATCCTGGCCGTCGTCCTGCGCAAGGCCCGGCAACGGGAGGGACGCGAGGCCAACAACGAGGTGGCCGGACAGGTCTTCACGATCGTCGGCGGCGTCAACGTGGTCATTGCCGCGTTCGTGTTGATCTCACTGTTCGACGGAATGGATTCCGCGGAGAAGACGACGTACACGGAGGCGAATGCTCTCGTCGCCGTGCGCTGGTCCGGGAACTTGCTGGCCGAACCGGCCAAGTCGCAGGTCGAGAAGCTGACCAAGGCGTACGCGACCGAGGTCGCCGAGCGCGAGTGGCCGGCGATGCAGGACGGTCGCGAGGTCAGCGGGCAGGGCTGGACGCTCCTGTCCGAGCTGCAACGAACGGTGGAGCAGGCAAAGACCACCACGCAGCGGCAGGAGGACAGCCGGGCCGAGGCGGCCACCCAGGTCTGGGCCGTCTACGAGGCCCGGCAGGATCGGCTGAACTCCAGCGGTAGCGGGGTCAGCGCCGTGGTCTGGTTCGCGATCATGATCGGCAGCGTGATGTCGGTCGCGCTGATGTTCATGTTCGGCGGGCCGGGGCTGTACTCCTACGCGTTCATCGTGTCGATGCTGGCCGGGGCGATCGGGTTGCTGCTGTTCGCGATCTACCAGCTGCAGAACCCGTTCAGCGGCGGTGCGAATGTCGGCCCGGAGGCGTTCCTGTCCGCACTCCAGCGTTTGGGCGACAGTGGGTGAGGCTCGTCGAGCGCTCGCCTGTGCCGCGGTGGTGGCAGCCACCGCGGCCGGGGTGGTCGTCCTGGCCGCCCCCTCCGAGGCAGCGGCCGACTGCTCGATCTTCGACTTCCAGTCGGCCGGGTACACCTCGCTGTCCCGGCTGGTCCGGATCGACCTGCCGGCCGGGACGTCGACCGACCTCGGCCGGCTGGACTACCAGGTCCAGGCGGCCGGTTTCTCCACCAGGCAAGGACTCGTGTACGGCGTCGCGACACGCGACCGGAAGGGATGGCTACTCCGTCGGCCACATCTGCTGACGGTCAACAGCCGGGGTGCGGTCACCGATCTGGGTGAGGTACGGCGTGGGGTCGGTGGCCTCGCGGACCCAGTCGGTGGCGCGGTCTGGGGGACAAAGTTCTACGTGCGGGATGTACATCGGCTCTTCACGATCGACATCGATCCGGAGAGTCCGACGTACCGGAAGGTGGTGGGTGACGTGCGGCTGAAACCCGTGACGTTGGGATTGACTGTGGACGACTTCGGGGCATCACCGGCGAGCGGGACGCTGTACGGCGTCTCGACCGCCGGGCACACCGCGAAGCTGGTGAGCCTCGACCCGGTGAGCGGCTCGGTGCGAGTGGTCGCCTCGGTACCGGGGATTCCCTGGCTGGACTCGTACAGCTCGGTGGTGGTGGGGGCGTCGGGGGTGTACGCCGTGCACACCGGGTATGGCCGGTCGAGCCAGGTGTTCCGGATCGGGTTCGACGGCTCGTCGACGCAGATCGCGTCGTGGCGGTCGCTGGCGTTCAGCGAGGCAGCGGGGTGCCTGCCGCGCGTCGCGCCACCTCCTCCCACACCGACTCCCACTCCAACCCCGCGGCCGCCTCGGCCGACGCCGACGCCTACTCCGCGGCCGACACCTACTCGGGTGGCTACCGTCCCGGCGCCACCGCGGCCGACGCCTACACCTATCCCCACGCCGACTCCGACCCGGACGCCAACTCCGACACCGACTCCGACTCCCTCGCCTTCGGCTGAGCCGCAACTGGAGGTGCCGGCGCCACCGCCAACCCCGACGCCAACTCCTACTCCGACGCCCCGTCCGCCGACACCGCCGACGGGGTTCGTCGCCGCGCAGCAGGCGGCAGCCAAGCCAGGAGCACCGCACAACACCGTGCAGGTACTGCGACGGTGGTCGTTGGCAACCGTCGTACTGATCTTCACCGGTGCCGCAGCGATGGCTGCCCAGCGGCGAATGCGGCGCTCATGAACGCGCCCTGCGTCGAAGCACGACGCGATCATGAACTCGAGGTCCTGCACGATGCCCTGGGCAAGGAGGCCGGGCTGATCCTGGTGGTCGGCGAATCCGGAGTGGGCAAGACCCATCTGCTGCGGCAGGTGGCCTCGCAACACTCGGTGCCGTGGTTCATCACGCAATGCCTCGCAGGTACGTCGTCTCTCGACGCCGTGCTCGAGGTGCTCGGAGTCGATGCGGCGGACGCGGATCGGCGCGGTGCGGTTCTGCGCGGGCTGGAACGGCTCGGGCCGATCGTGCTGGCTGTGGAGGACCTGCAGTGGGCCGATCCGGAGACCTTGCGGCTGGTCCGCTTCATCGCGGCACGGATCCCGTCCGGCGTACACCTCGTGGTGACGTGCCGGCCGGAGGCAACGGAGCGGGGCTTCCTCGCGGAGCGGGTCACCGAGGTGCGCCTCGGTCCGCTCGATGCCGGCGAGGTGCAGGCGGTGGCCGCCAATCACCTCGATGGGCATGTGTTGTCGCCCGCGCTGGCTGAGGAGCTGACTCGGCACAGTGGCGGATTGCCCTTTGCTGTGCTGGAGTTTCTGCGGACCATCAAACCTGGTTCGGCCGTCGAGCGCGACGTACGGCGAGCCTTGGTCGAGACACCGCCGCCGGTCGCGTTGCGGGCCTCGTTGGGGATCCGGATGCGCGAAGTACCGGAGTCATGTCGACATGTCGTTCGGGCGGCAGCCGTGTTGACGACAGCGGCTCCGGAGTACCTGCTGGGAACCGTCGCCGGGTTGACCGGGCCGACGTTGACGGCGGCGATCGACCACGCGCTGACGACCGGTCTGCTGCATGAGCAGCGTCCGGGGCTTTACGATCACCGGCACACGTTGGCTCGACGTGCGGTGCTGGCGATGCTGCCGCCGGACGAGTTGCGGCGGTTGCATCGGCAGGCGGCCCGGGCGTTGATGGCGATCACGCCACCACCGCACGCACGGATCGCCGAGCATGCCCGGAGGGGTGGCCTGCTCGGTACCTGGCTGACGCACGCCGAGCTGGCCCCGGACCACTTGGTTGCTGCTGGCAACCTCATGGCCGCGGCCGATCAGCTCACCGCGATGTTGCAGGTGAGCGCGTTGCCGTGGACGGATCGCGCTCGGATCGCGACCAAGCTCGGCCGGACGACGCTGGTCGACAGCAACCGCTGGGGCGACGTGATCGCCGTACTGGGTGGGGTGCTCGCCGAGTCCGACATTGCCGGAGTGACGCGTGGCCGGCTGCGGCTGGCGCTTGGGTTGCTGTTGCATGATCGGGCTGGCGACATTCGATCGGGGCGTCGCGAGTTGTGCGCGGCGGTGTCGGAGCTGGATGGCGATCCGGGGTCGATCGCGTGGGCGTTGTCGGCGCTGGCGGTGCCGACGCACGGTGGTGAGCCGATTGCCCAGCAGCGGGTTTGGATGCGGCAGGCCCGGTCGCTGGTGCAGGAGACAGTCGACGGTTCGACGCGTTGCGCCGTACGGACGAACGAGGCTCGGTTCCGGCTGGCGACGGGTGAGCTCGACCCGGCGCCTGGTGCCGAGGCGGCTGGTGCGCGTGCGTGGCTCGGGCAGCGGCAGACGTTTGCGGACGTGGGAACGGATCGCTATTCGCGTGCGGTGGTTGCGGCCGCTCAGGTGCGAGTGGCCTTTGCCGCGGCCGATTGGGCGACACTTGAGGAACGGTTGACGCGGGCAAGGGTCGCGGCCGAAGGTCTGCCACTGGTGCTGGCAGAGCTCGACCTGATCGACGGCCGGCATCGCTTGGCCCGCGGCGATGTTGCCACCGGCAAGGGATTGCTCGAGACCGTGATCACGCGAACATCCCTTGGGCCGTTGCCACTACACGCGGCCGCCGTTGCCGCGTGTCCCGATGCCGTCCACGAGCACTGCCTGGACGTCGTACGGCGAAAGGGGTTGTGGGCGGCGTCCGGCGATCTGGTCATCCAGGTCTGTACGGCGTTGATGCGTGCTGACCGGGTTGAGGACGCGACACAGTTGGCCGACGAGTTCGCCGAGGCGGTGGGTGATGTCAACGCGCCCGCGGCCGCCGCAGCGGCTGCCCTGGTCGATGCGGTCGTGCGGCCTTCCGTGGCCGCGTTCCAGCAGGCAGCCGCGCAGTACGCCGCTCTGGGCTGGCGCTACTACGAGTGCCTGGCGCAGGAGCAACTCGGCGGCTATCTGCTCACTCAGGGTGACGCGGAGCATCTCACCACTATCGCGCGCAACTACGACGCTCTCGGTGCGCGTGGAGACGGTGAGCGCTGTCGGGGGGCCTTGCGGGCGGCGGGCCATGCGGCGCCGCGGAAGCGTGGGCGGCGCGGTTACAACAACAAGCTCTCGCCACGGGAGCTCGAAGTGGCCCAACTGGCAGCACAGGGTCTCACCAACCGGGAGATTGCCGTCCAGCTGAACCTGTCCGTCAGCACGATCGAGGACCACATCACCAGCACCTTCCGCAAGCTCGGCGTCTCTTCACGACGAGCGCTGGGGCCGCTGTTGTAAATCCGGACCCGCGTGCGGGTGGGCTGGCTGGGCGCTGTTCCATCGCTCGCAGTAGGTGACCTGATTGCGGTTGCTGGGGGTGTGGACAGGAAACGGGGACTGTGAACAAGGCACAGCTTGTTCAAGGTCCCCGTTGGGGGTGCGCACCCGAGTGGAAGGAGATTGCCGCCAGAAATCGATGTCCAGCAGCACAATGCGTTCAGTCGACGACACACTCCCCACACTCGCCGATCACATCGCCCGAGACCCTGCGATCGGAGGGCGACCTGCCGGTCCGACAACCCGCGACCCACCCACACATACGACACAGCCGTAAAGCTGTTCTCATCGCAGCGATGAGTTCTCCCTCCGGCAACGGTCTATATATGTGAAGGACCGCTAGCCGGAGGGAACGGATGGACATCGAGGAGGAGTTCGCGCGGCATCGCGCCGAGCTCGTCACCCACTGCTACCGCCTGCTCGGCTCGCTGCATGACGCCGAGGACGCGCTGCAGGAGGCGTACCTGCGCGCCTGGCGCGGGCAGGCCGGCTTCGAGGAGCGTTCGTCGGTCCGGACCTGGCTGTACCGGATCGCGACCAATGTCTGCCTCAACCAGTTGCAGCACAGCAGCAGGCGGGTGATCCCGTCCGCACTCGGCCAGGCCGGAAGCGATCCGGACGAGCTGCGGCCGCCCGCGCTCGAGGTGAGCTGGCTCGAACCGCTCCCCGACCTGATGCTCGGTACCGATCCGGCGGCCGTGGTCGGCGACCGGCAGAGCCTGCGGCTGGCCGTGGTGGCCGCGATGCAGCACCTCGCCCCGCGGCAGCGCGCCGTACTGATCCTGCGCGAGGTCCTGACCTGGCCGGCCGCCGAGGTCGCCGCGACACTCGGTACGACGACTGCGGCGGTGAACAGTTCGCTGCAACGAGCTCGAGCCGAACTGGCACGGATCCGCCCGTCCGAGGAGGACCTGAGCGAACCGGACGAGCCGGCCCGCCGTGCACTCCTCGATCGATTTTCAGCCGCCATGGAGAGCAAGGATCTCGCTGCCCTGGAAGGACTTTTCACGGCGGACGCCCGGTGGGAGATGCCGCCGATCCCGGACTGGTTCAGCGGGCGGGACGCCGTACTGGGGTTGCTTGACAGCAAGCTGCAGTCCGGTCCTGGCCGGCGGGTGCTGGTGGAGACCGCGGCGAACGGGCAACCGGCGTACGCGCTCTACATCCGCGGGGCGGATGCGTCCTACCACGCGCACTCGATCAAGGTCCTGACACTCGTCCCGGCTGGGATCAGCGCGGTCCTGGCCTTCCACAGTCCTGGGCTGTTCCCGGCCTTCGGACTGCCCCTGACCCTAGCTAGGAGTGAACACAAAGATGTCTAAGGCAACTACCTTGCGAGCACTGCACGTGCCCGGTACGCCGGTCGTGCTGCCCAACGCGTGGGACGCGGCCTCGGCCCGGATGATGGAAGCGGCCGGATTCGCGGGCGTGGCCACCAGCAGTGTCGCGACCGCGGCCGTCCTCGGGTACGACGACGGCGAGCAGGCACCCGTCGACGAGGTGCTGGCCGCGACCGCGCGGATCGTGCGATCGGTCGCCGTACCGGTCACTGTGGACTTCGAGCGCGGTTATCGGCTCCCGCCGGCCGAACTCGTCGACCGGCTGGCCGCGATCGGCGTGGCCGGCGTCAACCTCGAGGACTCGGATCCGGCCGGCGGCACCATGATCGACCCGGGGGAACAGGCCGAGTTCCTGGCCGCGGTCCGCGCCGCGGCCGGCGACACGTTGGTGATCAATGCCCGGATCGATGTCTTCCTGCGCCAGGCCGGTACCCCCGACGAACAGTTCACCGGGGCGATCAAGCGCGCCGCCGTTTATCTGGAGGCCGGCGCGGACTGCGTCTATCCGCTCGGTCTCGGAGATCTCGACCGGCTCGGCGATCTCGTCACCGAGACTCCCGGCCCGGTGAACGTCGCCTACGGCCAGGGTGCGCACTCGTTAGCCGACTATGCAGCTCGCGGTGCCGCCCGGATCACCTTTGGCCCGATGCTCCAGCGGACCCTGTACGGACGCCTGTCCGGCACCCTCAATGCGCTCACGGAGGACCGAAATCCGTTTGCCGGGTAATTGGTGCGTGTGGGATTCCGCACCTGGGGTACCGCCCGATAGGTAGGACGAAGCAACCATCGAGAGAACGGGGAAAGACGATGGGTATTTTCGACAAGGCCAAGGACGCTCTCGGCGAGCACGGCGACAAGGTTGACGAGGGCATCGAGAAGGCCGGTGATTTCGCCGACGAGAAGACCGGTGGCGAGCACGCCGACCAGATCGACAAGGGTCAGGAGTTCGCCAAGGACCGCCTGAGCGGCCTCGGCGGCGACGACCAGAACAGCTGAGCCGTACGCCCGGTCACCGCCAGATCCTGGCGGTGATCGGGCGGCGCAGTTTCACGCGGTCACCGGCTCGACGCTGTCCGGCGTTCTGGACGGCGGAGATCACCGGCTGTAGATCGCGGTTGACGGGTTCGATCGTTTGTACCACCAGGAACTATTGCTCGGCGGGTACGCTCCCCGTGGTTCGCGACGTACGCTACGAACCACTATCTGATGCAGGGGGGAACTTGCTGATGAGTCGGCTGTGCCGTGCGCTGGTGTGGATATCGGGGGCCTCGGCCGGGTTGGGCGCCGCACTCGCGGCGACGGTCCCGTTCGAAGAAGCGGAAATGGTGGACATCTCGCGACGCGGGGGCGCGCCGGGGGCTGCTCATGTGGCGGTGGATCTGGCGGACCCTGCGTCCTGGGAGGTGGTGGCCGCCGATTTCGATCAGCGGCTGAGTGATTTCCGTGGTGACACTGTGGTGTTCATCCACAGCGCTGCGACGTTGACGCCCTTGGGATCCGCGGACCGGGTGGAGGCCGAGCCGTATACCCGCAATGTCCTGCTCAACTCCGCCGCGGCGCAGGTGCTGGGACACGCGTTCCTGTCCGCGGTGACGCGGGCCTCGTGCGAGAAGCACCTCATCCTGATCTCGTCCGGTGCTGCGCGGAACCCGCACGAGGGTGAGTCGAGCTATGGCGCCGGCAAGGCCGCGATCGAGCAGTGGGTTCGCACTGTCGGTCTGGAGCAGGAACGGCGTGCCCCTGGCTGCCGGGTGATCTCAGTGTCACCGGGTGCGGTCGATACCGAGATGCAGGCCGAACTCCGGGCCAGCTCGGTGCCTGACGCGCACCGGTTCCGGCAGCTCGAGGCGGACGGCCAGCTGGCCAAGCCGGAGAACGTCGCCCGGATCATCTGGTCGCTCCTGGACCGGGAACTGCCGAACGGCAGCGTCCTGCACGTCCGTGATTTCAGTTGACGCGACTGCGACGCCGCTTGGGGTTGCAGCCCTGGATCACCGGAACCGCGGGGACTGCCTGCGGTTCCGGCGGTACGACGGGACGGTCGGCGGACAGCGCCAGAATCCCGCGCGCGAGCAACTGACTGAACTTCGAGTGCGGATCGTCCGGATCACCGAGGATGTCCAGGGTCGGCACGATCACGGCCGAGACGTGTTCCTCAATCGTTGCCTTCTGCAACAGTACGGCGAACCCGTCCGGATCGGTCAGAGCGTCGTCGACGTGCACGGTGCCGAGGATGTGTCCCTGGGTCCGGGCAGCCTCCGCGAGCAGCTGTTGTTCGGTCCCGATCTCGAAATGGCGGAGTGAACACCGCCGCTGAACGTATCCGAGAGCGAGTGGCATCGGCCGACTGATCATCATCGTCACTGACCCCCGTCAGGTGATTGCACCGACCGGGCCAGCCGGTGCACTTGCCGTCGTGTCGCCGGATACAGCTCGGCGTAGGTGCGGAACAACGTCGCGTAGGTACTGGCGTTCTCCGGGTCCGGGTGGACGGTGTGATCGAGCTCCGCCCAATCGGTCTCCGGTGCGACCAGTCCGATACCGATCGCGGCCAGCAGCGCATCGCCGTACGCCGCTCCGATCGTTTGCTTCGGTACTTGCTGTTCCAGACCGCTCACATCACTGACGATCTGCGTCCACAGACCGCCTTGGGTACCACCGCCAACCGCCACCACTCGCGCCGGCTGACCGGCTGCGGCTTCGAACTCGGCCACGATCTGCCGAACACCACAGGCAATGCCTTCGTACGTCGCTCGCAGCAGGTGGCCGCGTCCGTGTCGCAGCGTCAGTCCGGCGATCACACCGCGCGCCAGCGGGTCGTAGATGGGCGTGCGCTCGCCGCTGAAGTACGGCAGCATCACCAGCCCTTCACTACCGGCCGGGACTGCCGCAGCCTCGCTCACCAACGTCTCGAACGGCACTCCCCCGGTCAGGTCCTGCAACCAGGTGGTGATGATGCCGGAGGTCGCCATCCCGGCGGCCAAGGTGTGTGAGGCGCGCTCGACACCGGAGGTGGTCCAGAGGCCGCGCACACTCGTCGGTGCAGTCAGCACCTGGACGAAGAACATCGTCGAGCCGTACATCAGCATCAGATCGCCCGGCTTCCGGACACCGACGCTGAAGGCCTCCGCCCACGCGTCCACCGTGCCTGCCACCACCGGGGTGCCCTGGGCGAGCCCAGTGGCTTGGGCGGCCGCGTCGTGCACGATGCCGACCTGCTCAGCCGGCCACACCAGTCGCGGCAACGCCAGACCGGGGAGAACCGCTTCCACCCAGTCGGTGGCCCACTGCTGCTTCTGGACGTCGTAGAACGGGTCGCACTGGCTGGCGGTGTGGTGATCGAGCACCCACTCACCGGTCAGCTGCGCAACGACGTACGTGTGAGCGCTGAACCAGCGGTCCGTGGGACGCCAGTCGGCTCCGGCAGCACGCCGCAACCACGCCAGCTTCGGACCGATCGCCTGGCTGGAGAGGTCCTTGCCACAGCGCGCCAGGATCGCGTCCGCACCGAGCCGGCTGGTGATCTCGTCGATCTCCACGGTCGCGCGGGTGTCAACGCCGTACAGGATGGCTTCGCGCCGCGGCTTGAGGCTGTCGTCGGTCTGTACGACGCACGGTCCGAGCCCGGAGACGCAGACGGCGGCGATGCGCTTGTCAGGGTGAGCAGTGGTGAGCTCACGCAGCACCTCGACGACATCACCCCACCAGTCCCGCTCGGCGTCCATCTCAGCCCACCCGGGCTGCGGGAACGTCGGCGCGTGGTCCCTCCTGGCTGTGCCGATGAGCGTCCCGTCCGGAGTGGTCAGCACGGCCTTGGTACTGGCCGTGCCGATGTCCACACCGATGAGCGCCCTCATGCGGTCACTCTCCGGCGTGGGAAGAGACCGGACAAGGCAGTTCCCCAGGTGTTCAGCAACACCATGGTCACTAGCAACAAGCCTTGGCAGATGTTCACCACATGCGAGCTGACGCTCAAGGACAGCAGGCCGGCGCCCAGCAACTGCATGGCGATCGCTGCGATCACCACACCGGCCACAGTGAGGTAGCCGCCTTCCGGATCCACTCCGGCCAGTACGGCGATCACTACGGCCAGCAGCACGTATGACGAGCCGTAGTCCGAGTTCGCGCCACCAGCTCGCGCGGAGATGATCAGACCGGCCACACCACCGAGCGCGCCGCTCATCACGTACGTCGCGAGCAGCACTCGGGCTCTCCGGATGCCGCTGAAGTCCGCGGCGGTCGGGTTCGCACCAACCAGCCGCATCCGGAAGCCCAGTGGGGTCTTGGCGACCACCATGCCGATGACGACGGCCACGATCAGCATGACCCAGAAGATCAGCGGGATACCGGCCACCGTGAGCAAGGCGAGTCGTGTGAAGGACTCCGGCAGCCCCTTGACCACAGTCCCGCTGGACGCGACCAAAGCGAGTCCGGAGAACAGCTGTCCGGTCGCAAGAGTCGCCAGGATCGGCGGTACGTGCTTGTAGCCGACGAGCAGCCCGTTGACCGCGCCACAGGCCAGTGCGACACCAAGAGCGGCCAGCATGGCCAGACCGGGCGACTGGTGGCCGTTGGTCATGATCAACGCAGCCACGACACCGGACAGGTTCGCGATCGACACTACGGACAGGTCGATTCCGGCGGTCAGCATGGTCAGCGCCATCGCCAGGCTGAGGATCCCCACCTCGGGCGACGCCAACTCGACGTACTGGAGGTTCTGGCCGCTCAGGAAGACGGACGGCTTGAGGATGCCGAAGACGACGACGATCGCGACCGCCACGACCAGGAGCCGGATGAAGCTGGCGCGCGTGCCCATGGTGAGCAGCAGCCTGCGGAAGCGCTCAGGCATTCGTCACCTCCGGCGCCGGTGCGTCCAGGATCGGCCGGATCCGTTGCCGGCGGCTGATCGTGGTCTGCAGCAGGATGCCGCCGATCAACAGCGCACCGACCGCTGCACGCTGCCAGATTGTCGGGATGCCGAGCGGTACCAGGGACGCGGTCACCAGCGAGATCAGCAGTACGCCGAGCACCGCGCCTCGCACTGTGCCTTTGCCACCGGCGATCGCGACGCCGCCGAGCACCACCGCTGCCAGCGTGTCGAGCTCGCGGCCCAGGAAGGTCGTCGGATCCGCGCGTCCGCTCAGCGTGACCGAGATGATCCCCGCCAGGCCGGCGACCGCACCGGCGATCGCGAAGACCAGCACGCGGATCCGCGGTACCGAGATCGCGGCGCGCGAGGCTGCCTCCGCGTCACCGCCGACCGCGAAGACGCTCCGGCCGGCGATCGTGAAGCGCAGGAACGCCCAGACGAGCACGCAGACCACGAGGACGACCAGGATCAGCACGTTGAGGCTGGTGGTGCCGCGGACTGCGCCCTTGACCGTGATGAGGTGCGTGGTGCCGAGCGTCTGCAGGGGTTGCGGCAGGGACGAGATGACCTCGCCGCCGACGAACGCGAACATCGCGCCGAGGTAGATCGAGCTGGTGGCCAGGGTCGCGATCAGGACCGACGTACGGGCGACGATGACGACGGCCGCGTTGATCAGACCGAGACCGAGGCCGATCGCCGTACTGATGGCGAAGGATGGCACCGCACCGAGTGGGCCGTCGCCTTGCGGGCCCCACTTGACTGTTGCGTAGGCCGAAAGGATGCCGACGGCAAGGAACGAGACGTCGATACCGCCGGACACCACAACCAGCATCACGCCGACCGCGAAGAGGATGCCGACCATCGAGGCGGTAAGGACGTTGAAGAGCGTCTGCAAGCCGAAGAAGTCCGGAAACTTGAGGCTGACCGCGAGGATCAGCAGGGCCATCAGCCCGATCAGCAACAGCTCCTGGTTCTTGATCAGCCGCTTCACGATGCCGTCACCGCTTCGATCACAGTGTCTTCGCGGAGCTGATCGCCGGTCAGTTCGCGGACGATCCGGCCACTGCGGACGACCAGGATCCGGTGGCACATCGAGATGAGCTCGGGGACGTCGTCGCTGATGATCAGCACGCCAAGACCCTGCAGGGACTGGGCATTGAGGACGCCGAGGATGTCGAACTTGCTGCCGACGTCGACACCAACCGTTGGTCCGTTCAGGATCAGCACCTTCGGCTCGCCGACCAGCCACTTGCCGAGCAGCACGCGCTGCGCGTTCCCGCCGGAGAGCGAGCGAACCGGGTCGGTCAACTTGCCGAGCTTGATCCGCAGATCGCGGACGACCTGGGTCTTGCGCCGCTCGATCGCTTGGGACCGGAGGAACCCACGCCGGGCCGGCAGGTGGGTCGCGACGATGTTGTCGCCGATCGGCTGGTCGAGGAACAGCCCCTGGGTGAGCCGGTCCTCGGGCACGTACCCGATGCCGGCCTTCACCGCGTCGCCGAGCGCCTTGATCTCGACCGGCCTGCCGAGCACCTCGATCGTGCCGGTCTGTGCCGGCTTCACCCCGCAGATGGCTTCGGCGATCTCCGTCCGCCCGGACCCCAGCAGCCCAGCCAGGCCGACGATCTCACCGCGGCCGATCTCCAGATCGACATCGGCGAACAGCGGCTCACGGCCGAGGCCCTTCACCTTGAGCGCAGGCGCGCGGCCCTTGTTCCGGGGGGCGACCCGATCGAAGCTCTGGCTACCGCGGCCGGTCATCGTCTCGGCCAGCGAAGCGTGGGTGAACTCGTCCGGCCGGCCGCTCGTCACGACTGAGCCGTTGCGCAGGACGGTGACACGCTCGGCGATCGAGAAGATCTCCTGCATCTTGTGTGAGATGAACGCGAGCGCGACCCCGGCCTCCTTGAGCCGGCCGACCGCCGCGAACAGCGCGTCGACCTCCTTCCAGGTGAGCGCGGTCGTCGGTTCGTCCATCGCGATGAACTTCGCCTCGTGCGCGAGCGCCCGCGCGATCGCGGTCAGCTGCCGCTCGGCGACGGTCAGCTCACCGACCGGGATGTCCAGCTCGATCTCCACACCGAGCCGTACGACGGCCCGCTCCGCCAGAGTGCGGGCCGCCGTACGGGAATAGAGGCGTCGACCACCGGCCACGGATCCGGGCAGCGCGATGTTCTCGGCGGCGGTGAGGTTCGGCATCAGGCTGAAGTCCTGGTAGATGACCTCGATCCCGGCCGAGAGGGCCTGGCGCGGCGTGAGGTGGTCGTACGCCGTACCGGCAACGACGACCTGGCCGGAGGTCGGGCGGTAGGCGCCGCTGATCACCTTCAGCAGCGTGGACTTGCCACAGCCGTTCTCACCCACGATGCAGTGCACTTCGCCGGGACCGAACGTCACGCTGACGTCCGTCAGGGCCTGGACGCCTCCGAAGCGCTTGGAGACGCCGACCGCTTCGACGATGGGAGCTGGCATCGGAACCCACTCAAAAGTCGTAGTTGCCGATCTCGGCCCTGGTCAGCACCAGCATGGCGTCTCCGAGGAACACCTTGGGGTTCTGAGGCGAGACCGCGAGCTTCTCGTAACCCTTAACACCCAGGTTGGTGCCCTCGGCGAGTTGCTTGCCATCAACAATCAACTTCGCGGCGCTCAGCATCGCCTCGCCGGCCAGTTCCGGGTCCCACAGGTAGATCGCGTCGATCGAGCCGTCGTCGACGAACGCCTTGGTCTGCGACGGGACGCCGGTGCCGAAGACACAGGTGTCGTTCTGCAGACCGGCCTCCTTGACGGCCCGGGCGATGCCCGGGATGTCCTCGGAGGACGCACCTTGGAAGCCGGCCAGCTTCGGGTGTGCCTGGAGCAGCTCCTTGGCCTTGCGGTACGCCTGGTCGCCGTTGTTGTTCGACTCGACCGGAGCGCTCACCCGCTTCATGCCGGGGAACTTCTGCTGCTGCAGCTCGTACGCCGCCTGGGTCCAGGCCATGTGGGTCGCGGCGGTCAGCGTGCCGACGAACTGAACGTACTCGCCGGTGCTCTTCATACAGGCGGCCATGTCGGTCATGATCTTCTGCCCGTACTTCGCGTTGTCGAACGCCTCGATGTCCGCGTCGACATCGGTCAGGGCCGGAGCCTCGTGGGTGACCACCTTGATGCCGGCCGCCCGGGCCTGCTTGATCACCGGGATCACCGAGCTCGGGTCCGACGGCACGATCGCCAGCGCCGCGGGCTTCTGCGCGATCAGGCCCTGGATCAGGCTGACCTGCTGCTCGGGGCTGTTGGTCGAGGGACCGGTCTGGGTCGCGGTCACCTTGGCGGTGGTCGCGAACTGCTTGACGCCTTGGTTCATGCGGTCGAACCAGGCGATGCCGGTCAGCTTGACCACATTGATGTAGGCGCCGCCCGCACTGGAAGAGGAGGAGGGGTTTCCGGCGGGCGGCGCCGTACTGCCCTGGTCCACCGTCCCGCATCCGGCAAGCATCGCGATCAGTACTGCGCCGGGCACTAGCAGTGACGGCCTGAGCATGCGAAACTCCTTCGAATGGTTCGGCAAACCAGCGTTTGTATTCTGCACGTTTCGCACGATTGCTTGCACGAATTCGTGCAGTGCGCCTCACTCTGGCGGCTGGTTCCGGTCTATGTCAATGGTGAGTGACGACCCGATTCCGGGCAGTTGCGACCTTACGGCCTGGTGACCGATGGTTTACAGTCGAGCACCAAGTCACGCCTGAGGCCGGAGGGAGACGACCGATGCGGTTACGGCTGAACGCGCGTCAGCGCGCGATTCTCCGTGAGGTCGAGGGCCGTGAGTACGTCGAGGTCAAGGACCTCGCACACCGGCTCGACGTCGACGTCTCGACGATCCGCCGTGACCTCCAAGGCCTCGTCCGCGACGACCTGGTCGAACGCCTGCACGGCGGCGTCCGGCGCCGTACCGTCGAGAGCCCTCCGGTTGCCTTCAGTACGACGCCCGACAGCGGCGTCGACGCGATCGCACACACCGCCCGCCGGATGGTCCGCAACGGCGACCGGATCGCCCTCGGTGCGGGCGTCTGCATCGACCGCCTGGTCGGCACGCTCTTCGACGTCGAGGACCTGACCGTCGTGACCACAGACCTGCAGTCCGCCGAACGCCTCAGCCGCCAGCCCAACATCCGCGTCGTCATCGCCGGCGGCGAACTCCGCGACGCCCCCGGCTCCACGGTCGTCTCCGGCGCAGCCACCGCCGAGTTCCTCGCCGCCCAACAGGCCGACTGGGTCTTCCTCGAGGTCGACGGCATCCACCCCTTCGCCGGCATCACCAGCTCCCACACCTGGCACGTGTCGACCGCCCGCGCCCTGCTCTCCGCCGGCGACCGCCGCGTCGGCCTCGCCCGCTCCCAAGCCTTCGGCGCCCGCTGCGTCGGCTTCATCGCCGAAGCCTCCGAGCTCGACTTGGTGATTACCGACGACCGCCTCACCGACGCCGAACTCCCCGCCTTCGCCGGCCGCATCGTCCGCGCCTCCCTGGACCCCACCGACGACTGGCGCACCGAGCAACCCCCCACCTACCACGCCCCCCGCCGCCTCTAACCAGTACGACCTTGAGCACGGTTCAACCATTCCGGCGGGCGTCGCGCGGTTGAGGGGTGCTCAAGGTGAGCCCGTACGACGTTGGGCACGACTCAACCATTCCCGCGGCCGCCCCATGGTTGAGGAGTGCCCAAAGTGGATCGGCCATCCGACCTTGAGCACGGTTCAACCACCTCGACGGGCGCCGGGCGGTTGAGGGGTGCTGAAGGTGAGTCGCGTAGGGCGGTCGGCCGCGTTGCCGGTGAGTTTTCGTCGCCTGGACCCGAAAATCTCACCCGTAGCGCAAGCCCCGAGCAGCAGGTAGCTCAGCCACAGCCCGGAAGCCCAGGCGGCGTGCACCCCGGCGGCGGGCTTCGGTGGCGGCGTACCGGCGGACGGGTAGTGGTGGGTGGTTTGGGTTGTTGCGCGGGGGTGCGGAGCGTGGCGGCGGGGTCGTGGGGCGACTACTACCCGTTGTTCGGTACGGCGTTAGTCGGTGATGGCTCGACTGAGGTAGACGGCGGCTATGAAGGTACGGAAGAGGTCGAGGGGGTTGTCGTGGCGGATGGCTACGACGGTTTCGGCTTGGCGCTCTACGTTGCGGAGGGCTTCGGCGAGGTCGGCGTGGGCGCGGGTGTGGAAGCGGACCGTTAGTTCGGGCGGGTTCGGGATGGTGGGCGGCTGGAGATGACCCTGGAGGGCTCGGCTGGCGGCTTCGTGGATGAGTTCGCGGGCTCGGTCCGGGTGGATGGAGAGGGCCGCGTTGTGGGAGATGGACTGCTTGATGACGACGCCCTCGGCTCCCGGGATGAAGGGTCGGGCTTCGTCGATCGTGGTCTGGTCGCCCGTGATGAGGACGATCGGTACGTCGTACGCCTGGGCGACCAGGGCATTGACCGCGGCCTCGCCGGCGATCGCGTTGTTCAGGCGGACCTCGGCGATCGCGCGCGGATTGTAGGTGTGGTGGAGGACGGACGACGTCGCTCCCGCCGAGCCGTGGTACGAGATGAAGAAGATCGCATCGAACGAGGCGTCGAGACCCTCCATCATGTACAGCGGCTTGTGCTTGCCGGAGAGGTAGCTGGCCCGGCCGTGCAGTTCGTCCGGGCGGAGGTTCTGCATCGTCGAGTGTGAGTCGTTGACCAGAAACTCGGTCGCACCGGCCTCGAGCGCACCGTCGATGGCGGCGTTCACCTCGGCTTGCAGTTGGCCGCGGTAGTACTCGTACTCCGCACTCGGCGCCCGGCACTGTGACCAGTCGACCACCCCGGCCGTGCCCTCCATGTCGGTCGACAGGAAGATCTTCATCCGGTCAGCAGACCGTGTCGGTCGCGACACCGAGGGCCTGGCGGTGCAGGCGATCGAGGTGTACGGCGGTCGGGATCGTTGCGAGCAGCAACGAGATGTCGCAGCGCGGCCCGGAGTGCCGGAGCTTGTCGACCCGAACGAGCTCGGCCAGCAGATCGACGGTCAGCTGGTCCAGTTGCTTGCGGACAGCATCAAGATCGGGGCCGGTAGTCGGCGCGGACTCGGGATGCGTGGCCCAGTGCGCCAACAGCCCGCGCTGCACGACCTTGCTCGCGTCGATCTGCGCCTGGAAGAACGTCGCAGTCTCGTCGGGGTCGATCCCCAACCGAACCGCCGACTCACGGACCGACACCAGGATCTGTTGCTCTCGCACCGGATCGTCCACCGGCTTGCCACTGAAGTACTTTGACGCGGCGACATCGTCACCCACCACAATCCGCCGTACGACGAGATCGGTCAGCTGCTCGAACCCAACCCGCGACTGCACGGTCGTAACCTGCGTCGTAGCGGGTTGAGCGAAAGCCGGCGTCACCACCTGACTGCCCCCGAGAACCGCCGCCACCAAGAGCACTCGTCCGACCAGCCGCATCCGTGCCTCCACTGCCGAGATCCAGTTGACCTCCGCGACTTTACGCCGCCGCTTGGGTCGCGAACTGGGTGGCGTGGAGTTCGGCGTACAGGCCGTGGGCGGCGAGGAGTTCGTCGTGCGTGCCGTGTTCGCGGATCTGGCCGTCGTCGAGGACGAGGATCTGGTCGGCCTTGCGGATCGTGGAGAGGCGGTGCGCGATGACGAGGGAGGTCCGGCCGACCAGGGCGTTGGCAAGAGCAGCCTGTACGGCGGCCTCGGACTCGGAGTCGAGGTGAGCCGTGGCTTCGTCGAGGATGACGATCGAGGGCGATTTGAGGAGCAGGCGGGCGATGGCCAGCCGCTGCCGTTCACCACCGGACAGGCGATACCCGCGATCACCGACGATCGTGTCGAGCCCGTCGGGCAGACTGTCAACCAGGGTAGCGATCTGAGCCGCTTCGAGCGCGGCATGCAGGTCAACCTCGGTGGCGTCGGGGCGGGCGAGCAGCAGGTTCGACCGGATCGTGTCGTGGTACATGTGCGCGTCCTGAGTGACCACGCCGATCACATCACGCAGTGAGCGCTGTGTGACCTCGCGGACGTCGTGACCCCCAACCAGGATCGCGCCGCCGGTGACGTCGTACATGCGGGAGACGAGCGAAGCGAGTGTGGTCTTGCCGGCACCGGACGGGCCGACGACCGCGATCATCTCGCCTGGGCGGACCGAGAAGCTGATGCCCTTGAGTACCTCTTCACCCGTCTCGGCCGACAGCGTCGCCACCGACTCGAGCGAGGCGAGTGAGACTTCGGCTGCCGACGGGTAGTGGAACCTCACCTGGTCGAACTCGAGCGACGGTTCGACATCAGCCGGAAGCTCCTTGGCGTCCTTGCGGTCGGCAACCATCGGCGGAAGGTCGAGCACCTCGAGTACCCGCTCGAAGCTGACCAGCGTGGTCATCACATCGACCTGGACGTTGGAGAGTGCGGTCAGCGGGCCGTAGAGGCGGGTCAGATAGGCGGTCAAGGCAACGACCGTCCCGATCCCGAGCGCACCATGGACCGCGAAGACACCACCGACGCCGTACACGAGAGCAACCGCGAGCGCCGCCACCAAAGTGAGCGAGACGCGGAAGATCCCGGCGTACATGGAAGTCGTGACGCCGATGTCGCGGACTCGTGCAGCTCGCTCGGCAAACTCCTTCGACGAATCCTGCGTGCGGCCGAAGACCTTGGCCAGTACGGCGCCGGCCACGTTGAACCGCTCGGTCATGGTCTGCGCCATGGTCGCGTTCAACCGATATGTCTCGGCCGTTGCCTCACGCAACCGACCGGCCATCAGCCGGGCCGGGAGGATGAACAGCGGCAGGAGCACCAGCGCGAGCAGGGTGATCTGCCACGACATCACGAACATCGCGGCGAGCACCAAGATGACGCTCAGGACGTTGCTGACCACGTTCGACAGAGTTGAGGTGAACGCCTGCTGCGCCCCGAGGACGTCACCGTTCAGGCGTTGGATGAGCGCACCGGTCTGGGTGCGACTGAAGAAAGCGACCGGCATCTTCTGCACGTGGTCGAAGACAGAGGTGCGCAGGTCGTAGACAAGTCCCTCGCCGATCCGCGCAGAGAACCAGCGCTCGCCCAGCGTGACCGCACTGCTGACGAGCGCGAGCAGGGCGACGACGAGCGCGAGCCAGATGACCAGTGCGGTGTTCTTGGGAACGATGCCGCGGTCGATGATCGCGCGATACAGCAGCGGGGTCGCCGCGCCGGTGCTCGCATCAATCACGACGAGGACGAGGAAAGCGGCCAGATAGCGGCGGTAGGGAACGGCGAAACCGGCGATGCGGCGCAAGGTGCCCGCGGACAGTTTGTGGTGTCGGACGGAGGAGTCTTTCAGCAGCGAACGCATCGCTCGCCCGCCACCGCCTCCCCCACCCGGCATTCCGGAGATCTGTGACATTGGAGCCCTTCGGTTGAATTCAGATATGCTGAGGTTACCTCACTATGAGGCTAACTCACAAGACCGTCAACGTTAGGCTCACCCTGTGAACGCGTCCGACAACACCGCCGAACAGATCGCCGCCCGGCTGGACGCCGTCATCCGTCGGCAGCGCCGTGCCGCCAGGGCCGACGTCGAGGGCCTCACCCACGGCCGCTTCCGCGTCCTGCGCACCCTCGACCAGGCCGGCCGCCCGCTGCGCCTGAGCGAGCTCGCCACCCAGCTCGGCATCGTCCCGCGCTCAGCCACCTCGGTCGTCGACGACCTCGAGGCCAGCGGCCTCCTCGCCCGCCAGCCCGACCCCCACGACCGCCGCGCCACGCTTGTCGCCCTGACCCCGGCCGGCACGGACGTTCTGGCCGCCGTCCGCCGCAACCGCCGCGACGCCATGGTCACCCTCCTCGACCGCCTCACCCCCGCCGAGCAGTCGACGCTCTTGGACCTCCTCAACCGCCTCGCCGACGACTGACAGTTCCCCAACATCCGGTACGGCGATCGCTAGCATCCAAATGTGCTGAGGTGGGACGGGGTCACGCGGGCGCTACTCGCAGCGGCCGGTGTTGTCTTGTTGCCAGTGCTGTGGGTCGACAGGATCCCTGAGGCCGCGATAGTCCCGGCCTTGCTCGGCTGGGACATCCTGGCAGTCGCTTTCCTGAGCCGGCAACTGTGGATCATGCGGCATGGTCGCGCCGCGCCTGACACCGACGGGTCGCCGGCCTGGTTACTCTCGGCCCGGCTGATGCGACTGCGGTTCGGGGCGCTGATCGTTGCCAGTGCGGCCGGACTGTCGAGTGGCAAGCTGATCGTGATAGTCGACGCGATAGACGACGGCTCCTCCTGGCATCTCTGGATCATCCGCCTGCTGGCCGCAGCGACCGTCGTACTGGCTTGGCTTACGCTGCATGTCGGGTATGCGATGCACTACGCGAACATCTACTTCGCCTCCGGGCAGGGCATCACCTTCCCCGGTACGCAGAAGCCGAACTTTCTCGACTTCGCGTACTTCGCGTTCACGATCGGGGCGACGTTCGCGACCTCCGATGTGGAGATCACCAACCGGCGGGTTCGGCACGCGGTGATCTGGCACTCGGTGATGTCGTTCTTCTACAACGCCGCCGTCCTGGGGATCGCGATCGGGGCGTTCACCGGGAAGTAGTGTCGCGGGCCGCGAGGTGGTCGCGCCATTCCTCCATGGCCTGCTGGAGTTTCTCGCTGATCAGCATCACCAGGTCGGCGGACGATTCGAAGCGAGCGCCGGCAGGAGTGTCGGCACCCAGCACCTCGGCGGCGCGGCGGGACGACGCGGCAAGAGCCTCGTTCATTTGGACGGACGCGATCAGGTTGCGCAGCCAGATCTCGTCGTCGATGACGTAGCGTTCGCGACGCTCGCCCGGGTCGCGTTCGCGGCGCAACATCCCTTGCTGCTCGAGGAACGCGATCGCGTGCGAGATGGATGCCGGGCTGACGCGGAGGCGCTGGACGAGGTCGGCGGCGGTGAGGCTGCCGGAGTCCGTGATGTTCAAGCAGGTAAGGACTCTGGCCTCCATCCGAGGAAGACCCTGCTGTACCAGAAGCTCGGTGAAGGAATCCGCAAGCTCCTGTACGGCGGCCGGGTCGCGGCCGTGACTGTCGTCGAACATCGGCGTCGCGGGCGGCTCGGCCTGCTTCTGCCGGCGGGCGCGTTCGCGGGTGTCCTGGTCGGCGCGATCCGCTTGGTAGCCGTCGGGTCCGCCGTTGCGGGTGACCTCGCGCATCACCGTTGAGGCGGGCCGCTCGAGGCGGCGGCCGATCTCGGCATAGCCGAGGCCCTCGCCCAGCCAGCTGGCGATCTGCTGACGGTCGTCGGTGGTGAGTCTGCCTCCGGGCATCCGGTCCGGCCTCCTGGTCTGGTCGCGCGTCGTACGACGCTGCCCAGTATGCATTCATCGCCATCTCATTGCAAAGCCCCGCATTGCATTTAGTCTCAGCCTCATTGCAAAGAACGTTATAACCCCGCTCAGATCGGCGAAAATTGCGTGTTGACGGATCTCTAAACGCAACGTACGGTTCTTCTTGTTCAGAGATTGCAAAACGAACCGAACGCAAGGAGTCCCACCATGAGCACCACGATGATCCCGGTCGACGACACCGCACTGTCGGTCTCGGACTCCGGTGGTACCGGCCGCCCGGTCGTGTACCTGAACGGCGCCTACGCCAACTGGAAGCACTGGAAGCCGGTGATCGCTGCCCTCGGCAACGACTTCCGGCACATCACCTACGACGAGCGCGCTCGCGGCAAGTCGAAGCAATCGTCGGACTACTCGTTCGCCGCCTGCCTGCGCGACATCGACGCCGTACTGGAGGCCACTGGGGCCGAGCAGCCGATCCTGGTCGGTTGGTCGTACGGCGCGACCCTCGCCGCGCACTACGCCGAGCTGCACCCGGATCGCGTCGCCGGTGTCGTCGCGGTCGACGGTGCGATGCCGTACGGACTGACCGGCGAGGAAGGTGCGGAGCGGATCCGCAAGCTGTTCAGCAAAATGCGGTTGCTGCTGCCGCTGGTTCGTCCGTTCGGTCTGGCGGCGCGGATGAGCGTCGACGACCACATCGACGTCAACATCGAGGTCAACGCCATCGGTGCGGCGATGGGTCCGGTCCTGGAACGCATCACCTGCCCGCTCCGCTACGTCCTCGCGACCGGCTCCAACCTCGGCGGCGCCGAGGAGGAGATGGAGGCGGCCCGCGCCTCCTTGGACCCGATCCTCGCGGCCAACCCGAACGTGCAGATCGCCGCGAAGGTCCCCAGCAACCACTCACACATCCTGCGCAAGGACTTCGACGCGGTCGCCGACGCCGTCCGCGCCACCGCTTCCATCACCCGCTAATCACTGATCAACAAGGAGAAACCATCATGACCATCAACCTCACCGACCAGGACAAGACCACCCTGCGCGTCGCCGCCTACGGTGCCGTCAGCCTGCTCGCCGCCGCCGGCGACAAGCCGCACAAGATCGCCACCAACGGCACCATGGCACTCACGTCCGCCACCGGCGCCGTCGGTCACGTCCTCAACGAGAAGCGCGGCACCATCCCCCTGAAGGGCAAGAACGTCGCCGAGATGGCCGACCAGGTCCTGCCCGCCCTGAAGGACGCCGTCACGCTCCTCGAAGCCCACTCCCCTGCCGAGGCCGAGAACTTCCGCACCACCATCACCATCGCCCTCGAAGCGGCCAAGCTCCACCAGTCCGCCCCGTCCCCCGTCCTCACCGAGATGACCCGCAAGATCACCGAGTCCCTCGCCTGATGCCTCGTTTGGTGGGCCAGCCCATCGCGTTGCGGGTTGGCCAACCGCATGCAGTAGGCCCACCCACAAGCCCGTGGGTCAGCCCACCAAATGGGGTCGGTCGGGCCGGTCGGTCGGTCGGTGAGTGGGTGAGTCGGTGAGTGGGTGAGTGGGTGAGTGGGTGAGTGGGTGACTGAGTGCGCTGGCGGGTTAGCTGCGGAGGTGGTTGATGATGCCGTCGATGTCCTCGATCATGCGGTCGTGGCGGATGAAGTGACCGCCGTCGTCCTCATGGTGGAGGTACGGGATGCCGGCCTGATCGAGGGCGGCCCGGAACTCGCGGTGGCCGGCCAGGACCTGCGTTTCGTTGATGTAGTCACCAGGGTCGGAGCTGGGCGACGTACCGGCGACAAGGAAGATGCGCTTGCCGCGGTAGCGCTCGATGTTCTGCATCGCGTTGTCCGCGGTGACCCGAGCCTCGTCCCAGGGCACGCCGTAGATCGTCCCGCCATTGAGTTCGACGGCGGCCGACGACGCGTTGGCCCAGTTCGCCACGAGTCCGCCGTCGCGCCGGATGCTGGCCGGGCCGGAGTGGGAGCTGACTGAGGCGAAATGACCGAAGTACTTGGCCGTGTACTTCAGGGCGCCGAAGCCGCCCATCGAGAAGCCGGACACGGCCCGGCCGGCGAATTCGGCGTACGTGCGGAAATTCGCATCCACCCACGGGATCAGCTGGTTGAGGTGGAAGCTCTCGTAGTTGCGCGGGCCGACGTTGGTGGTGACCGGGTTGGAGTACCAGCCGGCCTTCCCGCCGTCCGGCATCACGACGATGATCGGCTTGCCCGCGGTCCACTCCCGGACGCCTTCACGGTCGAAGGTGATGAAGTCCTGCTGGCCCCCGTGCAGCAGGTAGAGAACCGGGTACCGCCGGCCGCCGCTTTCGTGATAGCCATCGGGCAGCAGCACGTTGACCGCGGGCTGCCAGCCGATCTCGGCGGTCTGGAAGCGGTAGTACCACATGCGTGGATCGGCTTGGTTGCTGTCGACGATGTGCAGCCCGAAACCGTCGTCGGCGGCGCTGGCCGCGACGGAGGTGGCCAGAATGGTTCCAGCGCCGAGGCCTGCCGCGACGGTCAGGCCACCGGCAGCCTTCAGCAGAGTTCTCCGGGTGGGGCGGTGCTCACTCACCATGATCTCCTGGGGAGAAGTAGGGATATGCACTGTAAGTCACAGTGCGTATCTAAGTTAGTAACATAACTTAGGGGTCAGCGGACTCAGAGGAGGGTTGTGACAGGCACTTCGCCCCGGCGTAAGACCGGCGGCCGGCAGGCGCAGATCGGGCTCGCGGACATCGAGCGGGAAGGGCTGCGCCTCGGCCTCGCGAACCTCACCGTCAACGGCGTCGCCGGCGCGCTCGGCGTCACGCCGACCGCGCTCTACCGCCATGTCGACGGCAAGCTCGGTCTCGAGTCGCTCGTCGGCGAGGCAGTCCTCGCAGAGCTCCACCTCATCGACGATCCGGCCGACGATCTCACCGCGCATCTGCTCTCGTTCGCCCAACAACTCCGGACGTTCGTCATCGACCGGCCCGGACTCGCGGCGTACATGCAGGGCTTGTTCCCGCGCGGCGCGTCCGGGGTCCGGCTGCAGCGCGAGGCGATCGACGCGCTCGGACGACGCGGGTACGGCGCTGCCGCCGCGGTCATGTTGTCGGGCACCGTCGCCTCCCTCGCGATCAACCTGGTCGCCGCCGAGGAACGCCACCGCCCCTACGAGAACGGCCCGTACCAACGCGAACTCGAGAAGGTCTACGCCCTCCTCGCCGCCGACGAGGTGCTGGCGGCCGTCCACGCGGAGCTCCCCCGGATCAGCAGTGGCGACTACTTCGGCATGGTGATGACCGCGTGCATTCGCGGCTTGACCACCAGCGCTCCACCTAGCCGGTCAGTCCCGGAAGTCCTGAGCGATCTCGGTCTGACCGATTGAGCACTTCGCTCAATCGGCGGGGCGCGACGCATGCCGGGTGGTTTGGTCAAGGCATGCGTATTGCGAAAACATCGCCTGCTGAGGCGGCACAGCTCTTGCGGGACGACCAAGCATTACTAGTGACGGCGATCGATGGGTTGAGCGCCGAGGAGCTGCAAGCGCCGTACCGGCTGAGTGCGGGACCGCTCGGTCATTTCTGTGAGTCGTTGCACGACCTGGTCGGACACGTGTTGATGTGGGACGAGATCACCCTGGCTGTACTGCGTGATGCGCGGAACGGGCGGATGCATTGGAGCCTTGATCCCCGCTGGGAGACTCCCGAGGCAGGCAGCGCACTGAACGTCGGCGGTGTCGAGGCCGGGCGGCACATTCCCTCCGATCTCCTGCTCCATCGCTTCCACAGCGTCGGCGGCGCGCTGCTGGCCGAGATCGAGCAGTACGACGAGATCGCGTGGGCCGACCCGACGACGGGCGGCGGGTACGACGGTGGAATCGGGGCGCTCGCCGAGTACGTGTCGACCCCACCGGGCTACGAGGTGTTCGGCCACGCGGCAAGGCACTTGAAGCCATGATCATCGACTCGCCCGTGTTCGCAACCGAGACCGATGCCCTGCTGAAGCTCTTCGCCAACCAGCCCGCCGGGCCAGAGCTCGACCCCTACGAAAGCCTGCTCCTGGATCGCCTTGAACTACCCGATCCAGACCTCGCCGGTACGGCGGACCTACGCACCCGGCCGCGTGACCTGCGGATCGAGCTGCCGGGGCGCACGCTCGAGGCTCGGGTCTACCATCCGGTTCAGTCCTCGGGCCCGACGCCGGTCGTCCTTTGGCTGCACGGCGGCGGGTTCATCGGCGGTCATCTGCGCGACATCGAGTACGCGACCTCCAGGATCGCTGCCGAGGGCAACGTTGTCGTTGTCTCGCTCAACTATCGACTGGCGCCCGAGAACCCTTACCCAGCTGGGCTTGATGATGCCTACGAGACGCTGACGTGGATTCGGGAGCACAGTGCCGAGCTGAAGGGCGACGGGCGGATCGCGGTCGGCGGGCAGAGTGCCGGCGCGGCGTTGGCCGCCGGAGCCTGCTTGGTTGCCCGGGACAACGGAACCCCGCCGCCCGATCACCAGATCCTCTGCTATCCGTGTCTCGACCTCGATCAGGACACCGCGTCGTACCGGCTGTTCGACGGCACGTTCCTCAGCATCGCTCCCGGTCGCTGGTCGTCGGCCCAGTACTTCCCGGCCGGCGAGCTCCCCGCGAGCGCCGTACCGCTCAGGGCTCAAAACCTTGATGGACTCCCGCCCGCGCTGATCCTCGCCGCCGGACAGGACCCGCTGCGCGACGATGCACGCCAGTACGCCGAGCGGTTGGACGCGCGGCTGGTCGAGTACGCCGACACCATGCACGCGTTCCTCAACTTCCCCGCCGTACTGTCTGCGGGTCGTCATGCGGTGGAGCTGATCGGCGCTCACCTCCGGGAGGTGTTCTAGTGGTCGGCTCCGTGGTTGAAGTAGCGCGCCGGGTCGCTGGCTGCGCGCGGCCCGGAGGCTAGCCAGACGGCGAACTCGTCGGGGTACCGCCGCTCGAGTTCGTCGAGGTAGGCCCGCCGTACGTCGATCGTCGCCGACCAGTGATCGGTCCGGCGGAGCTCCCCGAAGCTGCGCCGCCAGGCCATACACAGCTCGGCTGCCGTCATCTCACTCAGCGGTACGGCGTTGTCCAGCTCAGGCACGTCGACCGCGTCCTTGCCGACGACCGGGACGGGCACAGCTGGACGCAGCTGTGTCGACGAAGCGGCCGGCGCCTCGTGAAGCCAACCGATCCACGCAACGACCGGTGGCGACGTCGCGGCGATGACCACGAGCAGGAGCAGCACGTCGAGTCCCACGGCAGCGCCGTACCCGAGAACCGCTAGCCCGGCCGCACCGCCGAGGGCCGCCCAGCGCGGCGCGGCCCGGAAGACGTCATCCGGCGTGCGCTCCACCGACAACCCGAGACCGACGTAGATCGCGCCGGCCATGAAGGCGGCGAGCAAGAACGCCGCCAGATTGGGCCCTGGTGCCACGAACACCAGCGCCGTCAACACACCGATCCCGGCCAGCGCTCCGACAGCCACGCGCCAAACCCGGTAGTACCCCGTCCCGACGTACCTCTGCATGCCTCATCAGGTGCCCACAAACGGCAGATGTCAAGCGGTCGCGTCGGCTGTGGTGAGAGTTCGGGCGATGAGAGCGCCGACCTGGTCGAGTTCGATCAGGAAACCGTCATGGCCGTACGGCGAGTTGATCGTGTGCACGCCGTCGGCCGACGGGTAGGCGGTGACCAGCTCAGCGGAGAGCGACGGTGGATAAAGGCGGTCGGAGTCGACCGCCGCCACGACCAGGCGGGAGCGCAGGCGGGCCAATGTGGTGGCCAGGCTGCCGCGACCGCGGGTGATGTCGTGGCTGTTCATGGCGCGGGTCAGAACGACGTACGAGCCGGGGTCGAAGCGGCGGGCGAGCTTGGTCGCGTGGTGGTCGAGGTAGGACTCGACGGCGTACCGACCGCCGGTGGCGGGGTCCTCGCCGGGTTGCGCGGAGCGGCCGAAGCGGGTGGCCAGCTCGTACTCCGAGCGGTAGGTGATGTGCGCGATCCGTCGCGCGATACCGAGGCCGACGGCCGGGGAGCGGCCGGTTCCGTAGTAGTCGCCTCCCTGCCAGTCGGGGTCGGAGGTGATCGCGGTGAGCTGCGGTGCACACCAGGCGATCTGGTCGGACGACGCGTAGCCGGTGGAGGCGAGGACGATCGCCGTACCGACTCGGTCTGGGTACATCAACGGCCACTCGATCGCGCGCATGCCGCCCATCGAGCCGCCGATCACGGCCGCCCAGAGATCGATGCCGAGGGCATCGGCCAGGGCGGCCTCGGCATTCACCTGGTCCCGGATCGTGATCGCGGGGAACCGGCTCCCCCACGGACGACCGTCCGGTGCCTCACTCGATGGACCTGTGGTTCCTTGGCAACCACCGAGCACGTTCGCGGCGACGACGTACCAGTCGGTGGGGTCGAGGTACCGGCCGGGACCGATCAGACCGTCCCACCATCCCGGGGTTGGCTGATCGGGTCCGGCCGGACCGACGACGTGTGCATCTCCGGTCAATGCGTGACAGATCAGGATCGCGTTATTTCCTTGGGGATTCCCCCAGGTCTCGTACGCGATCCGTGCCCCGGGCAACGTCGTACCGCTCTCGAGCAGAAGGTCGCCGACGGCAACGAAGCGCCGCCCGGTGGCACTCATCAGGGTCAGACCGACTTCGCAGCGGCGAACCCGACCTCGAGATCGGCCAGGATGTCCTCGATGTGCTCGATGCCGACGGCCAGCCGGACCAAGCCGGGCGTGACGCCGGAGGCGACCTGGTCCTCGGCGGACAGCTGGCTGTGCGTGGTCGAGGCCGGGTGGATCACCAGGGAACGCACGTCGCCGATGTTGGCTACATGGCTGTGCAGCTGCAGCGCGTCGACGAACCGCTTTCCGGCGTCCACACCACCCTTGATCTCGAACGCGACGACGGCGCCCGCACCGCGCGGCGCGTACTTCTGTGCGAGTTCATGCCACGGCGACGATTCCAGGCTCGCGTAGGCGACGCTGTCGACCTCGTCGCGCGCCTCCAGCCACTTCGCGACCTGCAGCGCGTTGTCGACGTGCCGCTCGATCCGCAGCGACAGCGTCTCCAGGCCCTGCGCGATCAGGAACGCGTTGAACGGCGACACGGCCGGGCCGATGTCACGCAGCCACTGCACACGGGCCTTCAGGATGAAGGCGAGATTGCCGAGATCCGAACCGACACCGAGGTCACGGCCGTAGGTGAGGCCGTGGTAGCTCGGGTCCGGGTTGTTGAAGCCCGG
The DNA here is from genome assembly GCF_042882005.1 of Kribbella sp. NPDC058245. Taxonomy (NCBI): domain Bacteria; kingdom Bacillati; phylum Actinomycetota; class Actinomycetes; order Propionibacteriales; family Kribbellaceae; genus Kribbella; species Kribbella sp. NPDC058245. The sequence continues at coordinate 459,774 of NZ_JBHVWY010000004.1, forward strand.
GAACCGCTCCGGGTTCGCCGCGTAGTCGAACTTGCCGGAGTCGACGATCACACCGGCGATCGCCGTACCGTGGCCACCCAGGTACTTCGTGGCCGAGTGGACGACGACGTCCGCGCCGTGCTCGATCGGACGGATCAGGTACGGCGTCGCAACCGTGTTGTCGACGACCAGCGGGACGCCGTACTCGTGGGCGACGTTCGCGACCCCCTCGATATCGAGGATCTCACTCTTCGGGTTCGCGATCGTCTCGGCGAAGAAGACCTTGGTGTTCGGCTTGATCGCGGCCTTCCACGACTCCAGATCATTGGGGTCCTCGACGAACGACACCTCGATCCCCAGCTTCGGGAACGTGTAGTGGAACAGGTTGTACGTGCCGCCGTACAGGCTCGGGCTGCTCACCACGTGGTCGCCGGCCTCGGCGATGTTCAGCAGTGCGATGGTTTCCGCCGCCTGACCGGAAGCCACCAGCAATGCTGCCGTCCCACCCTCGAGACTCGCGACCCGCTGCTCGACCGCATCCTGGGTCGGGTTCTGGATCCGGGTGTAGATGTTCCCGAACTCCTTCAGCCCGAACAGGCTCGCCGCGTGGTCGGTGCTGTCGAAGGTGTACGACGTCGTCTGGTAGATCGGCAGCGCACGGGCCTTGGTGGTCAGGTCCGACGTCTGCCCGGCATGGATCTGCCTGGTCTCGAACGACCAGCTGGGCGCGGTGTCAGTCATCATGTCCTCTTCTCGGAGTCACAGCACACTGCGTGAAAAACAGGTAAGGCAAAAGGTACTAATTAGATCGACTTACTGGACTCAATCTCGAAGCGTGGACAGAGCGCCCGTCCGCGTGCGGGAATGAATTGGCGCCGTTGACCTGCCATCGCTTGCATGCTGGAATCCGGACCATGACAACCCGGATCGCGATCGCCGGCGCTGCCCATCCGCACGCCAGGTACGCGACCGCCGAGATCGACCGGTACGACGGCTACCAGCTCGTCGCCGTGGCCGATCCCGACCGCGCTGTCGCCGAGCGCTACGCGACGCCGTACCAGGCAAAGGTCTTCACCGACCACCGCCAGATGCTCGAAGAGATGCGCCCCGACGTCGTGATGGTCGCGGGGATCTACGCCGATCGCGGCCGCGCCGTCGTCGACGCGCTCGACGCGGGTGCACACGTCCTCGCCGACAAACCACTCTGTACGACGCTCGCCGACCTGAGCGCGATCACAGAAGCCGCCGACCGCAACCACCGGTACGTCGTCCTGCTGCTCGAGAAGCGCTATTACCCCGAGACCATCGCGATGACCGAGCTCATCCACGAGCTCGGCACGATCCACGGCGTCGTCTCCACCGGCCCGCACAAGCTCAACCGCCCGACCCGCCCCGAGTGGTTCTTCGACCGCGCCCGGTACGGCGGTCTCCTCAACGACCTCGCCGTTCACGACATCGATGCCGCCCTGTACTTCACCGGCCTCACCGCAGGCACGGTCACTGGCGCTCTCGCCAGCGAACCTGGCTTCCCCCGCTACGGCACCGCCACCCTCACCGGTCCAGGCGTGCTCATCACCGCCGGCGTCGACTGGCTGACCCCCGCCGCCTCTCCCCTGCACGGCGACTACCGGATGAAACTCATCGGCACCAACGGCACCGCCGAACTCCAATGGGCCCAGAAACGCCTCATCCTCACCACCACCGACAAGGCCCAGTACGACGTACCGCTGCCGCCCGGCCACCGCCCAGCCGAACTCCCGGTGCAAGCACTTGCCAACGGCAACGAACCGGAGATCACCACCAGCCACAGCCTGCTGGTCACGCGCCTCGCCCTCCTCGCCCAGCAGTCGGCCGAGAACGGCAACCAGCCCCTGCCCTGGACCAGCTGACCGAAAAGAGCCTTCATGCGCTTTGCCATCGTGGGCGCCGGTGCCATCGGCACCGTCCACGCCCGTCTCCTGTCCAGCCTCGATGCTGAGCTCGTCGCAGTCGTCGACACCGACCTTGAACGCGCCCAGCAGCTAGCCGACCAGTACGGCGCTCGCGCGGGCGCAGACATGGACAGCGTCTATTCAGACGTAGATGCCGTCAGCATCTGTCTGCCCAGCGCCCTGCACGCGGACGCCGCGATTGAGGCGCTGTACGCCGGAAAGCACGTCCTGGTTGAGAAGCCGGTGGACATCACCCTCGCCGCGGCCGACCGCCTGATCGCTGCGCAACAGGAGACTGGCCGCACCGTCTCGGTCATCAGCCAACGCCGTTTCCAGGAACCCGTTACCCGGATCAAGCAAGCGGTCGACGCCGGCACCCTCGGGCGGATCACCTCGGGCATCGTCGAGTCGGCCTTCTACCGCCCACAGTCGTACTACGACGGCGATGGCTGGCGCGGCACACTCGCGATCGACGGTGGTGGCGCGCTGATGAACCAAGGCATCCACGCCCTCGACCTCCTGGTCTGGATGCTCGGCCGTCCCATCAGCGTCAGCGCCCAGACCGGGCAACTCGCGCACGAGAACATCGAGGTCGAGGACGTGGCCGCCGCCACCATCACCTTCGAGAGCGGCGCGATCGGCCTGCTCCTCGCCAGTACGGCGGCCTATCCCGGCAGGCCGGTGCGGTTGTCGATCCACGGCGACCGCGGTACCGCAGTAATGGACGACGACCGGCTGACCGTCCTCACCGGCACCGACGAGTTAGGTGAGCAGAGCCCCACCTCCGTCGCCCACCTCGCGCAGTACCGGGACTTCATCGCCGCCGCGCAGGAAGGCCGCCCACCCGCAGTGACCCTCGCGGACGGCCGGCGTTCTTTGGCCACGGTGCTCGCCGTGTACGAATCCGCCCGCGCGGGCCGTCCCGTCGAGCTGAAGGAGGCCTGAGCGATGCGCATCGCCTTGGTAGGAACCGAAAACAGCCACGCCACGCACATCATCCACCACCTCAACGAGGACCCGAGCTCGGACGCTCGCATCGTCGCGCTGGTCGGCGCCGACGACGAGCACAACCAGCAACTGCTAGCCGCCGGCGGCATCACCCAACTCGTCCCGACCTCCACCGAACTCATCGGCAGCGTCGACGCCCTGATCGTCACCAACCGCGACGGCGCCCTGCACCGCGAACACGCCGTACCGTTCCTCGACGCCGGCATCCCCGTCTGGGTCGACAAACCTCTAGCAGCCAGTACGGCGGACGCCCGGGCCATCCTCGCGGCCGCGAACCGCACGAGCACCCCGGTCACGTCGTACTCGGCTGTCCGCTGGGTCGCCGACGCGGACATCCTTGCCCAAGGCACCCAAACTGTCGGCGACCTCCAGGCGATCACCGTCACCGGCCCGGCCGACCCTGCCAGCGAGTACAGCGGCATCTTCTTCTACGGCATCCATGCCGCCGACCTCGCCCAACGCCTCGCCCCTGGCGAACCAGGACCGGTCAGCACTGAGCAGGTCGGCGACACCGTCATAGCCCGCTATCGCAGCAACGGGGTCGCCGTCACCCTCCAACTCGTCAAGCCGACCGACACCGGCCGCGTCCCCTTCCACGCCGAGATCGTTGGCCGCGAAGGCCTGGTGAGCCACGATGTCCACCTCGACGCCGACTACGTCGTACCGGGCCTGAAGGTCTTCCTCGACCTCCTCGCCACCGGCCGCGCTCCGCTCGACGACGCGACCCTGCTGGCGCCCATCACCGTCCTCGAACAGATCAGTGCGGCGCCCTAGCCGCCCAGCAACAGCTTTGTGGCTCGGGCGGTGCCATCGGTGTCGATGGTCGGGGCCAGGGCTTGCGCTCGGGCGAGCGTTTCCGGCGCCAGTGTGGTGGTGAGGGCCTCGGACAGGGACTCGAGGGTCGGATCCGGGTCCTGGTGGGCGAAGCCGATGCCCAGTTCGGCGACGCGAGCGGCCCACCGCGGCTGATCGACGATCCGCGGTACGACGAGTTGCGGCGTACCGGCTTTGGCTGCGGTTGTCGTGGTTCCGGCGCCGCCGTGGTGGATGACGGTGGCGACCCGTGGGAAGAGTGCTTGCTGGTTGACCTCGCCGACCACGAAGGTGTCCTTCTGGTCGTCGATCGCGACCAGGTCCGCCCAGCCGCGGCTCATCAGGATCCGGCGGCCGTGAGCGCGCGCTGCCTCGATCGTGTTCCGGGCGATGTCCTTCGGGGCGTGCGACGCCATGCTGCCGAATCCGACGTACACGGGTGGTTCACCGGCCTCCAGGAAGGCTTCCAGGTCAGCTTCGAGCGGTCGGTCGTCGGGCAGCGTCCAGGCGCCGATCTGCAGCACCTCGGGTACGTCGGCCGGCCACAGGGTCGGGTCGGCCGCGAGCCACGGCTGCTCGGTGCGGACGTGGGAACGAACGTCATCCACCGGCGGCAGGCCGAGCGCTGCTCGCCCGCGGTTCAGGGCGTCGCCGTACAGGTCGTTCGTGAACGCCGACGGCGCCCCCACAGTGTGGAAGGAGGCGAACACGTAACGGGCACCCACCTTCTCGGCGACATCCCGCGCACCGGCAGGCAACAGCCCGGTCGCGACGATCGCGTCACACCCCTCAGCGGCGAGCTTCATCAGCACGTCGAACCGCGCAGCGACCAACTCGGGGGCCAGTCGCAGCGCATCCTCCTTCGACGGTGGCTTCGGATTGTTCACCACCGATCGCACCGACGGGCCCAGCGGCACCATCGGAACCTTGGCCCGCGCCAGCAGCACTCCGAACTCCTCGTCCGGCGGCGCACACACCACCGCTTCCGCGCCGAACTCCTGCAACCGCTGCGCGAGTCCCGCCAGCGGTTCCACGTCGCCGCGCGATCCCCATGTCAGCAACACAACCCGCATCTGCACGTCCCTCGATTCGTGATGGAACGCCATCCTGAGGCATCACCGGGGCCTTGCGGCAAGTCCCCCTGTGCGCTATATCTTGGTAGTGGCAGGAGGTTCATTCCTCTTGCCTTTTGTTTTTCCCCGCTGGGGGCGGCGAGGGCAGAGATCCGCGGAACGGGGGCAGGATCCGCGGATCCTGGACAGCGTGGGGTGCGTCCGAACCTACGCTCGGGGTTGTTTCTCATGAGGGGGTAGGTCAGTGCGTAGTCAACTGTTCGCTGCGGAGAACCAGGAGCAGGAGTCGGCCCAGCCGGGTCTGCGGCTGCAGAACTCGAAGCTGCTGAAGGTCGAGCTGCGGGGCGAGGTGTTCGCCCGCCAGGGCGCGATGGTCGCCTACCAGGGCAACGTCCAGTTCGAGGCCCAGGGGTCCGGCGGGATCGGCAAGTTCATCAAGCAGAAGCTCACCGGCGAGGGCATCCCGCTGATGAAGATGAAGGGTCAGGGCGATGTCTTCCTCGCCGACCGCGCCGCCGACGTCTACCTGATCGACCTCGAAGGGCCGCACGACGGGCTCAGCATCAACGGCGCCAACGTGCTCGCGTTCGAGCCGACGCTGAGCTGGGACATCCAGCGCGTCCAGGGCATGGGGATGATGTCGAACGCCGGCCTGTTCAACTGCACGTTCTCCGGCCAGGGCCGGCTCGCGATCACCTGCAAGGGCACCCCGGTGGTCCTGACGGTCGACCAGCCGACGTACGCCGATCCGCAGGCCGCGATCGCCTGGTCGACAGGTCTGCAGACCGGCTACCAGCGTGCCGACCAGATCGGCCTCGGCACCCTGCTCGGCCGCACCACGGGTGAGGCGTTCACGATGAGCTTCGCCGGCCAGGGCTTCGTCGTCGTCCAGCCCTCGGAGGAGCCGCCCGGCGGCTTCATCAGCGGAACCGGCGGCGGTCAGCAGACCGGCCAGGACGGCGGCGTGGCCGGTGTCCTCGGTGGTCTACTCGGCGGACGCTAGTTCCTCACAGATATCCCAGGCAGCCTGTTGAAGAAGGGCCGCGGTGTCCGCATCGAGGCCCTTCACCGGTACGTCGATCCCGACCGGATCCTCAGCCAACAAGGCGATCAGGAACACACACGCGGCCAGATAGCTGCCCGCCAACGCCGGATGACTGTTGTCCTGGTCGTGCAGCACCGGCTCGTCATGGGTGGCGAGGAACCGCTCCCACACCATCCCGACCGGGATCAGCGTCGCGCCGAGCTCAACCGCAGCCCCGCCGTACGCGCTCGTGAGTGCTGCCTGGGACTCCGGCGCGTTGCGGCGCGCCCAGGTCAGGTAGAGCGCGGTCCGCGCACCAGCCGCCGTGATCGCGGCATCGAAATCACGCGCACTCTCCCGAAACCGCTCCGCGCTCTTGACCGGCAAAGTGCTCTGCTCCTGCAGTACGACGACGTCGTACCCGCCGCTCGCGATCGCGGTGAGCGCCTGACCCGCATTGAGGTGCTGGCGCAGTGACGCACCGCCGGCCGAGATCAGCTTGAACTCGATCTCGACCCCACGCTGAGCAGCCAGCCCCTTCAACAACCCGGGCAGGTTGTTGCGCGCCGTGAAGCTGTTCCCGACAAAGAGAATCCGCACGACACCGAACCTACTACGTGTCACTATCAGCGTCATGACGCTGCGGATTGTGCGGGTTGATGATGAGGCGACGCTGCTCGATTGGCGGCGGGTGCACAACGAGATCGTCCCGCCGGCGGCGCTGTCGGTCGAGGAGGTCCGCGAGCGCAGCACGCGCAATATCCTCGAGGTCGCGTACGACGGTGACGTGCTGATCGGCTGCTCGACGGTCCGACCGCCGTCGGCGGAGACGGCCGCGGAGACCGTGATCGCGCGCGTACTCCCGCCGTACCGGCGACGCGGCTTCGGCGAGACGCTGTACCAGCACTGCCTGGCGCAGACCCGCGGACCTTTGGAGACGCACATCCTGGCCAGCAACGTGGATGGGGTGCGGTTCGCCGAGCACCACGGCTTCACCGAGGTGGAGACGTATGTGCTGCCCGGCGAAACCGAAGCGTGGGTCTTGCTCAGACGGCCCTGAGGCTCAGCCTCGGGTCGGGGTTGTCTCCGGTACGACGGCTTGGCGGAGGCCGGGGGTGGTTGTGGCGACGGTGACGACTGCGGCCACGCAGAGGACTGCGCCTGAGATCAGGGCGGTGAAGGGCGAGGTGAACTGGGCTGTGACGCCGCCGCGGACGTTGCCGAGGTTGGGGCCGGCGCTGCCGACGATCTGTTCGGCGGCGGCGACTCGGCCGAGGAGTTCGTTGGGGGTGTGCAGCTGGACAATGGTGCTGCGGGCAACGACCGAGACCGTGTCGGCGGCACCGGCGACGGCTAGGAAGGCAAGCGCAATCCACGGGGTGGGCGCGAAGGCGAACAAGCCCAACGCGATTCCCCAGCTGCCAGCGCCGATCAGCATCACGACGCCGGGGCGTGGCAGCCGGGTGTAGGAACCGGACAGCACCGAGGCGGCCACTCCGCCGACGGCGATCGAGGTCAGGAACAGTCCGAGCGTTCGCGGATCTCCACCGAACCGTTCTGCGTTCAGCGCCGGGAACAGGCTGATCGGCATCGACAGCACGGTGACGGCGAGGTCGGTGATCAGCGCACCACGGATGACCGGGGTCGACACGACGAAGGTCAGCCCGTCGACCACTCCGCGCAGGCCGGGTCGCACGTCACCCTCGACTCGAAGCAGTGGGAGGCCGAGAACGCCGTACAGGGCTGCGGTGAACGTCAGCGCGTCGACCAGGTACGCCGTACTGGGGCCCCAGGCGCCGACGATCAGTCCGCCGGCGGCCGGGCCGATGAGCATGGCGCCTTGGAAGGCGACGCGGTTGAGGGCGATACCGCCGGCCAGCAGTTCGCGGGGCAGTAGCTGCGGGAGGATGCTTCGGGCCGCTGGGCCGGACGCTGCACCGAAGGCGGCTTGCATCGCGACCAGGCCGAGCAGTACGCCGACGGGCACCGAACCGATCACTAACTGGCTCGCCATCAGGGCGGAGGTGAACAACTGGCCGAGCGTGGTGATCAGGTAGAACCGGCGGCGTTCGAACCGGTCGACCGCAGCCCCGGCGAACAGGCCGAGCACGATCAGCGGCAACGCCTGCGCGAGCCCGACCGCACCGGTCCAGGCCGAGCTCTTCGTCTCGTCCCACACCTGGAACATCACCGCGACGAACGCCAACTGCCCACCGAAGACCGACACCACCTGCCCGAACCACAACCGCCGGAAGGGCCGCGACGCCCGCAGTGGGGCGAGGTCGATCAGCATGCCCCTCACGGTGTCGTTTCCTGGGCAAGCTTTTCGGTGACGCGCTCGTAGAAACTCTTCCGCGCCAGCGCCGCCTCGATGTCACGCACGACCTGCGTCATCTTGTACGGCAGCTCTTCCTCGAGCTCGGTGATCGCCGCCTCGGTCGCCCGCCACTCCGCGGCCAGCAACCCGGCCAGCTCCTCCGCCTTCGGCGTGAGCGCCACCACCTTGGCTCGAGCATCCGGTCCGGCCTCGGTCTGCACGAGCCCCGCCGTCCGCATCGCCGCGACCTTCTGACTGAGCGCCGAATGCGTCCGCCCCACCGAATCGGCCAGCTCAGTGATCGTCATCGGCCCCTTGAGATGCAGCCGCAACAGCTCCATCACATAGGTCGGCTTCAGCCCCTGAATGTCCCGATCGGTGTAAACCCGCCCGATCTCACCGTCGATCCGCCCCAGCAACTGATGGAGCGCACGCCACTGACTCTGCTCTGTCGGATCATCCACCGAGCTATCGTAACAGCACTTATATAAGTACTGTCACAACGGCTTGATGTTCATGTTGCGGTGGAAGACGTTGGTCGGGTCGTAGGTGGTTTTGACCGCCTGCAGCCGCGCGTACTTCTTTTCGCCGTACGACGCCTTGACCCGGTCGGTGTCGAACTCCGCCATCGCGTTGATGTAGCTGCCGTTGCCGAGGGTGTGCGGCTGGAACTCGTCCCAGAGCGCTCGCACCCAGGCGCGTTCGGACGGGAGGCCTTCGGGGGTCGGCGAGATCGCGACCATGAAGACGGCGTACCGCGGGGAACGTCCGCCACCGAATGCCGTGTCGTCGTCGCCGACCTCGGAGTAGGCGCCGTCGAGACGGTAGAAGAGGACGTTCGACAGCGGCGACACCTTCCGCACGACGTGGGCGGTGATCACCTCGATCGCCTCGTCGGTCAGGTCCTCGATGTAGGTGCCCTTGTCGTAGCAGTACCTACCCCACGCGTTGCCCTCGTCGATCGACTGCTGGACGGCGGCGAACGGCATCGGGGTGGTGAACTCGACCGTCGGCGGCAGCGTGGTGCGGACCTGGGTGATGATCTCGTCGAACTGTTCAGCACCACCGAAGCCGACAACGACCAGCGCGTAACCGGGCGCGAGCTGATGCTCGGCCGGTACGAAGGGCGCCTCGGGTGCGTTGAGCGCGCCGATGATCACGGTGACGTCGCGCGGGAGGTTGGGCACCAGGTCGCGGGCGAATCGCAGTACGTCGGCTCCTTGGTCGAGGTCCCACCAGAGCAGTCCGTACTGGACGATCGGCGTGACCTCGTGCAGCTGGAACTCGAACTCGGCGACGACCCCGAAGTTGCCGCCACCACCGCGAACAGCCCAGTAGAGATCAGGATTCTCGTCGTCGGCGGCGCGCAGGATGCGACCGTCGGCGGTGACGATCTGGACGGAGAGCACGTTGTCGAGGCTGAGGCCGAACTTGCGGGTCAGATAACCCATCCCGCCGCCGAGCGTCAGGCCGGCGACCCCGGTGTGGCTGATCATCCCGGCCGGTGTCGCCAGTCCGTGCTCGGCCGTCGCGGCGTCGAGCTGCGAAAGGAGCGCACCGCCTCCGACACGTGCGCGCTTCGCTTCGGGGTCGACGCTGACCTCGTTCATCGCGCTGACATCGATCATCAACCCGTCGTCGACAACCGCCGCCCCGGACATACTGTGCGCGCCACCACGGATCGAGATCTCCAGCCCGTTGCGTACGCCGTACAGGACCGCGGCCCGGACGTCGGAAACGTTCAAGCATTGCGCGACCAACGCGGGGCGCCGATCGATGTCCGCGTTCCACACCCGCCTGGCATCGTCGTACGCCGCATCCTCCGGCCCGAGGACTGTCCCGTCGATCGCGGTCCGTAGCGCGTCGATCCCACTGTCCGCCGTCTGCGTCATCCGTCGCCCTCCCCAGGTCGTGGCTCGCTATCCAGCCAAGCCCAAACCCCGTCCGCGCACACGGTCCTTTCGGGCAGCTCATCGCGCCGGGCTTCCCGCCACTCGGATGCGGCCGGTCTCGTACGGCATCTGGTTGCCCGCCGCTGCGGCCGATTTACAGTGGCGGGTGGCGGGCGCCCGGCGCGTGGCTGAGGGGGATGGACCCGTCGGCGACCACAGTTGAGGTCGCCTGAGCTTCCGGGCTTCGGTTGCGGCCAGTAACAACGAGGCCTGAAAGGTGACCCACCGTGGCGACCGCTCCCACCCAGACCCCTCGCCCCCTCCGCATCTCATGGGTTCCCCCACCAGCTTGTGGGTTCTGCACCCGCATGAGAGTCCAAAACCCACCACCTCATGGGGTAACCCATCAGATGGCCGGGGTCCGGGGGCTGGGGTGCCGGGATGCCGGGCGCTGGGGGTACTGCCGCGCCTGGCAGCCCTCGCTAAGTGGTGGCTTTTCGTCACCGAGTCCCTAAAACTCACCAATTGGCGCGACCCACCCGCGCCGGGGTCCAGCTGCTCGTTATCGGTGACTTTTTCGGCGCATGGACCCGAAAAAGTCACCCATAACGCAGAACACGCCCCACGCCGGCCGCCCGGCCGCTCGGTGGAACGTTCTGTCCAAATAGCGACCAGAACCGTCTACTCGGCGCGAATCTTGGACCTCAACCACACCCCGGAAGCCCAAGCAACGAGAACCGCGGTCGCCGACCGCACCATCCCCCTCAGCCACAGACCTGACCAGCCACCCTGCTTCTCAGTAGATCGGCCGCAGCGGCGAGCAACCACCGGGTACGCCGCCGGCCGCGCTGGTTGACCACGCCAAGAACCGCGGATGCCAGTGGGACCCAAACCGGTTCGGGAGGCAGCCCGCACCCTCAACACCCATCTGGGGAGAATCCACCCCCCGAACCGGACCGCGATCCTCCCCAAACCACGTCGGCACCGGCGGGGTCCTTCCCCAAAGCGGTTCGGGGAGGCGGACCGTCGCCTCAACACCCATCTGGGGAGAATCCACCCCCCGAACCGGACCGCGATCCTCCCCAAACCACGTCGGCACCGGCGGGGTTCCTCCCCAAAGCGGTTTGGGGAGGAAACCATCCATCACGTCGCGACCGGCCCAAGTGGCGGTGATCATCCGCTGAGCGGCCCTGACGCGGCTAGCGTCCGAAAACACGCCGACGACGCTCTCCGGTTGTTCGGACGTTGGGGGGGAATTAGGGGAGGGGGCGGTCCAGGACTGCTTTTAGGTGGCTGAAGGTGTCTAGGGAGTACTTGCCGTGGTAGCGGCCCATGCCGCTTTCGCCGACGCCGCCGAAGGGGAGGTCGGTGGCGGTGAGGTGGACCACGGGGTGGCCGAAGCCGACGGCGCCGGAGGAGGTTTCGGTGAGGATGCGGTGCTTGGTCTCGTCGGACTCGGTGAAGGCGTAGAGGGCTAGGGGCTTGTCGCGGTTGCGGATGAAGGCGAGGGCTTCGTCCAGGGACTCGACGGTGAGGATCGGGAGGATGGGGCCGAAGATCTCTTCGCCCATCACCGGGGAGTCGGGGGCTACGTCGGTGAGGACGGTGGGGGCGATGTACTTGGTGGCCTTGTCGGTCTCGCCGCCGACGACGACTCTGCCGCTGGCCAGGAGGCCGGAGAGGCGGTCGAAGTGGCGTTCGTTGACGATACGGCCGTACTCGTCGCTCGTGGACGGGTCGTCGCCGAACTTGCGGCGGACCTCGGCGGTGAGGGCGGCCTCGAGGGGCGCGGGGTCGCCGATCGCCAGGACGTAGTCGGGGGCGACGCAGGTCTGGCCGGCGTTCAGGAACTTGGCGCGGACGAGTCGCTCGGCGACCTTGGCCGGGTCGACGGCGGGATCCACGATGACCGGGCTCTTGCCGCCGAGTTCGAGGGCGACCGGGGTGAGGTGTTTCGCGGCGGCCGTCATCACGATCCGGCCGACCTGGCCGTTGCCGGTGTAGAAGATGTGGTCGAACTTCTGCTCGAGCAGTGCGGTGGTCTCCGGGATGCCGCCCTCGACGACCGCGACCGCAGAGGCATCCAGGTACGCCGGTACGTGCCGCGCGATCGTCGCGGAGATGGTCGGGGACAACTCGCTCGGCTTGATGACCGCGACGTTGCCTGCAGCAAGGATTCCGACGAGCGGGGCGAGGGCGAGGTGCAGCGGGTAGTTCCACGGGCCGACCACCAGCGCGACACCGAGCGGCTCACGGATGACTTCCGCCGTACCGGGCAGGAGTTTGTCCGGCAGCGGTGCCGGCTCCGGGGCGAGCCACTCGTCGAGGTGTTCGAGGGTGTGGTCGATCTCGTTGACGATGAACATCAGCTCGGTACCGCGCGCCTCGTCGGCGGGCTTGCCGAGATCGGTGTGCAGCGCGCCGACGAAGTCCGCGTCCTGCTCCAGCAGCATGGTCTTGAGCGCATTCAGCTGCTCCCGCCGCCACTCGACCGGCCGCGTGACGCGCGAGTCGAAGGTCGCGCGGAGATCGGTGACGAGCTGGGGAATGTCGGAGGTCATCAGTGGTGTCCTGTCGGGAGCCATTCGGGGCGGTTTGAGCCGCGGGGGACGAGGATGGCGCTGAAGGCACCAGGGGTGGCGGACATCTGCACCTGGTCGGTGACGCCCTGGTACAGGCCGAGGGGAGTTTCGGCGGTGAAGGTGTCGGGGTCCAGGTAGGCGTGGTCGCCGCCGCTGCCCGCGATCTGCCGGGCGTAGTTCTGGTCGAAGACGCCGAGGCTGATGATCCAGAGTGCGATCCGGGTGAGCGAGATGTGCACCCGGTACGAACCGCCTTCGGTGGCGCGGCGGATCAGCGCGGCGCAGATACCGGCGGTCGCGAGCCAGGGCACGAGGTAGTCGTTGACTACTCCGATGTACGGCAGAACCGGCTGGTCGGCTGATCCTTCCAGCGTCATCATGCCGGTCACACAGCCCGCGGTCTGGTCGAAGCCAACTCTCGTTGCCCACGGCCCCTGTTCACCGTGAAGCGAAACCGTGGTGTGGATGATGCCAGGCCGTATCGCCGCCGCCTGCTGAGGTGAGAGGCCCAGGGCGGAGACCTGGCCGGGACGCCGGTTGGCATAGAACACGTCGGCGCCGCGGAGCAGGTCGCGGACGGTCTCCATCGCGGCGGGGTTGCGGGCGTAATCGATAGTCGCGGACCGGACGCCGACGTTCGCCGTCATGTAGACGACCGGGTTCTCCCACTCGGTCGGCCGCCACAGGTTGAGCGCATCGGCGCCATGCTGGGCCAGCGCGCGACCGATCCCAGCACCCGCGATGACGTGACCGAGCCCCAGAGCCCGGATCCCGTCGAGCGGTTGCAGCGCGCCCGCCGGGAGAGGCTCGGGCGGTGAGTCGCCGATCTTCTCGATCTCGATCAGCGGGAGGCCGGCCAGGACCTCCTTGTACTGCGTGGTTTCCAGGAACTCTTCGGTACTGCGGACCATCGGCATCACGATTCCCGCGTCCGCACCGGCTTCCTCCAGCTCGCTGGCCTTCCAGCGGGCGATGGCAGCGGTGATCGCCGTCGCGTCGTCGTACGTGCGAAGCAGTTTGAGCGTTGCGGTCTTGAGCTTCGGGTAGATGTTGAGCGGCATCACCCAGCGGCCGTCGCCGGCGCGGTAGAACTTGAGCGACAGTGGGCTGGCCGGGTCGGCGGTGTTGGTCGGCGGCAGGCCGTTCACCAACTCCCACTTCTTGTCGTAGAACGGGCACAGCCGGTGCGGCGCCTTCCGCAGATCCATGCTGATGTCCTGCCCGGGCCCGCCCCGATGCCGCCACAACGCGGCCAGCGCGACGGACTTCGCCACGAGTCCGATGGCGGGCGCAGCTCCCAGCCGTACGGCGCTCGGCACGATCGGGTCCGCGCCGACGAACTCGACCTCTCCCCCGCAGTCGTCGGCCTTGAAGCCTACGTCCGCCAGCACTTCCTCCAGCGCGGCATGGATGTCGAAGTGGTCATCCGCGTCAGAGCGAATCGGGTTGGCAAGCGAGGCGCGCACCCGCGCAGTCACATCACTCATTGGGAGTCCTCAGAAGGAGCAGTTCCCAGCGCCTTCATCAAAGCGATCTGGGCGCTGTCGCGCTTCTTCGCGAGCTCGGCGACGGTGCCGCCGAAGTCGTCAGCCTGCTTGCTCAGCAGAGCCTTCGTGGGTTCGTCGAGGTTCGGGGTGCCTAGCTGACCCCACCGTTTCTGAAGCCCCGGACCTAGGTGTTCGAGGAAGTGCGGGAGGCCGCCGGGTCCGCCCCCGAGGTGGAAGCTGAGGAACGGGCCGCTGACTGCCCAGCGTTGGCCGAGGGACGAGGTGACGACCTCATCCAGTTGTTGCTCGGTCACCACACCCTCGGCGACCAGGTGGACGCATTCGCGGAAGATTGCCGCCTGCAACCGATTGGCGACGAACCCGGGAACCTCTTTGGCCAGCACGATCGGCTTCTTGCCGAGGCTGGTGTAGAAGTCCACCGCGCCCTGCACCGCTTCGGCTGAGGTCTGCTGGCCCGGCACGACCTCGACCAGCGGGATCAGGTGCGGCGGGTTGAACGGGTGGCCGACCACCAACCGCTCCGGCGCCTGCAAAGCAGTGGCGATATCGGTGGCCGGAATCCCCGAGGTAGACGTCAGGAACAGGGCATGCGCCGGAGCATTCGCCTCGATCGTGGTCCAGATCTGATGCTTGAGGTCGAGCCGCTCCGGCCCGTTCTCCTGTACGACGTCTGTGCCGTCGACCGCGCGCGCCAGATCGGGCTCGAAGGTCACCCGGTCCGTCAGCCCTGCACTCGACAGACCGAGCTCGTCGAGCGAAGGCGCCAACTCTGCCAAGCCAGCGTGGACGACGTCCTCGATGCCGGGAGCCGGATCGCTGATCACGACGTCGATCCCGTGTGCCGCCATCAGACCGGCCCAGGAGACGCCGATCACGCCGCCGCCGACAATGGTTGCCTTCATCATCGATCTCCGTCCAGGTAGTCGTGCACGACCGAGACCGGTCCGAGCGTCAGGTCGGTCAGGATGTGACTGGCCGACACGATCTCCAGCACCGGCAGATCGGCCAACGGTGCCAGCGCATGCGGCACCAGGTGCAGCCGGGCCGGCCCGGTCCAGGCACCCTTGATGGTCAGGTCGGTGAGCTGGCTGCGGACCAGTTCGCAGATCCGCGGCTTGCGGTCGTAGCCGGGCAGCAGCTTCAGCATGTACGTCGGCGCGGTCAGCTCGGCGCGCGCTTCGGCCTCGTCCATCACCTGGTGCTTGTACCCCATCGTCGCCAGCGCGACCTGGATCGAGCCGTAGTCCAGCGTCCCGATCAGCGTGTCCGAGTCCACGCCCAGCGTCGGCTTGCCGAACTTCTTCGGGTACCCGGAGTACTCGCGGCCGCTGGTGATCGCGCCGAGATGATCGACGTACATGCCGAGCGTGAACTCACCCGGCGCACCGTCGTACTCGACGAGCGCGACCTGCCCGGATTCGGTGTAGTCGCCGAGCCCGGCCACGTCGGGCATCCGCATCACCTCGAACCGGACCAGCGGGTCGGTCACCTTCAGCGGCGCCGGGACCAGCGCGTTGAGCGCGTCCGGGTCGGTCCGGTAGGTGATGTTCAGATACTCCCGATCGGTGAACCGGTAGGGCCCGCGCGGAAAAGCCGGCGAGGCCAGAGGAGTGGTGAGCTGGGCCCTGACGTCGTCCTCGGACATGACCATGAAGCCGATGCTATGACACAGGTCTTGCTACCGTGCGGCGCATGAACGCTTTCGCGGTTCGGATCGCCATCGACCTCGACGCGCCGCCGACCGAGGTCTGGCGGGTGCTCACCGACAGTACGGCGTACCCGGAGTGGAATCCGTTCATCATCTCGTTGACCGGTGAGTTAACGGTCGGTACGACGGTCACCACCCGTATCCGGGACGCGGACGGCAAGGAGCGAACCTTCACCCCGCGTGTCCTCGTGGTCGAGCCGAACCGGGAGCTCACCTGGCTCAGCCGGGTCGGCTTCGGCGGTCTGTTCGACGGCCGGCACAGCTACCGACTCGAGGAGTTGCCCGGTGACCGAACCAGGCTCCGCAACGACGAGGAGTTCCGCGGCATCTCGGTACCTTTCCTCCGCTCGATGGTGCGCAGGACCATCGAGCCGCAGTTCGTTGCGATGAACAACGCCTTGGCGGCTCGGCTGGCTCAAGACGTCTGACTGCCACCCAATGACGGGCTCGTGGCGTGGCGGATGAGCAGGGTGGGCGGTTTCGTCAGGCCTACCGACCAGATGTCGGTGCTTCCGTCGGCGGCGCGGAGCGGGTAGAGCAGCGTGTCGTTGTCGCGCCAGACCGGTTGGTCGTCGAGCAGGCGGTCGTCGGGCGGGTTGGTGATCTTGCGGGTCGCGAGGTCGAGGACCGCGAGGCGCCATTTGCCGGTGGCAACCTTCTGTTTGTAGGCGATCCGGCGGCTGTCGGGTGACAGCGACGGGCACTCGACGTTGCGGGCGATCGCTTCACCGCGATAGAGCCGGTAGTCGGCTTCGATCAGGTAGGTCTTCCCCTTGCTGCCCATGGTCAGGTAGAAGCGGTTGCCGTCGGCAGCGAACGTGATACCCCAGTAGTTCACGTCCGAGGCGAAGTAGCGCTCGCCGTCGACGAGGATCGGCAGCGTCTCGATCGACTTGATCAGCCGCTTCTTGTCCAGGTTGTAGAGGCCGGTCCGGGTGGAGAAGCCGGTGGCGGCGTAGGAGTCGCCGGTGACGAAGAGCGTCCAGTTCACGATCCGGCCGTTGGGCGAGACGCGCGCGCGACTCGGTGTCCCGGGCAACGTTTCCCGGTGGATCTCCTGCAGGTTCGCGTCGAGAACGAGCATCTCGGTCACCGGTGGCAGCGAATCCGGTTTGAGCCGCAGACAGATCGCTGTACCGCGAGCTGCTGCGAACCGGTCACACGACAGCTCCCCCACCTTCCGGGTGGCCCCCGGTTCAGCCGCCGGGACCGCCGCGAGCTTGCCGTGGTCGGGCCCGTCCGCGAGGTTGCGGAAGAACAGCGTCGACCGATCCAGCGCGAGCGACTGCCCGGTGCTCACCGGTACGGCGTTCACAGTCGCGCCGCCGTGTCGCACCGAGACGACGTACCCGGCGGCACCTCCGAGCAGTACGACGAATCCGGCGATCAGCCCGATGATCTTCTTCATCGTGCGGCCTCCAAAGGTCTGATCACGGCTGCGGCGACGGTCACCATCAGCAGGACCGCGGCGAACAGGAGCAGAGCCGGCCGGACGTCCCACAGCGTCCACAACAAGCCGACGGTCACGGCGGAGACCATCCGCGCCAGCGCCTGCCCGGTCTGCAGTACGGCGAGGCCACTCGCCCGAAGCCCCGTCGGAAGCATCGGTCCCGCAGCCGCCGGGAGCACTCCGTCGGTAGCGGCGTAGAACGCGCCGTGCAGAGCAAGCGCCAGCCACCAGTTGCCGATCGGCCCGCAGACCAGCAGGATCGCGACGATCAACGCCAGGTGTCCGGCGATAAAGATCTTCCACCGGCCGATGCGGTCCCCGAGCCGGCCGAGCGGGATCGCCAGCAAGAGGAAGGTTCCCGCCGTACCGAGTGGCAGCAGCGGGAACAACCGGCCGTCGATGTCCCAGCGCCGTTGCAATGCCAGGTAGAGGAATGAATCCGTGACGGTGAACAGACCCAGCGCCGCCGCCCAGATGCAGCAGCGCCGGAAGCTTGTCTCCCGCAACAACCCCAGCATGGTGCGGAAGGACGGTTTGGTCTTGACCGGCTCGCTGCTGATCCGGGTCCGGTTCGGGACCAGGACGACAAGCAGCAGGACGGCGCAGGTCGCCAGCGAGAAACTGGTGACGAAGACGGCGTCGTAGTTGCCCAAGGCAGCCCACAACACCGCGGTCGCGGCCAACGGCCCAAGGAAGGCCCCGACCGTATCCATGGCCCGGTGCACACCGAACGAGCGACCGAGTGTCTCGGGCGAACTGCTGAGTGAGATCAAGGCGTCCCGCGGGGCGGTCCGGACGCCTTTGCCAGCTCGGTCGACAGCCAGTACGACGCCGATCGCGGGTACCGAAGAGCCGGCCACCAGGAACCCCAGTTTCGCGGCGGCCGAGACGCCGTACCCGATGCCTGCAACGGCCTTCAGCCGCTGCCAGCGATCAGCAACATGCCCGCCGACCAACCGCAGTACGGCGGTGGCACCGGCGTACAGGCCGTCGAGCAGGCCGAACTGCAAGGGGTTCAGGCCGAGGCCGAAGACCAGGTAGAGCGGCAGGATCGCGGTCACCATCTCGGCCGAGATGTCGGTCACCAGACTGACGATGCCCAGGGCAACGACCGTGCCGGGGACCCGGGTCAGGACCGAGCGGGCTGGTGTCGCCCGGGCCGCGGCGTGGTCCGCGGCCCGGGTTCCGGCGAGGTACATGACTTCAGCCCTTGGCCCGGCAGTTGTACGTCGGGCTGCTGTCCTCGACGTTGTTGTTCAGGCCGAGCAGCTGCGAGGTCCACGAGTTGTCGGTCATCGTCAGCTTGATCACGCCGTAGGTGCTGAGCAGCTTGGCCGTGGTCGGGTGCGCGGGCGACAGGTCGTACGGGTGCGCGCCACCCATCCCGCCGACGATCTCGACCGTCCCGTTCGGGTCGGCGTTGCCGTCGCCGTTCATCGGCACGAACCGTTCGTAGTCGTGGTCGTGACCGTTCAGCACCAGGTCCACCTTGGCACCGGTCAGGATCCGCCAGAACTGTTCGCTGTCGTCGTTGTCACCGTGATCGCCCGAGCTCCAGCGCGGGTGGTGGAAGTAGGCGGCGACACAACCCTTGGTGTTCTTCGCCAGGTCGGCGCGGAGCCACGCGAGCTGGTCGTCCCGCGGTGTGGCCAGGGTGTCGTGCGTCATGTAGTCGCTGGAGTCCAGAGCGATGAAGTGCCAGTTCCCCTTCTCCCAGCTGTAGTAACGCTTGCCCTGAGGCTTCGCGATGGCGTCCCCGAAGTACTTGTCGTAGCCGTTGTACTTGGGGCTGTCGTAGGTGTCGTGGTTGCCGGTGACCGGCTTGGTGATGCTCTTGTACTTGCCCCACGTCTTCGCGTAGTAGTTGGTGTAGTCGGACAGATGTGCGTCGTCGTACTGGCTGTCGCCCATCGTGATGAGGTTGGCCGGCTTGATGAAGTCGACAACCTTCACCGTCTTCGGGTGGATGCACGTCGAGTCCGACGCGGTGCACTGCTCGGCGATGTCACCGGCAGCGGCAAGCACGAACTGACCGGTGCCACCGGCGCTCGTCTGCACCGTGATCGCCGCACTCGCGGCGGACACGTTGTCGGCCAGATCACGCGCGCGCACGCTGTAGCTGTACGACGTGTCGGCGGTAAGGCCGGCATCCGTGTACGTCGTGGTCGTGGACGTCGCGACCGCGACCCCGTTACGCAGGATGTCGTACCCGGCGACGCCGACATTGTCGGTCGACGCGGTCCAGCTGAGCCCGACCGACGTGGCCGTGACAGCTGAGCTCGCGAGCCCGGTCGGGACCGTCGGCGCCTGGGTGTCACCGGTCGAGTCCGAGACGCCGTACACCTCGGCCTCGAACAGCGAATACCCGTACGCCGTTCCGCGCTTCGTCCCGACCACTCGCACGTACCGGCCGTGGCCGGTCAGTCCGGTGATGTCGTCGGTGGCGCCGTTCTGACTGGTAAGGCTTTTGACAGTACTGAAGGTGGTGCCGTCGTTGGAGACCTCGATCCGGTACTCCTTCGCGTAGGCGGCCTCCCAGGTCAGTTTGACCCGGTGGACGTCGGCCGGCGAACCGAGGTCGATCCGCAGCCACTCCGGATCGTGGCCTTCCATGCTGGCCCAGCGGGTGGCGGTGTTGCCGTCAACCGCCTTGTCTGCCGTCGTTGTGTTGTCCTCGATGCTGGACGCGAGGACCGGTTTTCCCCGCGACAGCAGGGAATCTGCAGTGGTACCGGCGATGGCTGCCGATCCACCCAGTGCGGCGACCAGGACGACGGGTAGCAGCGTCGACAGCCGGCGCAATCGTTTGCTCATGACAACCTCCGTGGGGCGTGCCGGAGAAACTGTTAGGAAGGTTACCTAACAGTCCGAGCACGGTAAACCCCCGGTGAACGACTCGTCCAGTGCTCAGGCGGAGTGAGTTGTGCCGCGCAGCACGAGCCGCGCCGGTACGACGAGCTCCTGCGGACCCGCCGGCTCGGCACCCCCGAGGTGGGCCAGCAGCCGGGCCGTGATGGCCTCGGCCATCTCCTCGTGACCAGGATTGATCGATGACAACGACGGCACCAGGTACGCCGCTTCGTCCAGGTCGTCGAAGCCGATCACCTGCACATCGGCCGGGACCCGCAGCTCCGCATCCGCCAACGCCCGCAGGGCTCCGATCGCCACCACGTCGGTCAGCGCGAACACCGCATCGAAGGAGATACCGCGATCGAGCAACGATCGGATCGCGTCGTACCCGTCCTGCAAACGGAAGTCACATTGCACATTGAGCTCGGGATCGACCGGTACGCCGGCATCGTCGTGCGCGAGCGCATAACCGCTGGCGCGCAGTCCCGGCATGTTCGCGGCGCCGGAGGGTTCGCCGCCGATCATCGCGATCCGGCGGGCGCCGGTCGACAGCAGATGCGCGGTCGCCAACCGGGCACCGCCGACGTTGTCCATCATCACGTGGTCGAACCGCGACGGCAGTGCGCGCTCGCCGATCATCACGACCGGCGCATCGGTGTTCAGCCGGGACAGCTCGCCGGGGTCGATGTCGACCACGCTGAGGATCAGGCCGTCGTACATGCGGAGCCGGGAGAACGCGACCGCGTCGAGCTCACCCTCGCGGCTCGCGCCGGTCCGCTCCATCACGATCCGCAGCCCGTGCGCCTCGAACCGGTCCGCCAGCCGGCCCGCCAACTGGGCGAAGTACGGGCGCTCGAGCTCAGGCACGGCGAGCCCGACCACTCCGGTCCGGCCCGCGCGCAGATGCCGCGCGGCCAGGTTCACCTGATACCCGAGCTCGGCGATCGCGCCCAGAACCCGCTCCCGGGTCGCCGCACCGACCCGCGGCCTGCCGTTGACAACATTCGAGACCGTCATCGTCGACACCCCCGCGGACCGGGCGACATCTGCCATCGTCACCACGGAGGCCTTCTTCATAGGCCCAGCGTAGTGGCCGGACAGCCCTTTTAATTAAGGGCTGGTCCGCTGAGCGTCAGGACTCGACCCGGGTACGGCGTTCGCGGACGGCCGCGTACCCGAATCCGGCCACGGCGAGCACGATCCCGCCACCGGCCAGACCGCCGACCAGCGTCATCCGCTGGTTGAGGCGATCGTCGCACTCCATCGGCGTGATGCCCTTTTCCGGCGAGTACACCGACCCACAGCCGACGTTGTCGACCTCGAGCGGACGGATGGCGAGGAACAGCCCGGTCAGCAGCAGGAGCACGCCCACTGCACCGAGCAGCTTGGTCAGCACGTCCCTGCCGGTAGCAGTCCACGACGCGGGCCCGGGGCCGGACTCGGCAGGAGGGCAGGCAAGCCCGACCAAATCGCGGTGGTCAGACCCTGCATGCACGCTCACACTCCCTGGACGCTTGTCAGATTTGATCAAATCTAACGCGTCTAGCCACGGTCGTAGAAGTCCAGGCCCACCCGGGCGGGCAATCTTCACTCATTCCTAACGCTCCTCCCCGGTAGTAACGATCCGCAGAGCTAACCGGTTCACCTGGCGGCACGGCGAAGCGCCGTTTCCCGCCGATCGGCCACCACGGACCCCGATTCCCGGCGCGCCATCCGGCGCAGCACGACCGGCGCGAGCAACAGACCGGCCACCGCCCAGAGCCCGAGCACACCGGCCGTCTCGAAGTGCCGCCACGATTGACCCACCTCGACCACCACCGCTTCGTCGGGCAGCAGCGCCGACCGCATCCCGAGTCCCATCCAGTAGATCGGGGTCAGCTGGCCGATCCACTCCAGCCAGCCGGGCAGCGCGGTGATCGGGTAGAAGATGCCGGAGATCGCGATGAAGCCCAGCATCGGCAGCTGGATCAGACCCTGCGCCCGCGCCGAAGTGAAGACAGATCCGAGTACGGCGCCGATCGGCAGCGTCGCGACCATCCCGAGCAGCAGGACCCAGACCAGCGTCAGCCAGCCGGACGCATCAACGCTGAGACCGCCGACGATGATCAGCCCCGGAATCAGCACGATGACGAGATCCGCGAGCAGGGAGCCGGCCACCGAGATGACCTTGCCGATTAGATAGCCGCGCATGCCGTTCGGTGTCGCCTTCGCTCGCAGCAACGTGCCGTCCTCCCGATCGGCGGTCAACTGCTGACTCATGCTGACCATGCCCATCGCTGCGTTCATTCCGAGAATGCTCGGCAGTGCCAGCGCTCCGAGCAGCAGGCCGCTCGACCCGAAGTCGCGATGCCGGAGAAAGAACAGTGCAGCCAGCGTGAGCACCGGCCAGAGGAAGTGGCTGACCAGCTCAGGCCCGTTGGTGAACGACTGCCGCAGCTCGATCAGTCCGCGCTGCCATCCCGCCCTCACGACGCCACCAGCGCTAGATAGGTGTCCTCGAGCGAGGCCCGGCGGACCTCCAGTTCGCGGAGCTCCGCGCCGTACTGGGCGAACAGGCCTCGGACGAACTCGGTCGAGTCCGGCGTCTTCTTCCGGAAGCCTCGCCCGTCGACACTCCAGCGGACCTCGTCCTCACCGGCGATCGCGGCGGTCAGCTCGGCAGTCGTTCCGGCGGCGATGATCCGGCCGCCGTTCAGGATCAGGATCCGGTCCGCGAGCCGGCTGGCCTCGTCCAGGTCGTGCGTGGTGAGCAGGATCGTCGTGCCGTACTCGGTCGCGAGCCGGCCAACGAGCTCGTGGAACTCGCGGCGCGCCTCGGGATCGAACCCAGTGGTCGGTTCGTCGAGGAACAGCAGCTCGGGCCGTCCGACGATGCCGATCGCGACGTCGAGCCGCCGCCGCTGACCACCGGACAACATCCGGATCTTCTTCCCGGCGCTGTCGGTCAGCCCCACCTCGGCGAGCAGCTCATCAGCCGGCCACGGCCGCTCGTAGTACAGGCCGAGGTGGTGCAGGAGTTCGCGCACTCGCCAGTTGCCGTGATCGCGCCAGGACTGGAGCACGATCCCGACCCGTGCGCGCCAGCTCTCATCGGCGTGCGCCGGATCGACGCCGAGCACCTCGACCCGACCGGCCGAGCGGAGGCGGAAGCCTTCGAGGATCTCGATCGTCGTGCTCTTCCCGGCACCGTTCGGCCCGAGCAGGGTGAGCACCTCCCCCGGCCGCGCCGCGAACGACACATCACGCAGTACGTCGACCTCGCCGTACCGCATCTGCAAGCCCTCAACGTTCATCATGGCTCGAAAGCTACGTTGCGTTCATAGCTCTGGAAAGCTCAAATAGACTGATCTGTGCAATGATATGAGAGTTAACGCACCGATGTTGCAATGACTTGAAGGTGAACCCATGCCCGGTGGCCGGCTGTCCCATCAGGAGCGGCGCGCGATCGCGGCCGGCCTGAACGACGGACTCGGGTACGCCGAGATCGCGCGGCAGCTCGACCGGCCGACCTCGACGATCAGCCGCGAGGTCGCACGCAACGGCGGCGGACGCGGTTATCGCGCCGACCACGCGCACTACGCCACCTCGTCGCGAGCGCGGCGCGCACGGCCGCAGACCCCGCAACGGCCGAGCGACACCGACCAGTACGCCGAACGCTTCGCCACGATCATGGTCGAGGGCGGACTCCCCCGAATGGCAGCACGGGTATTGGCCCGGCTCTACACCGCGGACAGCCGCAGCCTGACCGCGGCCGAACTCGTCACCGCGCTGCAGGTCAGTCCAGCCTCGATCTCGAAGGCGATCGGCTACCTGGAACAGGTCGGCATGCTGCATCGCGAACCCGATCCGCGGCGCCGGTTGCAGCACTACGTGATGGCCGAGGACGTCTGGCAACAGGCCTGGAAGATCAGTTCGCGAACCAACCTCGACTGGGCCGAGACCGCGGCCGAAGGTGCCGAGCTGTTCGGTCCCGACAGTCCGGCCGGTCGACGGCTGGCGCAGATGGCCGACTTCTTCGGTCAGCTCGCCGACGATATGAGTGGTGGGCCTGGGTTCGACGTCATCGACGATGCGTTGACGGTGCTCGCGGCGTACCGGGAGGCCGGTCGAGTGATCGAGGACGAGCGAGCGGCCGCCGTACTGGGCTGGTCGGTTGACCGGGTGAAGACCGCGCTGGAGTTGGCCGCGACTACTCGATTGAGCCCCGAGCAGCGAGCAGACCTCGCAGCAGGCGCGGAGTGATCGTGCCGTCGGCCAGGCCGAGTTCGACGAGGTCGTCGAAGACCGCCTGATCGGCTGCGGCCGCGCGGATGCCGCGGGTGAGGACGTGCGGGGAGTTGGTGAGGTACGCCGTCAGCGCGGTGTGTCGGAGGTGGCGGCCGAGGAGTTTACGGACGCTCCGGTTGTAGCGGCCGCTGGCGTCAGATTCCTTGCTACGCAGGGATTTCGCGACCGCCTGACCGGCGAGCAGGCCGGTGGCGATCGCGTAGTAGATGCCTTCGCCGGTCATCGGGTTGATCAGGCCGGCCGCGTCGCCGGCGAGCAGCACCGGTCCCTTGGGCGGTCGCCAGGACCAGCCAGTGAGCGGGAGGTGATGGCCTTGCCATGCCTCGCCGCCGACAGTTGCGCCGGGGAGCAGCCGGTCCAGCTGCGCGAGTAGGTCGGCGCGCGTCGGATGTGGACGACCGTCGGCGAGGCGTTCGCCGTACCCGACGTTCGACCAGCCGTCACCGCGATCGAAGGACCACGCGTACGACGGTTGCCGGCCGGCGCCGTACGCGATCACCTGACTCGCAGACCGGGCTGGCGGGGTGGGCGCGTAGCCGCGAATCGCGAGGGCGACCGGACCAGGCGGTGCCCCGAGCTCCCGCCGTACGACGGAGTGCGCGCCGTCGGCCCCGATCACGAACCGCCCATCCAGCTCATCCAGTCGGCGCACACGTCGCCGTACAAGCTGTGCACCTGCGGTTTGGGCGGCCACCACCAGGCGGTGGTCGAAGACTGCACGCGGGACCACCCAGTTGGGTCGGGCCATGTCGCGTTCGACTCCGACAGTCCCGTTGGTCAGGACGAAGCGCCGTACCGGGGTCCAGTCGTCGACGAGTCCGGTGACGCCGACCGCGGCGAGTAGGTCGAAGACATGCGGGGCGATGCCGTCACCGCAGGTCTTGTCGCGCGGAAAATCATGCCGATCGAGCAGCGCGACCGAGAGGCTCGGGTCGACGGCCAGTGCGCCGAGAGCCGCCGCGGCTCCGGCCGGTCCGGCGCCGACGATCACCAGGTCCCACACAACGCCTAGTGTCGCATTGGTCTAGGTGCTCTTCGAGGCTGTTCGAACAGGTTCTCGCGGCCACGGCCGACGGCGACGATCAAAGGCATGAGAATCCGCCTCCTCGCGACCGCCGTACTGCTGCTCGGGGCAGCTCTGGTCGCTCCCAGTACCGCGCAGGCCATCGACCTGCAGATCGAGAGCGTCGCGAACGGCCCGGTCTCGCGGCAGGAGATGCTGCTGCGCACGGCGTCGTGGATCCGCGACAAGGTTCCGTACAGCCAGGACAACAACAGCCCGCATGTGAACGAGTTCGGCAGCTACCGCCGCGACTGCTCGGGCTACCTGTCGATGGCCTGGCACCTGAGCAGCTCCCTCAGTACGGCGACGCTGCCAACGGTCATGCATCAGATCACGTACGACGATCTGCAGCCGGGCGACGCGTTGTGGCGGCGATCGGGCGGCGTGAACCACGCGGCCATGTTCGTGCGCTGGTTCGACACCGCACGGACGCGGCCGATCGTGCGGGAGGAGTACGAGACCGGGCGGATCGCCGAAGAGCGGACATGGACGAACAGCTACCTGCTGACGTTCACGCCGTACCGGTACAACAGGGTGGTCGGCGCGACCACGAGCCCGGTGTCGTCGATCGGTCAGGACGTGACCGGGCGGCTGATGCGGTTCGAGGCGACGGCGGACGGCGCGGTCCAGCTGTCCGAGCAGACCGCTCCGGCGTCGACCAGTTGGCAGACCGGCACGATCGATCCGCCGGGTGGCGTCGTTCCCGGCGTACCGATCGCAACCTCGGCCGACTCGATCGGGCGGGCGTACTACTTCGCGCGGACTCCCGACAACAAGCTGCGCACCGGTTGGGAGACCAGCCCCGGTGCGGGACCGTGGCTCTCGGCAACGATCGAGCCGACTACCGACCTCGATGGTGTCGTCGAGACCGTTCAGCCGGTTGGCCGTCCGGCCACGGTGATCGATGCCCGAGGCAAGTTGACGTACTTCGTCCGCACCAGCGACGGCCGACTGTTGCACGGTTGGCAGGACCAGCCCGGCAGCTCGGTCTGGCACGCGACCATCATCCGCGACGACGCCGGCCAGGCCGTGCAGCTCGATGGTGATCCGGTCGTCTCGCAGGATGTGCTCGGCCGGATCGCGTTCCTCGCTCGCACCTCCGACGGCAAGCTGCGCTACGGTCGCCAGGCCGCGCCGGGTACCGGCCCGTGGGTGATCAGCACGCTCGCGGCGTCCGGCATCGTCGGCAATCCGTCGGTCGGGCTCGATGTGTCGGGCAAGCTCGTGTACTTCGCTCGCGGGACCGACGGCAAACTCCAGCACGGCTGGCAGGCGACTCCGGGTGCGGACACCTGGCAGTCGACCGTCGTACCGCCGACCACGGACACCGACGGCGTCGAGACCGTACAGCTCGCGGGCGATCCCGTGATCAGCATGGACAACAGCGGCAAGCTCACGTACTTCGTCCGCACCACCGACAACCGCATCCTGCACGGCTGGCAGAACGTGCCCGGCTCGGACCCGTGGCACGCCACGATCATCCGCGACGCCACCACCAGCCAGGCCGCCCCGGCCACCGCCGACCCGGTTCTCAACACCGACTCGGCCGGCAAACTCGTCGTACTGCTGCCGACCACGTGGCTCTACCAGCACGCCCCCGGCACCGGCCCTTGGCACTTTGGGGCAATCACCGGGTAGCGCCTGAACTACCCCGATGTGGGTCCTTGAGCCACTGCGGGCGGATAGAGCTCAGCTCTAGCGTCTGCAGTGACTTCAAGGAGGGGACGATGAAACTACTGCTGGCCCTGGCACTTGTGTGTGCTTCGACCGGTACGGCGGTTGTCGCGCAGGCGGCACCGGTTCTTGAGTGGCATCAGTGCGCGTTGAATGCCAACGATGAGGAAGGCAAGGCGCTCGACGCGGCCGGGGCGCAGTGTGCTGAACTGAAGGTGCCGCTGGACTACACCCGGCCGAACGGTCCGAAGATCACGCTGGCGATGTCACGGATCAAGGCGACCGAGAACCGCATCGGCGCGCTGGTGCTGAACAACGGCGGTCCCGGCGGTACAGGCCTGAGCGCCGCGCTCGACCGGCCGGAGGCGATGCAGACTGTCGGCAAGCGCTTCGACCTGATCGGGCTGGACCCACGGTTCGTCGGCCGCAGTACGCCGATCGACTGCAAACTGCCGTTCGCCGGCTGGCCGTGGGCGAGCGGCAGCACGCGAGCGTCGTACGCGCAGGACGTCGCGATCCAGGCCGACGTCGCGAAGCGCTGTACGGCGGAGGCCGGGCCGGTGCTGCAGTACGTCAACACGCGGAACACCGCTCGGGACATGGATCAGGTGCGGATCGCGCTCGGCGAGCAGAAGATCTCCTACCTCGGCTATTCCTACGGCAGCTATCTCGGGGCTGTGTATCTACAGATGTTCCAAGGGCGGACCGACCGGGTCGTGCTGGACGGTCCGGTGAACCCTGCGACCTACAGTCCGCGGCTCCTCCAGTCGACCGGCCCGGTCAACGAGGACAACCTGCGGGCCTGGGCGACCTGGGCGGCCGCGCGGAACTCGACGTACAAGCTCGGAGCGACGACGCGACAGGTGCTGGCTTCGATCGACCGCGTCTACCGGCACGTGCGGACGACCGAACTGGAGATCGGTGGGCACAAGGTCGGCGAAGGTCTGGTGCCGATGCTGTTGTTCGTGTCGATGAACGACGACCGGGACTCGGCCCGCGCCGATGCCGCCGTACTGGTGCAGACGTTGGTGAAGGCAGTCGACGGGCCGGTCACCGATCCGCGGGCCGACCTGGCTGAGCTCCTCGATCTGATCCTCTCCCCAGCGATGTCGCAAACCATCAGCGCCCAGACCGCGATCGTCTGTGGCGACGCGACGGCGCCGCGCGATCCGCAGGTCTATTGGCGCGACATCCAGGCGCACCGATCCCGTGAACCGCACTACGGGACGCTCACCCGGAGCATCTCGCCGTGTGCGTTCTGGCCGGTCCAGCCGCAGGAGGCCCCGACCCGGATCGCGAATGCCGAGCACGCGCTGATCGTTGGCGGTGAGTACGACCCGCGGACGCTGCACGAGAATGCCGCCGTACTGAAGAAGAGCATCAGTGGCTCGCGCACGTTGACGGTCGCGGGTGCGCGGAAGCACGGCATCTTCGGCGAGTACGGCAACGTGTGCGCCGACCAGAAGGTCGTGTCCTATCTCTTCAGCGGCAAGCTGCCGGCGACCGACCAGGTCTGCTAGTAGCCCGGTCGTCGTCCAGGCTTGTTCGGACGACGAGACGTCGTACGGCGGGGGCGTGCCGCATGGCCCCCGCTTGCCGGGGCGGACGGGGTGACCGGCCGCGCTTCGTCGAGGTCGACCACCTTGGGTGGCGGCGGGACGAAGAGCGGTACGGTCCGCTCCGTCGGGGCGGGTGGCGGTGGAGGGGGCGGCGGCGGGGCTGGTGCTCGCGCGGCCGACTCCTTACTCACTCGGGGGACGCTCGCCACCGCGACCGCAGCCACCGGCGGCCGGACCGTTCGGCGGGGAAGTTTGGTGCGCAGCTCGATTCCGAGCACCTCGATCAGGCGGCTCCAGGCGACGACCATCACCGCGACCGCGAAGATCGTCAGGCCCGCGAACAGGATCGATTGGAACCCGGCCGCCCAGTTCGAGCGATCGGTGCGCGTCATCGCGGCGAGCATCGCCACCACGACCGCGTTGGTGATGCCGACGGCAACAGCCACTCCGACCGTCCTGAGCAGCACCCGCCGCTCCAGACCGACATCGTCGGCCGCGGCCACCAATCCGGCGATCAGCCCGGCCAGAACCGGCACTGTATAGACGAGCGCCAGCGTGAGACCTGGGCTCGCCACCAGATAGAAGACGTCGAACACCAGCGCGGTCCCGGTGAGAGCGGCCGCGAAGCAGACCACCATCGGCGGATACGCCCGCACGATGGCAGCCGCGTCCGCGGGCACCGTCCTGATCATCCCGAACGCCAAACCACCGGCTCCATCCGCTTGTCCTCCCCCATTGTGCCGCCACCACCACTCGCCGTACTCAACGAGCCCAGGCGAGTCGCGTCATCCCCCACCACCCATTTGACTGCCTAGCCACCCGAATCAGGGGTTCGGCACCCTGGTTAAGGGTGGAGAACCCCCCATTTGAGTGCCTAGCCAGCGAAATCGCGGGGGGTGGGGGAGGTTGCTGGGGGCAAGGGTCAGGCGGCGACGGGGATGGGGGCGAGTTTGGCGCGGAGGTCGTCGAGGGTTTTGCGGAGGACGCGGGAGATCTGCATCTGGCTGACGCCGATGTCCTTGCCGATCTCGGACTGGGTCCAGCCCTCGACGAAGCGCAGGTGCAGGATCCGGCGTTCGCGGTCGTTGAGATCGGAGAGCACCGGCTGCAGCATCTCGACCGTCTCGAGCTGGTCGATGCTGTTGTCGTCGGCGTCGGCGACCACGTCGGCCAGGGTCAGGTCGGCGTCGGTCTCGGCCGGGCGGTCGAGCGACAGCACGTTGAAGCAGCCCTTCGCGGCCATCGCCTGCTCGACCTCGGTCACCTCGACCTCGAGGTGCTCGGCCAGCTCGGCCGGGGTGGGCTCGCGGTTGAGCTCCTGCTCCAGCTCCGGCAGCTTGCCGGCGATCGTGCCCTGCATCTCCTGCAGGCGGCGCGGGATCCGGACGGTCCAGGCGCAGTCACGGAAGTACCGCTTGACCTCGCCCCGGATGGTCGGGATGGCGAACCCGATGAACGGCGTCTCCGCCTCGAGCCGGTAGTGGTGAGCGGCCTTCACGAGGCCCAGGTAGGCGACCTGCTCGAGATCGTCCGCCTCGGCGCCCCGGCCGCGGAACCGGCGGGCGATACCGCGCGCCATCTCCAGATTGAGCTCGACGACCTCTTCGAGCAACTCCTGCCGCTCGGTCTCGTCGGTGCTGGCGGCCCGGCGTTCCATCAGTTCCCGGGTGGTCGCTTCACGAGCGGCCCGATCGGCCGCGGTAGAACACTGAACAGTGGTGGTGGAGCTCTTCATGTGGATGACCTCGCGACTGTCGTCACGGCGTAGCTCTTAGCTGAACCACGGTCATGCCTGCCTGCTGCCCGTACCCATCGGGCCGGATCGCATGCGCCGACCTGCCAGAGACCCCGCTTTGCTCACCGTGCGCAAGCGAATCGATCTCTCCAACGGTCGTTTGAGCCTGCTGACATGACAGTGGGTAATGGAGCAGACACAGAGCCCCCAAACATGTACGATGCAAATGCAAGCCCAAATGCACGTGCATATGCCAAGGACGTACGGAAGGTGCAGCTGATGACTGCTATCTACAACGGCATGCCCGGCGACTCCATGACAGAGCTGGTGTGGAAGAAGAGCCAGCGGAGCAGCCCCCAGGGCAACTGCGTAGAGGTGGCAAAGCTGCCGGGCGGCGGCGTGGCGATGCGGAACTCGCGTCACACCGACGGACCGGCACTGGTATTCACCAAAGCGGAGATCGAGGCTTTCCTGGGCGGTGCCCAGGACGGGGAGTTCGACTACCTCGTCTGACTCGGTAAGTCTCCTGAAAAGGACCAGGGCCCCTTCGCCAGGCGAGTGACGAAGGGGCCCTTTTTCATGCCCTCACCCCTGAAGGCCCCGGACAACGTCGAAGGCCGGCCCTCGGAGGGAGGGCCGGCCTTCGGTGTTGCCGGAAACGTCTTCTGTATTACTACTGCACGGTGAGCGGCCAGAGCTGTTCACTGCTCGGCAGCTCGGAGGCCTTGCCGGTGGCCGCGTTGTCCACGGTGATCCGCAGGCCGGTGAACTTCGGCGTCATCACCCGCTGGTACCGGGAGGCACGGTCAGGTTCGGCCAGGTACTCCGCGATCAGGTGATCTCCCAGCCAGATCCGTACCATCTTCCGTCCTCCTCGGTCTGCGTTCATGGGGCCAGGCTCACGATGGGGTCGCCGTCGAGCTGACGGACACCGCGCAGCCATCCTTCGAAGGCCCAGCGCTGCTGCTCGGGGCAGCGCGCCACCAGCTCCTGGATCTCCCGCTCAGTCAGCTCGTCGGGCGCGCGTCCGCCTGCGTAGGCGGAGTGCTCGGCTACCTCACTGTCGTCGTCAATCATCGACTCGGGTTCCCCAACCAGTCATGCCGGTGCGCTCGTCACCAGCGATCTGTAGGACCGGCCTGCCAGGTCTCACGCAGTAACAGGATGCGAGATCCAGCTCACCTTCTGTGCATGAAGTAATCATGGCGTCGGCACGCTGCGAATGCAAGCGCCCGATGCACGTGCATCCGCACGTTTTCCATTTTGAGATAACAATCGACCGTTTTACGCCTGAACCAGGCCCGCCAGGGCCCGATCGAACGCCGTTCGACGGCTCGCCGGGCCCTGACTTTGTCTTGACAAATTGGATGCCCGATAGGCTGCGTGTGACAGGGGTGAATCACCGATAGTCACGACAGATGGCGATTCGCGTGGCTTATGTAAGAACTTCGGCAGATTCAGGCTCGGGCATGCGATGATGTCTGCCTGCGAGCCCGGTTCCGGCCGGAATCGCAGTGCGGACGCTGAGGACAACGCTGGTAAACACAGCACTGGGGGCCGGAGGTGAGTGTGACCGAGTCGGGCGCGCAAAGCGGGCCGACAGCACTCCGCATCATCCTCGGAGCGCACCTGCGCCGGATGCGTGAGGCCGCCGGAATCAGCCGGTCGGATGCCGGTTGGGAGATCCGCTCGTCGGAGTCGAAGGTCAGCCGGATGGAGCTCGGCCGGGTCGGCTTCAAGGAGCGTGACGTTCGCGACCTCCTGACTCTTTACGGCCTCGACGACGGCGAGGAGCGCGAGCGGCTGCTGGCGCTGGCCCGCGAGGCGAACAACCCCGGCTGGTGGCACCGCTTCGGCGACGTGCTGCCGAGCTGGTTCCACTCTTATCTGGGACTGGAGTCGGCCGCCGCGCTGATTCGTTCCTACGAGCTGCAGTTCGTGCCCGGTCTGCTGCAGACCACGGACTACGCCCGCGCGGTCGTCCAGCTGGGCCGCGGCCTGGTCACGGCCGAAGAGGTCGAGCGCCGGGTCAACCTGCGGATCAGCCGCCAGGAGGTGCTGACCCGGCCGACGCCGGTCCGGCTGTGGGCGGTGGTCGACGAAGCAGTGCTGCGGCGGCCGATCGGTGGCCAGAAGACCATGATGATGCAGCTCGACCATCTGATCGAGATGAGCGCCCTGCCGAACGTGACGCTCCAGGTGATGGGCTTCAACGACGGCGGCCACGCGGCCACCGGCGGCGCCTACAGCATCCTGCGGTTCCCGGAGCCGGATCTCGCCGACGTCGTCTACATCGAGCACCTGACCAGCGCGCTGTACCTGGACAAGCAGGAAGACCTCGATCAGTACACGGCCACGATGGAGGCGCTCTGCGTCGCCGCTCCCCCGCCGAACAAGACCCGCGACATCCTCACCAAGATCCGCCGCGACTTCGACGAATGACACAGTGACGAATGACGCAGTGACGAATGACGCAGTGACGCGGTGACGCGGTGACGAATGGCACTGTGACGCCTGACCGGGGCCCCGTCCCGGCGTCATCGTCGTTCGCGAATTCTCAGTCCCAGGCTTCGGTCACGGGCGTCATCATCATGGGTCGACCCTATGAACGGGGCCGCCCGCGGACCATCCGAATCTGAACGACCGAACGGGACCTCGAAACGCGAGGTTGTGGATAACTACTGGGCGACCAGGCCGGCGATCATCGCGATCGTGTCGCGCGGGCCGAGCGCCATCGCCCGCAGCGTGTCGAAGACGATCCCGTACCGCTCGACCTCGGATTCCTTCTCGAGGAAGAGGTTTCCGGCCCAGCGCTCCTCGCAGATGAGGTCGGGCGCCGCGTTGCCGAAGCCGAGCCGGATGAAGGAACCGATCATCCCCGGATGCGCGCCCTTGTCGAACGGGATCACCTGCAGGTTGATGTTGGGCCGTTCGCTCAGCTCCAGCAGCCGGCGCAACTGCGCGCGCATCACGGCCCGGCCGCCGACCTCGCGGCGCAGCGCCGCCTCGTCCATCACCGCCCAGAACTGCACCGGTTCCTCCCGTCCCGGTGCCGGCCGGGTCAGGATCGCCTGCCGCTCGGCCCGGACCCGGACCAGCTGCTCGATCCGTTCCTCCGGGATCGGTACGACGTCGAGCAGGCTGGCCCGCGCGTACTCCGGCGTCTGCAGCAGGCCAGGGATGAGCAACGCTTCGAAGTTGTGCAGGGTGCTGGCCTCGGCCTCGAAGCTCATGTACGTCGAGTAGCCGGCGGAGATCTCATCCGCGTGGACGCGGTACGGCCCGAGCCAGCCAGGGCTCTTCGCGTCCCTGGCCAGCTCGATCAACTCGGTACGGCGCCGCTGCGGCACGCCGTACAGGTCGAAGAGGGTCTCGAGGGTGCCGCTCTGTGGTTTCGCCCGGCCCTTCTCGAGCCGCCACAGCGTCCCTTGGTTGACGCCGGTCTGCTCCTCGACCTGCTCGCGCGTCAGTTGGGCCTCGGCGCGCAGCGAGCTGAGTTCAGCAGCGAGGCGGCGGAGACGCACGGTGGGCGGGCCGGGCGGGGTCGGCATCCCCTCAGTCTACGAGCGCAGTCCCTGCAAGAACTCCAGTAGCGCGGCGTTCACGACCTCGGGTTTCTCCTGCTGCGTCCAGTGCCCACAGCCGGGAACGTCGACGACTCCGCGCAGGTTCGGCACGATCGCGCGCTTGGCGTCGTCGAACGGATACATCATCCGTACGGCGTCCTGCTCGCCGCTGATGTACAGCGCCGGCGGGGTGATCGGGGCGTCCTGCCAGGCCGCGGTCTGCTCCCAGTTGCGGTCGAGGTTGCGGTAGTAGTTCAGTCCCCCGGTGAAGCCGCTGGCGCTGAACTGTTCGACGAAGGTCGCCAACTCCTCCTCGGAGATCCAGGCCGGCAGCGTCTCCGGGCTGTCGAACTTGCCGGCGAATCCGGGCGTCGGGTCGGCGGCGGGAGTCCCGCAGTAGATGCGACGCAGCGAGTCGGCAACGTCCTTGTCCAGCTCGGCATCGGCGACACCGGGCTTCTGGAAGTAGTTCTGGTAGAAGTCCGCGCCGAACGTCCGCGCGGACATCGTCAGTGGCGGCAGCGGACCGCGCGGGAGCGGCGGCACGCTGATCCCGACCACACCCCGTACGACGTCCGGCCGCAGCAGCGCGGTGTTCCACACAACCATCGAACCCCAGTCGTGGCCGACGATCACGGCCTGTTCTTCGCCGAGCTCATGGATGAGCGCGACGACATCGCCGGCCAGGTGGAAGATCGAGTACTCGAGGACATCGGCCGGGCGCGCGCTGGCGCCGTACCCGCGCTGGTCGAGCGCGACCGCGTGGTAGCCCGCAGCCGCGAGGGCGGTGAGCTGATGCCGCCAGGCGTACGAGGTTTCCGGGAATCCGTGCACCAGCACGACGAGCGGACCTTCGCCCTCCTCGGCGATCTGGATGTCGATCCCGTTCAGCAGGACGTGACGATGACTAGGCACGACTATGTCTCCTCAGTTATTCGGTGTGTTTGCCGATCGATTCCAGCAGTGCTGCGCGCTTGATCTCGATCTCGACCAGAGCCGCGTCAGCGGTGGCCTGGACGTCGCCCGGTCCAGGCTCTTCGGGGCCGAGCAGCGCGGTGGTCGCGACCGCGACGACTCGGAAGGGATCATCCACCGAGATCGACGACAGCACGCGGCCGCCGATGGCCGTGCTCATGAACCCCAGGAACAGCGCCTGCAGGGCGTAGGCCTGGTCATCGAAGGTCCAGTCGGTGCGGGCGAGCTTGTGCCGGCGCCACACCGGCAACGCGACGCCTATCAGTGCGGCCGGGCCGAGGTTCGCCAGCAGGTCGGCGCTGCGGGGGTGCTGGGCGAGCACCCCGAGCAGGTCGTCGTCCTCGATCTGGAGCGCGCAGATGAACGGGTGCTCGACCGTGCTCCGCACCAGCATCGGCAGCAGCCGGCTGGGACGCGCACCGTCGGGGTCGGTGGCCAGCAGTTCACTGAAGCCGTCGAGGGCAGCCAGGAAGTCGCGGCCGAACAGGCCGACGAGGAGGTCCTCGCGGGTGTCCCAGTGCAGGTAAATGGTGCCCTTGGCAACATGTGCCCGGTCCGCGATCTCCGCGACCGTCAGCCCCTTGACCCCACGCTTGAGCACCAGCTCCCGCGCGGCGCCGAGAATGCGCGCCGCGCTACCGGAATCCTGCTCGGCCAGTACCGCCATCATCATCCTTCCGTCACTGCGTTGCGTCTCAGGCCGCAGCGATGTCGAGGTCCTTCCTGCGGCCGGACTTGTTGTGGGTCCGCACGAAGCGCAGTACCTGCGAGGCTACCGGCATCGTCATGGCCCGCATCATCAGCCGGCGCATCGAGATCTGCTTGCTGTTGGGCGTGAAGAATGCCGTCTGCTGAAACCCCAACTGCTGGTAGTAGCCCATGTGCGGTCGCAGTTGGCGATCCCACTCGGTCAGCGCCTGCTGCACATCGCCGTACCGGCTGAGCATCGTGCCGAGCAGGTCGGCTCCGGCCAGTCCGGCGGACACACCCATCCCGGCGAACAGCGTCACGCACCACGCCGAGTCCCCGACCAGTACGACGCGTCCCTGGTGCCACTGGTCCATGTGCACCTGCTCGACCGAGTCGAACAGCAACTCGTCAGCAGCCTCCAGCGCTTCCAGCGCGGCGCCGAGGATGTCGCCGGTGGGCTGGGGCCCGAACGCCTGCCGCACGCGGGCCGCCGGCGATTCGGTGAACTCGGAATCCACATCGTCGGTCTGGTACCCGATGAGCACGGTCGGCGCGTGATCGGCGAACGGGAACACCCACAGCGAGCGGTCGGGCTCGAGCAGCGTCAGGCCGTCGTGCTCCGCGAGCTTGCCCAGCCCGCCGGGCAACTGGAATGCCGCGATCATGTAGTTCAACCGGCGCAGGTACCGCTCGTCCGGTCCGAAGGCGAGACGCCGTACCGTCGATCGGAGGCCGTCGGCTCCGACGACCAGATCGAACCGCTCGGTGACACTGCTGCCGTCGGCCGTGTTCGTCAGCGTGACGTCCACACCGTCGGCATCCTGCTCGATCTTGGTGGGCACGGTCGAGTAGCGGACTTCCACGTCCGCGGGCAGCGCTTCGAACGCCGCCTGCTCGACATCGCCACGAAGCATCAGCCACGGCTCACCGGGGATGTCACGGAAACCTAGCCCGGCCCGCCACTCGCCGAAGCGGTCGACGTCGTAGGTCTGCCCGTCGAACGCTGTTCGGTCGTGCATCGAGTCCGCGATACCGAGCCGCTCGGCCGCGGTCTTGCCGGCACCGAACAGACCGACGAAGTACCCGCCGGAACGTCGCTGCGGAGCCTTCTCGATCAGGACCGGCGTCCAGCCGGCCCGGAGAAGCGCGAGTGCTGTCGAGGTGCCGCTGATGCCGAGCCCAACAACCAAAGCCCGGCGCTGCCGTTCCGTTGTGGTGGTCATAACTTCACAGTAGACCGACTGACCAAATTCGTCATTTGGTTCAGTCGGTGAGATGCGTCACTCCCCGCAACCGCGTCGACACGGCTCAGGTGTTGTCGGTCAGCCAGGTGATGAGGGGCTGGGTGGCCTGCCAGTCCGCACGGATGGACTCGGCGAGCTCCGGCGTGTGAATGATCGGTTCGAAGCCGTAGGACTTCGTGACCGTCAGGGATTTGTGGCGCAGCAGCTCGATCCGCGGGTGGTCGGCGTCGAACCCGCGCGGGCTGGTCTTGAGCCGGTCGCCACCAACTGTCCAGCCGGCCGCGGTGAGGTCGGCCAGCAGTCCTTCCAACTGCTTGCCCCGACGGTCTTCGTCGATGGCCGTGCGCACCCGGCCCAGCCGCTCCGCGTTGGCCTCATAGAAACCGGCCGCCACGCGCACCCCGGGTGCCGACACCTCGACGTACCAGCCGGTGGCCGGAGCCACGTCGATGAACGCGCCCTGATGGGTCTTGTACGGCGTCTTGTCCTTCGCGAAGCGGACATCGCGATACGGCCGGAAGAGCTTGGCCTTGCCGAACTCGGCCTCCAGCTCGGCCAGCAACTCGGCCATCGGTGTCCGGACCGACTCCTCGTAGACGTGCTTGTGCGCCGTCCAGTACGCCTTGGTGTTGTCCATCTCGAGGTCGTCGTAGAAGTCCAGCGCAGCCGCCGGGAACCCGGTGAATCCCATACCGGCAACCCTAGTCGTGCCGACCTACAGTTCAGATCCAGCCGGCCTGCCTCAGCAAAGACTGCTGAAGAACGCACGGACGTCCGTGACGAAAACTGCCGGTTGCTCCATGGCCGCGAAATGGCCGCCGTGCGGGTGTCTCGTCCAGCGGACGATGTTGTCGGTGCGCGCCACCTTGTGCCGCAACGGGATGAAGTTCTCGTGCGCGAGATCGAGCAAGGCGGTCGGAGTGGTTGACGTCTGCTCCCCGTACGACGCGTGCGCGCGCTCGTAGTAGACCCGGGCCGCCGACCCTGCGGTTCGGGTCAGCCAGTAGAGCATCACGTTCGTCAGCAGGTGATCGCGATCGAGTTCGCTCGCCGGATCACTCCAGGCCACGAACTTCTCCGCGATCCACGCCAACTGCCCGACCGGTGAGTCCGTCAACGCGTAGGCCAGTGTTTGCGGCCGGGTCGACTGCAGATCGGCGTACCCCTGCTCGTCTTTCAACCACGCCTGGAACCGTCGCCACGACGCCCAGGTCCGGTCGCGCTCGGCCTGATCCAGCGGGGCCAGCTCTTCCGGCGTCGGCTCCGCGGTCGCGCCGGCTCCGGGGATCAGGTTGAGGTGGACGCCGATCACTCGCTCCGGGTGGATGCGGCCGAGTTCCCGCGAGATCGCGGCACCCCAGTCACCACCCTGTACGCCGTACCGGTCGTAGCCGAGCTCGGCCATCAGCACGGCCCAGGCACGCGCGATCCGCTGGTACTCCCAGCCGCGGTCGTGGGTCGGGCCGGACAACCCGAAGCCGGGGATGCTCGGGATGACCAGGTGGAAGGACTCCAGCAGCGGCCCGGCGACCTCGGTGAACTCGACGATCGAACCCGGCCAGCCGTGCGTGAGGATCAGCGGGATCGCGTCCGGGGCCTCTGAACGGAGATGCGCGAAGTGCACACGCGCGCCGTCGATCGTGGTGGTGAACTGCGGCCACTCGTTCAGCCGCGCCTCTGCCGCCCGCCAGTCGTAGCCGTCACGCCAGTACGCGACCAACTCCTGCAGATAACCGAGCGGTACGCCGTACTCCCAGCCGACGTCGGGGAGTTCATCCGGCCACCGGACCAGGTCCAGTCGCGTGCGAAGGTCATCAAGGTCAGCGTCCGGAACAGCCAGTCGGAAGGGTTCGATAGTCATCGGACCCAGCTTCTCAAGCGTCGACGCGACCTGCGAACTTCTTTACGGCGATGGCCGCGATCAGCAGCGCCGCGCCGACGGCGATCACCACGGTGACCAGCGTGCCGGCGCTGCTCAGCGCGCTGTCGCAGGTCATCGGCGTGATACCGGCCGCGGTCCGGAAGGCCGAGCCGCAGTAGGCGCCGCTGGACGAGACCGAGCGGAACCCGAGCGCGATCCCACCCAGCAGGATCACCACCCCGGCGACACCGAGCACCCTGTTCAGCACCGTCACGACGTCCACCCCGGTGCGTGAGGGCATGCCGACAGCACACCACGCGAGCCCCGTTGCACGGATCTTCACCCCAACTCTCGACGGACCACCCGCATCCGAACTTACGGTCCGGACCAGATGTTCCACAGCCGAGGAGGCCGTCAGCTGCAATTCTTCACAGAGTCCTTACTCAGAACATGACAGACTGTGACCGCCGACACGGCCGCGGACCGCCGTCAGAGCCGCTCGGTGAGGTGGACAGTGATCTCGTCACCTGGGCTTTTCGCCAGTACCGTGCGGAGGTCGGCCTTCACCGGGAGTTTGTGCGTTCCGTCACCGAGAGCCATGAACGAGCTCTCGAACGGATGCCCGTCCATCGTCCCGCGCACCTTGACCAGGCCGCGGGTTCCGAAATACTCCGCCGATCCCGGCATCTGCACGTAGGTCCAGCCACCCTTGGCCGGGCTCTTCAGCAGCGGTGCGGTGAAGGTCTTGTCCAGCTTCTGCGCGCTCACGGTGAGCTCCTTTCGACACCCCTAGGTAGAGACTGGCAGACCGTTCTCGACATCTAGTCTGGGAAATGTGGAGATCATTGTGCGACCTGGCGGCCCCGACGACGTCCAAGCAGTCCTCGCGCTGTTGGACGGGGCGACCGAGTGGCTGGTCGCGCAAGGGCGAACCGATCAGTGGGGCACGCAGCCGCACTCGACCAGCCCGTGGCGGGTCGGACAGATCTCCGGGTACGCCGCGGACGGCAGCCTCTGGATTGCTGAGTACGACGGCCGACCGGTCGGCGCACTCGCCATCGGGGACGCCAAACCGCCGGTCCCGCCGGCCGAGGAGCCCGAGCTCTTCGTCCGGCTGCTCGTCACCGACCGCGCACTGACCGGCCAAGGCATCGGCCGCGTACTGCTCGACCATGCGCGCGACCTGGCCCGGCAGGCCGGCGTACAGGTGGTTCGCCTCGACTGTTTCGCCGGAAACGACGGGGCTCTGATCCGGTACTACGAGTCGCAGGGGTTCACTCGCGATGTGGCCTTCAGTGTGCAGCGGGAGAATGCCCCGGACTGGCCAGGTCAGGTCCTCGTCCAACGTCTGTGATCGACCGGTGCACGGTGCCGTGCGCGTCCGAACAGTGCGCGTCGATCTCGTCGCCGCGGGCGTGGTCGACCTGCAGTGTCGAGTGCGTCAGGCCGTGTTGCTCGGCCAGCAAGGCCTCGATCCGGACCCGGATCTGATGGCAGTCGAGACCTTCGGCGACCAGGATGTGTGCCGAGGCGGCCGGCTCGCCGGAGGTGATCTCCCAGACGTGCAGGTCGTGCACCTCCACCACGCCGTCGATCGCGCACAGTTCCGCGCCGAGCGCCTGCGGGTCGATCGCGGCCGGAGCGGCCTCGAGGAAGATCCGGCCCGAGTCGCGCACCAAGGCGATACCGCCCTTGAGCATCAGCGCGGCCACGATCAGCGCGGCGATGGCGTCGGCCCGGGCGAAGCCGGTCAGCAGTACGACGAGACCGGCGATCGCCGTCGCGATGAACGCGAACAGGTCGTTCAGGATGTGCTGGAACGCGCCCTCGACGTTCAGGCTGGAGCGGTTCGCCTTGCTGATCAGCCAGGTCGCGAACAGGTTCACGACGATGCCGACCACACCGGTGATCAGGACGAGCGCGCCCTTGACCTCGGGCGGGTTGATCATCCGGTGGACGGCCTCGTAGACGAAGTACGCCGCGAGCAGCAGCAGGGTGATCCCGTTCGCCTGGGCGGACAGGATCTCGACCCGCTTGAAGCCGTAGGTGAACCCACCGGCCGGCGGCTTCGCGGACAGTCGGATCGCAACCAGCGCGAGCACGATCGCGATCGCGTCGGTCAGCATGTGCGCCGCGTCGGTGATCAGCGCCAGCGAACCGGCCGCGAACCCGACCACAACCTCGGCCAGCATGAACCCGACGATCAGCGCCAGCGCGCCACTCAGCAGCTTCCGGTCGGCATCCCCGGTCACCGCGTGGCCGTGCCCGTGACCGTGCCCCGCTTCAGTCATTTCAGCGCTCCGGGTGGATCGCGTCGGTGTGCTCGGTATGCGCGACCGCGAGGTCGACCAGCATCCGCACATGCGCGTCATCGAGGCGGTAGAACGCATTCCGCCCATCCCGCCGTACGGCGACGACGCGGTGCGCGCGCAGCAGCCGCAGGGCATGGGAGGTCGCCGACTCGCTGAGCCCGGTCACCGCGGCCAGGTCGCAGACGCACAGCTCGCCGTCGAGCAACGCGACCAGCAGCTTCAGCCGCCGGGGATCACCGAGCAGACTGAAGACGTCCGCGGTGTCGACGATCGCGTCCTCGGCCGGCATCCGGTCATTGACGCTCGCCACCCGCTCCGGGTCGACGAGCCGGACCGCACACTCGTCCAGCCCCTGCACATCTGCAGAACTGTTCATATGTCGAGGCTAACGCACGAGCACGCCCCGACGCGACTCCCGTTGGAAATACACGAGGTGATGAATTCCTCGGTAAGCTACCTACCGACCGTCTCCCCCGCCCCAGGAGCAGCCTCATGCGTCGTCTTGCCGGAATCCTGACCGCCCTCCTGCTGAGTCTGGGTGTGGTGACACCAGCCGCCGCCGACACGACTGCGACGTACCAGGTCTGGAGCTGGAACGTCGCCGGCTGGGCGATGAACAAGGCGCTGATCAACAACGGGATGGTCAGCGGCGCGGTCTCCTCGATCCAGGTCCGCGGAGCCCAGTTCGTGGCGCTGAACGAGATCTGCTGGCAGCAGTACAAGGAGATCCAGAGCAAGCTCGCGACGGCCGGCTGGCCGCAGGACACGACGAACTTCTCCCGGTTCGCGGAGCAGCGTGCGGACGTCTGCAACGGTGAGGCCTTCGGCGAGGCGATCTTCAGCAAGTTCCCGCTCGGCACCGCGCAGAAGGTCCTCCTCCCCCAGGACGAGACCAAGGAGCAGCGCCAGCTGCTCTGCGCACCACTCGCCGCGCGGCCCCAACTGCGCTTCTGTACGGCGCACATCACGCCGTACAGCACGAATGTCCAGCAACTGCAGAAGGTGCTGTCCGTGCTGGAGCAGCAGAACGCCGACGGCGACACCATGCTGCTCGCCGGTGATCTCAACGCGCAGC
Organism: Kribbella sp. NPDC058245; assembly: GCF_042882005.1. Lineage (NCBI taxonomy): Bacteria > Bacillati > Actinomycetota > Actinomycetes > Propionibacteriales > Kribbellaceae > Kribbella > Kribbella sp. NPDC058245. Next base: position 501,950 of record NZ_JBHVWY010000004.1, read on the forward strand.
CGAGCTGGGGACGACTCGACGACTGGTACGACGCCGACCTGAAGACCGACGTGAACATCCAGAACCGCGGCCAGTACCGCGAGCTCGACGACCTCGACCCGATCTGCGCGGGGTATGGCGAGAAGACCACCGAGAACAACACCGAAGGCCAGTGCGGTCAGTCGTCGAAGATCGATCTGATCTTCGTCCGCAAGAACCACCTCAAGGGCGCCTACTCCGAGGACTCGCTGGCCATCGCGCAGAACTGCACCGGCGGCAAGCCCTGCTCCGACCACCGCATCATCGTCGGCACTGTCACAATCGACCGGTGATCTATCCCGACGTCACCGCCGGCGAACGCGACAGCCTCGAACAGTTCCTCGACTTCCACCGGAACGCGGTGCGTCAGGCTAGGCCGAGTCGGTAGGCGTAGGCGACTGCTTGGGCGCGGTCGCGGAGGTTCGCCTTGGCGAAGAGGTGGTTGATGTGCGTCTTCACCGTTGCCTCGCTGACGTACAACTGCCGGGCGATCTCGGTGTTGGAGAGGCCTTCGGCGATCAGGCGCAGTACGTCGAGCTCGCGCGGAGTCAGGCCGGTGACGACCGGTTTCGGTGCGGCCGCGGCGCCTTCGATCAGGCGACGTTGAACATCGGCGTCGAGGATCGACTGACCGGCCGCGGCCGCCTCGATGGCGCGGCCGATCGACTCGGCATCGGCGTCCTTCGTGAGGTAACCGCGCGCGCCGGCCCGCAGCGCGGACAGCACTGAGTCGTCGTCGCTGTACGTCGTCAGTACGACGACCTCGGTCTGCGGGTACTCGGTCCGGACCTGACGAGTGGCTTCGACGCCGTCCACGTTCGGCATCCGCAGGTCGACCAACAGGACGTCCGGGTTGTGCTCGGCAACCATCCGCACCGCCTCGGCACCGTCGGACGCGGCCGCGACCACGTCGATTCCGGGCAGCAGTTTCAGCAACGTCACCAGACCGTCGCGAACGACCGTCTGGTCGTCGGCAACCACCACCCGCACACTCATCCCGGCACCTTCAGCTCGACTCGCCAACCCTGCGCGGTCGGCCCGGCCGCCAGTGACCCACCTAGCAGCTCGGCCCGTTCCCGCATCCCGACCAGACCATAACCGCCCGGCGCCGCACGATCCGGTCGCCTCCCCGGTTGATCCTCGACGGTCAGGCGGACAGCATCGCCGTACTCGAGTGTCGCCAGCACCGGCGCACCGAGCGCGTGCTTGCGAGTGTTGGCCAGCGCCTCCTGGAGCGTCCGGTACAGCGCGTTCATCACATCGGCCGGCAGCTCCCGCGTCGTACCGGAGGTTTCGAAGGTTGCGGTTGCGCCGCTCTCCAGCCTGTACGCCGTAACGAGGTCGGCGAGCGCTCTTTCGTCCGGGACCGAGTCATCGCGTAATGCGGCGACCGCGCGGCGTGCCTCGGCCAGTCCGTCGGCCGCAAGGCCTTGTGCTCGTGTCACCTGCTCGATCGCCTCCGCCGAGGCGCCGTCGCGAACGAGCATCAACCGCGCACCCTGCAGGTTGAGCGACAGTCCGGCCAGTGAATGCGCCAGTACGTCGTGCACGTCGCGGGCGATCCGCGCACGCTCGGCCAGCGCGGCGGCCCGGCCGTGTTCCTCAAGGGCGGTCTGCTTGCGAGCCAGCGAGACCTCGAGCTCGTCCAGTTGGGTCTGGCGGTTACGCCGATTGGTCGAGGCCAGCACCAGCGCGGTCATGCCGAACACGACTCCGAACGCGACACCGAGTGAATGCGAGGCCAGATAGAACGGCACGGTCGCGCCGACCGTTGCGATACCGACCACGACCCATTCGGCAGGCCCCGGCCGGTGGTAGCGCACGGCGACGCGCGCCACCCAGTACGGCAACGCAATCAGCGCGCTTCCGGGCAGGGCGAACCACAGCAGCGAACCGGCGCTCGCGAAGCCCAGCAGCGCGATGACCGAGCGTCCGATCGGCTCACCGTCCTCCAGAAGCAGCAGCCATCCGTTGCTGAGGACAACGATCGCGGCGAGCACCACGATCAGTGCGAAAGGCAGTCGGCGTTCACCGTCGTTCGTGATGACGGTGAAGATCACCAGCACACTGGGCAGCGCCCGCAAGACCAGGCCGGGCCCGGCGGATCGCCGTACCCGGTCCTGGAGCGTCAGTTCCACGGTCCCATCATGCCCGCTGGGTGGCCATCGGGAGGTGCAGCTTCTGTGCCCGGCGGTAGATCGTCGCGCTCTGGGCCGCGATCGTCACGCCGATCGTGAAGACGAGCGAGGCCTGGCTGACCGGGTTGTGCGGCCAGATCGCGGCGGAGGCGAACGCGCCGGCCACCCGGATCCCGATGGTGAGCAGCCAGAGGACGAGCGTCGCGCTGGTGCCCTTCTGCCACAGCCCCTCCGGCGTGGCGGTCAACCTCAGACTGGCACCGCGGGCGAGACCAAAGCCGACCAGGACGACGCAGTCCAGCACCAGGAACGCGATCTGGGCGGGTGTTGCGATATCGAGGACCGACGAGAGCGAGAACAGTCCGAGGGCGAGCAGCACGCCCGGCATCACGAACAACGCGCGCTGCGTGACGATCGAGCCGGTGAGCTGCCGGCCGACCACCCGCACCAGGACGAAGGCCGCTACCAAGACTGCCAGTACGACGTGGGCCGACATGTGTGAAGTCCTTTCCGAGGAGTTTTGCGATGTCTCCAATCTCCTCGGAAAGGACCGTCACGACGTCAGTCCGCAGATGGCACCCAGGTGGAACCTCGACCTCAACCCCGGGGTTGAGATCGCTTAGGCCAGCGACACCAGGGACAGGTAGTCGTCCGACCACAGGTCCTCGTCGGCGTCCGGCAGGATCAGCACCCGGTCCGGGCGCAACGCCTCGATGGCACCCTCGTCGTGGGTGACCATCACGATCGCGCCCGGGTAGCTGCCGACCGCGCCGAGCACCTCGTCGCGGGAGGCAGGGTCCAGGTTGTTGGTCGGCTCGTCGAGCAGCAGCACGTTCGCGCCGGAGTGGACGAGACCCGCCAGTGCGAGCCGGGTCTTCTCGCCGCCGGAGAGTACGCCGGCCGGCTTGTCCACGTCGTCACCGCTGAACAGGAACGAGCCCAGCACATTCCGGACCTCGCCGTCGGTCAGACCGGGCGCAACCGCCGCCAGGTTCTGCCGAACTGTCCCGGCCAGGTCGAGAGTGTCATGCTCCTGCGCGAAGTACCCGAGCCGCAAGCCATGCCCCGGTACGACGCGACCCGCGTCCGGCTCTTCCCTTCCCGCGAGGAGCCGCAGCAGCGTGGTCTTGCCTGCGCCGTTCAGACCCAGTACGACGACTCTGCTGCCGCGGTCGATGGCCAGGTCGACCCCGTCGAGCACCTGGAGACCGCCGTACGCCTTCTTCAGTCCTTCCGCGGTGAGCGGGGTCTTGCCGGAGGGAGCCGGTTCGGGCAGGCGGATCTTCGCGACCCGGTCGGAACGCCGTACCGGCTCGAGTCCGGACAGCAGTTTGTCCGCGCGCCGCGCCATGTTGCGTGCGGCAACGGTCGTGTTCGCACCGGCCATCATCTTGCGGGACTGGGCATGCAGGATCGCGGCCTTGCGCTCGGCCGTGTTGCGCTCCCGCGTCCGGCGCCGTTCGTCCAGCTCGAGCTGCTGCAGGTACTTGTTCCAGCCGGTGTTGTGGATGTCGATCGTGGTCCGCTGCGGATCCAGGTGGAACACCCGGTTGACCGTTGCCTTCAGCAACTGCCGGTCGTGGCTGATCACGATCAGCCCGCCCGGATACCCGAGCAGGAACGACCGCAACCACACCACCGAATCGGCGTCCAGGTGGTTGGTCGGCTCGTCGAGCAGCAGCGTCTCGTGCTGCGCGAACAGGATCCGCGCCAACTCGACCCGCCGCCGCTGCCCGCCGGACAACTCCCCGACTGGCTGCTCCAACGCCCTGGTGGGCAAGCCGACACCGCCGGCCAACCGAGCTGCCTCAGCCTCGGCCGCGTACCCACCGCCGGCCTGGAACCGCGTCTCGGCACGTGCATAAGCCGCCATCGCCCGCTCCTGCGCGTCGCCGGTGGCGGTACTCATCGCCGCCTCGGCCTTCCGCAGGTCGCGAATGGCGGTATCGAGGCCGCGCGCCGACAGAATCCGGTCGGTGACGGTGAGGTGCGGGTCAGCCGCCCGCGGGTCCTGCGGCAAGTAGCCAACCGAGCCGGACGCCGTGACGGTCCCGGCCGCCGGACGCTCTTCCCCGGCCAGCGTCTTCAGCAAGGTGGTCTTGCCGGCGCCATTGCGCCCGACAAGCCCGACCCGGTCCCCCGGGCCGACGTGGAACGACAGGTCGGACAGCAGCAGACGAGCGCCGACGCGAAGATCTACACCACTGACGGTGATCATGACTGTAACTCTCTGTGATGGTAAGCGAACACACTTCTAGCGCGGAAGTGGGTTGCGTACCTAGACACAGAGGCAAGTAGCCATACCTCCACGATAAACCGGCTCCCCAGAACCCGTCACCCGAATAACGCGCGCCGACTTTGAGCACCCCTCAACCACCTGCACGGCGTCGACATGGTTGACCCGTGCACAAAGTGACGCGGCGCGGGGGCGGCGGGGTTATTTGGCGGGGAGGTCGATGATGAAGCGGGCGCCGCCGGTGGGGTTGCTGGTGACCTGGATGGTGCCTTGGTGCCACATGACGTGGCGGGCGACGATGGCCAGGCCGAGGCCTACGCCGCGGCCGCGGCCGCTGGTTTCGCCGCGGCCGAAGCGTTCGAAGATGCGGTTGCGGTCCTCGGGGGCGATGCCGGGGCCGGCGTCGTCGACGGTGATGATGACGCCCAGGCCACCGGGTTCGACGGTGACGCCTTTGCAGCCGCCGGCGTGGTCTTCGGCGTTCTCGACGAGGTTGGCGATGACGCGTTCGAGGCGACGTTTGTCGGCTTGCATGACGAGGAACTCGGCGCGTGGCTCGACGGTGGTGATCGGGCGGCCGGCGGTGGCATCGGCAGCGGCCCGGACCAGGTCGGCGATGCGGACCAGCTCGCGGCTGCCGCGGTCGCCACCGTCGTCGCGGGAGATCTCCAGGAGGTCGATGACCAGGCGGCGGAAGCGATCGAGGTCGTCGCCGAGGAGGTCGACCGGCTCGCGCACCGCCTCCGGTAGCTCACCGCGGTGGTTCTGGATGAGCTGCATGGAGTTGAGCATCGTCATCAGCGGGGTGCGCAGCTCGTGGCTGACATCACCGGCGAACCGGGCGTCCGCCGCGACCCGCCGTTCCAGGTTGGCCGCGGTCTGGTTGAAGGAGCGAGCCAAACCGCCGAGGTCACGATCCTCTTCGGCGTCCAGACGAGCGTCGAGACGACCGCGCGCGACCGCGTCGGCGACCTTGGTGAGCTCGGCGAGCGGGCGGAGGGCGAGAGTGCTGGCCAGGCGGCCGACCGCGAGGCCGACGAGCAGGGTCGCGATCGTCGCCGCGATCAGCGTGAGCCGCAGCGTCTGCAGGGTGTCGTCCAGCCTGTCCAACGGGTGCCACTCGAAGAGTGCGTCTCCCGGCCGGTCCAGCTGGATGCCGACCGCAAGCACTCGCTGGCCGCCCACCACCATGCGTTGATCGGCAGGCGTTCCCGTCCGGGCCGACTGGATCAGGTCTGGCGGCAGGTCGTCCGGGCTGCCGGTCAGTGAGTACCAGGTGCCGTTCACGTAGACCATCGAGGCAGCCGAGTCGCTCGTCGGCAGGCTGTTCAGCACGTCCATGACGGTGACACCCGGTCGCGGCTGCGCCGCCTCGCACTCGACCCGTAACCGCGCCGGCGTGCACGGCGTCGCGGCGCCGTACAGGCCGAACCGGAAGGCGGCCGCGTTGTCGGAGGTCTGGTTGATCGCGGACTCGCGACGCTGCTCGGTGAGGTAGTTCGACACGACGCTCCAGGTGACGATCGCGAGCATCGCGGACAACCCCAGCGCGAGCAACCCGTAGGCGATCGTCACCCGCCCCCGCAGACTCGTGCCGCCGAGCAGTCGCACTCAGCTGACCAATCGGTAGCCGAGGCCGCGAGCGGTCACCAGGTGTTTGGGGCTCGCCGGGTCGTGCTCGATCTTGAGCCGGAGCCGGCGGATGTGGACATCCACGATCCGGCTGTCACCGAAGTAGCCGTAGCCCCACACCTTGGACAGCAACTGCTCTCGCGACAGCACGCGTCCCTCGGCGCCGGCCAGCTCTGCGAGCAACTTGAACTCGGTCCGCGTCAGTGGCAGGACGGCGTCGCCGCGCGTCACCTCGGCCCCCGGAACGTCGATGGTCAGGTCCCCCACGACCAGTACGTCGGGCTGCCGCGCGTTGGCGGGCTCGACCCGGCGCAGCAACGCGCGGATCCGGGCCGACAGCTCCTTGGCGACCAGCGGCTTGGTCACGTAGTCGTCCGCGCCGGCCTCCAGCCCGGCGACCACGTCGTGGCTGTCGGTCCGCGCGGTCACCATGATCACCGGTACGTCGCTGGTCCGCCGGATCTCGCGGCAGACGGTGAACCCGTCCCGGTCCGGCAGCATGATGTCGAGCAGCACCACGTCCGGAGGCTGGCGGCGCAGGGCCGCGAGCGCGTCGAACCCGTTGGCCGCCTCCGCGACCTCGTAGCCCTCGTCTTCCAGGGCGAGCCGCAGTACCCGGCGGATGCGGGGCTCGTCGTCGACCAGCAACAGGCTGTGTGCCACGCCACCAGTGTCGCTCACCACAGGGCCCGGACGGCGGTTACAGCTGTCATGAATCCGTCATGTTCGCCCCGGAGCCAGATGACAACTCCTTGACGCTTCGGTGATCGCCGTTCCGGCCGGGTCCGGAAGTCCCAAGATCAGCGACATCCAGTCCTGGAGGAGGACCCATGGCACGAAAGAGGCTGGCGGCAGTGGCACTTGCCGTCGTGGCGAGCTTGGGGCTCGCTGCCTGCAACAGTAACGGCGGAACACCGACCGGATCCGGTACGGCGGGCACACCGGTCAGCGGTGGCACGCTGAACATGCTCGGCGCGCAGGACGTCGACTTCATGGATCCCAACATCAGCTACTACTCCGTCGGCTATCTGAGCCTACGCCTGTGGAGCCGCCAGCTCTTCACCTACCCGGCCGACCCGGGCGGTAAGAACACCACGCCGGTCCCGGACATCGCGCCGGAGATCCCGACCACCGCGAACGGCGGGATCAGCGCGGACGGCAAGACCTACACGATCAAGATCCGCCCGGGCGTGAAGTGGAGCACGACGCCGGCCCGCCAGGTCACCGCAGCCGACGTGGTCCGCGGCGTCAAGCGGACCGCGAACCCGATCCAGCCCTTCGGCGGTACGCCGGACTTCGCCGACCTGATCGACGGTTTCCAGAAGTTCGCCGACGGCTTCGCCAAGGCACCGAAGACGGTGGCCGGGATCCAGAGCTACATCGACAAGACCCCGCTGCCCGGCGTCGAGGCCAAGGACGACAGCACCGTCGTCTTCCACCTCACCCAGCCGGCCAGCTACTTCGTCGACATGCTGACGCTGCCTGCCTTCTCCCCCGCTCCCGTCGAAGCATTGAAGTACCTGCCGGCCAGCACCGAGCTCGGCAACAACTACCCGTCCGACGGCCCGTACAAGGTCGACTCGTGGGTGCCGAGCAAGTCGATCAACTACTCCCGCAACCCGGCCTGGGACGCGGCCAGCGACCCGGTCCGCAAGGCCTACGTCGACAAGGTCGTGGTGACCCAGGGGCTGACCCAGGACTCGATCCAGCAGCAGTTGCAGACCGGTACGCCGAACGCCGACATGGAGTTCGATGTCGCGCCGCCGCCGTCCCAGCTGCCGGCTCTGCAAGCCAAGAAGGACCCGAACCTGCAGATCGGTGACACCGCGGGATCCAACCCGTACGTCATCTACAACACGGTCTCGCCGAACAACAACAAGGCACTCGCCAACCCGAAGGTCCGGCAGGCGATCAACTACGCGATCAACCGTGACCACATCCTGCAGGTGCTCGGCGGCAAGATCCTCGCTCCCCCGCTGACCCACGTGCTGCCCGATGTGATCATCGGTTCGAAGCAGATCGATCCCTATCCCTACGACCCGGACAAGGCCAAGCAGCTCCTCACCGAGGCCGGCTATCCGAACCTCACGCTGAAGTTCCTTTACCGCAACGCGACCGAGGGCAGCAGCAAGGCCTTCCAGACGATCCAGCAGGACCTCACGAAGGCCGGGATCACGGTGACCGGCGTACCGTCGCCGAACTCGGACTTCTACGTGAAGTACCTGCAGGTGCCGAGCGTGGCCCAGAAGGGTGTCTGGGACATGTCCCTGGCCGGTTGGGGCGCGGACTGGTACGGCAACGCGGCTCTGTCGTTCTTCAAGCCGCTGTTCTACGGCAAGGCGGCGTTCCCGCCGGTCGGCAGCAACTTCGGTCTGTACGACGATGCCGAGACCAACACGCTGATCCAGCAGGCCACGGCCGCGCAGACCGAGGACCAGGCCGCCGACCTCTGGGCCAAGGCCGACGCCCGGGTGATGGACCAGGCGCCGTTCTTCCCACTGACCAACAACAAGCAGGCGAACTACCACGCGACCCAGGTGCACAACGCCGTCTATGTGCCGTCCCTGCAGAACTTCGACCCTGCCAACGTGTGGCTCTCCAAGGACAAGCAGGGCGGCTGACCTCATGGCTCTGCTTGAAGTAAGGGACCTCAGGGTCTCCTTCGACACCCCGGACGGTACCGTCCGCGCCGTCCGGGGCCTGTCGTTCGACGTCGAGGCCGGACAGACCCTCGCGGTCGTGGGCGAGTCCGGCTCCGGCAAGAGCGTCTCCACCCAGACCATCACCGGGCTCACCCGCGGTGCGACGGTCTCCGGTACGGCGTTCTTCGACGGCACCGATCTGATCACCGCGGACCAGTCGACACTGCGCCGTCTCCGCGGTGCCCGGATCGGAATGATCTTCCAGGACCCGTTGTCGAGCCTGCATCCGCACTACCGGATCGGCTGGCAGATCGTCGAGATGATCCGCGCGCACGACACGGTGATCAGCAAGCAGGCGGCCCGGAAGCGGGCCGCCGAGCTGCTCACGCTGGTCGGCATCCCGCGGGCCGAGGAACGTATCGACGACTACCCACACCAGTTCTCCGGCGGGATGCGGCAGCGGGTGATGATCGCGATGGCGATGGCACTCGACCCGGCGCTGCTGATCGCGGACGAGCCAACCACGGCCCTCGACGTGACCGTGCAGGCTCAGGTCCTGAACGTGATGCGCCGGCTGCAGCAGGAGTTCGGTACGGCGATCGTCCTGATCACCCACGATCTCGGAGTGGTCGCCGAGATGGCCGACGACGTCGTGGTGATGTACGCCGGAACCGTGATGGAGCGGGCACCTCGCCGGGACATCTTCTACCGCAACCACCACCCGTACACGCAAGGCCTGCTGGCGTCGCTGCCGGCACGCAGCGGCGACCGACTGACTCCGATCCCGGGCACTCCGCCGAGTCTGATCAGCCTGCCGAAGGGCTGTCCCTTCGCGGCCCGCTGCCCCCACGTGTTCGACAAGTGCCGGACCGAGACCCCGCCGCTCGCCGACATCGGCCCGCGGCATCAGTCGGCCTGCTGGCTCCCCGTTCAGGCAAATGAGGCGATTGCATGAATGAGCGCAGCGAATTCATCGAAAAGCACAGTGTGAACGACGTACTCCTGAAGGTGGACAACGTACGCAAGGAATTCCCCACGCATTCGAAGGAGGTGGTCCGGGCCGTCGACGGCGTCTCCCTCGAGGTCTTCAAGGGCGAGACGCTCGGCCTGGTCGGCGAGACCGGCTGCGGCAAGTCGACGCTGGCCCGTTGCATGGCCCATCTGTACGACGTCACGTCCGGCTCGGTGTCGTTCGAGGGGACCGAGATCAGCACGCTGTCCCGGCGCGCGATGCGGCCGATCCGGCGCGAGATCCAGGTGATCTTCCAGGACCCGTACGGCTCGCTCAACCCGCGCCGCCGGGTCGGCTCGATCATCGGGGACCCGTTCGCCATCCATGGCATTGCCTCCGGCAACGAACGGAAGAAGAAGGTTCAGGAGCTGATGGAGCTGGTCGGGCTGAATCCCGAGCACTACAACAGATTCCCGGCCGAGTTCTCCGGGGGCCAGCGGCAACGGATCGGGGTCGCCCGCGCCCTCGCGCTGCGGCCGAAGCTGATCATCTGCGACGAACCGGTCTCCGCGCTGGACGTCTCGATCCAGGCCCAGATCATCAACCTTCTGGCCGATCTCCAGAAGGAGCTGGATCTGACCTACGTCTTCATCTCCCATGATCTGTCCGTGGTCCGGCACGTGAGCAACCGGATCGCGGTCATGTACCTGGGCAGGATCGCCGAGCTGGCACCGACGGACGAACTGTTCGGCGAGACCCGGCATCCGTACACCCGGGCCCTGCTGTCGGCGCTACCGGTCGCCGACCCGGACACCGCCGACAGCAGGGAACAGATCATCCTCGGGGGCGACATCCCCACCGCGACGAACCCGCCGGAGGGGTGCAGGTTCCACACGCGGTGCCCGAAGGCCCGGTCCGAGTGCGCACTCACCGAGCCGGAACTGGCCGCCGTACTGGATGACACCGACGAACACCGCACGGCCTGTCTGTATCCGTTGACGCTGGGCGAGGACCTGTCCACCGCCGTACCGGACTTGAGGGCATCATGACCGCCGCACTCGAGTTGGTGGATGTTCTCGACGAGCCGAAGACGATCGAGGGGCGCAGCCCGCTGGTGCTGGCGTTGCGGCGGCTGCGGCGGGACAAGGTGGCGATGATCTCGCTGGCGGTGATCATCCTGATCGTGTTGATGGCGGTCTTCGCGCCGGTCTTCGCGGCGATCACCGGCCATGGGCCGAACGATCAGTACCGCGACATCGGCCTGTCGCCGGAGGGGTTGCCGCGGGCACCGAACGGCACCTTCTGGCTCGGCACCGACGACCTGGGCCGGGACATCCTGGTCCGGATCGCGTACGGCGCCAGGGTGTCGCTGCTGGTGGGAGTGGCCGCGACGGCGATCACGGTCGTGGTCGGAGTCGTGCTCGGGCTTGCTGCGGGGTTCCTCGGGGGGATCACCGACACCATCCTGACGCGGCTGATCGACGTCGTACTGTCGGTTCCGTTCCTGCTGGTGGCGATCGCCCTGGTGTCCATCACCGGACCGAGCCTGTCCGTGACCGTGCTGGTGATCGGGTTCTTCAGCTGGGCCTCGGTGGCCCGGATCGTCCGCGGACAGGTGCTGTCGCTGCGCGAACGCGAGTTCGTCGAGGCGGCCCGGTCGCTGGGGGCGAGTGACGGCCGGATCATGTTCGTCGACGTCCTGCCGAACGTGCTGGCTCCGGTGATCGTCTACACCACCTTGCTGGTCCCGGTGGTGATCGTGACCCAGGCGACGCTGTCGTTCCTCGGGCTCGGTCTGCCCCCACCCACCGCCGACTGGGGCGGGATGATCAACTCGTCGCAGAACTACTACACGACGGCCTGGTGGTTCATCCTCTTCCCCGGTCTGGCGCTGCTGATCACGACGCTGGCGTTCAACCTGTTCGGCGACGGTGTCCGGGACGCGTTCGATCCGCGCGCCGACCGGACGTAGGAGGGATCACGATGGTTCGATTCTTGCTCCGCCGGCTCGGGCACGGGCTGCTGGTGCTATGGCTGATCTCGATGGCCGTCTTCGCGCTGTTCTTCATTGCCCCCAGCAACGTTGCGCAGACGCTGGCGGGCCGGCAGGCGACGCCGGAGACGGTCGCGCTGATCCAGCACCGGCTCGGTCTCGATCTGCCGGTCTGGCAGCAGTACCTGAACTTCATCAAGAACGCCGTCCAGGGTGACCTCGGCTACGACTACTACCACCAGGTGCCGGTGACAACGATCATCGGGCAGGCGCTGCCGATCACGTTGTCGCTGGCGCTGGGCGCCGCCGTACTGTGGCTGCTCCTCGGCGTGACCAACGGCGTCATCTCGGCCGTGCATCCGCGGTCGCTGGCCGATCGTGGGCTGACGTTGTTCGCGTTGTTCTTCTACTCGTTCCCGTCGTTCCTGCTCGGTCTGCTGTTGCTGTACTTCCTGTACTTCAAGCTGACCCTGGCCGGGTTCGGCTGGTTCCCGGCCGGCGGGTACACGCCGTTCAGCGAAGGGCCCGGAGCCTGGTTCCAGCACCTGGTGCTGCCGTGGATCGCGCTCGCATTGTTGCTTGCGGCAACGTACACGCGATTGACCCGCGGCTCGATGCTCGACGTACTGGGTGAGGACTACATCCGTACGGCGCGGTCGAAGGGGATCCGCGAGAGCCGGGTGATCGTCCGGCACGGGTTGCGTAGTGCGCTCACCCCGGTGGTCACGCAGTTCGGTATCGACCTCGGGCAGCTGGTCGGTGGCGTCGTGGTGACCGAGACCGTGTTCAGCCTGCCAGGGCTGGGCCGGACTGTAGTGACCGCGATCAACCAGCAGGATCTGCCGGTGATCATCGGCATCGTCCTGTTCGCCTCGGCCGCGGTCGTGATCGCGAACATCCTGGTCGACGTCGCCTACGCGTTCCTCGATCCGCGGGTGCGCCTGCACTGATCAGTAGAGCAGGGCAGTTCAGTAGAGCAGGGCAGTCGTCTGCGGGCTCGGGAGGCTGCCCAGGTCGGCGAGGCTCGCGGTGAGGGCGTCGTACTGGCGTATGGCGGCGGCGCGGTCGCCCTGGATGAGGTGGAGTGAGATCAGCGCGCGGTGGGCGGATTCGAGCAACGGATCGTGGCCCACCGCCTGCTGGTAGAGCTCGATGCTCTCCTCGACCCGGCCCTCCGTGGCCTTTGCATCGGCCCGCGCCAGCAACTCCCCCAGGACGCGCTCCGACAGCCCCTCCGCCATCGCCACAGCGTAGCCTCCTGGGATGGCAATCGTCGTGTACGGAGCTGGTGGAATCGGCTGTTATGTCGGCGGGCGGCTGGCGGCGACCGGAAGTCCGGTGACGTTCATCGGGCGGCCGCGGATGGCCGCCGAGCTGGCCACGCACGGCCTGCGGCTGACCGACTACCTCGGCGCCGACCTGAGGGTCCCGCCGGGCGAGGTGCGGTACGAAACGACTCCGGCGGCTGGCGCCGAGGCGGATCTGGTCCTGGTCACGGTGAAATCGGCCGCGACCGCGACCGCAGCCGATGAGCTCGCCGGGGTACTCAAGCCCGGCGCGGTGGTGGTGAGCTTCCAGAACGGCATCCGGAACGGCGAGACCCTCGCGGCCCGGCTGACCGAGCAGCGCGTGCTGACGGGGATGGTTCCGTTCAATGTGCTGAACAGCGGCGGCGGGCACTTCCACCAGGGCACGGAGGGCGCACTCGATGTCCAGGCCGACGCCGCACTCACGCCGTACAGCGGTGCCTTCGAGCAAGCAGGGCTGCCGCTGAAGCAGCACGACGACATCCTGCCGGTGCAGTGGGCGAAGCTCCTGCTGAACCTGAACAACCCGGTCAACGCGCTGTCCGACCTGCCGCTGCGTGACGAGCTGTCGCAGCGAGCCTTCCGCCGGTGCCTGGCCGCGGCGCAGGCCGAGACGCTGGAGCTGCTCGCCGCCAAGGGGCTCGAGCCTGCCCAGATCCTGCGCGTCCCGATGCGACGCTTCCCGACCATCCTCCGGCTGCCGGACTTCCTCTTCCGTCGGCTGGCCAGCTCGATGCTCGCCATCGACCCGCTGGCCCGAACCTCGATGTGGGAGGACCTGCAGGCCGGCCGGACCACCGAGATCGACTATCTGAACGGCGAGGTCGTCCGCCTGGCCGAAGAGCTCGGCCGGAGCGCGCCGGTCAACGCGAAGCTGGTCGCGCTGATCCGGGCGACCGAGGTCGATCGGCGGGCGTGGACCGGGGCTGAACTACTCCGCGAACTTCAGGGGTAGCGACGCCCGCACGTTGATGCTGACCAGACCGTCGCGGAAACCGAGATGCTCGTTCAACCGGCGCATGTTGGCGTTGCCCTCCTGCGTCCAGGTGTAGATCTCGGTGATCCCGTGCTCGGCGGCCCAGGCCATGCTCGTCCGCTTCAGCGTCGACGCGACCCCCTGCCCGCGCCACTCCCGCCGTACAGCGGTGTAGGCGACCTCGGCGCGTTGCGGCTGATCGGTATCGATCATCAGGCCGGCGACGCCGATCACGTCGTCCCCGTCGAGCGCGGCAAACATCGCGGCGGGGTCGTTGATCCACTCCACGGCCCATTCCTCGGCCGTCACCTGCAGCGGCGGCGTCACATCCATGTCCGGGAACGTCGGCTGCGCAACCTGCTCAAAGGCCTGCGCCCACAGCTCCGGCCGCTCGGCGACGCTGACGATCCGGTACGTCGTTGGTGCGGGCGGCTGGGGTTCGTCCCCGATCGCGCGGACCTGCTCCACCTGCCGCGCGGTCTCGGTGAACCCGAAGAGCCCGGCGAACTCCACCGACCCCGGATCGTCGATCGTGCAACCGCCCCGGTTGTAGCCCTGGGCAACGGCATGCTGATCGAGCGCCTTCAGGAGTTCGGTGCCGACGCCTTGGCGGCGAGCCTCTGGGCGGACGCGGGCGGCAATCACCGCACGCCCGGGCTCGGCCGAGCGATCGGCGAGACCGTGGCCGACCACCTTCCCGTCGAGCTCGGCGAGGAGCAGCAGACGCCCGGGGCGGTCTTGCTCACGCAGTTCCGCGACGCTCGAACAGCGCTCATACGGCAGCGCGGCGATCCGTACTTCCCGCCACGCCTCGTAGTCAGCGTCGGTCTGCACCGGCCGGATCTCCACCATGTCGATCCCCTCTCTCTGGGACCGGTTGTATCAGGGTCGGGCGGCTGGTGGCAGCAGGTTTTCGTCGGCGGTCTCCCAGTCGGCCGGGGCCGGGCCGAGCCGGTCGAGCTCGTCGAGCTGGAGTTCGGCCCAGGGTGAGAGCCCGTCGACAGCACGGATCTCGGACCACTCGATCCAGCGGTACGCCGCGACCTCGGCCGGCGCCGGCTCCGGGGCGCCGGACCAGCGGACTCGATAGACCGGGCAGACCTCGTTCTCGACGACGCCGTTCGGCATTTCGGCGCGGTACCGGAATCCGGGCAGCACCAGCTCCGCCTTCACGTCACTGATGCCCAGCTCGTCGGACAACCGCCGTACGACGGCGTCCTCGATCGCCTCACCGGGAAGCGGATGCCCACAGCAACTGTTGGTCCAGACCCCGGGCCAGGTCGGTTTCCCGAAGGCACGCTGGGTCAGCAGCACCCGGCCGCGGTCGTCCACGACATAACTGGAGAACGCCAGATGCAACGGCGTCGCCGAATGGTGAACCGTCGCCTTGGCCTCGGTCCCGATCGACCGGCCCTCGTCGTCCAGCAGTACTACCAGCTCCTGCGTCACCCTCCGAGGGTATGCCGATATCCCGCTGCGGGCCGCATGCACAGCGTGTTCGCCTCGTCGAGGGACGTTGGTGCCTTTAGCGGTGGTCCAGTCGTTCTCTGGCAAGGCGGAGGAGGAGAGCGATGCGGAGCATCTCGCGACGACGACAACGCCGCCAGGGGGCGTCTGGGGCGCCGATAAAGGTGCCGAATGTTCCTTGACGAGGTGATACCTTCCTGACGTGAATATGCGGCGCGTGGTGTATCGACCGGCTCTGGGAGGAGCCGGCGTTCTGTAGTACCCACCCCCGCTCCGTCCCAGGGCCTCTTCCGTTTCCGGAGGCGCTGACGAGGGGTGTCTCCATCACATCTTGGAGCGCATCCCCATGGAACCGTCCGCTGTAGTCGACCGGTTACGCCGTACCACCGATTCCATCGTCGGCGAGGCCGACCTGCTCTCGCGCCTGGCCTCCGGGAGGCCGTTGCGGATCAAGTACGGCGTCGACCTGACCGCGCCCGACCTGCATCTCGGCCACGCGGTCAACCTGTGGATGATGCGGCAACTGCAGGACCTCGGCCACCAGGTCGTCTTCCTGCTCGGCGACCTCACCACCCGCGTCGGCGACCCGACCGGCCGCTCCGACACCCGCCCGGTGCTGAGCCCTGCCGCGATCGAGGCGAACGCGTCGTCGTTCCTGGAGCAGGTCTCACTGGTGCTGCGGACAGAGCCTTCAGTCTTCGAGGTACGGCGGAACTCCGAGTGGTACGACGGGATGCGGGTCGCCGAACTGCTCGGGCTGTTCGGGCAGGTCACGCAGGCGCAGTTGATGAGCCGGGACATGTTCCGGGCCCGGGTCGAGGCTGGGCGGGAGATCGCCGTACATGAGCTGGTGTACCCGGTGCTGCAGGGATACGACAGCTTCGCGATGCAGAGCGACCTGACGATCGTGGGGTCGGACCAGCTCTTCAACGAGCAGTTGGGTCGGCACTTCCAGCAACGACTCGGCATGCCGCCGCAAGTGGTCATCACCACGACGATCACGCCGGGGCTCGACGGCCGGGCCAAGCAGTCGAAGTCGCTGAACAACTACATCGGTCTGACCGACAGTCCGCGGGACAAGTTCGGCAAGCTGATGAGCATCCCCGACCACCTCGTCGAGCCCTACGCCCACGTCTACACCGAACTGCCCCTCGACACCGTCGCCGCCCTGGCCGCCTCTGCCGACGCCGGCGGAATCGCGGCCCGCGACGCGAAACTCCGCCTGGCCGCCGCGGTGGTCACCCGCTACCACGGCGCCGGAGTCGCGCGCGCCGAACTCCAGTCCTTCCAACAGACCTTCACCCACCGCGCGGAGCCCACCGACATCCCAGTCGTCACCCTCGACCACCCCGCGGACACGCTCCTGGACCTCCTCCAAGCCGCCCGCCCCACGGACACGAGGTCCCACCTCCGCCGTCTGATCACCCAAGGCGCCGTCACCCTCAACGGCACCCGAACCACCGACCCCGCCAGCCCGGTTGGCTCCGCAACCGACCTGATCCTCCGCTCCGGCCCCCGAACCTGGCACCGGCTAACCCAAAGTGCGGACCGCCACCACTGACCAACTCCCCGCGGACCGACCGGTCCACGCTCAGCCGACCCTGCCCGGAGACCTCCCGGGCAGGTTGGTCAGTGGCACAGGTCCGCAAACCCACCTCCTAGACCGCCACACCCTCGAAGCCCTCCACGCAGAACGAGCCACCGAACTAGTAATCCGCGCCTCCACCACCCACAACCCCACCCCCTAACCCCATTTCCTATCCCCGGCCACCACTGCTGGCCGGAGACAGGAAGCGATGGCTGGAGACCTCATGCCATAGGTCTCCGGCGGCGATTACGTGACTCCGGCAACCACTGCCGCCCCCATCGCTGCGATGCGGCCGGTTTCGTACGGCGTGTGGTTGCTCGCCGCTTCGGATACGGCCGGGCTGGTACGGCGGTGTGGTTGCTCGCCGCTCCGGACACGGCCGGGCTGGTACGGCGGTGTGGTTGCTCGCCATTCCGTCTGCGGCCGGGGACGTGGGCCTTGGGTTGCTCGCCGCTGCGGCCGATTTACAGTGACGGGTGGCTGGAGTGGGCGCGCGGCTGAGGGGGATGGATCCGTCGGCGACCGCGTTCCCGTTGCCTGAGCTTCCGGGCTGTGGTTGCGGCCGGTAACAACGAGGCCTGAAAAGTGACCCATCGTGGCGAACGCTCCCACTCGGGCCCTCGCCCCCTCCGCATCTGATGGGTTCACCCATCCGCTTGTGGGTTCTGCACCCGCATGCGAGTCCAGAACCCACCACCTCGTGGGTTAACCCATCAGATGGCGAGGCCCCGGGGGCGCTGGGGGTACTGCCGCGCCTGGCAGCCCTCGCTAATTGGTGGATTTTCGTCACCGGATCCCTAAAACTCACCAACTAACGCGACCCAACCCAGCGCTCCGGTCCGCCCGGGTCGCTAATTGGTCGATTTTCGTCACGGAGTCCCTAAAACTCACCAATTAGCGCGACCGACCCCGCGCTCGGGTCCGGCTGCTCGTTATCGGTGACTTTTCGGCGCATGGACCCGAAAAACTCACCCATAACGCGGACCATGCCCCACGCCGGTCGCCCCGCTCGCTCGGTGGAACGTTTTGTCCAAATGGCGACCAGGACCGTCTACTCAGCGCAGATCTTGGACCTCAGCCACAACCCGGAAGCCCAAACAACGGCCACCGTGGTCACCGACCGCACCATCCCCCTCAACCCCGCACCCACGCCAGCCACCCGCCACTGTAAATCGGCCGCAGCGGCGAGCAACCACAAACCCACATCCCCGGCCGCAGACGGAATGGCGAGCAACCACCCGCACCGCACCCGCCACTCGGCGCAGATCTTGGACCCCAGCCACAACCCGGAAGCCCAAACAACGGCCACCGCGGTCACCGACCGAACCATCCCCCTCAACCCCGCGCCGGGCCCCAGCCACCCGCCACTGTAAATCGGCCGCAACGGCGAGCAACCACAAACCCACACCCCCGGCCGCAGACGGAATGGCGAGCAACCACACCCGCCGAACCGGCCAGAGGCACCCGCCCTACGCCTCTCAGGCGGCAGGGGTCTCGGTCGGCGTCTCGGGATCGGGCGTCGGCGTCGGTGTAGGAGTCGGCGTCGGGTCCGGCGTGGGTGTGGGCGTTGGCGTCGGCTGCGGGGTGGGGGTCGGCGTCGGGGTCGCCGGAGGCGTCCCGGGCTTCGTCGGCGGCTGGTACGGCGGTTTGGGGGTCTGCTTCGGCGGTTGGGGCGTCTGGACCGGCGGCCGTACGACGACCGGTGGCGTGATGATCGGTTTCGATGGTGTTGGGAGCACGGGGGTCGGCCTGGTCGGGTCGTTGGTGATGTCCACGTTCCCGTTGTCGTCGGTCGGAGGCGTGATCACCCCCTGACCATCAGGTACCTGAACCGTCTGCCGGCTGTACGACTGCATCCAGCGCAGCACCGTGGACACGTAGTCCATCGAGTGGTTGTACCGCAGCACCGACTGCACCAGCCCCTGCGGATCACCCAGGTTCGCGCCACCCCAGCACAGGTAGTTGCCAGCGGCACGCGCTGCGTCGTACACGTTGTGCGGGTTCTTGATTCCATCACCGTTGCCATCGGCACCAAAAGTCTTCCAGGTACCGGGGATGAACTGCATCGGCCCGACTGCCCGGTCCCACTGCGCGTTCCCGTCGTACTGGCCCTGGTCGGTGTCGGCGATCGCCGCCATCCCCGGCCCGCCGTCGAGTACCGGCCCGAGGATCCGCCCGCGAGTGTTGCCCTGGGCATCGACCTTGCCGGCGTTCGCGTGGTCCGACTCGACCTTCCCGACCCCGGCCAGCAACGGCCAGGTCAGGTGACAGCCCGGCGTCGCGACACTCAGATCCTGCGCAACCCGCTGGTACGCCGCCAGCACGGTCCCCGGGATGCCGGATGCATCTCCGGCGAGACCCGGGATCGGCTGCACCGTCCCATCGGTGGAACCAGTCTCCGGTACGACGTTCTCCGGCTGATGGGGCACGGGAAGCCGACCGTCCACCCCGGGGCCCGGCGGCAGGTCAGCCGGCCGATCGATGAACCCGGTCAGCGCGGTCGAGTCCACCACGAGTTGATTCGGCGTACCGCTACCGCCCGAAGCCACGACCAGCGCGATCACTCCGAGCGGCGCCGCACAGGCCCAGCCCGCGATCAGCTTGACCCGCCAGGTGTCGCCGCGGCTGATCACCCGAACCGTCCTTCCACGTAGTCCGCCGTCCGCGGATCCTCCGGCGTGGAGAAGATCTTCGCGGTCGGCCCGGACTCGACAATGACACCCGGAGTCCCTTGCTCAGCAAGGAAGAACGCACACGTCTGCGACACCCGAGCTGCCTGCTGCATGTTGTGCGTGACGATCACGATCGTCACCTCGCGCCGCAGTTCGTGAATGGTCTCCTCGATCCGTCGCGTCGAGGTGGGGTCGAGCGCCGAACACGGCTCGTCCATCAGCAGTACGTCGGGTCGGACGGCCAACGATCGCGCGATGCACAACCGCTGTTGCTGCCCACCGGACAGCGCACCACCGGGTGAGCCGAGGCGGTCGCGCACCTCTTTCCACAATCCGGCCTTGGTCAGGCACTCCTCGATCAGGTCCTGGCGCTCGTTCCCGCGAACCCGGGTGCCGGTCAGCTTCAGCCCGGCGGTCACGTTCTCCGCGATGCTCATCGCCGGGAACGGGTTCGGCTTCTGGAACACCATCCCGACCCGCTTGCGCGTGTCGGTGATGCGCCGCTCGGGCTCGTAGATGTCCTCATCGTCGAGCAGCACGCGCCCAGCCAGCGACGCGCTCGGCACCAACTCGTGCATCCGGTTCAGGATCCGCAGGAACGTCGACTTCCCGCAGCCGGACGGCCCGATCAGCGCGGTGACCTGGCCGGCCTCCATCCGTAGCGAAATATCGGCCAGCACCTTGTGGCTGCCGAACCAGGCCGCGACCTGATCGCTCTCCAGCACACTGCCACCACTGATCGGTGGCAGGACGGTGGTCTCGTCGTCGGCCGCGGACGGCACGACAGGCAGTACGGCGGTCATGCCAGACCCTTCCGATTGAACAGTGAGGTCACCCACGGCGACGGCCCCGACGCAGGAGGCCGGCCAGATACGAACCACCGGACGCGAGACCACGCCGTACCGGGTGGCCCGGCTGCGCGATCACCCGGATGCCCGGCGACGCCACTCCAGCGGCCAAACCAACCGCCAGCAAGGCAGGCAGGCCCCAGGCCAGCCAGCCGAGCGACTCGCCGGTGGTGGCCGCGACCGGCTTGGTGTTCGCGTTCTTCACCGGCTGGCTCGGCCCACCGGACGGTGTCGGACCCGGCGTGGGCGTCGGCGTCTTCGCACCGCCACCATTGTTGTTGTCCGGGCTGTCGGTCTTCGGCTGGTTCGGCGCCTTCGTGGGCGGGTCGTTCGGTGTCGGGTCCTTCGGGTCGTCGACCGGGTCCTTCGGCGGGATCGGCACCGTGCCGGTCTGGGCCGCGACCGCGTCGGCCACCTTGGCGGCCTGGTCTCGCATCGCCTGTGTCAGCGCGAGATAACCATCCGGCAGCTGACCGGCCTCCTGCCCCCACTGCTGGCCGTCGGTGCTCATCCAGCGGATGTTCTCGGCGTACCGGGTGGCGAGGGTGCTCGGCAGGTTCGCCGTCGGCACCGCGGCGTAGCTGATCATCGTGCCCGGGTAGCCACGCTCGTCCATCCCGGCGTAGTCGAGGTTCCAGACGCCCGAGTTCTTGTCCGGGATCGCGCCGTCCAGCGCGTACCCCATCGCCTCGACCGTCGGCGCGACGAACTCCCCGGCACTGTTGCGCAGGTCGGCCGCCAGTACGCCGGACTTGTCCAGCTCGGATTGCACGGACAACGAGAAGATGTGCCGGGTCCCGAAGAGCTGCACTTGATCGCGCTTGCCGACGTAGCCGCTGTTCGGGTTGGTCGAGTCCTTCAGCGACGGGGTCTGGCTCAAGGGCCAGCCGATCATCGCGATGTCCGCGCCGTTCGCCCAGGAGTTGATTGCCGGTGCCCACAGTGCCTGCGGGCTCAGCCCCGCAAACGTCGCACCGCTCGTACCGCTCGTAGGCGTGGGTGCCAACCAGCCGTCGTTGAGGTTGTAGTCGTCCGTGGGCAACTGCCAGCCACGGTAGGTTTTGTTCACCGTCATGCCCCAGGGATCCGCCTTGCCCTGCAGGAACGCGCGGGCACTCGGATCGGCCCACACCCAACGGGTCAGCGCGAGGAACACGTCGCTGCGTGCGGTCGGCATGGACAGCTGGGTGCCCTCGGCTGCGTTCGAACCGGCGAAGCCAGCTGCCTGAGGGTTGAGCTGAGCGAACTCCGGGTCCTTGAAAATGTTGGCTGGATTGCTGCCCGTGTTCGGATTCACCGCGAAGCCGTCCTTGTTCGGCCGGAACAGTCCTGGGTAGGACTGCGTGAGCATCTTCGCCACCAACCGCTGATTGAGCTTCAGGTCGGTGACTGGGCTCGTGATGCCGTCCACGGTCTTGTCGATCGAATAGCCGATGGAGAAGCCGGTGACGGCGATCGGGGCATATCCCGGCTTGCGGTCGGTCGACACCGGGTCGTCCGGTGACGCGGGCTCACTAACCACCGCGGCATCTGCCGCATACTTCGAAGCGGACGCGGGATCGCGTTGTCCCAGCTGGCGCAGCGAGTCCGGCTCCCAGGCGCGGGTGTAGTCGAGCGCGGACGGGCTCGACGACTGGCAGCGGGCCGGGACCCAGCGTCGCATGGCCTCGCCGGTCAGTTCGGAGCCGATGAACTTGGCCTGGTCGGTGCGTCCGACGCACTTCGGGAGGCTCGGACTGTACGAGAGCTTGAAGACATAGCGCTCGTACCAGTTGGCCAGCAGCTGCCAGTTTCCGAAGGCGGTCGCACCTGTCGCCTTGGCGCAGTTGCTGATCAGCAGTGGCGTGGCGCCCTGTTCCTTCGTTCGACACGGCCGGTCGCGGACCGGTACGACGACCAGCGAGCACGGAGACTTGTCCGAGCAGCCTAGAGACGGATTCTCTGCCGCTGTATTGACCCAGGTCTGAACCTGGCCGGTACCGTTCGGCTGGGTCACCCCGCGGCGAAAGTTCCGTGTCGACGGAGTGAAGTCCTCGATCGCCTTGACTCCGAGCGCGGTGTCCTCGGGGATAGCCATCCCAAAGGTGGTCCAGGTGCCGTTGGCGTTCCGGCGGCCGTGATACTGGTCCAACGAGTCGTCCTTGCTGTCAACCGTGCGGAACGGCACCCAGAAGCTCGGACCGGAGGGGACAGTCTTGGGGGTGCTGTACCAGTCGGACGGCTCAACCGGGGCATAGAAGTTCGACTTGGCCACCATGCCGATCGAACCGAGCGCATCACCGTCGGCGCTGACGTTTCCGATCCAGCAGTCCTCGCGCGTCGGATTAAGGCCGCGGCACTGCATGATGGCCACCGCGTTCTTGGTGAAGTCGGACGACGGGTCGAGGCCCGTCCAGGAGACCGAGATCATCTGCCGGGTGAGGTTCCCGGTCTTGGAAGCGGTCACACTGACGCCACCACGCTGCAATGTCACGGGATTCGTGGACGGCTCGGCGACCAGCGCCTGATCCGTCGGGTCCGGCGGCGGATTAGCCGCGACGGCGGCCGGCGGTTGCCAGGCAACCGCCGTACCGGGCGCCACTGACAGCACGGCCAGCACGAAGGCGCCGGCGATCAACGTGAGCTTCCTCGGCCTCACAGAAATTCCTCCCCATTTCGGACACGCCGCAGTTGGCGGCACGACGTGTCGACGTTGTCAGCCTGTCCACGGGCCGGTACGGCGCAGAGTCCGTGAGATGAACTGGACATGAAGCGAACCCGGTGGGCACGGATGATCCGTACCCACCGGGGTTTTGGTCCGTTCTGCAGGTCAGAGCACGCCGCAGGTGCCGCCGTTGGCGGCGTCGCCGAGCGGCAGGAAGCCGTTGGCCTTGACGACGTCACCGGCGGTGGTCGTGGCCGGGTCGGCGTCGGCGTCCTCGCAGATGTACGGCGTGCCGCCGAGCGAGGAGAAGCCGAAGCCGTCGCCGAAGACGTCGGCGAGACCGGCCGGGACCGCACCGCCGACGAGCTTCACGACGTTGTAGAGGTTGCGGTCGTAGGCGGCCGAGTCGGCAGCCGGGATGGTGCCGAGGAAGGTGCCGCTCTTCTCGGTGGCGGTGAGCAGGTTGTAGCGACCGACGGAGAACGGCGCGATCGAGCCGGCGTTGGCCTTGATCGGGGCCGGGCTGTGCTCCTGGACTGCGACGCCACCGACGTTGTCCTTGACGCAGGACGGCGGGGTGGTGGCGTTGATGCCGACCTGGGTCGCCCAGAAGGTGCGGGTCCCCGAGTTCAGCTGCGGGATCAGCGGCAGGATGGCCAGGTTCGGGCCACCGACCTGGTTCCAGTTGGTGATGGTGCAGTTGTAGATGCCGGTCAGCTGCGCGTCGGTCAGCGTGGGAACGCCGGTGACGCCGCTGTTGGCCGCCCAGCGGACGCTGTCCTTGGCGAACGGCAGGAAGGCGAGGTTGGCGCAGTCGCTGCTCGACGGGCCCCGCGAGGAGCGCGCCGCGGAGACGTTGGTGTTCGAGCACAGCGCCGTGATGCCGGCGCCCGAGCCGTTCGGCCGGGTGACGGCGGTGGTGCCGGCGCGCAGCGTGACGGTGGCCGAGCCGGTCGCGTCGAAGGACGCGAGCTTGGCCGAGGGAACCGGGGTGCGGCCGTTGTAGACGGCAGCGAGGTCGTTGAGGACGTTCTCGCTGGTGTCCGAGCCAACCAGGACGATGTCGTTGGCGTCCGGCACGAAGCCCGGGTCGGCCGAGGCCGAGACAGCGGAGGTGGCGACCAGGGCGACCGCCGCGGCGGCGATCGCGGTGGTACGGGCGGTACGGATGAAACGCATTAGGGGAATTCCCTTCCTCACAAGCGTTTTCGCGACAGTGGAGTGGTCGCGGTGCCGGGTTCCGGTCACAGCCCTAATCCATCGCCTCCGGGTCGCCAGCAGGTCTCGGTGGGGTTAACCGGACATGACCCGCTGGCTAGCCGGAAACGTTAACCACTCAGCAGGGGAAGGAGATTCCCCAGCCGATGGCGTTCAGGGCGTTCTGGCTTCCGGTCAGACCGGTCGCCGGGTTGTAGGCGTCGGACGTGAAGTCCACGTCGACGTCGTCCGCGGTTCCACCCAGGCCGTCGGCACCCACGCCGTACAGGCCGGGGAAGTTGCTGTCAGCATCCATCAGGGTGCTGGTGGTGCTCGCCGGGTCGGCCGGCGCGGCGCCGTACAGGGCACCGAGTTCGCGGCTGGCCAGGTTGCCCAGGGCCGTGCCGACGAAGGCGATCCGATTGGAGGTAGTGCTGAGGTAGGTGTTCAGGCTGAGCGGGCCGGTGGCCGCGCTGATCCGGTCGAGCTGGACCAGTACGGTCTCCTCGTGGGCGAAGTTGCCCACGTCGATCGATTGGGCGGTACCGACCCGGCCGATGCCGGACTCGGAGGTCTTGCCACCGATCACCACGCGGGACACGTTCGGGCTGCCGAAGGTGTCGGTGCTGTCGGCGCTGTTCCGGATGCTGACGTTGACGTCGTACCCGGCGCGGACGGCGTCAGTGCGCAGGTTCTCCTTCACCACGGCCGTTGCCTTGGCGATCACGGCCGCCTCGTCGGTGGCCGTCAGGCCCCAGTTCGGCAGGTACGACGCGAGTCCGGACAACTGCCGGACGCCCGTACCACCGAGCGGTGCGAGGTCGATCGAGCCACCGTCGAAGTCGAGGAACACGGTCTGCGGCGTGGTGTCGACGCCCGGCCGGGTCACCCCGAGGTTGAGGTCATAGGCACCGAAGCCGTCAGTGACCGAGACGGCGTACCAACCAGCCTGGTCGGCGACGACCGCCAGGTCGACCGCACCCCGCGGCAGCGTGGACGCGGCCGGGAGCTTGCCGAGGCTGTGCAGGTCGGTGCCCACGGCAACCGATCCGTTCGGCCGCAGCACGGTCAGCCGGTCACCGGTTGCGGTGAGGGCCGCACCCAGTACGTCGCCGGCCGCCAACTTGACTGCGTAGAAGTCACGGTCGATCGGGGCGGACGCGATCAGCACCTGGTAGGCGCCGGTGTCGGCACCACCCAGACCGCTGCCCGAGTTCTGCGCGTCGGCCGGGAAGTCGCCCAGAGCGCTCTTGCCAGCAACGGCCACGTAGTAGTCGCCGACGGCGGTGATCGGGTACTGAAGCTTGCTCAGGGCACCGGCACCACTGTCGTCGTCGGACGCGAGCAGTTGACCAGCCGCGTCGTACACACCGACCACCGTGTTGGTGGACGCCGCCGAACCGTCGGTGCTCACGGTCAGCGTCTGGCCGGCCACACCGGCCACCTTGTAGAAGTCGAAGTCGTTGGTCTTGTCGCCGAGCACGCCGTGCGGCCCGTCGCCGAGCGTCCCGCTGGTGGTCACAGCCCGGACTGCGCCGGTGCCGATCCCGGTGGCCGTCGCGAGCGCGATCGACCCGTTGTCCTCGTCACCGGTGGTCAGCGCGACC
Organism: Kribbella sp. NPDC058245; assembly: GCF_042882005.1. Lineage (NCBI taxonomy): Bacteria > Bacillati > Actinomycetota > Actinomycetes > Propionibacteriales > Kribbellaceae > Kribbella > Kribbella sp. NPDC058245. The sequence goes on from NZ_JBHVWY010000004.1 coordinate 527,867, forward strand.
GGGGCCGGTGAGAGGGTGCCGTGCACGGTCGCAGTGCCGGACTGGCCGTAGCCGGTACCGACGCCGTACAACCGCTCTGCTGCAGTCCGGCTGTCGTTCTCCCCCGCTGCCGTGACTGCCTCGTGCTCTTGGTGGTCGGTGGTGGTGCCTACCGCAGACGAGACCGCCGGGGTAGTGGCGAGCAGTGCGGCAACCAAGGCCACACCGACCACAGTCCGGTGGATTCGTTCGGTCATCAGCTTTCCCCTCCAGGAACTGATCTGCTCAGATCAGATTCGGAAGCACGGCGGCGATCTGTTCGAACACCCGCCATACCAGCGCGACGACAATCGGCGCGCCGATCAGGTAGGACTCCCAGCGGCCGATGCGGGAGCGGAACCAGACAACTCCGGCGGCGACCGCGATCAGTGCCTGCAACCACAGCACCAGGGTCAGTACGCCGGACACGTCCACTCCGAAGGCCTGCTGGGAATCCGGGACCCGGGCCAACCGGCCGCCCGGGTCGGGTAATGCCTGGCCGTCGACGAGCTCGGCGTCGACGTACACAGTCTTCGACGGCACCGGCGAGCCCTCGGCGGTCACCAAGGTGACGCGCGAGCCGCTAGTAGCTTCGGGCAGCGGGTCCCCGGCCCGCCGTACGGCCTTCACCTCGTAGTTGAACCGGCCCTCGCCGGTGACGACCTCGAACCGGGCGCCAGGCCCGAGCTTGGGGACGGTCCGGAACGGCCCGCCGTAGCTGAGCGACCGCCCGTAGATCACCGAGACGCCGGCCTCGCCGGGCAGCGGGCTGTCGGCCCGGTGCCCCGGACCATTCATCATGACCGAGCCGGTGGTGCCTTCCCGGATCACCTGCCGCAGCCCGAGTCCCGGAATGTCCAGTACGGCGACCGGAGCGCCGTACTGGATGCCCGGTCCGATCGGTGCGGTCGCCTCGGCGAGCTGACCGCGAATCTTGTCGTAGGCAACATCCTGCGCCCGGTTGTACTGCAGTGCGCCGAGCAGCAGAACGTAGACGATGAACACGATGATGCCCAGGGCAAACAACCGCATCGCATCCGCGGTCAGCTGTGGTCGCAGGGCAAGGTCTTTGGTTGCTGCTCGCAACGGAGCGGCCGTGAGTGCGGTCACTTACCCGCTCGCTTGCGCTGCAGGTGTCGCGAGACCAGGGTCGGGACCAGGAGCAGCAACAGGGCCTCGGCTGCCACCAGTACGGCGATGTTCCGCAACGTGCTGCCGCTGCCGCGGTCACCGTTCAGGTCGGTCACCTGCCCGGTCGGGACGTACCCGCCGTTGTTCTGACCGCCGGCGTTGATCACCTGCCCGGTCTCCGGGTCGACGACCGCTCCGTTCGTCGGGCCACCGGTCGGCTGCTGCCCGGGCTGGGTCGGCTGGCCCGCGGGTCCGTCACCGTTACCGGTGCCGTTCCCCGTGCCGTTGCCGGTTCCGTTCCCGGTGCCGTTGTTGTTGCCGTTCCCGTTGTTCCCGTTGTTGTTGCCGTTGCCGTTGTTGCCAGCGGCAACACACTTGCCGTTCACCGCCGGACCGGCGCCGTCCTTGTCACACGGCAGCGGCTGCGGCGCGATCACCGCGAGCACGTTGCGGTTCAGGTTCTTGCCGTCGAACGTCGGATTACCGCACTTCTTGACGTCCGTCGTACCGGCCTTGCTGCCGGGCACCCTGGCGACCTGGTGAAAGGCCGCCTGGACCAGGTTCAGCGGGAGAGGCGAGTAGCCGAGTGGAGCCGCCTTCTGCTGCCCCTGGCACAGGAAGTAGGCCGCGAAGTCCGACAGGGTCTGGCCCTTGTTCGCGCTCAGGTTCGCCGTCGGCACGATCATGTAGGAGTACGACGACAGCGGGTACGTCCGCGGGTCGGCGTTGTTGTAGACCCCGGTCAGCTTCTGGGTCAGGTAGAGCGGCGACTTCGAGTTGTTCTCGATCTGCGCCATGGTCAGCGCCACCGCGGTGTTGTACGAGTTCGGCTCGGTGTAGTAGCCGGCGTTGTTCTTCACCTTGACCACCGGGTAGCTCTTGCCCAGCGCGTAGGAGTACTCGACGTACCCGATCGCACCGTCGGCATAGCTGGCCGAGATATAGCCGGCCATCTGGCTCGAGCCGCCCTGGGCCTTCACGCCGGGGAAGTTCGTGGTCGGGTAGTACGACGTCTGACCGCAGTGCCGGCCCTGGGTGGACTGGCAGAAGCCGTCCCACACTGCCTTGTGCTGGGTGTTCATCCAGAGGGTGAACTGCGCCGTCGTCCCGGAGCCGTCGGAGCGGACCACCGGGATGATCTTCTTGCTCGGCAGCTGCTTGCCGTTGTTGTCCTTGGTGATCTGCGGGTCGTTCCAGTTGGTGATCTTGCCGGTGAAGATCTTGGTGATCGTGTCCCCGGACAGCCGCAGGTCGCGGTACAGCTGACCGCGGATCCGGATCTGGTACATGAACGCCGTCCCGCCGGCCACGATCGGCATGTAGGCGTACGCCCGGCCGTTCGAGGTGTCGTTCTGCTGCGTCAGCGGGTCCTTGCCCTGGTACGGGATCTCGCTGATCGCGAAGTCGACCAAGTTGTTGGCGAAGTCGAGCCGGCCGCGCGACGAGCCGCCGCCGCCGTACTCGACCCGCATCCCCTGCGGCTCGACGTCGCGGATCCACTGGTCCAGCGCGTTCTGCGACCAGGTCGACCCGGTGCCGTAGATCGGCGCGTACGCCGTACTGGCGGCCGACGCGGGCAGGGCCGCGAACCCGGTCGTCAGCAACAGGGCGAGCACGAGGGCACTGAGCCGTCGCATGGATGGTCCTTTCATCGGGTGCCGGACCGGCCGCGACCGGCCATCCAGCGGGAGAAGGCGAACAGCAGCAGGACCAGCACCAGCAGCAACGCGGCCGCACCGAACGCCCGGCTGATGTAGTTGGCCTCGGGCGACTGCGACATCTTGAAGGTGAACAGCGGGAGCGAGACCATCGGCCCGGAGAACGGATTCAGATTCAGGTACGTCGTGAATCCCGCGGTCAGCAGGACGGGCGACGTCTCGCCGATACCACGCGCCGTACCGAGCACGAGCGCGGTCGCGAGACCGGGCCGGGCGGTGGGCAGGACGACCGACCAGACCGTGCGCCACTGGGTGGCGCCGAGCGCGAGCGACGCTTCACGCAGTCCGCTCGGCACGAGTCTCAGCACCACCTCGGACGAGCGGGCGATGATCGGGAGCATCATCACCGAGATCGCCATCGCCGCGACGAAGCCGGACAACCGCATCCCGAAGCCGATCAGCAGGACGACGTACGCGAACAGGCCGGCCACGATCGACGGGAGCGCGGTCATCGCCTCGACCACTGAGCGGACCAAGCGGGACGCGCGGCCGCCGACCTCGGTCAGGTAGACGGCGCACAGGATGCCGAGCGGCAGCGTGATTGCGATCGCCATGCTGATCTGAATCAACGTGCCGACCAGTGCGTGCAGTGCGCCACCCGTGCTCAGCGGTTCAAGTGGTCCGGCCGTCCGCAGGTCTTGGGTGAAGAAGTTCTTGTGGATCAGAGCTCGTGCGCCGCGGATCAGCGTGTAGCCGATCACGGTCGACAGCGCGAAGCCGACGAGGGCAGCACCACTGTGCGCGAGCAGTACGGCGAACCGGTCCGCGAGCACCACGCGTCCGCGCCGGAGCCCGGTGTACAGCAGGTAGAGGAAGGTGAACGAGAGCCACCAGCAAACGATGAAGCCGAGCGTCCCTTCGGTCGGCAGGATCCGGCTGTAGAACACCCAGGTCAACGACAAACCGGCAATCGCCGCCCCCACCAACCCAGCCCGATCCTCCACGTCGACCACTCGCAACCGGCGCTTCTCCGGCTCCGGAGCGGGAGGCGGCGGTGGTTCCTCGACCGGGGCGAACGGAGAATCTCCGTCGGAGACCGGCGTCCGGCTCGACGGCGCCGGCGGCAGGAACGGTGACCCGCCGCCCCCACCGCCGGGTCGCGGCGGCTCGTACCGGGGCCCTGCGGAGGGCAGTGTTCTCATGGCGGTTCAGATCTCCGTTCCGGCGCCGCTGCGGCTGCGGGCGACGACAAAGCCCGCGATCAGGTTGACGATCAGCGTGATCACGAACAGCACCAGGCCGGCCGCCATCAACGCGTTCAGCTGGGAGCCCTGGGCCTCGCCGTACCGGAGCGCGATCATCGACGAGATCGTGATCGACCCTGACTGCAGGACGTGCCAGTTGATCTCGAAGAGCGGGGACACGATCATCACCACGGCGATCGTCTCGCCGAGGGCGCGGCCGAGGCCGAGCATCGTGCCGCCGATGATGCCGCCACGGCCGAACGGCAGCACGACCGCGCGAACCACGCCCCAGCTGCTCGATCCGAGCGCCAGCGCGGCCTCGCGTTCACCGGCCGGGGTCTGGTCGAAGACCTCGCGCATCACCGCGCACGCGATCGGCATCACCATCATCGCGACGACGATTCCGGCGATGAAGGCCGAGGACGCGTACGTCGCTCCGTCGAACACCGCCGCGTCCGGATCGGTGTCCACCTTGAAGATCGGGATCCAGCCGAAGAAGTCGGTGATCCAGCGAGACAGGTGGATGACGCGCGGCTGCAGCAGGAAGAACCCCCACAGGCCGTAGACGATCGACGGTACGGCGACCATCAGGTCGACCGCCGCAACGAGCGTCTTCTTCAACCCTCGTGGCGCCCACTCGGTGATGTAGAGCGACGTCGCCACGGCCAGTGGGAAGGCGATCACGATCGCGATCGCCGCCACCACAACGGTGCCGAACAGGATCGAGGCGACTCCGATCTGATTCGCCTCAGGCTGCCAGGACTGCTCGGTGAAGAACTTCCAGCCGTACGTCTGGAAGGTCGGTTTTGCCTGGTATGCCAGGAAAATTCCGATCCCGCCGGTGATCAGCAGCACCAGCCCGCCACCCCCGCGGGCGACCAGCCGGAAGACCATGTCGGACGGCGCGAGCGACGACCGCAATTTGCGCGGTGCCGGCTCGACGGTCGATTCGCTCACCGCTGCTCCCGTTGCGTTCCTGAGGTGACCTCGGCCAGCTCAACCGCTTGCGTGAATCGATGGAACGCCCGGCGAGCATCGATCTGCCGCGCGAACACCCCGGGGCAACGGACGTCAGGACCGCCGTGCGCGGCCAGTTCCCAGCGCCAGCGTCCCTCCGGATCACGGCGCAGCGCCGGCTCCGCCTCGCGCGCAAGCCGCCGTACCGCAGCAAGCTCCTCATGCGGAGACCGCCCTCCACCGCTCCCCATCGCGAGAGGCCGATTGTTCCCGGACAGCAGCCGCCAGAGCCGTTCACCTCCTCGCGGATCCTCGAGAAACTGCATCCGCACCCCCACCTTGCCCTCCCAACCTCTCCCCCAGAGCAGTTAGTCAGGTGGACTGTGGCCAGTAGCGAACAACGCGTGGTGAACCGAACCGAAGCGGTACATGAACACGCGTTACGGTTCCGGTCAGGGCCGAAAATCAGTCACTGAGCGCTGCGAGCACCCTACGGCGGGGATCCAGGCTCAGCGTGGCCATCCGCCGAGATTAGCCGCCAGGGAGTTCGCGTAGTTCACGTCCCGTTCGGTGCCGGAGAAGCCGACCCGCCAGGTACCGCCGTCGTACGTGCCTTGGGGCCACGGGCGGCCTCCTGGTTGCCAGAGGGGTTGCCAGGCGACGCCGTCGCTGACCGGGTCGTACCAGTGGTTGTCGTTCGACCAGGCGTTCTTGTGTGCCGTCACGAGACTGAGGCCCGGGCCGGTCGCCATCGACCACTTCGGGAGACCGGGGACGTCGCCGTCGCGACCGAAGCCGCCAGGATCGCCTTGGTCCGGAAGGGCCGAGTCGACATTGAAGGCCACCTCCCAGAGCGGCGCTGTCGTGGTCCCGTTCACCTTCCAGGACAGGCCGGTGTCGAAGGTCTTGGTGCCGAAGTCGAAGGTCCAGTCGGCCGTCACGGGCTCATCGCCGAAGGCAATACCTTTGAGCGTGAGGGCGGTGCCGATGGTCTCGACCTGTTGGGCCGGGCCGGTGATGTCCGTGGCACCGAAACCACCAACTCCCAGGTACGGCGCGGTCGCGCGACCGGTCGAGTCGAGCGCCGGGCGGTATTGGCCTTGCCCAGTGGGATCGACCTCGAGCCCGGTGAGGGCGGCTCGTGGGCTGGTCTGGATCGTGGCACGGTAGAACTCGTTGCTGACCACTTGCCCCTTGGTCACCTCTTGTTTGGCGAAGTCCAGCGGCGCCAGGAACAGACCGCCCTTGCCCCAACCGGCACCTGTCACGTACCAGTTGTCGCCGTCCTGCACGACCTCGGCCGCGTGTGCCTGGATCGTGCCGGCCAACTGGTCGATGCTGAAGTGCAGTGGGTCCTTGCTCTTGTAGACCTTTGTCGACTCGTAGCCGCCGTCGCAGCAGACGAACAGGTACCAATCGGTTCCCCGCTGCACCACGAACGGCGACTCTGTCGGGCCGCCGTACGTGCCGGTCGCCGGGTGCTGGAAGGCCGTCTGCCGTGCACTCCAGTGCCGGAGGTCGGTACTGGTGCGGTAGGCAACGATGTGGTTGCCGCCGGATGGCGCCGAGTTGGCCGTGTAGTACATCACCCACTGGTCACCGACCTTGCGCACCATCGGGTCGCGTCCGTCGAAACCGTCCGTGAACAACGGGTTGGCCGCGTCGCGGGTCCAGGTCTTGAGGTCGGTGGACGTCGCGAGATGCATCCGGTACGCCGTATGGTCCGGCGTACCGGCCGCGTAGAAGAGGTAGTAGGTGCCGTTGTCGTAGATGGCGTGTGGTGCCCAGATGTGGCTCTCACCGGCAGCGGGATCCGCGATCAGAGCCGGCGGTTGCTTGGTCCACGGACCGTTCGGGGTCGGGGCGGTGGCGTGGCCGAAGCTCTTCTCGTCGAGCGGGTCAGCGGGCTCGGCGTGGGTGATCGCGTAGACGTGCCAGGTACCGGTCGTGCGGTCCTGGATCAGCGTGTGGTCGTTGTAGTACCACGGGCCGGACTCACCGACACTCGGGTCGTAGATCTTGGTGAACTTGCCCGCGGCAACCACTGTGTCGGTCTTGGTGAATGGCGTGATCGTCGTGTTGTTCAATTCCAGGTCCAAGTAGTCGAGGCCGGCGAGGTAGCCGGTGGCGGCCGGATTCTTGCCGGTCAGGGTGATGGTCAGCGTGTGCTTGCCTGCCGCGAGTTGCCTGCTGCCAAGACCGACGCGCTGCGTGCTCACCCCAGCAGCGACGTACCCGTCGAAGGTCGTTGCTTGATTGCCATCGACCTGTACGTCGACGATGCCGTAGTCGGCGGCCTTCGTGAGTTCGGTGTTCAGCTCGTAGGTTCCAGCGGTCGGCACGGTGAAGGCGAGGACGGACTTGTCGCCGGCCTTGGTGCCGTGGATCCAGGCTTGGGCACCACCGGACCAGCTCACTCCGCAGCAGTTCCCCTGTGGGTCCACCGGGACTGTGCTCGACTGCGGTGGAAGCATCGACTCGCCTTCGACCCTCAGCGTGGTGCCGCTCGTCCCTTGTACGGGTTGCGACTCCGGACCGACGTTGCCCGTGAGGTCGACCGCGACGACGCGATAGGTCCAGGTCTCCTGGAGGCCGAGGTTGCGGTGGACGAAGCCAGGCAGCCGCGTGGTACCGAGCAGCTTTTCCTGGCCTGTGCTCTTCCCGTAGACGTTGTAATGCGCGATACCCGATTCATCTGGAGCGTCCGTCCAGCTCAGGTTGATCGCATTGCCCGTTTGGCCGGTCGCCTTCAGATTGGTGACCGCGCCGGGCGCGCGGCGGTCGACGTACGGGATGACGAGCGACTGAACGACGTACTGGCTGGCTGTCCACGGCCCAGTGGGTCTGAGCTCGATGTCCAGCTTGGTGCGGCCGAAGGTGAGTGCTGCGGGCAACTGATAGTTGTCGTCCAGCCAGCGCTGACGCGAGTTACCAAGCGGCTGCAGCCATGTTCCGGCCTCCTTGCCGTTGACAAACACCTTGGCCGACTGACCGGCTGTCTGCTGATCGCTCGTCCTGCGGAGCGTTACGCCGCGGTTGATCGGATCGACCTTGGCGGTGAACTTGAGTGTCGAGCCCACCTGGTCGGTCAGCTGGACGTCGTCGTGATCACCTTCGTAGACGGACGTCAGCTCCGGACCTTCTACCTTGATCCGATCCGTCTCCCGAGCGCCGAACTTGCCCGAGGTGTAAAGGAACGCGGTGGAACCGTAGATCGCCGGGTGGTCGTCCTGCTGACCGTGTTCGATGCCGATGTCGAGCTGGTTCTCGAACCCGATCGAGTCGGTGATGTGCAGCCGCCAAGCGCCGTCGCACTCGTTGGCGCAGAACCCGGCCTGGACCTCGTGCGCGGCATTGCCGTGGAACGGTGTCGAGTACGTGCCGTTGTTGAAGTACCAGCCGGACTCGTAGTAGTCCTCGGTCCCGGTGCCGTGGATCGCCGGGGTCCGCTCGCCGTCGACGTACACGCGTTCGTCGCCTTCGAGGTAGCCGCGAGTGTTGCCGTCGGCAAATAGTCCTTCCATCGTCTGAACGACGCCGACGAACTTGCCACGACCGGAGGCCTGCGCGAAGGTCCAGTCGCTGCCCTGCGTGGTCTCACCGCGCTTGGAGATCGCACTGAAGTAGCCGATCTTCCCCGTGACCAGGTCAACCGCCTTGCTGGCGTCCCGAGACGCCGTGACCTCGGACTGCCCAATGAGCTTGTACGCCGATTTGTTGACCAGGCTGACCGTGGCATGGGCGACGTACGGCATCGGCCACCAGGCGGAGTACCAGCCGTTGGGGTCCATGGCGAAGAAGAGCGAGCGGACCGGGTTCTCACCGAGACCGGAGCCGAAGAACTCCCCGAGTGGGGCGTCCACGCGTTTCTGGCCGTCGATGGTGACCTCGACGTGTACTCCGGCTAGCAGGGAGTCCGAGGGCTTGACGCGTGCACCGTCGGCCGGGGTGGCGGCGTACGGCATCGTGTGTGAGCCACTCCAGGCCTGCTTGGTGATCTCGTAGCCGTGCGCCTGCTCGGCGGCCACATGGTCGGGGCCGACGTCCAGAGTGTCAGTGCGGGTGGGTGAGTCGACCCAGTAGCTGAACTCGTTGAAGTCCAGGTCGGACGAGATGAACTGGTTGGTGATGGTGATCTGGGACTTGCCTGCGGTCAGTGCGGCAGGCAGGTCGACGGTCTGGTCGTGCCACTGCGCACCTGCCGCTTTGAGCGGTGCCCACTCGCCAGCCGCGACACCGTCGACGAGGATCTTGGCCCGCTGGTTGCCGATCCGTAGGTCCATCCGACGCGTCAGCTTCACACCAGTGTTGGCGGGGTTGATCTTCATCGTGAACTTGCTGCTGCCGGTGAAGGCTCGGCCGTCGTCTGTCGTGCTGGGCAACTCGAGGCCGACGATCTCCGGGAGCTTCAGCCGGAGCGCACTGAGCTCACCTGGTCCGTAGGTATCGGCCAGGGTGACTCGCTTGCCGGGGGCAAGGTTGACGCTGGCTTTGGTGGTGCGGCTGTTCGGCTGGGCCGGCTTGGGATCCTTGGTGCCTGCGGCGCTGAGCAGCTTGAGGACGTCTTCTGCTTTGTCGGCTGGGTTGAACGTGCGGATGCCGTTCGCATCCGGGAACTCGCGGTAGTCCACGTGGTAGAAGTACGGGTTGCTCTGGGTGGTGATCCGCATCGACGACCGGTACGGCATCGGGACGCGAATGTAGACGCCACCGCTGCTCTGGACCGCGTTCGCGACCAGTGGATAGCTGAACGGCGCACCGAGCTTGCCATCGACGATGTCCTGCAGTGAACCGTGCAGCACCTGTTTGCCGTCGAGCTCGACCGTGATGGTGCCGGTCTTCGTCACGTTGCCCTCGTCGCGGGTGAACCAGATGGAAGCGACCTCACCAGGGCCACTGTCCTCTGCGATCACGCAGCCGGCGTCCGTCGTACGGAGGCAGGAGTAGGTGCCTTCGAAGCCGTCGTTGTTGGTGCCGTCGCGGCCGAAGCTGGAGAACTGCTTGGTCCGGACGGCGGTCTGGAGTTCCGGGAGGCGGTCCAGGTTCCGGTAGACGTCCCATCCGACGGGACCGCTATCGGTCGGGACGGACGCCGTACCGGCTTGGGCGGTGGCGGGGAGCACCAGGACGGCGGCGGCGACCACCGCGACTATTCGACGGAACATGGGCGGGCCCTCCGGCGGAATGGATGGCGGGAAATCGATTTCTCAGTGTCTACCATCGATGCACAGGCGTTGAGAAGAGCTCAGCTTCTTCGGATTGGCTGTCCGCGGGGCGGGCCGCTGCGGCGACCGCTTGCCGAGCGCGCAAAGATGGGACCGCACACAACTTGAGACTGCGGGAGTAATCGATGAGCTCTACCGACGCTGACCCCACCCCACCACCCCGGTCAGGGGAAAAAGCCGAGATCGCCGTCACCGGCCTCGCCGTGATGGGGCGCAACCTGGCCCGGAACCTGGCGCGCAACGGGTTCCGCGTCGCCGTCCACAACCGGTCCCAGGGCCGCACGGACGCGCTGATCGAGGAGTTCGGGCACGAAGGTGACTTCACCCCCGCCGCCGACCTGCCCGCGCTGGTGGAGGCGCTCGAGACGCCGCGCAAGATCATCATCATGGTCAAGGCCGGCGAGCCGACCGACGCCGTGATCGACGAACTGGTGCCGCTGCTCGAGAAGGGCGACATCGTCATCGACGCCGGCAACGCGCACTTCCTGGACACCCGCCGCCGCGAGAAGGCCCTGAGCGAGAAGGGCCTGAACTTCGTCGGCAGCGGCGTCTCCGGCGGCGAAGAGGGTGCCCTGAACGGCCCGAGCATCATGCCGGGTGGCTCCAAGGAGGCCTACGACTCCCTGGGCCCGATCCTGACCAAGATCTCCGCCCACGTGAACGGCGAGCCGTGCTGCGTGCACGTCGGCCCGGACGGCGCCGGCCACTTCGTGAAGATGCTGCACAACGGCATCGAGTACGCCGACATGCAGCTGATCGCCGAGGCCTACGACCTGCTCCGGCACGTGCTGGGCCTGACCCCGGCCGAGCTGGCCGACGTGTTCCGTGAGTGGAACACCGGCGACCTCGAGTCGTTCCTGATCGAGATCACCGCCGACGTGCTCAGTCAGGTCGACCCGACCACCGGCGGCGCGTTCGTGGACGTCGTACTGGACCAGGCGGAGCAGAAGGGCACCGGACGCTGGACGGTACAGTCCGCGCTCGACCTGGGCATCCCGGTGAGCGGCATGGCCGAGGCCGTGTTCGCACGGTCGCTATCGGGCGACGTCGTACGGCGTGAGGCCGCGGCCGGTGTACTGCCGGGGCCGGCGTCGGCGAAGCTGGATGTCGATCGCGAAGCGTTCATCGAGGACGTGCGGCACGCGCTGTACTCGTCCAAGCTCGTCGCCTACGCTCAGGGCTTCGACGCCATCCGGGCCGCCTCGGAGCAGTACGACTGGAACGTCGACCTCGGCGCGATGGCGACGATCTGGCGCGGCGGCTGCATCATCCGGGCACGCTTCCTGGACCGCATCAAGGAGGCCTACGACCGCAACCCGGCACTGCCGTCGCTGCTCGTCGACGACTACTTCAAGGACGCGGTCGCCAACGGTCAGGACGCGTGGCGGCGGGTTGTCGCGACGGCGGCCACGGCCGGCGTACCGGCACCTGGATTCTCGGCGGCACTGTCGTACTACGACGGTCTGCGCGCGGAGCGGCTGCCAGCGGCGCTGATTCAGGGACTGCGGGACCTCTTCGGGGCGCACACGTACAAGCGCGTTGACGCCGAGGGCACCTTCCACCTGGAGTGGTCGGGCGATCGGTCGGAGACCAAGTCTTAGGTCTTGCGACACGCGGGCGGGTTGGCGTTGAGGTCGAACGTATGTTCTAATGTTCGCACAGTGCCAGCCCGCTCACCGCGGGCGACGTTACTAAGGAGATCGCCGCAACGATGACTGTAGACACTCTGGCAGTAGAAACGCCGTCGGACGACGTCGACACTCCCGTCACCGCCGACACCACCCCGGCTACATCCTTCGAGTCGAGTTCGGCCCCCGACGCCGACGTTGACACCGAGGCCCCGGCCCCGGCACCGAAGAAGGCCCCGGCCAAGAAGACCGCCGCCAAGAAGACCAAGACGATCGAGCTGACGCTCACCGTCACCGGCACCGCCGACGGCGAGTGGACCGCCGAGCTCAAGCAGGGCTCGACCTACCTGGCCCGTGGCGTGGCCGTCGCGGCCGCGGCCGTCTCGCGCGCCGCCAAGGAGCTGCACGAGGACCTCTCGACCCCGCTCGACGAGGTCATCGAGGAGGCCCGCGCCCAGCAGGCCGCCAAGGTCGCCGCCCTCGAAGCCGAGCTCGAGGCCGCCCGCCAGGCGCTCGCCGACCTGTCCTAACTCCACCCGTTGTCGGGCCCTCGCCGGCCCGACGATCCGGTCCTGCCAGCCACCTTCCCTGGCCACCAGGACCAGCCGATGCTCGTCCTCTTCCCAGGACGCACATCGCCCCCGCAGCCCAGGTGCCTCGCGCACCTGGGCTGCGGTCATTCCCTCCCCACCACCATCCCAAGCCCCACCCCCTGACCGCTCCTAACAGTGTCCGAAAACACGCCGACCACGTCCTGCGATCGTTCGGACGTTACGAGGCCAGCTCCCGCAACGTCCGAAAAACCGGAGGGCCCGTCTCCGACCCTTCGGACGTTACGAGCCACAGGCCGCCCGCCACCAGCTGATGGGTTACCCCATGAGGTTGTGGGTTCTGGACTCGCATGCGGGTCCAGAACCCACAAGCGGATGGGTTAACCCATCCGATGGACCGGGGCGGAGGTCAGGTGGCGGGACGCCACTCCTGGGACGCCGCCGGAGCGGTCGCCTGTCAGGGTTGGGTTTTGAGGACTATGCGGAGGTTGGCTTTGGGTTGGTGTTGCCAGGCGGCTTCGGCTTCTTCGAGCGGGTAGGTCTCGATGATGGGGCGGATGCCTTTGAGGACGGCGAAGTTGAGGGTGTCTTCGGAGTCCTGGGCGACGCCGGAGTACCAGCCGGAGACGCTGATGCGGTTGTCGGCGAGGGTGTGGCCGGTGACCTGGATGGGGTCGGAGCCCTCCAGCACGATGAGTTGGCCGTTGGGGCGGAGGCCCTTGACCAGGTCGGACTGGAGTTCGGCTCGTGAGACCGTCGCCAGTACGGCGGCCGCACCGCCGAGCGCCTTGAGGGCTTCGCCGGCGTCACCTTCGGTGCTGTCGATGTATTCGTCGGCACCGAGCTGACGCGCCAGCTCTTCCTTGTCGCGACCGCGGTTGATCGCCACGGTGCGGAAGCCCATCTTGTCGGCGAACTGAATCGCCAGGTGCCCCACCCCACCAACCCCCTGTACGGCGACCAGGTCGCCCGGGCCGGCCTCTGCGTGCCGGAGTGCGTTGAAGGCGGTGATCCCGCCACACATCAGCGGAGCGGCCTCCTCGAACGTGAGACCGGAAGGGATCCGTGCGACCGCGTCCTGCGGGGCCACCATGTATTCGGCGTAACCACCGTCGTACGACGTACCGACGATCGTGCGGTTGACGCAGTTCGTGAAGTCACCGCGACGGCAGTACTCGCAGGTGAAGTCGACACCACCGGACCAGCCGACGCCGACCTTCTCGCCGACCGTCCAGAGCGTGACGCCGGCGCCGACCGCGTCGACCACGCCGGCGATCTCGTGGCCGGGGATCCGGGGCAACGTCGTACCGAAGAGGGCGTTGCGCGGGATCGCGTCGCCACCGCAGATTCCACAGGCGTGCACCTTGACCCGGATGTGTCCGGGCGACGGCTCCGGGATCGCCACATCGGTCACCACAAAAGGTCCGCCGGCCTGCTGTACCTGGGCCGCGCGCATCGTGTCAGTCATCAGAATCCCTTTCAGTGCATTCCGCCGTCGGCGACCAGCTGCTGGCCGGTGATCAGGCCGGCGTCGTCGCTGGTCAGGAACGCCACTACACCGGCCACGTCCTCCGTCGTACCCAACCGCCCGATCGGCACCATCGCGACCAGGCTCTGCTTGTACTCGTCGTTGGCCGGGTCGGTGAAAATGCCTGCACCGTCGATCGGCCCCGGTACGACGGTGTTCACGGTCACGCCGCGTGGACCGAGCTCGAGGGCGAGCACCCGGGCGAGGTAACCGGTGGCCACCTTGCTGGTGCCGTAGAGGCCGACGCCGAGCTGCGGCACCGTGGTGGTGTTCGACGAGATCGTGACGATCCGGCCGTTGTCCGCGATCCGCCGGGCCGCCTCGCGCAGGACGAAGTACGGGCCCTTGGTGTTGACCCGGAAGAGCAGATCGAAGTCCTCCTCGGTCACATCGGTGACCGGGATGTTCACCTTCTCCATACCGGCGTTCGCGACCACGATGTCGATCCGGCCGAACGCCTCGACCGCCGCATCGAACACCCGCGAGATCCCCTCGACCTGCGATACGTCGGCCGCGACCGTGATCGCCCGCACGCCGAGCGCCTCGGCGGCCGCCTGAACCTCGGCCGCGGCGCTCTCGTCGCGGGAGTAGTTGACCACGACGTTCGCCCCCTGCCCGGCGAGCCGGAGCAGGATCGCACGACCCAGCCCCTTCGACGAACCAGTGACGAGCGCGGTCTTTCCCTGCAGCGTCATCCTTTGTTTTCTCCCATCAAGTGGCCCTGTTCCGATCGTCCGGTGTCACGCGACGATGCGGAAACAGAGACTTCTTAGGGAGGTCACAACGAATCGTTGTGGCAGGATTGCAGGGTGGATCTGAGCTTGCGTCTCCTGCAGGCACTGGCCGCCGTGGCCGAGGACGGCAGCATGACCCGAGCCGCCCGGCGACTGAACCTGACCCAGCAGGCCGTCAGCGGACAGATCCGTCAGCTCGAACGCGTCGTCGGTACGGCGTTGGTCGTGCGACTCGCAACTGGAATCGAACTCACCGCGGCCGGGCTGGTCGTGCTGAAGCAGGGCGAGGCGCTTCTCCAGTCCGCCGAGGCGATGGTGTCGGAGGCCCGCATGGTCGGCGCCGGCCGCTCCGAACCACTGCGGATCACCTTCAAGGCGCAGAGCACCGCGCACTTCATGCCCGCGGTCGAGGCCGCGCTGCGGAAGCAGGCGCCGGATCTCGAGGTGCAGCCGATCGCCTCACACACGTTGCCGGACGAGATCGACGCATTGCTCGAAGGCCGGGCTGATGCTGCGTTTCTCTGGTTGCCGATCGGCGATGATCCGCGGTTCATCATCCACCCGCTGGTCGCGGAGGAGCGCTGGGTGGCACTACCGCCCGGACACCCACTGAGCGAGCGCACCACATTGACGATCGCCGACCTGGCCGACGTACCGGTCGTTGGTCCGCGCGACGGCATGCCCGAGGCTGTCGTGCGCTTCTGGTTCATCGATCCACGGCCGGATGGCACGCGTGCCGTCTTCGGCCCGCAGGCCCGCACACCCGAAGAGTGTCTGCATCTGGTCGCGGCCGGGCATGGTTGCTGGATCGCTCCGGCATCGACGGTCACGTACTTCGCGCACCCGCGACTGGTGTGGCTTCCGCTGGTCGACGCGCCGCCCAACCAGTTGGCCCTGATGTGGGCCGTGCACAACCCGAACCCCTACCTGCCACTGCTCTTGCAGGAGACCAGCCGAGTACTGCTGCCGATCACCCCGCCGACTGCGTGACCGTCTGAGTCGGGTCGTTGAGCGCCCCGTCGAGGCGCGTCGTGATGGTGATCGTCAGAAGCGTGATGGCGGCGAGGACTGCGATCAGGGTCCAGCGGGCTGCGGTGTTGCTCATGAGGAAATGCTGGCTCGCGGCAGGTGCCGGACGCCAGGGTACGGCGTGGGTTCCAGGGGCGGTTCGGGGTGCGATCCGGGGCGTTCCTTAGGCGGGAACGGCGGATGAACGTGGTGTGACCGAATCGGCACGCCGAGATGGTGGGCGCGCGGCAGGCTGGGGCCTTACGGTGGGTGCCCGGGCCGGTGCCACGAAGGGGTCAGATGAGCACATTCCAGGATTTGGGTTCACTGCTGCTGGTCCGCGGCGCCGATGAGATCGACCACGCCGGCGGGACGCTCTACGTGCACTTGCACCGCGTCGCCAAGCGGCTGACCTCGCTGGGCGCCTCGGACACGCTGATCCTCGCCGGGCTGGCGCACGCGGCGTACGGGACGGATGGGTTCCCCACGCACCTGTTCGACTGGCAGGCCGAGCGTCCGGTGCTCGAGTCGGTGATCGGCCCGGAGGCCGAGCTGCTCGTCTACCGGTACGGCGCCTGCGAGCGCGAGACCACCTGGCGTGATCTCGCCGAGCATCGCACGGTCACCGACCGCTTCACCGGTACGTCGGAGGAGCTGGGTGGTGAGGAGCTGCGCGAGTTCGTCGACCTGACGATCGTCAACGAGCTCGACGTTCTCGACCACGCTCCCGCGCTCGCGCCGAAGCTGGGGCCGTTCCTGCAGGAGCAGGTCCCGCGCTGGCAGTCGATCGCCTCACCGGCCGTGTTCTCCGAGGCGCAGCGGATTCTCCAGCTCTAGTGGTTCGTGGTGGGCGTTGTTTGAGTGATTGCGGTGTTCAGGTGCGTGCATCGTGGTGGCGGAGGGGCAGCCTCGATGCTTTTCCATCGTGGCTGTTCCTCCGCTGCCGCGAGGTGCGTGCCTGGGCGCCGCAAGCGCCGAAGAACTCCCACCACGAACCACTGGATTGCTGGAGTTCCGTCGGCGGGCGACGCATGATCGAAGTATGTCCAGGTACGAAGTGATTGCTCACGCCAAGCCGGTCCGTCGTCTGTCCGAGCCCGAGTACGTCGCCCTGTCGCTCACCTCGTACCCGCTCGATCGAGGTCTGCGGTTCCAGCGCATGGATGACCTGCCCGACGGCGGGGTCGCGATCGTCCTCCAGCACAAGGCGTCATCCCGCAAACAGGACGAGGCCTACGCGATGGCCCAGCGGACCTTGTTTCAGCTCGGCATCGCTGCCACCGAGGTCGAGCGCGTCGACCTGCACCGGGTGACGCGGAAGCACGGCCGCACGCTGGTGCGTTCGTGGATCAGCCCGCAAGGTCCAGGCGACGCCTCCGGTGACCGCGAGCCGCGCCGGCCGAAGCCGACGCCGCCGCATCTGCAGGCCGCCCGGGAGCTGCCCACTGACTAGGGAGTGAAGACCTCGAAGCGGGTCGCGTACTTGGTGCCGAGAAGGGTGCCGGTCGGACGGGAGACCCCTTCGAGGAACTCTTCGGCGTCGAAGTGCGGCCAATTCAGGCCGTCGATGTAGGCCTTGTGCGCCTTCAGGGACTCGACGCCGGTGGCGAAGGTGTCGCTGATGTCGGCGGCGTGCCTCGAGTTGGGCGAGCCGGCCGCCCAGACCTGCTTCACACCTGCCCAGCGCTCGCCCACGTCGGGGAAGATCCAGCGGTTGGCCGCGTCGCGGACCGCGTCCAGGGTGGCGCGGCCGGTGTTGATGTGGTCGGCCTGGTTCAGCATCACGTCGCCGTCCCAGGTATCGCGGAAGTTGTTCGTGATCACGATCTCGGGCTGGTGCCGGCGGATCACCTCCGCGATCACTCGGCGGAGCGGTACGCCGTACTCGATCGTGCCGTCCGGCTGACCGAGGAACTCGACCGCGGAGACGCCCACGATCCGCGACGACTCGATCTGCTCGGCCTCCCGCAGCGGACCGCACTCGTCCGGCGCGAGCCCGTC
Source organism: Kribbella sp. NPDC058245 (assembly GCF_042882005.1). NCBI lineage: Bacteria > Bacillati > Actinomycetota > Actinomycetes > Propionibacteriales > Kribbellaceae > Kribbella > Kribbella sp. NPDC058245. The sequence continues at coordinate 545,550 of NZ_JBHVWY010000004.1, forward strand.
GATCCCCGCCTCGCCCGACGTCAGCAGGACGTAGACGATCTCCTTGCCCTGCGCCGTCCAGCGTGCGATCGCCGCCGCCGACCCGAACTCCAGGTCGTCCGGATGCGCCACCACCGCCAGCGCCTTCTGCCAATCCTCGTCGACCGCCTGCAACCCCTCCGAAGTACTCATGAACGGAGGTTAGCTGCCGAAGATCGTGCGGGTGTAGGGGTTGCTGAAGGCGCGCTGGGGATCGACCCGATCGCGGACGGCCAGGAAGTCGTCGTAGTGCGGGTAAAGCGCACGGAAGTCCTCGGCTCCGAGGGTGTGCATCTTGCCCCAGTGCGGACGGCCCTGGTACTCGGCGACGATCCGCTCGAACGCCTGGAAGTAGATGTCGTGCGGCAGCCGGTGGTACTGGTGGATGGCGATGTACGCCGTGTCCCGGCCGGACGCCGTCGACAGCCAGATGTCGTCGGCCGCCGCCACCCGGACCTCGATCGGGAACGGGAGGTGGTGGCCCGAGGCATCGATCCAGTCGCGGAGCCGGCGGAGCACCTCGACCACGTGCTCACGCGGAACGGCGTACTCGGACTCGCGGAACAGCACGTTGCGCTCGGAGACGAACACCTTGTACGACGCGTCGACGTACTCACGGGCTGACAAGGCGCGCGTCGCGAGCCGGTTGATCCGCGGCACCAGCGCGGGCCGCCGCATCGCGAGCCGGTTGGTGAGCTCGAAGACCCGGTTCGAGAGGAGCTCGTCGTCGATCCAGCCCCGGACCGCGCCGACGGGCGACGCGGGGACACCTTCGGCGACCCGGTTGTTGCGCTTGGTCAGCGCGACATCGGTATGCGGGAACCAGTAGAACTCGAAGTGATCGTTGCCATCGGCAAGCTCATCGAACCCGTCCAGCACGTCGGCCAGCGGGAGCGGCATCTCCTGCGCCCGCAGCAGGTACGCCGGCACCGTCTGCAGCGTGATCGAACTGATCACCCCGAGCGCACCGACCGAGACCCGGGCCGCGTTGAAGACGTCCGCGTTCTCCTCCGGCGAGCAGTGCAGGACCGAACCGTCTGCCGTGACCAGGTCGAGCGCGGCGATCTGGGTAGCGATCCCGCCGAGCTTCGCACCAGTCCCGTGGGTGCCGGTGGAGATCGCGCCGGCGATGGTCTGTTTGTCGATGTCGCCGAGGTTGGCCATCGCGAGGTCGAACGCGGCCAGCCCCGCGTTCAGCTTCCGCAGCCCGGTCCCCGCGCCGACGGTCACCCGGCCGGAATCCTTGTCCGCGCTGGTGATCGACGACAACCCATCGAGCCGAACCATCACCTGCTCCGGCGCGGCGCACCCGGTGAACGAGTGCCCGGCCCCGACCGCCTTGAGCTTCTTCCCCTGCTCAGCCGCCGTCTTCACCGCAGACGCCAGCTCGTCGACCGACCCCGGCTGCAGGATCTCGACCCCCTGCGCCGTCTCGGTCCCCGACCAGTTCCGCCAAACCTGACTCATCCGAAGTTCCGCCCCTCACCTCGGTACGTCGTGAGCTCGGTGAGCTCGTCGCCGTCGATCGCGTGCACGACCTCGAATCGCTCGAACATCTCCCCCGCCTTCGCGTAGCGCATCCAGACCCGATCTCCAAGATGCAGCCCATCGGCGGACTTTCCAAGGACCGGAGTCTGCACTTCTCCGGCACCTTCCGTGCCCAACAGCTTCAAACCGGCCGGCCACGCAGGCAACGGCAAGCGCGACTTCTTCGCCGGGCCGGATGCGACATACCCGCCACCGAACAACGTCGCGATCCGCGGGGCAGGACGCCGTACGACGTCCAGTGCGTACGCGACCGCGGGCTCGGGCTGAAAGACGTCGTACTTGTCGAACAGGGTCGGCCCGTAGAGGCCGGATCCGGCGGTGACCTCGGTGACGGAAGGATCGGCGCTGCTGATCTCCAGGCTGCCGGTCCCGCCGCTGTTGACGATCCGGAGCGGGCCCAGCTGCTTCACCGCGTCCACCACCGCACCGCGCCGGTCAGCGAGCTCGGCAGCCGAGCGACGCTTCACCCAGCGCACGGCCGGGGACGTGTCGGGCAGACCGGCGATCTGCGCCTCGTAGAACATCACCCCAGTCAGCTCGAACGCGTCGTCCGCGACCACCTGGCGGGCCAGCCCAACCACATCCTCCGGGGTGCGCAGCGGCGACCGCCGTACTCCGAGGTGCTGTCCGAAGACCCGCAGAGACGCGTCGACGTCCAGGGCAACCTGGATCTTGGCGCCACCACCAGCAGTCACCGACCGGATGAAGGCCAGGTGCTCGGGCGAGTCGATCATCAGCGTGATCTTCGCGGCGGCCTCGGGGTTGGCGGCCAGCTCGCGCAGCGCAGCGCGATGCGTGGTCGGGTAGCCGAGCAGGATGTCGTCGACTCCGTTCTCGGCCAGCCACAGCGCTTCGACGAGCGAATAGCCCATCACCCCGTGGAACCCGGGCCGCTCCAGCGCGGCCGCGAGCAGCGCCCGGCACCGCACCGATTTGGACGCGACCCTGATCGGCGTCCCGGCCGCGCGGCGGACCAGATCGTCCGCGTTCCGCCGGAACGCGGCCAGATCCACCACCGCGAACGGCGCATCCAGACCCGCCGTCAGCCGTCCGTACCGCTCGAACTCACCCATCTTCGGAGTGTAAGCCAAGAAATACTGAAAGGTAATACACCTTTTGAAAGAGGCCTAGTTGGATCAGGGCTGGTTGACTCATGGACGCAATCGGGCTGCGGCCGCCTCGACGCGCTCGTCGGTTCCGGTCAGGGCGACCCGGATGTGATGGTCGGCGTCCGGGCTGTAGAAGGTGCCTGGCGCCACGAGGATGCCGTGGTCAGCCAGCGCGGCCACCGACTCGTAGGAGTCGTACGCCGGGTGGCCGGCCCACAGGTAGAGCCCACCGTTGGACAGCGTGATGTTCCACCCGGCGCCAGTGAGCGCGTCGCGCAGCAACGTACGGCGGCGGAGGTACCGCTCGCGCTGCTCGTCCACATGGGTGTCATCGGCGAAGGCGGCAGCCATAGCGGCCTGGATCGGCGACGGAACCATCAGTCCGGCATGCTTGCGCACTGCGAGCAGCTCAGCGACCACGGTCTCGTCTCCAGCGACGAATCCGGCTCGATAGCCGGCCAGGTTCGAGCGCTTCGAGAGCGAGTGCACCGCCAGCAGGTTGTCGAAGCTCCCACCGCAGATGTCCGGGTGGAGCACCGACACCGGCTTCTCGTCCCAGCCGAACTCGGCGTAGCACTCATCACTCACCAGCAGTACGTCGTTCGCCCGCGCCCACTCCACAGCCCGGCGCAGGTCGTCAGCGGGCGTGATCTGCCCGGACGGGTTCCGCGGCGAGTTCAGGTACGCGATCCGGACCGGACCGCCGTCGTACGACGTCGGATCCGCCACGGGCACACTGGTCGCGCGCACCAGCGCCGCGCCAGCCTCGTACGTCGGGTACGCGAGGTCGGGGATCAGCACAGTGTCCCCAGCGCCGACACCCAGCAGGGTCGGCAGCATCATGATCAGCTCTTTGGTCCCGATGACCGGCAGCACGCCGTGCTGCGGGTCCACGTCGACCACCCCGAGCCGCCGCGCCAGCCAGTCGACCGCAGACTGTCGCGCGGACCCCGTACCGAGAGTGGTCGGGTATGCCGGAGCATCCGCCGCGTCAGCCAGCGCCTTCTGGACCAGTGCGGGCACCGGGTCAACCGGACTGCCCACGGACAGGTCGACGATGCCACCTGGATGCGCGGCCGCCTTGGCCTTGTAAGGGGCGAGCTTGTCCCACGGGAAGTCTGGCAACCGGCTGGAGGTCTCGAATTTCACCCACCCATTGTCTCTCGCCCGCCTGGACAAGCCTGATCGGGATCGACCCTGGTCATGATCTGGCCCGCGATGGCCCGCAACTGGTGGAGCTGCTCAGGCGACAGGGCGTCGATCACGAACTCTCGGACCGCCCCGACGTGACCAGGAGCCGCAGTCACCACAAAGTCGTACCCGCTGTCGGTGAGCGTCGCCACGGTGATGCGGCCGTCGTCCTCGGCAGTCCGGCGTACGACGAAGCCGCGATTCTCCAGACGCTTCACCACATGGGACAGCCGGGACAGCGAACCGTTGGCGAATCCAGCCAGGTCACTCATCCGCAGCGACCGATCCGGCGACTCCGAGAGGCCGGCCAGCACCAGGTACTCGAAATGCGTCAGGCCGGAGTCCCGCTGCAGCTGGTTGTCGAGCACGCCGGGCAGCTTGAAGATCACTCCGACCAGGGCCAGCCAGGTCGCGAGCTCGTCCTCGGTGAGCCACCGGGGTTCGGAATTCGACGCCATACCGCCACTATACGCGGTTACTTGACGCTTCAAGTCTGACCCTCTACTGTGATTGTTGATACATCAACTCATCACCGAGAGTGGGCTATGAACGTCTTTCTGTGGATCCTGGCCGGAGTCCTGGCCGCCTTCTTCCTGGCCGCGGGCGTGACGAAGCTGTCCCAGTCGCGGGCCAAGCTGCTCGAGAGCGGCAACATGAACTGGGTCGAGGACCTCTCGGCCGGCACGGTCAAGCTGATCGGTGCGGCCGAACTGCTCGGCGCGCTCGGCCTCATCCTGCCGGCGGTGCTGGACATCGCGCCGATCCTGGTCCCGCTGGCCGCCACCGGTCTCGCGATCGTCATGGTCGGCGCGATCGTCACCCACGCCCGTCGCAAGGAGAACCAGCCGATCATCCTGAACGCGGTCATCCTGGTCCTGGCCGTGGTGGTCGCGATCTTCCGCTTCGGACCGAACAGCTTCTGAGCCGAACAGCTTCTGACAGGCCGCAATACTTGGACGATGACGTACGACGTAGCGGTGGTCGGGGCGGGCGCGATGGGATCGGCGGCGGCCCGGGCCCTGGCCGCCGCCGCCGGCCGGCAGGTGCGTGACCTGGTGCTTCAGAGGTAGAGGCCGGTCTGACCGTCTTCGAGGCGGTTCGCCGCGACCGCGTGCAGGTCGCGCTCACGCAGCAGGATGTAGTCGTCGCCGCGGACCTCGACCTCGGCCCGGTCCTCCGGGTCGAACAGGACCCGGTCGTCGACCTCGACGGTCCGGACATTGGCGCCGATCGCGACCACCTTCGCCCAGGCCATCCGGCGGCCCATCTGGGCGGTGGCGGGGATCAGGATGCCGGCCGACGACTTGCGCTCACCCTCGACCTCCGCGGAGACCAGGACGCGGTCGTGCAGCATCCGGATCGGGAGCTTGTCGTCGGACAGCTTCTTGCGAGGAGTCACCGGCGTCCCACCAGGCGACGGATCACGAGCAGGATGGCGACGACGCCCGCGACCGCACCGGCGACCGCGACGAGCTTCTGGGTCCGCAGCTGCCCGGTCTCGTCGAAGACCTGGGACTTGGCCTGCTCGACCTGCCGCTTGGCCACGTTCTTCGGGTGCGCCCGGTCGACCAGCTCATCCACGGTCGAGGCCAACCGCGCCCGGGTGGCGGCGATGTCCGCCTCGATCTGCTCTGCGGTCCGAGCTTTCGTGTCCGACATGTCCCCATCTTCGCAGGTCAGTGCCGCAAGTCCACGACCACCTTGATGTCGTCGGGCTCCCGGACGAGCGCGGACGGCCAGCCGGACAGCGGAACCGTCCGCGTGATCAAGCGGCGCAGCCACTCCGGATCGGCCGCCTGCAACACGTCCACAGCATCCGCGTAGTGCCGCTTGCCGGCGTTCACCACCCCGACCAGCGCAGCGTTGCGTACGACGAGCTGCCGGATCAGTGCATCGAGCTGTACGTCGATCGACGCCGGCCCGGGTGATATGCCGATCAGGCACATCACCCCAGCCGGTCCCAGCAGCTTGGCGCAGTCGAACACCACCTGCCCGACGCCGGTCGCCTCGACGACTACATCCGGTACGACGGGGAGGTCGGTGAGGTCGGTCAGGTAGTTGGCCCCGAGTGCCCGGACCAGCTCCGGCTTGAGCCCGTCCTGCATCCGGTCGAGGACATGAACGTCGTACCCACGCTGTCTGGCCACTAGCGCCGCCAGGAGTCCGATCGGTCCGGCCCCGGTGATCAGTACGTGCTCGGGGCCGTACCAAGACCGGCTGCCCACCACGTCGATCTGCTCCCAGGCCTTGGTGAGCACACTGGCCGGTTCCACCAGTACGCCGAGGTCTCCCAACGAGGACGGCACCGGTACGGCGAAGTACGGGTCGACGCGCCAGCGTTCAGCGCCGTACCCGTCCATCTCTTGGATGCCGCGCTCGGTGTACCGGCCATTGCGGCAGAAGTCCCACTCACCGCGTGCACAGGCCGGGCAGGGCTCCGGATCGGGTCGGCGGACCACTCCGGCGACCAGGTCACCCGGTACGAAGCCGGAACCGGCAGGTGCCTCCAGGACCCGGCCGAGCGACTCATGGCCGATCACAAGCTCGTCGGAGCCCGGACGCCCGGTACCGAAATGACCTGACACCAGCTCGAGGTCGGTCCCGCAGATGCCTGTCAGCAGGCCTTCCACCAGGACCGATCCGTCAACGGCCGGAGGTTCTGCGACCTCTCCCAACCGCGCCGAGTCAGCCTTCCCCGTTGTGACGGTCATAGCCCGCATGGGTTCAGGCTAACCGGGTCATGTCGACTGTCACCTCGATTGCTGTGGCCGCGCCACCCGAGTAGATGCCCTTCAGCGGAGACACGTCGGCGTAGTCGCGACCAGTGGCGACCCAGACGTGCCGGTGCCCGATCCCGATGTCGTTGGTCGGGTCGAAGCCCCACCACTCACCAGTCCAGGCCTCAATCCACGCATGGCTCTCACCGACGACCGTTTCACCCACTGCGGCGTCGGGCTTGGTGTGCAGGTAGCCGGAGACGTAGCGGCTCGGGATCCCGACAGCACGCAGCATGGCGAGCGTGAGGTGCGCGTAGTCCTGACACACGCCCTCACCGGCCTCCCAGGCATCGATGGCCGACGAGTGCACGCCGGTGGTGCCGCGCTGGTACTTGAGCGTGTCATGCACCCACTTGGAGACCGCAAGCACCACCTCCTGCGGACTGCGGCCCTTGCGCAGCTCACGAGCCACACCGGTCAGCTGCCGGTGCTTCGGAACGTAGGCGGTGAACTCGAGGTACTCGGCGTACAGGTCGACGCACTCCGGCGACCGCACCTGGTTCCAGGTCGCATCGACCGCGGGGAGCGGTTGTCCGGTCGTCTCGACCACAGAGGACGCGACGACCTTCAGCTCGGTGTGCGGAGTGAACAGGTCGAAGGCGTTCACCTCAGTGCCCCAGTAGTCCGTGTACTTGTAGGCACGGGTCGCCGGGAGGGTCTCCAGCCGCGCGACCATCAGGTTCTGCCGGTCATCACTGCGCGGGGTGAGCCGAGCCTCGTTGTAGGACTGAGCAACCGGCCCGTCGTACCTGTACCCAGTCGTGTGCACCACACGGAGACGCCACTGTGCTTGATTCTTTCCCCGCCCCACCGCCCCGGTCATAGGTTCACCTCCGCGTTGTTCCACTCGATCCAGGGCACGGCGTGGAAGTACTGACGAGACACTGCCTCGCCGACCTCGCGCACTGTGGTCTGCAAAGCCTGCAGCCGGCCAGTGAGGTTGTCCAGCAGCTCAGCCGGGCGCAGGAACTCCAGATCGCTGCGCGCCTTTCCCAGCAACCGCGAGGCCTCCGCACCGGTACCGATCCGTGCTGTCGGACCGCGGTCGAGCTCCTCCAGACACGCCTCCGCCTGCAGCAGCGCATGGAACGCCGACCGCGGGAACAGCCGGTCCAGGAGCAGGAACTGCACGACCCGAGACGCGTCCAGTGCACCCCGATACGTCCGCAGGTACGTGTCATGGGCACCCGCAGACCGCAGTACCGTCACCCAGCCGGGAGACGTCGGCTTGTCACCGACGCGGGACATCAGCAACCGGACGATCATGTCGACGCGCTCCACCGACCGCCCCAGCACCAGAAACCGCCAGCCATCGTCGCGGCTCATCGTGGAGTCCGCCAGCCCGGCGAACATCGCGGCCCGGTCCTCCACGAACGTCAGGAACCCGTGCGGCCCCATCCGCCGCGCAGCACGCTGCCGCTCCGGTACGGCGTTGTACGTCGCGTTGATGCACTCCCACAGCTCGCTCGACACCACCTCCCGGGCGACGCGGGTGTTCTCCCGTGCACTGGAGATCGACGAGATGATCGAACCGGTCTCCGGTGACATCGCCACCAGCTCGGTCAGGCCCCACACGTCCAGCGGTGCGCCGTCGGGCGGGTTGATCCCGAGGACATGGAGCAGTGTCCGGCTGGCCGTGTCGGCGTCGACCGAGGCGTCCTCGAGCAGCTGGTGGACGGAGACATCGAGGATCCGCGCGGTGTCGTCCGCGCGTTCGACGTACCGGCCGATCCAGTACAGCGATTCGGCGTTGCGTGCGAGCATCGTCAGCACCTCCCCATCACTGTTGCTGCTGCTGGGCGATATTGAGTTCCGGACCGCGCTCGGGCGTGGTCGCCTCTTCCGACGTCACACCAGCGCCGAGCCCCGGACCACTGAGCTCTGCGATCCCTGTCGAGGCCCGCGGCGCCAGGACCCAGGTGTCCTTGGACCCGCCGCCCTGGGACGAGTTGACGATCAGACTGCCTTCGGGAATCGCCACTCTGGTCAGTCCGCCCGGCAGTACGAAGACGGAGTCCCCGTCGTTCACCGCGAACGGCCGCAGGTCCACATGCCGTGGCTGCAGCCGCTCACCGACCTTGGTCGGCACAGTCGACAGCTGTACGACGGGTTGTGCTATCCAGCCGCGTGGATTCGTCTTGATGCGACGTCGCTGAGCCTGGAGCTCCTTGGGCGAGGCATCCGGTCCGAAGACGATGCCGTAGCCACCAGAGCCCTCCACCGGCTTGGTGACGAGCTCATCGATCCGGTCCAGCACCTCATCGTGTTCTGCGGGCAGCCAGCAGCGGTAGGTGTCCACGTTGGGCAGCAGCGGCGCCTCACCCAAGTAGTACTTGAGGATCTCCGGCAGGTACGTGTAGACGAGCTTGTCGTCGCCGACGCCGTTGCCGATCGCATTGGCGATCACCACGTTGCCTGCCCGCGCCGCGTTCACCAGGCCCGCGACACCGAGAACGGAGTCCGGTACGAAGTGCACTGGGTCCAGGAACTCGTCGTCGATCCGCCGGTAGATCACATCGACCCGCTGCTCGCCCTCGGTGGTCCGCAGGTAGATGACGTTGTTCCGGGCAAACAGGTCGCGCCCCTCGACCAGTTCGACGCCCATCTGCCGCGCCAGCAGCGAGTGCTCGAAGTACGCCGAGTTGAAGACACCCGGCGTCAGTACGACAACGTTCGGGTCCGCGGCTCCTACTGGCGCCGAAGCGCGCAAAGACCTGAGCAGGTGGACGGCGTAGTCGCCGACCGGGCGCACCCGGTGCTTGGCGAACAGGTCCGGGAACACTCGCGCCATGGTCCGGCGGTTCTCCATCACGTACGACACCCCGGACGGGCTGCGCAGGTTGTCCTCCAGCACCCGGAAGTCACCCTGCTCGTCGCGGACCACGTCGATACCCGCCACGTGGATCCGGACGCCGTTCGGCGGCGCGATGCCGGCGGCCTGCCGGTGGAAGTGCTCGCACGAGGTGATCAGCCGACGCGGCAGGACGCCGTCCTTCACGATCTGCTGCTCGCCGTAGATGTCAGCCAGGAACGCCTCCAACGCCCGGACCCGCTGCACGATCCCCCGCTCCAGCCGGGACCACTCCGACGCGGTGATGACCCGCGGTACCAGGTCCAGCGGGAACGGCCGCTCCTGACCGGACAGGCTGAACGTGATGCCCTGGTCGACCAGCGCTCGGTCCAGCGCCTCCGACCGCGCCGTCAGGTCTCCCGGCTGTAGCGGGCTGAGCGAATCGTGCAGCCGCTTGTACGCCGGCCGGACACCCTCAACGGGGTCGAACATCTCGTCGTACGCGGCAGCATGCGGACGACGCGGGTCGAGGTACCCGGCGAACAGCTCCGCGGGGCGGGAGGATGCGCGACTCATTCTCGTCCTCGCTTCGCTCCGGGCGCGAATGAATCAAGGACGCTGTATTGAATGATGACCTCGCTTCGCTCGCTCATGACCGCATCCTCACTCACAGAACCCATGTCCGCACCTGGAACTGTGGGCGTCCCCCCGGTGACCCGGCCAGAGTTTTCACGCACGTAACATTGGCCCCATCTCACTCGATCCGTGGAGGGCCTGATGTCCGAACGTCTGTCAGTCGGCGACGCCGCACCTGATTTCGCCCTCCAGGATGCCGACGGCAACGAGGTCGCGCTGAAGGACCTGCGCGGCCAGAGCGTGATCGTCTACTTCTACCCGGCCGCGATGACGCCGGGCTGCACGAAGCAGGCCTGCGACTTCCGCGACTCGCTCGACTCGCTGCAGGCCGCCGGGTACGCCGTACTGGGGATCTCCCCCGACAAGCCGGCCAAGCTGGCCAAGTTCCGCGAGCGCGACGGCGTGACGTTCCCGCTGCTGAGCGACCCGGAGAAGGAGACGCTGACGGCGTACGGCGCCTTCGGGGAGAAGACGATGTACGGCAAGAAGGTGACCGGGGTGATCCGGTCGACGTTCGTGGTCGATCCGGAGGGGAAGATCGCGGTAGCGCAGTACAACGTGAAGGCGACCGGGCATGTGGCCAAGCTCCGGCGCGACCTGGGTCTCTAGTTCCTGATTGACGCAAACGCGCCCTGCGGCGGAGGGAAACCTTCGACCGTTTCATGCAAGCGGTCCAGAGGCTGACCAAGGCAGTGTGATTTGGATCACAGCCCGAGTTCAGCGGACCGCAGCTACCGCATTACCGAACGTGACATTTCCCGCTTTCCTGTGAACAAGCGATACTCCCAAGACCGTTGCAGTCTTCCGGAGAGACCATTTCGGTTCGCCGCGAACTTCGCCCTGACCTGCCGAAACCGGGTACTCTGCGCGCGCAGTGAGCCTCTGGGAGGGAGGGACCAACCGCGATGGGAAAGCATTCCTCTGCGGTAACGCGAAGTAACACAAGCAACAACAATCGCCGACCGGTGTACATCACCGCGGTGGGACTACTGGTGCTGGCGATCGGCGGCGTCTTCGTGGTCCGGTCCTTCGGTTCGGAAGCGGGTGCCGACGGTCTCGGCGGCAAGGCCTGCGACGACCCCACCCAGGTCAAGCTGACCACCGCGCCCGAACTGCAGCCCTCGATCGAGGCCGCGGCCAAGTCGCTGGCGGCCAAGGGCGGCAAAGACGGCGTCCCCTGTCTGCAGTTCACGATCACGGCCGCGCAGGCGGCCAAGGTCGCCCGGGACATCGCGAGCGGGAGCGACAACCGCCCCGACCTGTGGATCCCCGACTCGTCGCTCTGGGTCTCCCAGGCCGACGACGGCGAGACCGTACCGTCGATCGCCGTACCGTCGATCGCCAGTTCGCCGATGGTCCTGGTCGGGAAGAACACCAGCTTCGCCGACACCTCGTCCTGGCTGCGCGCCTTCGCCGGTGCCACGCCGGCCCTGGTCGACCCGTTGGGTACGTCGCCCGGCGCTCTGGCGCTGCTGGCGGTCCAGTCCGAGCGTCAGCAGACCTCGACAACCGATAACCAGGTCAGCGGCGTCATCGTGCCGCTGGCGCAGCACCTCGGGTCGATGCCCAAGCCGTACACCGATGTGAACGCACTCTTCGGCCGCGCGGCCCAGGGCGGCAACGACATCATCGTTCCGGCCTCGGAGCAGGCCTTCGTGAACTACCAGGAAGAGCACCCCGAGGGTGGCCTGAAGGCCGTCATGCCGACCACCGGCACCCTCTCGCTCGACTACCCGGTCGTGGTCACGGCCAAGGCCGACACCACGAAGTTCAGCGACGCCGGCAAGACGCTCGGCGCCGAGATGCTCGAGGACGCCTCCAACCAGGCCCGCGACCAGGCCGGCTTCCGCAACCAGCTGCTCGACCAGCTCAGCGGCGGCCGCGGGGTCGGCGAGGTCGACCAGCTCCCGAAGCCGAACGCCGAGACGATCGACCGCACCCTCGGCAACTGGAGCCGGCTCTCGCTGTCCACCCACTCGCTCGCGGTGATCGACGTCTCCGGTTCGATGGCGGAGAAGGTCGGCAACAAGACCCGGATGCAGCTCACCATCGAGGCCGCCAGCGAGGGCCTCAAGCTGTTCCCGGACACCGCGTCCCTGGGCCTGTGGACCTTCTCGTCCAACAACGGCAAGGACGGCGCCGACTACAAGCCGCTGGTCCCGATCAAGCCACTGTCGGCCAAGCAGCGATCGGTGATCGGCAATGTGCTGAAGGCCCAGAAGCCGATCCCGAACGGCGGCACCGGCCTCTACGAGACCGCGATCGCGGCCGTCCACGCGGTTCGCAAGGACTACAACCCGAACGCGGTCAACTCGATCCTGCTGTTCACCGACGGCAAGAACGACGACCCGGGCAGCGGCGACCTCGAAGCGACCGTCAAGACGCTCCAGAGCATCACCGACCCCGACCGGCCGATCCGCATCATCGCCCTCGGCATGGGCCCCGACGCCAACCCCGACGAACTCCGTCGGCTGGCTCAGGCCACCGGCGGCCAGTCCTACGTCGCGAAGGACCCCGGCGACCTCCGCCAGGTCTTCATCGACGCCCTGCAGAGTCGCTGACGACACCAGCTCCCCTAGGATGTCTGTCCTAGGGGAGCTCGCTTCCCCGGCCAGAGTGGTGGAACGGCAGACACGCCGGCTTTAGGTGCCGGTGCCCTCGGGCGTGCGGGTTCGAGTCCCGCCTCTGGCACAGATCCTGCCCTGTCGAAATCGGGCAGCGCCCTTCGTAGCAGGGGTGTAGGGCAACCGAGAGGTCTCAGTGCTGGAACCGGAACAGCAGGCTGTCAGCGAGGCGATCAGTCGTGTCCACCGGGAGGAGTGGGCTCGGGTGGTGGCTGGGCTGGCTCGTCGGTTCGGTGATCTGGACGTGGCCGAGGAGGCTGCGGCCGAGGCGTTTGCGGTGGCTGTGGAGCGGTGGCCGAGTGACGGCGTACCGCCTAATCCCGGTGCGTGGTTGACGACGACCGCGAACCGGAAGGCCATCGATCGGCTGCGACGCGAGAGCAAGCGCGACGACCGGCAGCAGGAGGCTCAGATGGCGTACGACGAACCTGTGGAGCCTCTCGGGGTCATCGACGACGAGCGGCTCCGGCTGATCTTCACCTGCTGTCACCCGGCGCTGGCCCCGGAGACGCGGATCGCGTTGACGCTGCGGATGGTCGGCGGGCTGACCGTGCCCGAGATCGCGCGGGCGTTCCTGGTCCAGGAGACCACGATGGGCCAGCGGATCACCCGAGCGAAGGCGAAGATCAAGGCTGCCCGGATCCCGTACCGGGTCCCGGCCGCGGAGGACCTTCCGACCCGCGTGGCCGGCGTACTGACCGTGCTCTTCCTGGTCTTCAACGAGGGCTATCTGGCGACCGGCCCGGACACGGATCCGGTCCGCCACGACCTGACCGCCGAGGCGATCCGGCTGACTCGCCTGATCCACGCCCTGCTGCCGAACGACGGTGAGGTGGTGGGGCTGCTGGCGTTGATGCTGCTCACCGAATCCCGCCGTACGGCGCGCGTCTCCGCGACCGGCGAACTCGTCCCACTCGGGGAGCAGGACCGCGGTGCGTGGGACCCGGCTCTGATCGCCGAGGGACACCGGTTGGTCCGCGAGCGGTTGGCCGCCGGCGTCGCGCCCGGCCGGTACCAGATCCTTGCCGCGGTCAACGCCGTCCATACCTCGGCTCGCGATGTCCGCGACACCGACTGGTCGCAGATCGTGGCGCTCTACGATCAGCTCGTCCGGCTGGACCGATCGCCGGTCGTCGTCCTCAACCGCGCCATCGCCGTCGCCGAGCTGGACGGCCCGGACGTCGCCCTGGCCACGGTCGACCGCCTCGAACCCGCACTGGCCGGCTATCACGCCTTCCACGCCACCCGCGCCGATCTCCTCCGCCGGCTGGGCCGCAGCGACGACTCCCGCGCGGCGTACACGCAGGCCATCACCCTGGCCGGGAACACCGCCGAAGCCGCTTATCTGACCCGCCGTCGCGATCAACTCGGGCAGTAGCGGCAACCCTTTCCATTCAGGTCGAAACAAGCATCCAAACGCTTGGCTCATTACCCGGACCGTCACCACGCAATTACCCGGCGGCAAGAATTGTGAGGCCATGTCAAACATGACTTGGCAACATGGTGAAGTTGCAGCCATCTGCCGCTTCAGACCTCAAAAAACATAGCGGTCTTCTTTATTCTCGGAGGGCGTCCACCGCTGCGGGTGGGCCTCAGGGGAGGAACGACCTCATGGCTGCGCTCTCGACCACGTTCGGCCGCTTCACCGACCAGCTGTTCCGGCGAATACCCCGGGTCGATCAGCGGCGCTGGGCCGAGGTGTACGTGCAGGGACTGCTCACGACGCCCGGCAAGAAGACGGTCCGGCGGATGGCTGCCGCGGTCACCGATTCCGACACCGCCGCCCAGGCCCTGCACCAGTTCATCAATGCCAGCCCGTGGGAATGGGAACCGATCCAGACCGAAATTATGCGGTGGGTCGAACGGCAGACCCGGCCGCAGTCCTGGACCATCGCTCCCGCGGTGCTTCCGAAACGCGGCGGACAGTCGTGTGGAGTTCACCGGCGCTTCATTCCGCAGACCGGCCGGACGGTCAACTGCCAGATCGGCATCGGCTCCTTTCTCGCGTCCGGCAACGACGTCCTGCCGGTGGCCTGGAGCATGCTGCTGCCCGACGACTGGTCCGACGCCGAGCGGCGCCGGCGCGCCCGCATCCCCAGCGACACGACGACGGCCATCGACGGCGTCCTCGATTTGATCACCGGCCTGCCTCCGCGCCGATCGCACCGGCCGATGCCGGTCGTCGCCGACCTGGTCGGATACCTGGACACCTGCGCCCTGATCCACGGTCTGGTCGAGCGAGCCCATGACTTCGTCATCGCCGTACCGGACAACCTCCTGCTCCAGCCAGGCAGTCACCTGGCCGCGCGGCAGTGTGCCGAGGGCACTCCGGTCCGGGCAGCGGAGTTCGTCGACGAGCGCACGACCGGGCTCGCGTACCTGCCGCGCACCACCACCAGACCCGGACTGCAGCGCACCTACCGCCTGTTCGAGCGGCGCGAGGCCGGCCGCGGCCGACCCGGTGGCCTGTGGCTCACGAACATGACCAACCGCCCGTACGACGAACTTCTCGCGCTCGTGGACGGTCTGGCCGAGACGACCACCACCATCGGCCGGCTGGAACGGGACTTCGGGCTGCGCGACTTCGAGGGCCGTTCCTACCCGGGCTGGCATCACCACATGACGCTGGTCTCCGCGGCGTACACATATGACCGGCTGGCCGCGAGCCAGCAGCAGGACGTCCGCCTGCGCCAGGTCGCCTGACCGAACCTTGACCGAACACAGCAGGGCCGCGCTCTTCAGTCGATGAAGAGCGCGGCCCTGGCTGTTGCCTACGGCTTGGTGCTGAACAGCTGCCCGTAGTCCGTGATCCCGGCAGCGATGTGAGCGGCATCAGCGAGGTGCAACGCGTGCCACATGATCACCTGGTTCGCAGTGACCACGTTGAACCCGAGCTCTTCCTCGAGCGCCTTGATCGTCCCGACCGCGCGAATCCCGTTACCTGCAACGAAAACGGCGTCCGGCTTGTGCGCGGCGACCGTCGTACGGATCCAGGCCGACAGGTTGGTCGGGGTGATCGCCTTCTGGTTCGACGGCAGGCCGCACGGCCCGTGGTGTACGACGTCGAACCCGAACTCGCCGAAGTAGTCCGCGCCCTGGCCCGAGAGCTTGTCGTCGAACCACGGCGGGTTCACCAGTGCGATCCTGTGCGCGCCGAGCGCCTGGAACGCGACCCGCGCCGCCATCGTCGTACCGGTGATCGGCAGCCCGCGGGTGACCGGAGCGAGTCGCTCGAACAGCTCCTCCTCGCCCTTCGCCTTGAGCACATAGCTGGACGAGGTGAAGGCCAATGCGAGGGCGTTCAGCGGGCTGGCCGCCACGAGCTCGACCGCCTGGTCCAGGTACGGCGGTTCGACGAACGCGCGCACGGGGTCGTGCGGGATCTTCTCGTCCATCTCGCCACCGGCCCGCATGGCGCCGAAGTAGACCCGGGAGCCGTGGATCGACACCGACGCCGGCGCCATCGCCTGAAGCTCGGCCTCCGGCCCGACATCGGCATGCGGTACGACGACGCCGATCCGGGTGCCGGCGTCCCAACCATCGTGAGTCATCTGGGTCTCCTAACGTGCTTCCGCGGCGAGGCTGCCGCCGCTGACGGTTCCACTCCCGGAGAGGAACTTGGGGTGCTTGGCCCGCATCGTCTCGATGACGTACTCGTACGGGACGTCGTCGAAGCTGCCGTGGTCTTTGAGGAATTCCATCGAACCACCGCTGCCGTGCGGGTGGTAGAGGCTGTCGGAGGTGCCGTCGAACTCAAGGGCCTCCATGCCGTAGAGCTTGCACAGCATCTTGTTGAACACTGGCGTGGCCTTGACCCACTTGCCGTTCAGGTAGACCTGGGTGAGGCCGTGGAAGAAGACGTCACCACCGATGTGCTCGATCAGTCGCGGCGATGCGAGGTGGTTGCGGACATCGCCGTACACGAGACGCGACGGGATGCCGAGCGCACGGACAGCCGCCGCGTAGACGACGGACTTGTGCAGGCAGAAGCCGGACTTGGCCCGGACGACGCTCGACGCCTTCAGGCCATCGGCGGACAGGTCAGCGCCGTACACCTCATAGAAGATGCCGTCCCGTACGGCGTAGTACAGCTCGATCGCGTTGGTGATCTGGTCCGCCGAGCGGTCCTTGACGGCGTGGTCGATGAAGGCCTGGACCTCCTCGGTTTCGTAGTCCAGGAAGGCTGTCGGACGAGTTAGGTCGGTCATGGGTGCTCCTCAAAGGCCCATCAGGGTGGCGATGCGGTTGCGCTGGATCTCCGAGCTGCCGGAGTAGATCGTCCCGGCGATGGAGTTGCGCAGCTCGCGCTCCATCCCGAACTCGGTGAGCACCCCGCGACCACCATGGATCTGGACGGCGTCCAGTGCGGTCTGCAGATTTGCCTCGGAGACGATCGTCTTGGTGGCCGCGAGATCGAAGGCGGCGTCCTGGCCGGCCTCGACCTTCGCACCAGTGTCGGTCAGCCACTTCCGCGCGGTCTCGATCCGCATCTTCATGTCGGCGAGCTTGTGCGAGATCGCCTGGAACTTGCCGATCGGCTGGCCGAACTGCGTGCGGTTCTTGGCGAACTCGACGGTCTCCTCCAGCCGGCGGGTCATCTCGCCGAGCGTGAGCGAGAAGCCGAACAGGACCTCACGCTTCATCACGTAGTCGAGGACGAGGAAGCCGGCGCCGTGAGCGCCGATGCGATTGGTGGCCGGGATGCGCAGTTCATCGAACGAGAGCGTGCCGATCGGGCTGGTGCGCAATCCGATCTTGTCCATCACCGGCCCGACGGTCAGACCTGGCGTATCGGCCTCGACCAGCAGTGTGGTCAGGCCGAACGGGCCCGACTTGCCGGTGCGCACGTACAGCAGGAACAGGTCGGCGATCGGAGCGTTGGTGATGAACATCTTGCTGCCGTTGACGACGTAGTCGTCGCCGTCGCGATGGGCCAGCGTGGCGATGTTGGTTGCGTCGGACCCGCCGGACTCCTCCGTGATCGCATGCGCGGTGACCAGGTCACCGGCCATGATCTTCGGCAGGTAACGCTTCTTGAGCTCCGGCGTCGCGAACCGCTGCATCGGGATGCCGACGGACACGATCTGCGTGGACGTGGAGAAGGACAGTCCGGCGTCCCGCGATGTGTACCCGAGACCTTCCAGGGCACGCATGGTGTCGGTCAGGCTGCGGCCGCTGCCGCCGAGGTCGGGATCGAAGGGTGCCCGCAGGATCCCGGAGTCCTGGATGGCCTTCCACTTGTCCTGCGGAAAGGCACCGGCCGCGTCGGACTCCTGCAGGCCGGCGTTGAGCTGATCTGCCCACGGGGTGGCGAGGTGGAAAAGGTCGTCGTTCACAAGGTGTCCTCGGGGTCGAACTGCGGGGGAACCCGCGGGTGGTTGCTCGGAGCAACCACCCGCGGGCCGGCACTCAGTACTGCGAGAATCCGTCGGCCGACAACGTGTGCTTCTCGTTGCCGACGATCGGCGGGTTGAACACGGAGATCAGGTGCAGGTCCTCGTCGTCGGAGGCGATCAGGTAATGCGGGTCGTGCTCGTTGAGGGCATACATGCTTCCCTCGACGATCTTGTGCCGGGTGCCGTCCTTCTCGACGATCTCGCCGGAGCCACCGACGCAGAAGCAGGCCTCGAGGTGGGCGCGGTACTGGAGGGCGCTGGTGGTGCCGCGCCGGACGAGCGTGTCGCAGATGGCAAAGCCCATGCCGTCCGCCTCGGTGAGGACGCGGTAGCTGAGGCCGTTGCCCCACTCGACGGGGGCGATGGTGTCAATGCTGCGGACGATCATTTCTTGCGTTTCTCCTTGCTGGGTTGGACGGAGTACTGCTAAGCCGCGGCGGCGGCGGAGTTGGTGCGGACGAGGTCGACGATCGCGTCGAGGCTGCGGAAGTTCTCCGGGCCGAACTCGATGTCGTCGAAGGAGACCTGATAGGTCTCGGTGAGGTGGGAGATGAGCCGGATCAGCCCGAGGCTGTCGATGACGCCGGAGTCGATCAGGGCGTAGTCACCGGTCAGGTCGGAGGCGTCCTCACCGGCCAGGTACTCCGCCACGACATAGGCACGGATCTCGGCGGCGATGTCCTTGCTGGTCACGTGTGGATCTCCTTCAGACGGTTGCTCTTGATCAGGTTTCGGTCCGGCTTGCCCGTCGACGTACGGGGCAGCGGGACGTCCGTGATGTGCACGGAGGTGGGGATGGCATGGCGCGGCAGGTGTTCGCCGGCGTGCGTCCGCAGCCGCAGGCTGGTGAGCGTGCTGCTCGGGTGCCGGCTGACGTGGGCGTGCAGGCGGACGCCGGCCTGTTCGTCAGGCAGCGGTACGACGACCGCCTCCAGCACCTCGGGGTGTGCGGCGATCACCTGCTCCACTTCCTGGAGGTTGGTGCGCACCCCGCGGACCTTCACCTGCCAGTCGGCGCGGCCTTGCAGGCTGTACAGACCGTCCTCGTCGCGGGTGACGAGATCGCCGGTGCGATAGAAGACGCGACCGTCGATGACCTGGAAGGTGTCGGCGTTGAGAGCGGAGTTGAGATAGCCGTCCGTCTGGAACGGCGTTGCCACCAACAATTCGTCTGCGTCGCTGACGAGTGCCTCGGTACCGGCGATGGGCCGGCCGATCGGCATCTTGCCGGTGAGCGTCGCGGGGTCGACCTCATAGATGAACGAGTCGTTGGTCTCCGTGCAGCCGAAAATGTTGTGGAACCGGGCCTTCGGGAAGTCCTCACTCACCGGTTCCAGGAGCGAAGCCGGCACGCTGTCGCCCGTGAAGATCACCTCGCGCACGGATGGGAACGCCGTACCGGCTTCGACGAGCAGGCGGTAGAGCATCGGGACGCCTTGAATGAAGGTGACCTCGTGGTCCTCGATCAGGGCATGGACGTACGGCGCGTCCGTGGCCTTGCCCTGATCGACCAGGACGACCTGCGCGCCGAGCTGCAGGAAGGACCAGATGTCGAGCAGTGCGAGGTCGAAGTTGAGCGGGGCATACGAGAGCGCGACATCATCCGACGTGAGCGCGAACTCGGCCGTGGCCCAGGCAGTGAAGGCATCGAACCCGGTCGACGCGATCGGCACGATCTTCGGCGTACCGGTGGAGCCCGAAGTAGTAAGAAGCAGGCAGGTACGACGCGGGTCCGCCTGAGCGAATCCGGCCGCCTCGGCCTCGTCACGTCGTACCGGATCTGCTGTCAGAACGTCGGCGACCGTGAGGACGTGGGTGGCGCGGGCTTGCTGAGCCAGCCGGGTCAGAGCCGCCGCACCCAGATCAGGTGAGGGAGCCAGTACGACGAGGCCTTCGTGGAACGCGGCGAGTAGCAGCGCGATCGTCTCGGGTGTCTTGTACGCCGGGACGCAGACCGTGCCGCCGGCCGGAAGCTCCAGCTGGAGCAGTTGGCCGCGATAGGTCTGGGTGAGGTCGATCAACTCGCCGTACGTGACGGTGCGGTCATTGAAGACCAGGGCGGTGCGGTGGGGCCGATGGAGGCCGTGAACGGCGACGGCGTCGGCCAGGCAGGGCGATGGCACGGCGGATTCCTCGCAGTAGGGAAAGTCTCTGGACGGTGTGTGGCGATCCAGAAGCTATCCCGCGAGGTACATGCTTGGTCAAGCATCTACTTGGCGAAGTAGTAGTGAGCAGCATCATTGGTGCTTGCGCGGACATACAAAACCCCCGCTACGCCGGAGGGCGAGCGGGGGTTGCGGAGCTGAGTACTACAAGCCGCTACGAGGTACGCAACGCCTGGACCGTGGAGCCGAGCTCAGGGTGGCCGGCGAATCCGTTGAGGGCGGCCGAGAGCACCTCGACATACGTCGCGTGGGCCGACTGGTAGCGCTTCCTGCCCTCGTCGGTGATGACGGCGTAGACGCCGCGCTTGTCCGACGGACAGAGATCCTTGAAGGCGAAGCCGGCCGCCTCCAAACGCCCTACCAGGCGGGTGATCGACGACTGACCGAGGCCGACCTTGTCGGCGAGGTCCTGCATCCGCAGCTCGCTGGTCTCGGAGGCGACGAGGTGCTCGAGCGACCGGTACTCCGACAGGCCGATGCCGTGCCGGCTCTGCAGCGCGAGAGCCAGCTCACGCTCGACCTGGGCGTGCAGCGTGAGCACGCGATCCCAGGCACTGCGGTCGGACGTGCGCGGGGGCGCGACCTGCGAGGTTGTCATCGAACCCGCTCCTCCTCGATTGATTCTTGAATCAGAGTACATGCTCGTGCAACCTCCCCGGGGTTTCCCTTGCTCACGACTTTGGCGTATGGTCTGGCCAGACGCTTGCATGTACAAGCAATTCTCTGGAGGACATCTCATGCACTGGCTCCTACTCGGCATCGCCGTCGTCTTCGAGGTCGTGGTGGCGATCGCGGCCGGCAAGGCCGACGGTTTCAAGAACCGCAAGTGGACGATCATCACGCTCGTCAGCGGCGCTCTCGGCACCTTCTTCCTCAGCCGCGCGCTGCTCACCTTCAACGTCGGCGTCGGCTATGCGATGTGGACGTCGATCTCCGGGATCGGCATCACGCTGCTCGGCGTCCTGGTCTTCGGTCAGAAGCTCAGCTGGCGCAAGGGCCTCGGCATCGCGGCGATCATCGCCGGCGTCGTCGGCCTCCAGCTCAGCGGCGCTGCGTAAACCCTCCCCGCGCGTAAACTCTCCCCGAAGGGAACCCTTCAGATGTCTTCGACCAGCCCGTCTGCAGCCAAGTCCTGGCTGATGCTCCTGCTCGCCGGTTTCTTCGAAATCGGTTACGCGCTCTCGGTCGGCGGAAGCCACGGCTTCACCCGCCTGACCTGGTCGCTTGTCGCCGTCGTGTTCTTCCTGCTCACCCTGTGGGCCCTGAGCGCTGCCCTGCGCACCATCGAGGTCAGCATCGGGTACGCCGTCTGGGCCGGTATCGGAGCAGCCGGTGCGGCCGCCCTCGGCCCCGTCTTCTTCGACCAGAGCCTCACCCTGGTCCAGTCCCTGTGGCTCGGCCTGATCATCGCCGGTGTCATCTGGCTCAAGCTGGCCGACCGCCTGGACGCCGCCAAGGCGCCGGCCGTCGAGCAGCCGAAGGAAGCTTCGAACGCCAGCGTCTGAAGCGGTTCCGTACTGCACCCCGGAGCGTCCTCACCCCCGTCCGGATGGGCCGCTCCGGGTGTGCTCCCTCTACTCCCCCAAGGACTTCTTGATGCCAACTGACCTCACTCCGCACGTGGCGGAAGCCGTCCGGATCAGCCGCCTGCACGTCGCCGAAGGTGGCATCCCGTTCGCCGGCCTCGTCGTCCGTGACGGGCACGTGCTCGGTACCGGATTCAACCGGGTCCTCGAGGACGACGACCCGACCGCACACGCCGAGGTCGTCGCACTGCGCGCCGCCGCCAAGCAGGCCGGCCGGACGGGCGTCGCGGGCGCCACCCTGATCGCGTCGGGTGAACCCTGCGCCCTGTGCTACATGGCGGCGCTCTACTTCAACGTCGAGCACATCGTCTACGCCTCCGACCGCAAGACCGCCGACGAGTACGGCTTCAACTACTCCAGCTCGTACGCGATCTTCGCCAACGACCCCACCACCTGGCCGATCAAGGTCACCCACGCCCCGATCGAGGGCCACGAAGTCCCGTTCCAGGAGTTCATGACCGGCCGGAAAGGTGCGCTCCGATGACCGAACCTGTGCTGAGTGAACCCGTGTTCGGTGCCGTCAAGATCAAGATCTTCTCCGACTACGTCTGCCCGTTCTGCATGCTCGCCGAAGGCCCGATCGAGGAGGCGACGAAGGACTTGTACGTCGACATCGAGTGGATGCCCTTCGAGCTCCGGGCTCACCCGCACCCGACGCTCCGCCCCGAAGACGACTACCTCCCCGCCATCTGGTCCCGAGCCGTCTACCCCATGGCCCGCCAGCTGGGCGTCGACATCACCCTCCCGACCGTCTCCCCCCAGCCCTATACCCACCTAGCCTTCGAGGGCTACCAGTACGCCGCCGCCCACGACCTGGGCACCGAGTACACCCACCGCATGTTCGAAGCCTTCTTTCAAGAAGACCAAGACCTCGGCAACCCCGACGTACTCGAGACTCTCGCCACGGAGATCGGCCTGGACGGCGCCGACTTCCGCGCCGCCCTCGACAACCGCACCTACCGCACCAAGCACCAGGACGCCCTCCGCGAAGCCGAATCCCACCAGATCCGCTCCGTCCCCACCATCCTCATCGGCAACACCCGCCTAGAAGGCGTCCCCAACCCAGCAGAGCTCCGCAAAGCCATCCTCAACGCCCAAGCTGCCGACGCCATCACCTACGGCGCCACCTGCGGCGTCGACGGCTGCTAACGTCCGAAGGAACGCCGTACGTGGTCAGCGTGTTTTCGGACGCTACTCACATCCCCTCGCTAACGTCCGAAGCGATGTAGCACGTGGTCGGCGTGTTTTCGGACGCTAGCCACATCCCCCCGCCAACGTCCGAACGAACGCCGTACCTGGTCAGCGTGTTTTCGGACGCTAGCCACATCCCCTCGCTAACGTCCGAAAGACCGGAGGGCCTGCCTCCGCCTCTTCGGACGTTAACCGCATCTCCCCGCTAACGTCCGAAAGACCGGAGGGCCCGCCTCCGGATGTTCGGACGTTAGCTGCTGCGTGCGGCGGCGGCCAGCCCGAGGTCGCCTTCGCGGGCGCGCTGCTCGTACGGCGGCGCCGGCTGACCAGTTGGTGGGGGTGTGCACCCCCTGTCGTGGGCGTGAACAAGCTATGACCTGTTCACACCCACCGTTTCGTGTTCAAGCCCCGTTTGTCAGTCCAGGGTCTTCAGGTACGCCGTTCCTCGGGGGGAGAGTTCGTAGCCGGTTTCGAGGCTGTGGGTCAGGCCTAGGTTCTTCAACTTCCGGACGTCGAGCTTGAAGGGGGCGGTCTCGCGGTCCAGGGAGGCGGCCAGGTCTGCGGCTCGGGTGGCTGGTTTGGCGGCGATGAGGCGGAGGGTTTGGACTGTCCAGGGGCCGTGGGGGTTGGTGGCGTCGAAGCGGGCCAGGCGTTCGGTGAGGTCGGCTAGGTCGTCGTCCGAGAGGTCCGTTTGGGCTGCTAGTTCCTCGCGGGGGTCCGGGCCTTTGACGAGGTGGAAGCGGATCAGGAACGTCGGCCAGGACTCGTCGCCGCGGAGGCGGCGGAGGATGTCGCCGGCGTTACTGCGGTCGGCGAGGGCGACGTCGGGGTCGTTGTCGGCGATCAGCGCGGGGTTGATCTGACTGACGCTGTCGATCTGGATCCGGCCGGCGTTGGTGCGGTAGATCCGGCCTTCGACGACGCGGGCTTCCGACCAGCGGCGGTAGGCCGAGGTGATCCAGCCGTCCTCGACGCCTTCTTTGTCACGTCCGGCGAACAACATGCTCTAGGCCCCCAATGCTTTCGCGACGATCGGAGCCAATGCGCGCAAGGCCTTGCCACGGTGGCTGATCGCGTCCTTCTCTTCGATCGACAACTCGGCCGTGGTCCGGTCGTAGCCGTCGGCCTGGAACAAAACGTCGTACCCAAAACCGCCGGACCCGCGGATCTCGTGGATCACCGAGCCGCGCATCTCGCCGAGCACCAGCTCGTCGGCCGCGTGCGGGCGCACGAAGGCGACGGCCGCCACGAACGACGCGCCGCGACGCTCATCCGGCACATCCTCGAGCTGTCCCAGCAATAGCTGGTTGTTCGCGTCGTTGTCCTTCAACGGACCAGACCAACGAGCAGACAGTACGCCGGGCATCCCGTTCAGCGCGTCGACACAAATCCCGCTGTCATCGGCGATCGAGGGCAGCCCGGTCGCGGCCAGCGCCGCGTGGGCCTTCAGCAATGCATTGCCCTCGAAGGTCGGCTCGGTCTCCGGCGGTTCCGGGTACGGCGGTACGTCGCCCAGCCCGATCACCTCGATTCCCGGCACGATCGGGGTCAGGATCCGGCGCAGTTCCTCGAGCTTCTTCTTGTTGTTGGACGCCAAGAGAACGCGGGTCATCCGAGCGCCTCCTGCTGCAGCTTCGTCAGGTCCGCACAGCCGGCGAGCCCGAGCGACAGCAGGCTGTCCAGCTCCGCGCGGTCGAACGGCGCACCCTCGGCCGTGCCCTGCACCTCGATGAACTTGCCGTCACCGGTGATCACCAGGTTCATGTCGGTCTCGGCCCGCACGTCCTCCTCGTAGCAGAGGTCGAGCATCGGAGCACCGTCGATGATGCCGACCGACACCGCCGAGACCGTCCCGGTCAGCGGCTCACTCTTGAGCAGCTTGCGGTCGCGCAGGTACGACACCGCGTCCGCGAGCGCGACATACGCGCCGGTGATCGCCGCCGTACGGGTGCCGCCGTCAGCCTGCAGTACGTCGCAGTCCAGCAGGATCGTGTTCTCGCCGAGCGCCTTGTAGTCGATCACGGCCCGCAGCGACCGGCCGATCAGCCGCGAGATCTCGTGCGTCCGGCCACCGATCCGGCCCTTCACCGACTCCCGGTCCGAGCGCGTGTTCGTCGACCGCGGCAGCATCGCGTACTCCGCGCTGACCCAGCCCAGCCCGGAACCCTTCCGCCACCGCGGTACACCTTCGGTCACACTCGCCGCGCAGAGCACCCGCGTCTTGCCGAACTCCACCAGCACCGACCCTTCGGCGTGGTCGAGCCACTTCCGTGTCAGGGTTACCGGTCGGAGCTGGTCAGGGGTACGTCCGTCGATGCGAGCCATGGCCGCAACTTTATGCCTCCAGGCGCTGGACCTCCGCATTGGTCAACGCGCCCGACACCGGGCGGCGCTGGGTGAGGGCCATCCGGGCGGCGAACGGGATCAGGTCGTTCGCGCGGCGGCCGAGCCACGGGACGCCTTCCTTGATCATCCAGACGGCGTCGGCCCACTTGCTCGGCGGCTGGTAGGCACAGTCCAGGTTCGGCGGTACGTCGATCGGCACGCCCCGCCGGCTCAGTTCGTCGGCGAACATCCGGGCCAGCTTGCGGTGCCCGCGCTCACCGGGGTGCATCCGGTCGATACTCCAGAAGTCACGCCGGTAGATCTCGGGGAAATCGGCCATGTCCAGCCGGATCCCGCCGTACCGGCTGTAGAGGTCGTCGTACGCGAGGTTGACCTGTTCGATCCGCTGCCACAGCGGCCGGCCCATCCACCTCGGCAGGCCGAAGATCTTGGCGTGGTCGTGGAACCGGACCGTGAGCAGCAGCGCGCCGCGCGTGGTCAGTTCCTCGGCGCACAGGTGCAGGTGGTCGCGGACCCGGCCCGGATCGAAGGTGGAGCGCAGAGTGTCGTTGATCCCGACGATCAGCGAGGCGATGTCGATCGGCCCGCTCCCGATCTCGGGAAGCTGCTCGGTCGCGACCAGGTCCGTGGTCGCGCCACTGGTCGCGAAGTTGGAGAACGTCACACGGTGGGAGCTGCCCAAGGAGTCGGCGAGCAGCGAGGCCCAGCCCCGCCACCCTTCCCCCGGGCGCGCACCGGCACCGGAAAGGTCGGTCGTACTGCTGCCGTTCATCGGGTCCCCGACCCCAACTGTGGTCGAGTCCCCCAGTGCCACGTAGTGGAGGCTCACATTCCGTCATGGTGGCGGCACGGTGAGATGTTGCGATGTTGACTAGATGACCGGGAAGGCAATTTCAGACAGAGGACGGGTGATTGAAGGACGGAACTGCTCGGAGTTAGGCTGCTTCAAACAACTATGTGCAGGAGTTGCTGGCTGATGACTGATCTTCGACTCGGCGTGGTGGGGCTCGGCGCCCGGAGTTACCTCGCGGGACACGCGCACCGTCCTGGTGAGGGCAGCGCCATCGTCGCCGTGGCCGACCCCGTCGCCGCGCAGCGGGAACAGGCGCTCGAGAAGTACCCGGAGGCGACGGCGCACGCCGCTCACACCGACCTGCTCGACCAGAAGCTCGACGGGGTCTTCCTGACCACCCCGGACGACCTGCACGAGGGTCCGGCGATCGACTTCCTCAAGGCCGGGACCTCCGTCTTCGTCGAGAAGCCGCTGGCGATCACCACCGCGGGCTGCGACCGCGTGCTGCAGGCGGCCTACGACTCGGGCGCCCGCCTGTACGTCGGTCACAACATGCGCCACATGCGGGTCGTACAGACCATGCGGCAGTTGATCCAGGACGGCGCGATCGGCGAGGTGAAGGCGATCTGGTGCCGGCACTTCGTCGGCCACGGTGGTGACTTCTACTTCAAGGACTGGCACGCCGACCGCCGCCGGACCACCGGCCTGCTGCTGCAGAAAGGGGCCCACGACATCGATGTGATGCACTGGCTGGCCAACGGCTACACCAGGCGCGTCAACGCGATGGGCGCGCTCACCCTGTACGGCGGTATCGAGGACCGGCTCGACCGGACCGGCCAGCGGTTCTCGGACTTCGTGAGTTCGGACAACTGGCCGCCGCTGGAGCAGAAGGGGATGGCTCCGGTGATGGACGTCGAGGACCTCTCGATGGCGAATCTCCTGCTGGACAACGGGGTTTTCGTCACCTACGAGCAGTGCCACTACACGCCGGACTACTGGCGCAACTACACCGTCATCGGCACCCACGGCCGCCTGGAGAACTTCGGCGACACCGCCGGCGGCGTCGTGAAGGTCTGGAACAGCCGCCGCTCCGGCTACCGCGAGGACGCCGACATCGTCGTCGAGATCGCCGGTGAGAGCGAGCACCACGGTGGCGCCGACCCGCACCTGGTCAACGAGTTCCTCACCTTCGTCCGCGACGGCGGTACAACGTTGACCTCCCCGGTCGCCGCCCGCGCCGCAGTCGCCGCCGGCGTCGCGGCCACCAACTCACTCCGGTCGAACGGCGTACCGATCGACGTACCGGAACTGGACCCCGCCCTGGTCACCTACTTCGACAACGGCCAAGTGCGGTAGCATTTTCGACGTGACCCGGTACGCCGCGATGCGAATGCTGAGCCCTCGATACGGAGGACCAGCGGCGTAGGCACGTGTGCTTGCAGCGAGAGGCCTCCCTGTCGGGGGGCCTCTTCTCATGTCTGCAACCACACCCCAGGAGACCTCGCATGTACCCGATCACCTACCTGACCGACTGCTTCGACGGCAACGCCCGCGCGCGCTTGAGCACCCGCATCGGCGCCCTCTTCGGCCAGTCGCCGACGATCATCGCCCTCGACGGCCCCGACCCGGAGTCGTTCGCCGCCTTGACCCTGCTCGACTGTCTGAGATCGACGGAAGGCCTCGCCGGCCCGACGATCACCCTGTTCAACCTCGCGCCGCGTGACGGCCACTGGCCGAATGGCGTCCCCTTCTGCTTCTTCCGGTACGGCGAACATCTGGTCGCCGGCACGTTCAACCCGCGCGCACTGGCGCTGGTACGGCGTGAGCTCGGCATCACCGAGGTGTTCGTCACCGACATCGCCGAGGTCCTGGACGCGGTCGACTTCGATCCGGTTCAGGCCGAGCGGATCATCACCACCCAGTTCCGCAGTCTCTGGTACCTGCCGCTGCTCGCGCGCTGGGTCGCCGACCACCGGGCGATCCCGTCGACCACGACGCCGATCCCCATCACCCCGGACGAAGGACCGTTGGTGACCGTCATCGACAACTTCGGCAACTGCAAACTCGACCGGACCCCCGAAGAGATCAAGCTCGACATCCCGAGGTACCCGCACCTGACCGCCGTACCGCGCAACGAGCCCGGCCTCATCCCGGGCAGTTCAGGCGTCGGCTACGCCGAGCTCGTGGTCCGCGGCGGTTCGGCCGCTGCCTACTTCGGCCTGCAGCCTGGCGACCGACTGTCGGAGCTGCCTGCTAGACAACGGGTATGACGTCACCGCTCCGGATCGACTACCAGCAGGCGGTTCGGTATCGGCTGGCTGTGAATCGGTTGGGCGAGCGGCTGCCGGCTGGGGCTTATGTGGAGGCGGTGCGGTTCGGGTTGCAGGACACGGCGCCGCGGGATGCGTTGGTCGGGCTGCATGCACGGGTGGCGGAGTGCGAGCCGTCGGCGTGGGAGGCGCCTGGGTTGGTGCAGACGTACAGCCCGCGGGCGGCGGTTTATGTGCTGCCCGCGGCGGACTTTGGCGTGTTCACGGTTGGACGGATGCCGCTCGACCCTGCCGAGC
Source organism: Kribbella sp. NPDC058245 (assembly GCF_042882005.1). NCBI lineage: Bacteria > Bacillati > Actinomycetota > Actinomycetes > Propionibacteriales > Kribbellaceae > Kribbella > Kribbella sp. NPDC058245. The sequence continues at coordinate 574,288 of NZ_JBHVWY010000004.1, forward strand.
AGCAGGCGGTCGAGGAGTTGGCTGAGCGGATCTGCCAGGAGTTCGCGGGAGCTGAGCGGCGCCAGGGTCATCCCGAGTTGCGGGGTGCGTGTGCGACCGGTCGGCTGGTGCTGCGGTGGACGACGAGTGCCTTGTACGCACGGGAGGTCGAGCCCCCGGAGATCGACTTTCGCGAAGCCCATCTGGAGTTGTGCCGTCGGCACGTGCGCGCGTTCGGGCCGACGACAGTGGAGACCTTCAGCTGGTGGTCAGGTCTGTCGCGGCCGGACGCTCGCGCGGTGTGGAGCTGGCTGGGTGACGAGTTGTTGCCGGTCGAGGTTGAGGGACGGGCTGCCGCGATTCTGGCTGCCGACGAGGACGCCGTACGGGATGCGCCTGCTGTGACGGGTGCACGGTTCCTGGTCGCTTCGGATCTGCGACTGTTCGGGGCTGACCGCTACGGGTTGTTCGCAGGGCCTGGGCAGAAGTCCCGGATCGAGTTGAACGATTGGCATCACCCGCACGGGTTGATGCTCGACGGGCAGATCCGCGGCGCTTGGGGGCGTCGGCAGGGAGCGATCATTCTGCGTCTGGCCGGTCGCATCACCGACGCTGAGCGGGCTGCGATCGAGGCGGAAGCGCTGTCGATGCCGATTCCGGGGGCGACGATGTCGATCAGGATGTCTTGAGGACCACCGAGCGGAGGATGTCGCGGACGGCCGCGGGCTGCTCGCGCCACGGTGAGTGACCGGCGTCGGGAATCAGGTGGAACGATGGCTGCTGAGCGTGTTCAGCCAAAGCCTGTACGGCGGTGTGCGGGCGCGGGTCGCCTTCGCCGTGGATGAAGGTGATCGGCGCGGGGATCGCGGCGACGTCAGCGGCCTTGCGACTGTCCGGCCAGCTGTTGATCTCACTCATGAGGGCGCGATTCACGGTCCAGTTGATCGGCAGGTCGACGGAGGCGTCCTCGAGGGCCCACTCCATCGCGTGCTCGGGATCCGCATTGTCGGGGAACCAGGCCAGCACCCGGAACTCGATCTCCTCGTCACGGGTCCGGGGACGCCCGCCAAGGTTCTCCAGACGAGCCACCTGCTCCGGGGTCATCCGCTGCTCGCGGACCGCAGCCTCGCCCGTCCGCCAGTCACCGATACCGACGCCGTCGAGGTAGACCACTCCGGCCACGTGATCGGCATACAGCGCGGCATACGTGACCGCCAGCGTTGCACCGAAGGAGTGGCCGATGACAACGATCTTGTCGTGGCCCCAATGCGCACGCAGCTCGTCGATGTCCTGCGCCCAGCGCGCCATCGTCAGCTCGTCGGACGCGCCCGATCGGCCGCAGCCCCGCTGGTCGAAGCGATGGACGACAGTCAGATCGTCGATCATCGCAGCGAGCCTCGCGTGATCATCCCAAGTGCCCGGGCCGCCATGAAGAATGACGGCCGGCACGGCGGCAGGGGTCACCGCACCAGTCGCTGCAGTCCACAACAGGACAGAGTCAGATGTCGAAAACTGCATCGGGGGTCGCAATCTCGATCGGCCCGGAGTAGGTACGTCGGGCGTTCTCCGCTTGGGTCACCCGGTCGTACCACGGTGGGACGTGCGTGATCACGAGCTTTTTGGCACCGGCCTTCTTGGCGTGCTCGCCGGCGTCGGACGGGGTCAGGTGCAGGTCGACCGGGTTGTCCGGATTGTCGTCCTGCAAGGCCGCTTCGGACAGCATCAGGTCGGCACCGCGAGCGAGCTCGATCAGTGCGTCGTTCGGGCCGGTGTCACCGGTGTAGACCAGCGACTTGCCGCCGAACTCGACCCGGATCGCGTACGCCGGGACCGGGTGCCGCATGCTCGCGGTCCGGACGGTGAACGGGCCGATCTGCTGAACGTCCTGCCAGGCATGGAATTCCAGCTCCTCGGTCATACCTGGATCGATGGGAAGGTCGTAGGCCAGGGCCATCCGCTCCGCCGCACCGGGCGGGGCGAACACGGGGATGCGGGGAATCGGTGAACCCGGTGCGTACTTCGCCGCGACATAGAGGCCGCACAGGTCCATACAGTGGTCAGGATGCAAGTGGGACAGGCCGATCGCGCCGATCTGCGGGACGGCAAGATGCCGCTGGAGCGATCCGAGAGCGCCGCTGCCGAGATCGAGGACCAGGTGGAAGTCCTCGGCAGTGACCAGATAGCTCGAGGCGGCCGAGTCCGGCCCGGGGACGGACCCGGAACAGCCGAGCACGGTGAGCTTCATATCTTGAAGATTACCGGCGGGTTGCCGGCTTCGCAGGAAACTCCGACGCGTCGCCGGGCCGCCGAACGGGTTACAGGGCTAAGGTTTCGAGCAGGTCACGACCGGAACCGGTGCCGAGGACAACTAGCGGACCCACGCAAACTGGTCTACCGACGAGAGCACCGGGCCGAGGAACCGCGAGCCGATCGCCTCGAACTCGGCCGGCGTGCCGGTCGTGACGAAGCGGTGCTTGGGCTCGGGCAGGTCGTCCGGGCGCAGCAGTCCGGTGCTGGTCAGGACACGGTATACATCCTTGGCACACTCCTCGGCGCTGCTCACCAGCGATACCGCGTCACCGACGACGTACGAGATCACGCCGGTCAGCAACGGGTAGTGCGTGCAGCCGAGGATGAGCGTGTCGACGCCGGCCTCGACCAGCGGATCGAGGTACTCATGCGCAGCCTCCAGCAACTCCGGTCCCGACGTCACGCCGGACTCGACGAAGTCGACGAACTTCGGGCACTCCCGGGTGATCAGGTCCACCTGCGGGGCTGCGGCGAACGCATCGTCGTACGCCAAAGAGGTTGCCGTTGCATGCGTGCAGATCACTCCGACCTTCTGGTTGCGGGTCGCGGCAACGGCACGGCGAGCAGCCGGAAGAATCACTTCCACCACCGGTACGTCGTACCGCTCCCGGGCATCGCGGAGCATCGCGGCGCTGGCCGAGTTGCAGGCGATGACCAGCATCTTCACGCCGGCCTCGACCAAGTGGTCCAGACACTCCAGCGCGTACTCACGAACCTCGGCGATCGGCTTCGGCCCGTACGGCTGCCGGGCAGTGTCGCCGAGGTAGAGGATCGGCTCGTGCGGCAACTGGTCCAGCACCGCACGCGCGACGGTGAGACCGCCGAAGCCTGAATCGAAGATCCCCACCGGCGCGTCTGTCACGCGGCAGAGTTTACAACTCCCAGCGTGCGTGCTGACGCCAGTAGTCGAGCAGCGCCGGGTCTCCGACCAACCGCAGGTCGGTCGGCGGCGTCCGGTTCCAGAGCGTGAGGTAGGCGGCGCTCGGCGGCCCGACCAGGCGCAGGTCCGCCGAGACGCCACTGTCCGGCTCGACGGTGCAGTCCGTCGGCCCCACGTGCAGCAGACACCCCGCCACCGCAACCGTGAACCCCGGGTCCGCTCGCAGGCTCAGGGCCGTGAACGCCAGGAGCTCGGCAATCCCGTCCCGGGCGAATTCCGGCTCGTACGGCGTGATCTCCGTGCCGGCCGCGAGTTGGACATCGGCCCGGTGGATCGCGGTCTCATGGGCATCGCGACGCGCCCAGAACAGCAGCGGGGACTCGGCCGGCAGGAAGGTGAAACAGGCCGTCCGCGGATCCGCGGCCAGGAAGGCCTGAGTGAGCTCGGCCCGGACTCCGACGTACCAGGCGACCAGGTCGATCCCGGCCGGCGGCGCCGCGAACCAGCTCTGCGTGTCGGCCGCGGTCGGCGGGAAGGGGTTCCCCGTCCGCAGGTAGTCGGTGACACCCCTCGCCAAGCCACCGACGTGCCTGAGCAGCTCGCCAACCGTCCAGCCCGGACAGGTCGGTACGGCGGCGTCCAGACCTGCCTGCAGTGCCGCCTCAGCGAGCCGCTGGGCCTCCAGCTGTGCCGTCGCCAGGTACTCCGAGAAGCCGATCTGACGCTCCGGACGCCGGCTGGACCGGAACTCGCCGCCAATGCATCGATAGGCCGCCATCACCGGGCCCCTAACTGCCGCAGTACGCCGAGGTCGTCCCGGCTGGCCCAGTGTTCGGCGATCAGCTCGTTCTCCAGCCGGAACAGGTGGAAATGCCGCCAGACGATCGGGATACCGGTCGGCTCGATCCCGCTCAGGAACGGCAGCCGGGAGCCCTGGTGGGAGCCGGTCAGGTCGGCCTTCACCATCACCAGGTCGTCCTCGGCAATCATCACTGAACCGGTCCACTGCCAGTCCGGGAACGACGCCCCGATCCAGCCGAAGACCTCCTTCCACCAGGCGATCCCCGTGTTCCCACTGACGTGATCGACCGTATCGGCGGTGAACAGCTCGTCGAACCGCCCGAACTCCCGGTCGTTCCCGGCGTCCATCCACCGCCGTACGACGGTCTTGTTCTGCTGCATGTGGTCCCCCAGGTCGGTGCATTGTCGTCTCGACGAGCATCGGCCGCCGCGCGCCCGTTCACCACCGACAAACACCCCGACAAACCCCCGAACCACTAGGATTCCGGCGTGGCAGCTGGGGAGTTCGGTGACTTGCTCCGGCAGTTCCGGCAGCGGGTGGGACTCACTCAGGAGGAGCTGGCCGACCGGTCCGGCGTGAGCGTCGATGCGATCGGCCTGCTCGAACGCGGCGAACGGCAGCGGCCACAACGCCGTACGCTCGCGATTCTCGCCGACGCGCTCGCCCTCGGCCCGGCGGATCGCGAGCGGTTCGAGCAGGCTCGCCGTGGGTCGCGGCTGGTGCAGGCCGCGGACGCCCTGCGAGCGCCGATTCCTGCTGGTCCGCTGCTCGGCCGCGACGCGGAGCTGGCCGAAGCGGCCAAACTCCTCGCCGATCCGGCCACCCGGCTGCTGACGCTGACCGGCCCTGGCGGGGTCGGCAAGACCCGACTCGCCCTTGCCATCGCGGCGGAACTCGCCGACGTCGTCTTCGTGCCGCTGGCGGACCTCCGGTCTCCGGAGGCGGTGGCTCCGCAGATCCTGCGCTCACTGGGCCTCAAAGAACACCCCGGTACGCCGACCGCCGAGCGCCTCGCGACCGCGTTGCGAGCGACCGAGATCGTGCTGCTCGCCGACAACTTCGAGCACCTCCCCGAGTCCACCGAGCTGATCGCCGAACTACTCGCGACCTGCCCGGGGCTCCGCGTGCTGGCGACGAGCCGAACCGCGCTGCGGCTCAGCGCCGAGCAGGTGCTCGCGGTCCGGCCCTTCGTGATCCCAGGATCGCTGCAGGCCGACGCAGCCGAGCTGCCGGCGGTCCGGATCTTCGCCCGCCGGGCCGGCTCCGCCGTACCGGGGTTCGCGCTCACGCCCGACCAGATCGAACCGGTGGCGGAAATCTGCCGCCGGGTGGACGGGCTGCCGCTGGCGATCGAGCTGGCCGCGCCCTGGCTGCGGGTTCTGACCCCGGCGCAATTGCTGGGCCAGTTGAGCGATCTCGAACTCCTCGCGGGCGGCGCCCGTGATCTGCCCGAGCGGCATCGGACCCTGCGCGACACGCTCGAGTGGAGCAGCCGGTTGCTGACCGCGCGGCAGCGCGAAATCCTGGCCGGGCTCTCGGTCTTCACCGGCGGCTTCACCACCGAGGCCGCGCTCGCCGTCACCGGCGCCGGGCTGCCCGACTTCGCGGCGCTGATCGACGGCAGCCTGGTAGCGCCCGAGTCCGACCGGTTCCGCCTGCTGGAGACGGTCCGGCAGTACGCGGCCGAGCAGCTCGAGCCGGCCACCGAACATCGATTGGCGGCGCTGCATGCGGCGTACTTTCTGGAGCTTGCCGGGCGGGCCGAGGTGGTGGGACCGGCCGAGAACGCTTGGAAACAACGGCTTGCGGCCGACGATGCGAACCTGCGAGCGGCGGTGCAGCACACCTTGGCGAGCGGCGACGCCGAGCGCTCTGTCGAGTTCGCCCGCTATCTGTGGCGGTACTGGACCTGGACCGGACAGCTCACCGAAGCCGACGACTGGCTGACGCGGGTCCGGGCACTTGTCGACTCCACGATCGACCCGCTGGTGCGAGCCGAGGTCCTGCTCTGGAGTGCGACCGTGGCCCGGCTGCTAGGGCACTTCGACCAGTCGGAGCAGCTCACCCATGACTGTCTGGCGTTGCGGCCGGAGATCACGCCTGCCAACACACTGGCTGCCGCCGAGCACAATCTCGGCCTCGTCTACTACGAACTCGGCCGGTACGACGAAGCTCTGGAGTGCTACCGGTCGACGGTTGCGAGCGCCCGTCGTTCCAATAGCGGCTACGGCGTGCCGTTCGGCCTGGTCAGCCTCGGCGATGCGGAATGGCGACTGGGTCTCGTCGGCAACGCGCGATCGTCGTACCAGGAGAGCCTCGAGCTTTTCCGGCGGATCGGGCACGACCGCGGCATCGCCCAGGCCCTGCTCGGATTGGGGCGACTGGCCGCGGACAGTGACGAACTGGACGAGGCCCACGAGAAAATTGCCGAAGCCACCCGTCTGACGGCCGGCCAGCGCGACCCGCTGACGGCGGACTGTCTGGACGCCCTGGCCAGGTACTACGACGCGGTGGGCGCCGCCGAGCAGGCTGCCGAAGCAGCCACGGCGGCGCGAATTCTGCGCGACGAGATCGGCGCGGTCTCCCGGTGAGCCGTAACCAGGACCGGATTCGGGTCGTTCAAGAAGACACCCAGTCCCTTCTCTTGAAACGACACGCCGAACCTTGTCCACATCTTTACGTTATGCAATTGCCAACAGCAGTGATTCGGGTCACTCTGGACCGATGTTCGCCCGAACCGCCCTCGAGATGCCATGAGCCTGGCGCATCACTTCGTCGCGGTGCTGAGCAGCACCGCCGGACCGAATCCGCAACCTGATCACGTCGCCGCCTCCGGGCAGGCCGCGAACCAGGCTGCCGAAACCAACAGCACCGCCGCGGACCTCGCGTCGTCCATCGGGTCGACCGGAGTCCTGCTGCTGATGCTGATGGCGGCGTTCTTCGTGTACGTCGTCTCGCTGTCGCTGCACCCGAATGCCAAGTGCAACCGCTGCAAGGGCGCCGGCCGTCACCACGGCGGCATCTTCAGCTACGCGCAACGCCCCTGCACCAGCTGCAAGGGACGCGGTGTTCACCCGCGCATCGGCCGCCGGATCCTGTTCAAATCTCCTTAGCCTTTCAGGCCCAGAGCTGGCCTTCGAGGCGATCCTCCGCCTCGTCGACCGTGCCCTCATAGGCACCGGTCGACAGGTACTTCCAGCCGCCGTCGGCGACCACGAAGGCGATGTCGGCCCGCTCTCCGTCGCGCACACACTTGGCCGCCTGGCCGAGCGCGGCATGCAGGATCGCGCCGGTCGAGATGCCGGCGAAGATGCCTTCGTTCTCGAGCAGTTCCCGAACGCGCCGAACGGCGTCACGCGGTCCGACCGAGAACCGGGCATCGATCAGCGATGCGTCGTACAGCTCCGGGACGAAGCCCTCGTCCAGATTCCGCAGGCCGTAGACGAGTTCGCCGTACCGGGGCTCGGCAGCGACGATCCGGACCTCGGGCTTGTGTTCGCGGAAGAAGCGGCCGGCACCCATCAGCGTGCCGGTCGTGCCGAGGCCTGCGACGAAGTGCGTTACCGACGGGAGGTCGTCGAGGACCTCGCGGGCGGTGCCGTCGTAGTGGGCAGCCGCGTTCGAGGGGTTGCCGTACTGGTAGAGCATCACCCAGTCGGGGTGTTCCTCGGCGACCTGCTTGGCCACCCGGACCGCCTCGTTCGAACCACCGGCAGCCGCGGAGGAGATGATCTCGACACCCCACATCCGCAGGATCTGGCGGCGCTCCTCGGAGGTGTTCTCCGGCATCACGCAGACCATCCGGTAGCCACGCAGCTTGGCCGCCATCGCCAGCGAGATACCGGTGTTGCCCGACGTCGGCTCCAGGATCGTGTTGCCCGGCCGCAGCCGGCCGTCCTTCTCCGCGTCCAGCAGCATCCGCAGCGCCGCCCGGTCCTTGATCGAACCGGTCGGGTTGTGGTCCTCCAGCTTGGCCCACAACCGCACGTCCGCCGTCGGCGACAGCCGGGGCAGGCCGACCAGCGGCGTGCCCCCGACCGAGTCGAGCAGGCTGTCGAAACGCATCCTCAGCCGCCGGCGACCGCAGGCAGCACGACGACCACGTCGCCGTCCTTCACCGCCGTCGTCAGACCACCGGTGAACCGGACGTCCTCGTCATTCACGTACACGTTGACGAACCGGCGCAGCTCCTCCGGCTCCCCCTCGACAATCCGCTCCTTCAGGCCCGGGTGGTCGCCGTTCACGCTGTCGATGAACTCGGCCAGCGTGGCACCGTCGCCGTTGACCGCCTTCTCGCCACCCGTGTAGGTCCGCAGGATGGTCGGGACGCGAAGCTCGATCGCCATCTCAGTTGTCTCCTAGTTCGCTGCTGTCCAATTCGGCGTAGTCCGCCACGATCTTCACATCTTCTTCGGTGACCACGCCGTCGACGATCCGGTACGACCGGAACTCCACCGGACCGTCGTAGCTCTGCTGCTCGGCCCCGTCCCGGGTCGAGACGATGACGTAGTGCGAGTTCGGCTCCTCGGCCCGGGCGACGTCCGTCCGCGACGGGTACGCCTCGGTCGCCGTGTGCGAGTGGTACGTCACCACGATCTCCTCGTCCCGGTCCCACAGGTCCTGGTGCACCTGGTACAGGTCCTCGGACGAGAACTCGTAGTACGTCGGCGACATCGCCGCGTTCGGCACCGGAACGAACCGCTCCGCGCGCCCCGATCCCTCCGGGCCCGTCACCACGCCGCACGCCTCGTCCGGGTGGTCCCGCCGCGCGTGCGCGAGGATCGCGTCGTACGTCGCCTGGTCGATGATCAACACACCACCACGGTACGGCGACCGCCGTACCGACCCTGACAACCGCAGGGTCGGTCCAGTATGTGGACTACCAGCGGTTGTGGATCTGGGGGCGGATGAGGTCGTCGTAGATCTCTCGTACGGCGGTTTGCTGGTCGGCGGTGAGGGGCGCCAGGGCGGCTGCGCCGACGTTGCCGGCGACTTGTTCGGGGTTGCGGGCGCCCGGGATGACGACGGAGACGCCGGGCTGGTCGATGATCCAGCGGAGGGCGAACTGGGCCATGGTGGCGCCGGCGGGGAGCCAGGGCATCAGGCGGCGGACGGCTTCGAGGCCGGTGCTGAAGTCGACGCCGGAGAAGGTCTCGCCGACGTCGAAGGCCTCGCCGTGGCGGTTGTAGGTGCGGTGGTCGTCGGCGGAGAAGACGGTGTTCTCGTCGTACTTGCCGGAGAGCAGGCCGCTGGCGAGCGGCACGCGGGCGATGATGCCGACGCCGGCCTCCTGGGCAGCGGGCAGCACCTCGTCGAGGGGCTTGAGGCGGAGGGCGTTCAGGATGATCTGGACGCTCGCCACGTTGGGCCGCGCGATCGCGGTCAATGCCTCGGCGCAGGTCTCGACACTGACGCCGTACGACGCGATCCGGCCCTCGTCGACCATCGCGTCCAGGTCGTCGAAGACGGCGTCGGTGGAGTACACCGCGGTCGGCGGGCAGTGCAGCTGAACCAGGTCGATCCTGTCGACGCCGAGGTTCTGCCGGGAGCGGTCGTTCCAGGCGCGGAAGTTGGCCGGGTTGTAGTTCTCCGGGAGCTGCTCGACCCGGCGGCCCATCTTGCTCGCCACGGTCAGGCCGTCGTGTTCCTTGAGTACCTGACCGACGAGCCGCTCGCTCCGACCGTCGCCGTACACGTCGGCGGTGTCGATGAACGTCACGCCGCCCTCGATCGCCGACCGCAGTACGGCGAGCGCGTCGCTCTCGTCCACCGAACCCCAGTCGGCGCCCAGCTGCCAGGCGCCGAGCCCGACCACGCCTACATCCCGACCGGTCCGTCCCAGCTTCCGCGTCTCCATGCCACTCACACTAGGACCTGAGGTCGATCTCCAGTTCAGAGCCCTCTTGTACGGCGAGGGCGGTGGCGAGCGTCTCGCGCATGATCAGGTCGCGGTGGGTCTCGACGGCCGCGGCCATGGCGGGTTCCGCGGTCACGGTGAGCCGGATCCGATCAGTGACCTCAAGCCCGGAATCACGCCGCGCCTGCTGGATCGAGCGGATCACGTCCCGCGCCGTCCCTTCCGCCTCGAGCTCGGGCGTGAGCGTCGTGTCGAGCACCACGAAACCACCACCTGGCAGCAACCCGCTCGACTCGCCACCTTCGTCCAGAGTTGCCTCCAGCGTGTACTCGCCGTCCTGCAACTCGATGCCACCAGCAACGATCACACCGTCGTCGGACACCGACCAGTCTCCTGCCTTCGACGCCTTGATCGCTGTCTGCACGGCTTTACCCAACCGCGGTCCAGCTGCTCGCGCGTTGACGGTCAGGCGTTGGGAGACCGGAGCGTCGACCGCATCGACCGACGTCAGCACGACCTCGCGGACGTTCACCTCGGCGGCGATCAACCCCGTCAGCGCCTGCAGGTCCGCGGTCGTTGCCACGGTCAACTTCTCCAGCGGCTGACGGGCCCGGATCCCGGTCGCCTTGCGGATCGCGGAGGCGACCGAACACACCTCGCGCGCCCGCTCCATCTGCGCCACCAGCTCCGGATCGTCCGGAAGATCGGTGACGGTCGGCCAGTCGGTCAGGTGCACCGACCGCTCCCCGGTCAGCCCACGCCAGATGTCCTCGGCAACCAACGGCAGCAGCGGCGCAACCGCTCGGCAGAGCGTCTCCAACGCCGTGTAGAGCGTGTCGATCGCCGCCTGCTCCCCCGCCCAGAAACGGTCGCGCGAACGCCGGATATACCAGTTCGTCAGCACATCGACGTACGAGGTGATCGCGTCACAGGCCGACGCGATGTCGTACCGGTCGAGCTTGTCCTGGACGTCGGTGACGAACAGCCGCAACCGCGCCAGCAGGTACCGATCCAGTAGGTCGGTCGGTTGCTTCACCGCCTGCCCTTCGCGGTCGGCCGCGTTCGCGTAGAGCGCGAAGAAGGACCACGCGTTCCACAGCGGGATCAGCACCTGCCGGACACCCTCGCGGATGCCCTCCTCGGTGACGATCAGGTTCCCGCCGCGCAGGATCGGGCTCGACATTAGGAACCAGCGCATCGCGTCCGCGCCGTCCCGCTCGAATACCTCGCGCACGTCCGGGTAGTTCCGCAGCGACTTGCTCATCTTCTGCCCGTCGCTGCCGAGCACGATCCCGTGGCTCAGCACCGACTTGAACGCCGGCCGGTCGAACAACGCCGTACCGAGAATGTGCATCGTGTAGAACCAGCCGCGCGTCTGCCCGATGTACTCGACGATGAAGTCACCCGGGAAGTGGCTCTCGAACCAGTCCGTGTTCTCGAACGGGTAGTGCACCTGCGCGAAACTCATCGACCCCGAGTCGAACCACACATCCAGTACGTCGGGCACCCGGCGCATCGTCGACTTCCCGGTCGGGTCGTCCGGGTTCGGTCGGGTGAGCTGATCGACGTACGGACGGTGCAGGTCTTTGACCTCGACGCCGAAGTCACGCTCGAGGTCGGCGATGGAGCCGTAGACGTCGATCCGTGGGTACGACGGATCGTCGGACCGCCAGACCGGGATCGGCGAACCCCAGAAGCGGTTCCGGCTGATCGACCAGTCGCGCGCATTGCTCAACCACTTGCCGAACTGGCCGTGCTTCACGTGCTCCGGCGTCCAGGTGATGTCCTCGTTCAGCTCGACCATCCGGTCGCGGATCGCTGTCACCTCGACGAACCAGCTCGAAACCGCCTTGTAGATCAAGGGATTCCGGCACCGCCAGCAATGCGGGTAGCTGTGCACATAGCTGTCCTCGCGGATCAGCGCGCCGGCGGCCTTGAGGTCGCGGATGATCGGACGGTTCGCCTCGAAGACGTGCAGACCCTGGTACGGCGGGACCACGCTGGTGAACCGGGCTCCGTCGTCGACGGTCAGGATCGTGGGGATCCCGACGGCGTCACACGCGAGCTGGTCCTCCTCGCCGTACGCGGGAGCCATGTGTACGACGCCAGTGCCGTCATCGGTGGTGACATGGTCGGCCGCGATCACCTGGAAGGCGTTGGGTGTGTCCGCGAAGAAGTCGAAGAGTGGGGTGTAGCGCTTGCCGATCAGCTCGGTGCCTTTGAACCTGCGGATGATCTCGGTGAATCCATAGGCTTGCGCGCGAGCCTCGGCCAGGATCGTGGGGCGACCCTCGGCGTCGTGCACGGTGACGTAGTCGAGCTCCGGCCCAACCGCCATCGCGAGGTTGCTCGGGAGCGTCCAGGGGGTCGTGGTCCAGGCGAGCAACCGCTCCCCGGTCTCCAGTTCGACCGCGACCGTCACCGAGGGGTCCTGCCGCTGCTGGTAGACGTCGTCGTCCATCCGCAGCTCGTGGTTGGACAGCGGCGTCTCGTCATTCCAGCAGTACGGGAGGACGCGCAGGCCCTCGTACACCAGGCCCTTGTCGTAGAGCGTCTTGAACGCCCAGATCACCGACTCCATGTACTCGGCGTTGAGCGTCTTGTAGTCGTTGTCGAAGTCCACCCACCGCGCCTGCCGCGTGACGTAGGCCTGCCACTCGTCGGTGTACTGCAGGACCAGCTCCCGGCACTTCGCGTTGAACTTCTCGATCCCCAGCTCGAGAATCTCCGCCTTCGTCTTCAGCCCGAGCACCCGCTGAGCCTCCAGCTCAGCCGGCAGCCCATGCGTGTCCCACCCGAACCGCCGCTCCACCCGATACCCGCGCATGGTCTGGTACCGCGGCACCAGGTCCTTCACATACCCGGTCAGCAGATGCCCGTAGTGCGGCAGCCCATTGGCAAACGGAGGCCCGTCGTAGAAGACGAACTCCTCCTTGGTCCGCCGCTCCACCGACCCCCGGAACGTGTCGTCCGCCTCCCAGAACGCCAGCACCTCCCCCTCAACCTCAGGAAAGTCCGGAGCCCCGCCCACCCTGCCGCCAGTCCTCGGATAACTCACCCGAGCATCGTAGGCGGGATATTCGCTCGCGCCCGCGGCCATTGGGATGGTGAGGTGGCACGGTGACCAACCTGACGTCTGTCCGGCCGTCGACACTCGCCTGGGTCCACGAGCACCTGGCCGCGGGCGAACGGATCGCCGAGGCCTCGGTTCTGCACGGCGGCCTCACCGCTGAGATGCGCCGGCTGACGATCGCCGCCCCGGACGGGAGCGTCCGCGATCTTGTACTGCGTACCTTCGTCGACCGGCCTGACGCTGCCGACTGCCTAGCCCGGGAGTCGGACGCACTCACGCTGCTCGCGACAACCGCCGTACCGGCTCCTGAACTGATCGCCGTCGACCCCTTGGCCGCTCACCCCTCGCTGCTGATGACGTGGATGCCCGGGCGGACCGTCCTCACCGACGACGGACTTGCGGAGCGCATCCCGGTGTTGGCGCAGCAGCTCGTCGCGATCCACGCGGTGCAGCCCGTCGAGCGCCCTCCCGCCTTCGTGACGCTGACGACCGCCGACACGGTCGTCACACCGCCCGGCGCCAACTGGTCCGCCGCGATCGACCTCATCCGGCGGCCGCATCCGCCGTACGAGGGCCGTTTTCTGCACCGCGACTACCAGCCAGGCAACGTCCTCTTCGAAGGAACCCGCCTCACCGCGGTAGTCGACTGGGCCAGCACCTCCTGGGGCCCGACCGACCTGGACGTGGCCCACTGTGCCACCAACCTCGCCCTACTCCACGGCCCCACCTGGGCCCTGAGTTTCGTCGAAGCCTACGAACAAGCCGGCGGCGCCCTCTCCCCCGACCGCCACTACTGGCTGGTCCGGGACGCCCTCTCCCTCTCCGAAGACCTCCCCGACGCCGCCCAACCGTGGCGCGACTCCACCCGCCCCGACCTAACCCCCGAAACAGTCGCCCACCGCCTAGACGCCTACCTCACCACCCTGATGACAGGCGGTTAGCGCATGTTGTGGAGGAGGGCTGACTGGAGGTAGCCGAGCCAGTCGTAGAGGTCGTAGGTGAGGCGGCGGGGGTCGTCCTCGGGGAGCTTCTCCCAGGTGCCGTAGTCGTCTTCGTCCTTGATGTCGAGACGGGTACCGATGGCCAGGCGGAGGTCGTTCAGGGCGCGCAGCCAGGAGAGTTGTTCGTCGGGTTCGAGGGCGATCTCGTCCGCGCCGGACTCCTCGAGGGCCGAGAGGACGCGCTTGGCGTCGGTGATCTTGCCGTCGCGCAGGCCGCGTTCGGTGAAGCGGCGGAACTCCGAGGACGCCATGTCGTCGGAACCGTAGGCGTCGGGAAAGAGGCGCTGCAGGACGATGTCCTCGGGCGGCGAGGTGGGGCCGTCGGAGTCCAGCAGGGCCGCGAGCGGGTCGCTGGACTGGGTGGCGCGCGGGGGCAGGCCGTCGTACAGGAGTTCGACCAGGTTGCGGAGCAGGTTGGCGAGGATGTCGGCCTCGTGCTCGGCGAAGCTGACCGCGACGATCTTGCGGCGCTTGCGGAACCGCGTCACGACTTCTCGCAGGTGGCCCACAGGCCGTAGGAGTGCATCGCCTCGACGTCGCGCTCCATCGCTTCCCGGTTACCGTTCGACACCGCCGACTTGCCCTCCTCGTGGACCTGCATCATCAGCTTCTCCGCCTTGGACTTGGAGTAGCCGAAGTACGTCTGGAAGACGAACGTGACGTAGTCCATCAGGTTGACCGGGTCGTTCCAGACGATCGTCACCCACGGTGGGCTCAGCTGGATCGCCTCGTCGACTTCGGGGCTCGCGAGCTCGCTCGGTGCGGTGGTCACTGACCCATTCTCTCCACTAGTGGTTCCGCTGGCGCAATAGGCTGCCCTTGTGAACACCTCGACCGCGCTCCTGACGGACCACTACGAGTTGACCATGCTGCAGGCCAGCCTGGCCGACGGCACGGCGCAGCGCCGCTCGGTCTTCGAGCTGTTCGCCCGCCGGTTGCCCGACGGCCGCCGGTACGGCGTCGTCGCCGGCGTGAACCGGCTGCTCGACGCCCTGGAGCAGTTCCGCTTCGACGAGCGGGCGATCGCCTTCCTGGCCGACCGGGGTGTCGTCGACCAGGTTACCTCCGACTGGCTGGCTGACTACCGGTTCACCGGGGACATCGCCGGGTACGCCGACGGCGAAATCTTCTTCCCCGGCTCCCCGGTCCTGGTCGTGGAGTCGAGTTTCGCCGAGGCCGTGCTGCTGGAAACCGTCTTCCTGTCGATCCTGAACCACGACTCCGCGGTCGCCTCGGCCGCCTCCCGGATGACCTGGTGGGCCGGCGGCCGGCCCTGTATCGAGATGGGCTCGCGGCGGACCCACGAGGAGGCCGCGGTCGCGTCCGCGCTGGCGGCGTACATCGCGGGCTTCGCCACCACCTCCAACCTGGAGGCCGCCCGCCGCTACGGCATCCCCAGCGCCGGGACGTCGGCGCACTCGTTCACCCTCCTGCACGACACCGAGAAGGAGGCGTTCACCTCCCAGGTGGATGCCCTCGGCAAACGCACCACCCTCCTCGTCGACACGTACGACGTCGCCGAGGCGGTCCGGACCGCGATCGAGATCACCGGCCCGGAGCTCGGCGCCGTCCGGCTGGACTCCGGCGACCTCCCGTCACTGGCCGGTCAGGTCCGCGAACAGCTCGACGCGCTCGGGGCCACCAAGACCCGGATCATCGTGACCTCGGACCTCGACGAGTTCCAGATCGCCGCGCTCGCCCCGGCACCGGTCGACGGCTACGGCGTCGGTACGTCGCTTGTCACGGGCTCGGGGTATCCGACCTGCGGGTTCGTGTACAAGCTGGTCGCCCGTGAGGACGCGAGCGGCGACCTGAAGCCGGTGGCGAAGAAGAGCCCGGACAAGATCTCGATCGGCGGCCGCAAGTGGGCCCTGCGCCGCCGTACCGCGGCCGGGGTCGCCGAGGCCGAGCTGATCGGCGTCGGCAGCCTCCCCGAGGACGACGGCGACGACCGCGAACTCCTCAAGCCGCTGGTCAAGGGCGGCGAGGTGATCGGCCGCACCACCCCCGCCGAGTCCCAGGCCCACCACCTCAAGGTCCGCGACGAACTCCCCCGCTTCGCCAGCCAGCTCAGCC
Source organism: Kribbella sp. NPDC058245 (assembly GCF_042882005.1). Taxonomy (NCBI): domain Bacteria; kingdom Bacillati; phylum Actinomycetota; class Actinomycetes; order Propionibacteriales; family Kribbellaceae; genus Kribbella; species Kribbella sp. NPDC058245. Next base: position 590,266 of record NZ_JBHVWY010000004.1, read on the forward strand.
GTGGCGAGCCCGCCATCCCCACCCAGTACGTCGGTGACTACACCGCCCAGAACGCCTGGAGTCCCAAGTGACCACCCTCGAGGAGGAGTGGCCGGCGGACGCCCCGGCCACCCCCCGAGACGTGCTGATCGCCCTGCGCTTCGCTGACCGCGCAGCCCGCAAGGCGGTTGCGGAGGAGCTGGTCGGAACCGGCTTGCACACCGGCCAGGAACTGGTCCTCGCCAAGCTCCTGCACCACGGCTCCCTACCGGTAGCGAAGCTGGCGAAGGTCCTGGACGTCGAGGTGCCGACGGCGACCAAGACCACCCAACGCATGGAGGCCGCCGGCCTGGTCCGCCGCGTCAAGAGCACTACCGACGCGCGACAGGTCGGCATCGAGCTCACCGACCAGGGCGCCGAGCTGGCCCGCACGGTCGAAGACATCTACGACCGAGCCGGCAGCCGAGCCCTTGCCGGTCTGACCCCCGAGGATCGCCGGCAGCTCCGGAACCTGCTCTGGACCCTCACCACCACCCTCGAAGGCGACCCCCGCCACTAATCGGTGAACGCCATCGGCGGCCTCCGGTCCTTCTCCGCCTACTCGAGTCCTCCGAGACGTAGGGCCTCCTTGAGCTCGCCGAGCTTCGTGGACGACAGGACTCCCGCCCGCTCGATCAGGTCTTCCTTGGTCAGGGTGACCAGCCAGGTGCAAGGGATGAGGCCTGGACGTGGGAGTGCGACTCTCAGGACGCCTTCGAGGGGCAGTCCTTCGGGGGCGCCTACTGCCACCTCGACGGCCACGCCGCTGATCTCGGTGCTGGCAGGAGCGACGATCTGCATCGCCCGAAACCCGGACGCCGCTTCTCCCGAGAGCAGGACGACCGGCCGCCGCTCGTCGAAATCTACCCACCAGACTTCGCCACGTTGCATATGTCCTCCTCCTGATGGGGGCCGGTGGCCAGATGGCTGCGACCACCGCTGATCATCGGTGTGTGAAGACAGAAGCTCATGTGGCCGCGGGTCCCCAGCTTGGGCCCTCGTCGGTCCAGACGACGCCCTTGTTGCGGCACAGGCAGAAGGGGTGGCCGACGGGGTCGGCGTAAATACGGAAGCCGTATCCCTCGGGACCGATGTGGTCTCGCAGCAGGGTCGCGCCGAGGGCTAGGACGCGGCGCTGTTCGGCCTCGATGTCGTCGACCTCGAAGTCGAGATGGAACTGCTTGGGATGCTCGCTGTCCGGCCACTGCGGCGCCCGGTAGTCCTCCACCGGAGTGAAGGCCAGCTCGATGTTGCCGAACCGAAGACCGGCCCAGTCCTCCGTGCTGCTCTCCTTGATCGGGACCCCCGTCACCTCGGAGTAGAACGCTGCCAGCGCCATCGCGTCCGGACAGTCGATGATGAAGTCGGTAAGTTGCAACATCCCCCTAGTGTCCCAAAGACTCCGCGTCGCCCGACAGCCGCTGGGCCAGCCAGACGGGGACGACCGAGACCACGATCAGCGCTGCGGCCACGACGTTGACGATCGGGGCCTGGTTCGGGCGGAAGAGGTTGTTGAAGATCCAGATCGGCAACGTCTGCTGCTGAGCACCGGCGGTGAACGTCGTCACGATGATCTCGTCGAACGACAAAGCGAAGGCGAGCAGCCCGCCGGCCAGCAACGCCGAGCGGATCATCGGGAAGGTGACCAGCCGGAAGGTCTGGAACGCGCTAGCCCCCAGGTCGGCGGAGGCTTGCTCCAACGACACGCCGGTACGACGGAGTCGGGCGATCACGTTGTTGAACACGGTCACGATGCAGAAGGTGGCGTGCGCGATGACGATCGTGACGAAACCGAGTTGCCAGCCGAAGATCGTGCGGAAGGCGTTGTTGAGCGCGATACCGGTGACGATGCCGGGCAGGGCGATCGGGAGGATCACCAGCAGGGACACGGCATCGCGTCCGTAGAAGCTGAAGCGCTGCAAGGCGAACGCGATCATGGTGCCGAGGATGAGGGCGATCGCCGTGGCCGCGAGGCCGACGCGGACGCTCACCCACAACGCGTCGAGCGCGCCTTGGCTCTCGGCGGCGCGGCGCCACCAGTCGAGGGTGAAGTCGCGCGGCGGCCAGGCGAAGGTCTTGTTCACGTTGAACGAGTTGACCACCACCAGCAGCAGCGGGATGTAGATCGCCGCGAGGATCAGGCCGGTGAGGATCCGCAGTACGACGCGGGTCGGGCCGGACATCGTCATCAGAGGCTCTCCATAGCTCCGGTACGGCGGACTGCGGCCAGGTACACGAGCATCACCACCACCGGGATCGTGGCCACCGCCGCTGCGAACGGAAGGTTGTTCGCGGCACCGACGTTGTCGTAGACCACGTTGCCCAGCAGCTGATTCGTACCGCCGACGATCCGCACCGCGATGTAGTCACCCAACGACAGACTGAACGTGAAGATCGATCCGGCCACCATCGCCGGAATCACCACTGGCACGATCACCCGGCGGATCGTGTGACCGGTCCGCGCACCGAGATCAGCCGATGCCTCCAGCAACGAATTCGGCAATCGTTCCAGCCCGGCATAGATCGGCAGGATCATGTACGGCAGCCACAGATAAGCCAGCGTCACCACCGTTGCCGTCAGCCCGTATCCCGGCGACTTCAAACCAACCGCCTCGAACGCCGACGACACCAGCCCGCCCTCGGAGAACATCCCCCGCCAGGCATACGCCTTCACCAAGTAGCTTGCCCACAAGGGCATCAGCACCGCCACCAGCAGGAATCGCTGCAGCCCCGGCCGCGCCACCTTCGACATGTACAGCGCGATCGGAAAAGCAACCACGGCATCAACCAGAGTCACCAGTACGGCGACTCCGATCGTCCGCAGCGCGATCGTGCGGTACACGTCGACGGTGAACAACGTCCGGAAGCTGTCCAGCGTCCACACCCGCTCGATCGTCCCGGTGAACCCGTTCTGCGTCCACAGCGCGGTGACGAACAGCGCCGCCAACGCACCGAGGTACGCAACCCCGAGCCACACCATGGGAGGACCGAGCAACAAAGCGAGCCGCGCCCGCGGGTGCCTCACGAGACCACTGGGCAACATGCTCATCCCTTGATCTGAGTCCAGGCTTGGGTCCACTTGGTGTAGTCGGCGCACTTGACGTCGGTGCGGCCGTCCAGGCACTGCTCGATCGGCGTGGTCCAGTACCAGATCTTCTCGGAGTAGGCCGCGTCGCCGGCGTGGAACGTGGTGCAGTGGCTCTTGTCCGCGGTCTCGGCGCAGGCCTTGCCGTTGGCCGGCGACTCACCGAAGTACTCGGCGACGGCCGCGTTCGCCTTCGGGCTGATGATGTGGTTCATCCACAGGTAGCCGCAGTTCTTGCTCTTCGACGTGGCGCTGAGCATCCACGTGTCCGACCACCCGGTCACACCCTCGGTCGGCACGGTCACGTCGACCGGTACCTTCTCGCCCTTGGCGACGTTCGCGATCACCTGCCAGGTGGTGCCGATCACCGAGTTGCCACTGGTGAACGCCTGCACCTCCTTCAGGTAGTCCGACCAGTACTCCGAGACGAGCCCCTTCTGCTGCTTGAGCAGATCGACGGCCGCGGCGAACTGCGTGTCGTCCAGCGCGTACGGGTTCTTGATCCCGAGATCCGGCTTGGTCGCCATCAGGTACATCGCGGCGTCGGCGATGTAGATCGGTGAGTCGTACGCCGTCACCTTGCCCTTGTACGGCGAGTTCGGGTCGAACACCGCACCCCACGACGTCGGGGCGGTCTTCACCTTGTCGGTGCGCCACATCAGCAGGTTCGCGCCGTACCCGTGCGGGATCCCGTACATCTGCCCCTTCACCGAGTTCCACGGCCGGTCCTTGAGGAACGGGTAGACGTCGGCGTAGTTCTTCACCAGATCGGTGTTGATCGGCTCGACCGTTCCGGCCGCGATCAGGCGCAGGGACGCATCACCGGAGGCCGACACCACGTCGTACTGGCCGGTCTTCATCAGGGTGACGGCCTCGTCCGACGTACCGAACGTCTTCACCGTGACCTGGCAGCCGGTCTCCTTCTCGAACGACGAGACCCAGTCGACCTTCGGGTCGTTCGAGCCGTCCTCGGCATAGCCGGGCCAGGCGAGCACGCTGAGCTTGCCCTCGCCGGCGCCGAGCGTGTCGAGTTTCTTCAGGTCCGGCGGGGTGAACCCGCCACCGGTCGAGCTGTTGCCCGAAGCACCGGAATCACCGCCGGACGTGCCGCACGAGGCCGCGATCAGGGCGAGCACGGCCAGGCTCACCGCTGCGAGAGACTTCTTCATCGAATACGCTCCTTGGCCATTGGGTGGGGCGGGGGGACTAGCCGCCGATTTCGACGGTGTGTTCGCGATGCCAGGTGAGGCGGACCTGGGCACCCCGAAGTTCGAGCTTCTCCTGCACGGAATCACCTTGATTCTGTTGCAGGACAAGGAGAGAGCCACCGGCGTCGAGGTCGACCACGGACTGCGTGGCCGCGCCGAGGTACACGACTTCCCGGACGACGCCGGTCGCCGTACAGCGACCTGGTTCCGCCGGCGTGTCAACAAAAGCAAGCTGGATCTTCTCCGGCCGCACGGTGAAAACTCCGGCTGTCCCGAGGATCGCGAGAGCGACCTCGCCGGACAGGAGGTTCGACGTACCGACGAAGCCGGCCACGAAGGCGGTCGCCGGGTGTTCGTACAGCTCGGCCGGTTCGGCCAGCTGTTCGATCCGGCCGCCGTTGAAGACGGCGATCCGGTCGCTCATCGTCAGCGCCTCCTCCTGGTCGTGCGTGACGAACACGAAGGTGATGCCGACATCGCGTTGCAGCGCCTTCAGCTCCAACTGCATCTCACGCCGCAGCTTCAGGTCGAGGGCACCGAGTGGTTCGTCGAGCAGCAGCACCTTGGGACGGTTCACCAAGGCTCGTGCCAACGCGACTCGTTGCCGTTGGCCACCAGATAGCTGACTCGGCTTTCGATCACCGAAGCCACTCAATCGGACGGTCTCCAACGCCTCAGAGGCCTGGGTACGACGACTGCGCCGATCGACGCCCTTCACCCGCAGCCCGTACTCGACGTTCTGCAGCACACTCATGTGCGGGAACAGCGCGTAGTCCTGGAAGACCGTGTTCACATCACGCGAGTACGGCGGCCGCCCGGTCACGTCGACACCGTCGAGCATGATCGTCCCGGCGGTCGGTTCCTCGAAGCCGGCGATCATCCGCAGCACTGTGGTCTTCCCCGATCCGGACGGCCCGAGCATCGAGAAGAACTCGCCCTTGTCCAGATCGAGGTCGACCTCGTCCACGGCGACCACGTCGCCGAACGTCTTGCGCAGCCCGCGCAGGCTCACCGCGCCCATCAGATCGCCGACATGACGTGCTTGATCCGGGTGTAGTCCTCAACGCCGTACAGCGAGAGGTCCTTGCCATGCCCGGAATGTTTGAACCCGCCATGCGGCATCTCGGCGACCAACGGGATATGGGTGTTGAGCCACACGCACCCGAAGTCGAGCGCGGCCGACATCCGTAGCGCCCGCGAATGATCGCGAGTGAACACCGACGACGCCAGCCCGTACTCGACCCCGTTCGCCAGCTCCAGCGCCTCGGCCTCGTCCGCGAACGGCTGCACGGTGATGACCGGCCCGAAGATCTCGTCCTGGATCATCTCGTCGTCCTGCCGCAGCCCGGTGACGACCGTCGCCTCGAAGAAATACCCGTCGGCCAAGGCACCGCCGGCCCTTGAGCCACCCAGTACGACGTTGCCGTGCGCGGGCATCCTGGTCAGGAACGCGCGGACCCGGTCGAGTTGCATGCTGCTGTTCAGCGGGCCGAACAACGCGTCCTCATCGTCAGCAAGTCCCGGTCGAGCGTTCTCGCGCGCCCACGAAGTCAGCGCCTCGACGAACGCGTCGTGCACCGATGCCTCCACGAGCACCCGGCAGGCCGCCGTACAGTCTTGGCCGGCGTTGAAGTAGCCGCCAACTCCGATCGCCTCAGCCGCCGCTGATAGGTCGGCATCGGCGAAGACCACTGCGGGTGCCTTACCGCCCAGCTCGAGGTGGGTCCGCTTGAGATCGAGAGCCGCTGTCGACGCGACCTCTGAGCCCGCACGCGTCGAGCCCGTGATGCTGACCAGTCCTGGCGTCGGATGCGCGACGACTGCTTGCCCGGTCGCGCGATCACCACAGACCACGTTGAAAACGCCCGCAGGCAACACTTCTGCGGCGATCTCGGCCATCAGGACCGTGCTGACCGGGGTCGTCTCAGCAGGCTTCAGCACGAGGGGGTTGCCTGCGGCAAGCGCTGGTCCGATCTTCCAGACCGCCATCATCATCGGGTAGTTCCACGGCGTGATCTGCCCGACCACACCGATCGGTTCGCGGCGGATCCACGAGGTGTGACCGGCCAGGTACTCGCCCGCCGACTTCCCCTCCAGCAGACGCGCAGCACCGGCGAAGAAGCGCAGCTGATCGACCATGACCGCGAACTCCTCGGTCCGGGTCAGCCCGAGTGGCTTGCCGGTGTTCTCGGACTCGGCCGCGATCAGGTCGTCGGCCCGCGCCTCGACCGCATCCGCGAAGCGAAGCATCATCCGCTGCCGATCAGCCGGCGTCACGCCGGCCCACGCGGGTACGGCGGCGGCCGCGGCCCGGTACGCCGCGTCCACGTCGTCCTCGCCGGACAGGGGCGCCGTACCGAAGACCTTGCCGGTGGCGGGATCGACCAGTTCGCTCGTCGCCCCGCTCAGCGCGTCCCGGGACTCGTTGCCAATCAGGTTGCGGACAGTTCGCATTGCTCACTCCCAGTGCCGCAGCGACTCGTGGCGGTTAACATATGAAATCAGATGTTAAAGTTCAAGTGATCGGAGAGAATGGCGGGGATCTGTTCCCGAGTCGTTTCCTGAGGGGTGGCCGACGTGGCGGTGCGGTTCTACGGCAGTGGCGCAGCGGCGGTGTTCGCACCGTTGGAGTCACTGAGCCGTTCAGAACTAGTGGCCCGCCGGCTCACCGACGCGATCGCGCTCGGCCTGATCCCGGACTCCGAGCAACTGCCTGGCGAGTCCGACCTGGCCGGCATCTTCGGCGTCTCCACGACCACGATCCGCGAGGCGCTCTCCGCGTTGCGGCTACGCGGCCTGATCGACACCCGGCGCGGCCGCGGTGGCGGCAGCTTCGTCCGGGCCCAGGAAGACATGTCGTCCACGCTCGTCCGGGCGCGGTTGGCCGAGCTGAGCCTGGCGCAACTGCGCGACCTCGGCGATCACTACGGCGCCATCGCCGGTACGGCGGCCCGCCTCGCCGCCGAGCGCGCGACACCGGACGACGTACGGCGGCTGGTGATGGTCTGCGACGCGTTGGAGAACGCCGAGGGTTCGGGTGCGCGGCGCCGGGCGGATGCGCAGTTCCACATCGAGGTGGCTGCGACCGCGCAGTCCACTCGGTTGTATCGCGCCGAGGTCAGTCTGCAGGCCGAGGTCGGCACGCTGCTCTGGCTGGCGTTCGGTGATGACGACAGCCATCGTCGTACCGTCGCGAGCTGCCGCGACGTGGTGGCGGCCATCGACCGAACCAACGGCGACGCCGCCCGGGCCGCTGCCGAAGAGCGGGTCGCGGACTCGACGGCGCGACTGATCGACCTCAGACTGGCCTTGGAGGACTGAGATGAGCACTCACGTTGCGCAGGACACCGCGGCCATCGTCGAACTGGTCAGCGCGCTGGCCGGCGAGGCCTTCGGGCTGGCTGATGAGATCGCCGCCTCAGCCGCGGCAGCGTTCACCAAGCAGCCGGTCCGGCGCAGTGATCTCAAGGGGATCGCCTCGCTGGTGAAGCCGGCCATCGACGCGCCGGGCAGCCCGATCGCGGGTGCGGGTTTCGTCGTCGCGGTCGACGCGCTCGCGGACTCGCGGTGGTGGCTCGAGTGGTTCATGCGCAACAACGGTGCCGCCGAGCGGTTGCTCGTCGACACGGATCCGCGCGGCGACAACTTCTACGACTACGAGTCGCTCCCCTGGTACGACGTACCGCGGACGACCGGCCGGCGCCACATCACCGGCCCCTACGTCGACTATCTCTGCACCGAGGACTACACCCTGACCTTCACCGTGCCAGTGTTCTCCGGTACGACGTTCGTCGGCGTCGCGGGTGCCGACGTCCGCGTCTTCACCTTCGAGAAGGCCGTTCTGCCTTGCCTACGGGCAATCCACCGCACAGTTGCCGTAGTCAACGACCAGGGCCGAGTTGTCCTCAGCAACAGTGCCCGCCACGTCAGTGGAACGTTGCTCAAGGCATCAGGCCCCACCCAACCCATCAACGGCCTACCCCTCAGCCTGGTGGAGCTCGCCTAACAAACCGCTAGCGTCCGAAAACACGCCGACCACGTACTACGGATCTTCGGACGTTATGGGTGGTTGCGGTCACCTAGGCAGGTAGGTGTCCAGGTAGTCGTTGCGGAACTTGCCCGTCGGGTCATAGCGGTTGGCCAGGGCGATGAAGTCGGGGACCTTGGGGTAGCGGGCGGCGAGGGTAGCCGCGTCGGCGGCGAAGACCTTGCCCCAGTGCGGGCGGGCGTCGAGCGGGGCCAGGGCGTCTTCGAGAGCCTCGACGACTGGACGGACGGCGGTCTCGTCCTGAATCCAGGTGAAGTGCAGGGCTACGGTGTCGCGGCCTTGGCTGGGGCTCAGCCAGAGGTCGGACCTGGCGATCGTGCGGATCTCGGAGACCTGGATGACATCGGCCAACTGGTTGCCCAGGGCACGGAGAATCTCGACCGCCTCTGGACCGCGCTTGCGCGGGATGAAGTACTCGGACTGCAGCTCGTCACCATTGCTCGGAGTGAACTCGAGCCGGAAATGCGGCAGTCGCTCGTTCCACGGTCCCGGTACGCCGCCCTGCTCGGTCGCGTAGTCCGCCGGCATGACCTTGATCGGGTGCCGGGGTCCATCGGCAACCTTCGCGCCGAGCCACTCTCGCTCGAACTGCGGTGACTTCTGCTTGCGCCAGACCATCACGTCGGGATCGACCCAGTCGGTGAACGCGCTGACGCTGTAGGCGCTGCCCATCACCGCGTCGAAGTTCGAGTGCAGCCGCTTCACCGGCAGACCGTCGTACACGACCTGGCTGATGTTGTACGTGCGCTGGACGTTGAGGGTCAGGCTGACGATCACTCCGAGCGCACCGAGCGCGACAACCGAGCCGTTGAAGTCGGGGTCGTCGCGCGTCAGCGTGACCAGCGAGCCGGACGAGTCGATGAAGGTGATCGCGTAGACGGCGTCGGCCAGCGGCCCGTTGGTGTCGCCGGATCCGTGCGTCCCGGTGGCGCAGGCACCGGCCACCGAGATGTGCGGGAGCGAGCCGAGGTTGTGCAGCGCGAGCCCGCGAGCCTGCAGGGCCGCGGTGATCTCGCCGTACCGGAGGCCGGCCGAGACCGTGGCGCCCGACGTACCGATCTCGAGCCGCTTCGGCAGGTCCGCGATGGTCAGCAGCGTGCCCGCGGTGTCGGCGATCCGGTTGAACGAATGCCCGGTCCCGAGCACCCGCACCTTCTCCGACTTCGCCACCAGCTCCTGCAGTTCGGCCACGGATCGTGGTCGTTCGAGCACGCTGGAGAATTCGACGTTCCCGGCCCAGTTCGCGACCACAGCAAACTCCTTCCGTCGTACCAGTCCCCCCGCGACTCTTTCACACCCTCGCGCGTTAAGGTCGCTGAATGCGATTCACGATGACCCGCCGCCGGGTCGCTCTTACCCTCGGACTGGCCGGCCTGCTGGCCGCCGGTACCGCCACCACTGTCGCACTGACCGGTCCCGAAGCCTCGCAAGCGGCGACCACGTCGACCGCCGCCGCGACGCGCGTGATCAAGTGTTACGACACGGCCGGTGGCTCGCACTTCTACGACGGCCCGTCGGCATCGAAGTGGTACGACGGCAAGTTCAGCAACAGCGCCGCGCTGCCCAAGCTCGGCTCGTACGTGCCGCAGGGCATCGGCACCTGGTGGAACTGGTCCGGGTCGAAGAACCTGCTGCTGGTGTCGATGTACCACACCGGCAAGCAATCCCTCATCGTCGGCATCGACCCGGCCACCAACAAGGTCGTCGGTGACGTCGCGATCGCCGAGACGCACGCCGGCGGCATCACCACGTCGATGGGCTGGGCGTTCGTCCAGGGCAGTAACAACGGCATCCGCAAGTACAAGCTGTCCACGCTCGCGGCCGCGATGAAGAAGGCCGGCACGCCGTACGTGAAGGCCGTCGGTTCCGAGCGCAAGGTGTACGGCGCGTCGTTCCTGACCAGCTACGGGGATTCCCTGTTCGCCGGGAACTTCAACGACAAGGGCCGCGACAAGATGTACGAGTACAAGATCAAAGCCAACGGCACGCTCACCACGATCAACAAGGCCTGGGAGATCCCGACCAAGACCCAGGGCCTGCTCGTCACCAAGTCGCACTTCATCTTCAGCACGTCGCTGGGGCGCAAGAACCTCAGCAACCTGTACGTCGTCCGCCGTGGCCAGCCGGATCTGGACAAGGCCAAGCTCTCCTGCTTCCGGGCGCCGAGCATGGCCGAGGGGATCACCGAGTTCGGCGGCCGCGCGTACCTGGTGTTCGAGTCCGGGTCGTACCCGTACCGGTCGGACCCGTTGACCAAGAACGTGATCACCCACCTCCACAAAGCACCGATTTCGGAACTGACCAGCCTGGCGTGACCCGTCGGGCGCCATCCGATGGTTGGATGGCGCCCGATGACCATCTGCTTCTCGATCGCCGGGTTCTGGTTCCTGATCTTTCTGATCAGCTTCCTGTACGACCGGCGGCTGTTCCGCAACAGCATCTTCCTCGTGATCGCGCTGATGTTCGCCGGGCTCGGCGGGCTGTTCGCGATCGCGGAGGTGAACCGCACACTGGCCGAACTGGTCGCCTACGGGATCATCTTCCTGATCCCGGTCACGATCGCCGTACTGGCGGTCTTCCTGGTGGTCAACGGCGTCACGATGCTGCGCCGCGAGGGCCGCCGCCCGGCCAACCTGCTGTCGCTCGCGGCCGGGCTCGGGATCTTCGGGCTGGTGATCTTCGGGATCATCTCGCGGCTGATCGACTCGCGGCCGCTGTCGGCGTTGCTGACCGGGATCGGCGGGGTGCTGACCTACGTCTCGTTCCTGTTCGTGTGTTTCCTGATCTACGCGTTCGTCTACAGCCGCGTCCGGTCGTCGCGGAAGATCGACTTCGTGATCGTGCTCGGCTCGGGACTGCGCGGCTCCCGCGTCCCACCACTGCTGGCCAGCCGGCTCGACCGCGGCAAACTCGTCTACGACCGCGCCATCCGGAAAGGCCGCAGCCCGATGATGATCACCTCGGGCGGCCAAGGCCCGGGCGAGGACATCCCCGAGTCGCACGCGATGGCGACGTACCTGATCGAGCGCGGTGTCCCCGAGACGCAGATCCTGCGCGAGGACCGCTCGACCTCGACCACCGAGAACCTCCTGTTCAGCCGGGAACTGATGGTCGCGCGCGTGCCGAAGTACCGCTGCCTGATCGTCACGAACAACTTCCACGCGTTCCGCGCCGCACTGACCGCCCGCAAGGTGAAGGTCAACGGCCAGGTGGTCGGCTCCCCCACCGCGCGCTACTACTGGCCGACGGCAACCATCCGCGAGTTCGTCGCCATCCTCTTCAGCCACAAATGGATCAACGGCATCATCTGCGGAGCGCTCTTCGTGCTCCCCTTCGTCCAGTTCGTCTAACGGTCATTTGGCCGGATATCCGCTCAAGTTGACGGGCGGAGTCCATCGGTCGAAGCAACGCCTGAAGGAAGGTGTTGTCCGATGCCGGTTGCGCGTGGGTATGAGGTGCGGGAGAGGTTTTTGGGGTTG